>DASZMQ010000005.1:0-14022 GCA_035551775.1 Mucilaginibacter sp. | reverse complement strand
AAAAGCCTCTTTCAAATTCTGCAACCACCTTCTTTTTGAAGGCCACACTGAACCGCGCTGGGGGGAACCCGTTTTTTGATTTAATTAATTCTGTTTCCATGTGTTGACTAAGTTTTAGTCAACTTTTCTTAGGACGAGACAGGTAAAATAAAAAGCCCCAGCGCACTTAAACTCCGGGGCCTTTCCTGTATAGATTTAAGAACTTACAGTATCATAATGTATAAATTCCCTGATGGAACGACAGAGGTGCTCTGAACAACTGAGTACGGCAAGTAGAAGTAACCATGATAACCCCAGGGAGTGCCCCACGAATTTTGGCATATAAATACGCCACCACCAGGCTGTGAACTGTCATTAATATATCCCACTATAGGAACGGCATGGCCGCCCATAAGTTTAACACCTTTTACAAGGGAGCCGCTCGACGTAAGCGGGTTATAGGTGTAACTTGTAGTACTTAAATTTTCAAAGTAAGGATAAGAAAAAGGCTTGTCATAAACATTAAAGCCCATCATTACCGGCTTGTTGTTCAATAAAGCATATTTAATATCGTTTACCAGCGCGGTCTTGGTATCTGTGATAACGTAGTAACCTTCGGTGGTGCTTCCGCTGCTGCTAGTACTGCCGCTTTGTTTACCGATAGGATAATTATTAGGAGCAACAGGTATAGTGGTTGAACCGTAGTTGAAATAGCTATATGGATATACCTTATATGGTGTATTGGATGATGTAGCCACGTTATATCCCCCTGAGCCCAGTACCCATGGATATGGATAATTCGCTTCAGTAGTTATTCCATCGAAAGTGTAGCTGCTGTAAGTTAAGGCTTTGCCGGTACCCGAATTATTGGTTAGTCCCTGCAGCGCTTCGCAAATATTTACCATGTTTGCTCCCGGGTCATTGCTGATAGAGCTGTGATTAACCACAACGCGCTCTGTAAAATACAGGAACAGCGGGCTAAGTGACGCGGTTGCGTTGGAAGGGCCACCATACAAGGGCTCGTCGGAAGTATTTGCCATCTCATGTGCATAGGCCGTAGCCAGGCCACCAGTAGAGGTTGTGTTACTTGTTGTCAGACCGGTGAATCCTGTAGCTGTCGGATTATTCTTGTAATAGTACAGGATCTCGTCCGATTCAGTTCCGCAGAAACCGGTGCATGAACCCATCTGTCCCTGGTCCCTGATCTGCGGGGTTTCCAGCAAATAAGAGCCAGGCATGGTGCCGCTATAAGATAGCCCGTTAGTTTGCAAATTATTTTTAAAGAGATCGGCAGAAAAAGCGGGAACTCCTGCCCAATCTGAAGGATCCATGGCGTTCAATCCCATTCCGTGCAGGTTGCTCAGGTCAGCAGGGGTGTTTGTTGAAGTTTCAGGCTTAGCGCCTTCGGTTTTTTTACAGCTGTACAAGAAAAGACTTGTAGCAGATAAGGCTATGAAGCCGAGTAAAATTCGTCTCATAAAAAGGTGTTTTAATGAATGTTTAAAGAGTTAATTGAACTAATGTAGGAATTTTCCGTGAAAGTTTATGTTTTGTTTTAAACATTTGTGTTTCAGTGCGAAAACGATGCTATAACCGTGCCAGATGTTATTCCGGTTTCCCTTTTGAATATTCTCTCTTTTTTTAATTAATCGCATTTTGGAATCTCAGCTATTTTTAGATTAAATTTATTTGAAGAACCAAATAAAATGAAAATACCAGCCTTCTCCTTTTTTACAGTCATAGCGCTGTTTTTGCCGTTTTTTTTATCGGCCCAGGAATCCTTGAATTCCAAAAATTGTATTCCCTGTGAGCAGTTGATGAATCTGCGTCTTCCGGACGTAACGATACTGGAGTCGAAATCGATGCAAGGCGACAGCGTCCAGGGTCAAGTAATAAAGGTCCCGTTTTGCCACATACTGGGAAGAATAAGCAAAGAAATTTATTTTGAATTACTGTTACCCGACAAATGGAATGAACGATTTATTATGTCGGGCGGCGGTGGTTTTGTAGGCGACATCGAGAATGCGTTTAAGGACAAAGTGAATTTAGGTTATGCAACCGCAGGAACCGACGCGGGCCATAAAGGGTCGCCTGTCGACGCAAGCTGGGGCCTGGATAATATGGAGCGGCAGCTGGATTTTGGTAAACTTGCCGTCCATTTGACGGCGGTTGTTTCAAAGTCTATTATTAGCTCTTACTATTGTAAGGCGCCTTCCTACTCTTACTTTATGGGTTGTTCCAGGGGAGGCGGGCAGGCAATGATAGAAGCGCAGTTCTATCCTGAAGATTTCGAAGGCATTGTTTGCGGTGCGCCTGCTTTTGATTGGCCCGGTACCGGCGCAAAACTTGTTCAAAACAGCCAAAAAAATTATCCTGACCCGACAAATGTCAAAAACCCTGTGATCACCAAAGATAATTTACGTTTGCTTCAGAGCGAAGTTTTGAAGCAATGTGATACTCTCGACGGGGTTAAAGACGGCATTATTAGCGATCCAAGAGGGTGTAAAATTGATTTCTCCAGACTACCTGTTTGCCCGGACAACGCGGCGACGGCCGGTTGTTTTACAGCGAAACAATTGGACGCTATAAAAACCGTTTATTCGCCTCTGGCAAATAAAGAAGGGATTATATATCCCGGTTACCCCTTTGGTGCAGAAGACGCGGAGGGCGGATGGGACGTATGGATCGCCGGTAATAATCCCCACGTTCCATTTCCAAGTCTGCATTACCTATTCAGTACCAATATGTTCAAATATCTGATTTTCAACGACCCGGTATGGGACTACACGAAATATGATTTTTCGAACTTTTTTAAGGAAACCCGGTATGCTGCGGCTTATCTGAATGCAACTCAGACAGATTATACCCCTTTCAAAAAACTTAACCGGAAAATGATCATGTTCCACGGCTGGAATGACCCGGCGTTGTCTGCTTTTTCAACCATTGCATACTATGACGAGGTCGAAAAAAAGGATAAAGATGTGCAATCTTATATCCGCTTTTTCTTACTCCCAGGTGTTCTCCACTGTAATGGCGGCCCCGGTCCCGACCAAACAGAATGGTTAACATTAATACGCGATTGGGTAGAGCACGATAAAGCACCTGAGCGTGTTATTATGTCGAAAATGAAAGATGGGGATGCGTTTATGACAAAAAAGAAGGAGGGAGCAGTTGTAATGACCAGGCCTGTTTTCCCTTACCCCAAAGTTGCCGTTTATGACGGCAAGGGTGATCCGAATGTTGAAACAAGTTTCAAAGAAGGGAATTAAACTATTGTAGCAAAAAAAGTCTCAAGACTTCCGACTTGAGACTTTTGACTTTAAATTTGTACACCCAACCGTAGAAAGCTCGAACCAGCTTTTGGAAGATTTGAAGAAAATAGCAGCCCTAAATACGCTCAAAAAGCCCTTTTTGCATGAAAAGGAGGTAGAAAAGAAATCGAAAAAAAGGAAATAAAATGAGGTTGGTTGTAAGTTGGCAATAGGTTGCAGACCCTGGTTCGACCCAATATTAAAGAGAAGAAAAATGATATGACGAAATAAGTTGGGGGTGAACCACAATTCGATAGGGGGATGGATATCGACTATTACTTTTTTCATATCAGAAAAGGTATCCTTCGATTATGTACTTTAACTTGTTTTTCGATAATTAAAAATGGCCAAAGAGTTAAGCAAAATCGCAAAACCGACCAGGTAGAGCAATTCTGTTTTTACTTCAGCAAAACCGCTGCCCTTTAACACAATCAGACGTACGACGCTTATAAAATGTGTGACAGGAGTGAAGTTGGAAATTTGTCTGGCCCAACCAGGCATGCTGTCGGTGCTGGTAAAAAAACCGCTCATGAGCATGAATATCATCATGAAGAAGAAAGCGACAAACATGGCCTGCAGTTGCGTATCGGCAAAGGTGGAGATAAGAAGCCCCAGGCCGAGCAGTGCAACCAAATATATCGCCGCGAACAGGTAAAGGAGTAAAAGACTCCCCTGCGGGAAAATGCCATAGATCACATACATCACGATCAAGCCTATTGTAAAGACTATCATGCCGACTATCCAAAACGGTATCAGTTTACCCAGGATAAACTCCCACTTTTTTATGGGTGTTACGTTGATCTGTTCAATTGTACCGATCTCTTTTTCCCTGACAATGTTTAATGCGGTAATAAAACCACCGATCAAAGTCAGCAGCAGCACCAAGATGGCGGGTACCATATAATATTTGTATTCGGCGCGGGGATTGTACCAGTTTGTGCTTTTCACATTAATACTTGTTGCAGGCATTGACACATTACCGTTAGGCGATTTGATATTGACATCGAGGTTACTGTTAAAATCTGCAATGACTGCCGCCAGGTAACCGCCTCCGATTGCAGACTTCGTGCCATTAATAGCATCGACCGACACATTAACATGCTGGCTGCCTTCCCGGACCAGGTTCCGTTCAAACCCCGGCGGTATCTCCAGTACGAGGTCGGCATCGCCACTCTCGATCATTTTCAGGCCTTCGTTGTAAGAGTCAGGCGCACCGGCAATTTTAAAGTACCCCGATGAACCGATCTTATTGATCAACTTTTGCGAATAGGTGCTGTGGTCATGATCCACATATGCCACGTTGATATTCTTCACATCAAAGTTAGCGGCCAGGGGCAGTATGATCAGCTGTATGATCGGCATGGCAAACATCAGGGCCAGGATGGTTTTATCCCGAAATATCTGGCGGAATTCCTTTTGTAAGATAAACCTCAATACCTTCATGACAGCCTGATCTTAAAGTTCTTCAATGCCAGTGTTAATAACCCCATCGCCATGCCTGCCAGGATCAGCGTTTCTTTCCAGACATAACTAAACCCAAGGCCTTTTAGCATCACAGCCTTTACAATGTCATAATAATAGCGTGACGGAATGATATGTGAGACGACCCGAAATATCCAGGGCATGTCTTCCAATGGAAACATGAAGCCGGTGAGCAGCAAAGTGGGCAGCATCATGCCCATCATCGAAGCCAGCATGGCCGTTTGCTGCGAGTTGGTCAGGTTGGAAATCAGCAGGCCCAGCGCCAGGCAGGTAATAATAAACAATATACTTTCAGCAAAAATGAGGACGAGATTGCCTTTGATCTGTACATCCAGCAAATACACGGAAAGCAGCAGGATGACGATGAAATTGATCAGCGACAACACCAGGTAAGGAACCGCTTTGGCAATGAGCACCATGATGGGTTTAAATGGTGAAACCAATAATATTTCCATGGTACCGAGTTCCTTTTCGCGGACAACGGCCACCGAGGTCAGCGCGGTGCTAACGATCATAAAGATCAGCGCTATTACTCCTGGAATAAAGTTCAGGGAGCCATTCTGTTCTTCATTATACAGCTGACGCACTTCAGG
Source organism: Mucilaginibacter sp. (assembly GCA_035551775.1). Classification (GTDB taxonomy): domain Bacteria; phylum Bacteroidota; class Bacteroidia; order Sphingobacteriales; family Sphingobacteriaceae; genus Mucilaginibacter. Next base: position 8,657 of record DASZMQ010000005.1, on the reverse strand, counting down.
TATGATCTGGTAAGATGGTGTGCTATTGGAGTTGAGCTGTTGTTGGTAACTACTGATGATGGATGTGAGATAGTTAACAACGATAGTCGCGGTGTTAGGGTCAGAGCCATCGGTGATGATCTGCACGTCAGCTTTGCCGCTGTGTTGTAGGTCAGAACCGAAATTTGCCGGGAATATCAGCGCACATTTAATAGTGCCTTGCCTGAACAGATGTTCAATGTCCGCGTAGCTTTTGGCTGGCTCCTTTAGTTTAAAATAAGTGCTGGTCTTTATCTTATCGAATATCTGCTGCGAGTTAACGTCATGGGCATTGTCCATTACGGTGATACCGATATTTTTGACCTCGTTGCTCAGCGCAAAACCGAAGAGTACGATCTGCACTACGGGCAAGCCGAACATGATGAGCAAGGTTCTGCGGTCACGGAACACATGATAAAACTCTTTTCGTATAAACGCCAATAATTGCTTCATTTAATCCCCCGATCTTTTTGCACCGCGTGCCAGTTGGTAAAAAACCTCATCCATAGAATGGGTATGAAAACGCTCTTTTAATTTCACGGGCGTATCGAGCGCTTCCACGCGGCCGTCCACCATAACGGTGACGCGGTTGCAATACTCAGCCTCATCCATATAGTGCGTAGTGACAAAAACAGTGATCCCGTCTGCCGCGGCCTGGTAGATCATATCCCAGAACTGCCGGCGTGTGATCGGGTCAACGCCGCCGGTCGGCTCGTCAAGGAATACGATTTTTGGCCGGTGAAAAATCGCTACAGAAAAGGCCAGCTTCTGTTTCCAACCAAGCGGCAGCTCACCAACTAACTTTTTGGCTTCTTGCTCAAGGCCAAGTGTTGAAACCAGCTCATCGCTCCGTTTTTTGATCTCCGGGCGGGATACGCCATACACACCTCCGTAGAATTCTATATTTTCCAGGATAGTCAGGTTATCGTACAAAGAAAACTTCTGGCTCATATAGCCGATATTTCGTTTGATCTGTTCCTGCTGCTTGTATACGTCGAAACCCGCTACTTTGGCTTCGCCCGAAGTGGGATAGGACAGACCGCATAAAATGCGCATAGCCGTAGTTTTACCAGCGCCGTTAGCACCCAGGAAGCCGAATATTTCACCCTGGTTCACGTCAAAAGTAATCCGGTCGACAGCCTTAAAGTCGCCGAATTGCTTGGTTAATTCTTTGCATTCTATCGCTTTATCTGCCATCGGACGTCTCCTTTACTGGTTTAATTGCCGTGTCCATGTGCTGCTCGCGCATCAGGCGAATGAAACTGTCTTCAATGGCGGGGGTTATTTTCTTCACTTCCAGGCTTTCATGATGATATTTTGCTGCTAATGTTTTCACCTGCTTTTCGTCATCGCTATCATTTTTTAAGGTCATATGCAGGTATTCGCCAAAGGCAAAACAACTTTCAACGGCTTCATCCGAACGCAGGTCCTGTAATAGCTTGTAAATATTCTGTGCTTTGACGGCAAACAGCGCTTTTGGAAAGCTTTGCATTAGGTTACCTGGTTTATCTACCGACATGATCTTTCCGCCCTGCATCAATGCGATGCGGTCACACAATTTCGCCTCATCCATATAGGGAGTTGATACGAGAATACTAATGTGCTGCTGTTTCAGTTTGCCCAGCATCTCCCAGAATTCCTTGCGCGAAACTACATCCACGCCGGTAGTCGGCTCATCCAGGAACAATACAGTCGGTTTATGGATCAGCGCACAGCACAATGCCAGTTTTTGTTTCATACCGCCGGACAGCTTCCCCGCACGGCGGTTGCTGAACGGTTTGATCTGCTCGTAAATATCTTTGATCAAATCGTAATTTTCCTGGATCGTGGTGCCAAATATGGTGGCGAAGAAATTGAGGTTCTCTTCCACCGTCAGGTCCTGGTATAGAGAAAAGCGCCCAGGCATATAGCCTACCTGGTTGCGAATGGCGCGATAGTCCTTCACCACATCACATCCCTCCACGGTAGCCGATCCCTTGTCAGCCAGCAATAGCGTAGTCAGAATGCGGAATATCGAGGTTTTGCCCGCGCCGTCAGGCCCGATCAGCCCGAACAATTCACCTTTCTCCACGTCAAAGGAAACATCGTCGACCGCTTTTACGTCGCCATAATTTTTGCTGATATGCTGTAAAGAAACTGCCGGCATATACTTTAAGGTTTTGACCAGATCACTTCCCCATACATACCAATCTTTAAAAAGCCATCGTTCTTCACGCGCACTTTAACTGCGTAAACCAGGTCGGCTCTTTCATCTTTTGTTTGTATTGTTTTGGGCGAGAATTCGGATTTATCGGATATCCAAGTAATTTGTCCATTGTAATATTTATAATTCTTTTCTCCCTGGTCAATCCGTGTTTTTACCTGCTGGCCAATTTTAATTTCGGACAATTGTGTGCCAGTGACGTAAGCCCTTAATGTTAACGTATCGGTATTGGCGATCTTGTACAGCGGCTTACCGATAGTCTGCATCTCTCCCTGTAAGGCATATTTAGTAAGCACAATACCGGTAATTGGATTGATCACTTGACCTTTATTGATCTGTTCCTGGTATTGCACCGCCGTTTTTTCCAGGGGGCCGCGCTCACTCAGCACAGTACGGTTTTGTGTATTGATATTGAACGTGTTGAGCTTGAGTTGCTGCCTGGTTACTTCGATTTGCCTGCGCATCTGATCGAGCGCAGCATTGGCGTCATCGAGTTGTTTGCGGGTGGCTGCGTCAGCTTTTACAAGATTTGCGGTGCGGTCGCGTTCATGTATCTGTTGATCGAGTTGCGATTCCTGTACAGCCAACTGGCGGCGAACCAGTTCTGCCTGGTCCTGCGGATTGGTGGTCTTTTCCTTCAGGGCTGCTATAGATGCCTCGGTTTGCTGTTTTTGGAGTTCGGCTGTAAGCACATCTATCTGGCCAATCTTTTCGCCGGCCTTTAGCAGTTGGCCCTCCTGCAAATTGAACGAAAGTAATTCGCCGTTCTGCTGTGCGGAAACGATCACTTCATCCGCCTCGAAGTTTCCCGAAGCATCAAAATCATTTTTGTGACTACATGCGCTTAAGGATAGCGCAACAAAGAAAAGGTATATCAAACGTTTCATGTCGTTAGAATTAGTTGCCTGATTTATAATTTAGATTGTATTGTGCCTGTAATAACTGGATGCGGTGCAAAATCAGGTTTTGGCGGGCGAGGTTCTCAGCGTTAACCTGTTGTATATATTCATGCGTAGTTATTACGCCATTAGCCAGTTGTGCAGCGGCCGATTTGGTTACCGATTCCCTAAGCGCTATGGTTTGTTCATCCTGGCGCATCAAATCGGTGTACATTTTCACCTGTTCATCCTGTTGGGTGACATCAAGCTTGGTGTTGAGCAGAAAAGTGGTTTTATCTGCGTCTACAGACTCCCTGTTCAGGTTCAATATTTTCTTTTGGTTCCCCAGGGTGTACAGGCTTCCCAGCGACCAGTTGAGGCGAAGCCCTGTAATGTACCAGGGGCCAAACTGGTTTTCGATAATGTTCAGCGTTGGCCTGCCGTAGGCGCCCTGGAAAAACGCACTAAACTTGGGCAGGTAATCTGATTTGAGTTGTTTTTGTTGCGCATCGTAAACCGCCTTTTGGAGTTCATACGCCTTTAGCTCAGGGCGATTTATATCACCAATATTCGTTATCGCTTCGGGCGCTTGTAATTGCGCAGGTGAAGTTACTTCCTTGCCGATCAACAGCGAAAGCATACGGAGATAAGCCGTACGATTGGCAGTATACTGTGTAGTCGCCATATCGGTATTCATCACTTCCGCCTGTAACTCGTTTACATTGCTTTGAAAAGCGGTGCCGTTGTTAAATGCAGCCTGTGTCTTCTGCGCCTGGGTTTGCAGGCTGGCTTTGTTCAGCTCATTTTGTTTGACCTGTGCATCCGTCAGTAAAATAGAAAAGAAGATATTGTTGACCCTGTCCTTTAACGCATAAAGACTGACTTCAAGATTCTGGCGCTGCAATTCGGTATTCGCTTTGGTCACTTGGTTCTGATCACGGATCGCGCCGCCGTCATAAAGTTGTTGGTCCACTTCGCCTTGTATCTTATACTGGTCTTTGCTAATAGTTGGCAACGAAGCACCCGGTATATTGCTCAATGCCGCCGGAAAACTGATGGTTTGCGACTGGTAAGTAGCCTGGCCAGAAAACGACACTTGCGGCAAATAACCTTTGTTGGCATTTTCCAACGTAAACTGAGACGTTTGGGTAATCAGGTCCATTTTTTTAATGGCCGGATAATTCTGTCTTGCCAGGCGGTAACACTCATCAAGCGTTAACTTTTCCTGGGCGCTAACCGATAACAAACAGAGGGTAAGCGCTATACCTAATAAGCATTTTGGAATCGTCATCTTGTTTTAAACATTTGTTCAATTAACGTATAAAAAAATTTAGCTGTTGATAATTGCTTCAACCCATACCGGGATCAGCTTTTTCCTGCTTTCCATCAATTCCCGGAAATTTGCCGGTGCGCTGATATGACTAAATAAGTTTTGTCCCAGGAAAGGAAAGAAAAGCATACCCATAATATTCATCATTAACTGGACCGGGTGAAATTTGATCTTTCCTTCTGCCTGCAAGCTAAAAACCTGCTTTGCAAAATGCGAGTGCAGGATAAATTCCCGCCTGGCAGTAATTGCCGGGATTTTACTGGAACCAGATAATACCTCGTTTACAATGAATTTTGGGAAGTCAGGATTTTCAAGCAGCAAATCAATGTAGTGATTCGCCAACTCGCTGATCTTTTCTCTTAAGCTGAGCTGCTCATCGTTTAATATCGGACCAACTTTCTCAAAAAGCTTGTTCACGTTTTCGACCATGATATGCTCAAACAGTTTTTCCTTGCTCCGGAAATAATAATTAACCAGCGAAAGATTGATATCTGCCTCCGTAGCTATATCCCTTACTTTCGTTGCCTCATAGCCTCTTTGGGTAAATATTTTCTTAGCCGCAACCAGGATCTTCTCCTCGGTCGAAGCATCATGTTCTGCTTTCTGTTCTTTTTTTTTGGCCATTCCGGTGACAAAATTAGCAATAATTTTAATAATTAAACAACTGTTTTAAAATATTGTTTAATTATTTAGAGAAGGTATTCGAAAGTTTTACTGAAATGGCGGTTGGTGCCGTTGAGACAATTTATCGCCATCCCCCGCCCATAAAAAACAAATCGATTACTGAATGAATGCCAAATCTTTGTTCATTATTATAGTTCATAATGGTAAATTTACGAATGACTTGAACTTAGAGTTTTTGTATATAATAGCAAGAACATACCGCTTTGATAATGTCATTGACAACAATAACCACAAGTGGAAATCGAACAAGCAAAAAAGATGATCGATTGTATTCCCTGGGTTGACTTTTAAACCAAACAATCAAAGGGTCTAATCGTCTTCATCGTAAAAATCGAATCGCTTTTTCCAGACTTTAATAGCCTCATTATGAGTATTTTATTGACATAAAAAAAGAAAAGCAACTTGTTAGGGTTGTTTCCTTAAGTCCCGACCGGAGAAAGCGCGAACCGGCTTTTGGAGGGTTTAAAGAAAATAGCAGTCCTAAATGTGCTTAAAAAGCTTTTTTTGCCTGAAACTGAACCCAAAAAGAATCGAAAAAAAGAAATAAAACGCGGTCGGCTGTAAGTTGGCAATAGGTTGCCGACATCGGACCTATCACACTGATAATCAATGAATCATAGACTGTGGTTTTTGCCTGCCTTATGAAATTCACGGTATATAGACGTACACGTATTTATTAAAAAAACCTGTAGGGGGTTTGCTATTAGAAAACGTTTCATAATCGCCTTAAAGCGACATTTCAATGCCCAATTAAACGAAGCCTGCAAACAGGACTTGTTTCTTCGGTTTCGTTTTGGATTTTGCATAGTTGTTTTATAATCAATAAGTTTATGAGAAAAATAATTATACCAGATGGCAAATAATTGATTGTGAAGGCAATTCGGGCTTTTATAGTAGATGATGAATTCCAGAGCAGAAACCTCCTTCAAAAGCTGCTGGAACAATATTTACCCGAGATAAGCTTGGTCGGTGTCGCATCCACCGTTGAGAAAGGCTTGCAGGGTATACGTGATCTTAGCCCTGATATCGTGTTTCTTGATATCCAGATGAATGGAGAAACCGGATTTGACCTGTTGAACCGCTTATCGGATATCAATTTCGATCTTATATTCACCACGGCCTTCGACAATTATGCCATTAAAGCATTTCGGTTTAATGCCATGGACTACTTATTAAAACCTATTGTGCCCGAAGAATTGATCGAAGCCGTCAATAAGGTTAAATTAAAAACTGCAGCCACGCAATCAGCTTCCAAAAAACTATTCGAACAATTACAGCAGGATATGTTAAACCCTCAAAAGATTCATGACAGAATTACCATACCGACAACAGAGGGCTACCTGGTTATATCTATTCAAGATATTGTGTATTGCCAGGCGGACAGCAATTACACCGAGTTTTACCTTACCAATGAAAAGCGGATAATATCCAGTTATACTTTAAAACAATATGATGAGATATTAACTAAACTATCTTTTTTCCGTGCACACCGTTCTTACCTGATAAACATGGCGCATATAAAAATGTACCGCAAAGGCGAGGGCGGTGAGATTGTTATGAGCAACGATCATAAAATCGAACTTTCGCGTGCGCACAAAGATGAATTTATGCATCTTTTGAATATCAAGCAGTGAGATCGTCGCTTATATATCCGCTGCTGTGTGTTTTGTCTGTGAGCATATCATCAATCTATTCGACCAGTTCTTACGCACAGTACCTACAATCTAAACCTTCAGAAAACAAATACCGCGCTGTTCACTGGACGATTTATGATGGGTTGTCGCAGGGTGAGAACTATTATATATTGAAGGACATAAAAGGTTTTTTATGGACCGGGACGAAAAATGGCCTGAACCGTTTTGATGGCAGCCTGGTTAAAAATTATTATCATGAACCACATAATCCTCATACAATAATAAGTAGCTATATTTTAGGTTTAGCCGAAGACAGTCTTCATAATATTTGGATTGGCACTAACAGGGGGCTTTCGCGCCTGGATATAAAAGCTGATACTTTTTCCAATTTTTCGTTGGCGAACAATCATGATCCCAACCACGACGCGATTCCCTTTTGTGCCACACGTGACAAATTGTACGCACAGGAGGGGCCATCGATAGTTGTTTATAATATTCATTCATTACGGAAAAAGACCCTGGCCATGCTTACAGAAAATGATGGCTTCAGCTTTGGCCCCAGTCCGCAGTATTCGTTCTTTGATTCCAAATCCAATAGCATCTGGATGCTTCGCGGCGTATTAAATGGCCCCGGCGGCGGCCTGATGAAGATATCGCTGAAAGATGGAAAAAAGCAATATTACTCCTGGCCCTGCTACCGGAACATCCCGAACCATGACCATAGTTCAGAGGCCATGCGTTTTGATAGCAAGAGGAACGCGATCTGGATAAACAGCAGCGACGGGTTGGTCGAATTCACGCTTGCAGATGAGCAATTTCACGAGGTTAAAGCGATGGCGGATATTAATAAACTAAAAGATTATAATCGCTTTGTGGGCATTGATATCGACCGCGAGGGTAGGATATGGTTCGCTACGCATCCGAGAGGGATATTTATTTATGACCCTATCACCAACTCCCTTAGTAAACCATTTCCAAACGATACAACGTTGCAAAAAGCGGTTTCCTATGCAAACAGCGTCATTTACTGCGATAGAGAAGGGATGATATGGTGCGGAAGCTGGCTAAGGAACGGGATATTTCAATTGATCCCTTTTTCACCGGTTGTTAAGTTGTTCACCCCCAATCCGGCAGAGGCTTTGGGTTTTGGGGATAACATGGCCTTCCTGTTTCATAATACTGGCGCTGGCAAATTATGGGTGGTCACTGCCGGTTCACTTTATCAATTTGATAAAAATAGCATGACGCTGGCCCCCGTGGACCGTAAGGCTTTTCCGGGGTATAAAGCAAGTGAGTCGATCGTACCGGTTTTAGTTGATACTATTTTGCGAAAAGCCTGGATCGGCAATGCAGGAATCTATTTTGAAATGAACCTGGATACACGGCGATCGGTACCGGTAACTTTCGAAGATAGCACGGGAAAGCCTATCGGCCCGGTCGAGGAGGAATACTTCCTGCCTTTCAGAGATGGATGGCTCCTAACAGGGATATACCAGAACAGGAAATACATTTTCACCAGCGATAAAAGCAGGCCGGTGGCCCGGGCAGCCGGCGAGGTGCCCGTCCATGCCGGGCAGGATTATGGTACGATAACAGATGGAGAAAACCTGCTTTTTTTGAAGCGCGATGAATCAGAAGGTAATCTTACGTACCGCTGTCAGAATGGCCGCTGGCTGCGGCAGCCGCATAAAATGGACAGCCTGCAATGGACGAGTATTTTTTTCAATGCGAAGGATAAGAGCTATTGGGTGGCAGGTGAGAACAAAATCTTTCATTATGACCCGATATTTAGGCCGATCAGGACTTACGGGAAAGCGGACGGCTTACCTGACCTGGTGGTAGTAGGACTGATTGCCGATAATAACGGCAACATCTGGTTCCATACGGACCGGTCCATTCATCAATTAAAC
>DASZMQ010000004.1:0-8161 GCA_035551775.1 Mucilaginibacter sp. | reverse complement strand
GGATCACGATCGAAACGGGTATCATCGATTATTATTCGAAAGGTACCAGTCACATGCGCTACAAGCTGGAGCAGGAAGGAAAAGCCGAAGCCTGGCAATACGGGCCGGCAAACTATACGATCCGCTTTGAAGATCTGCAGCCCGGCAAATACACGCTCCGTATGCAGGCTTCAAATGCTGCATTGCAATTCAACGGGCCGGAGAAGGCACTGTCCATCCGCATCAACCCGCCGTGGTATGGAACCTGGTGGGCCCGGGTAATCATTCTTGCTATAGCAGCATCTATTATCATTGTCATCTTTAGGGTCAGGATCAAAAAGATAAGAGATGATGCCCTGATACAAAACCAGCTTAAGGAGTTGGAAATGAAAGCACTGAAGGCGCAAATGAATCCACATTTCATTTACAATGCGCTGAATTCGATCCAGGCGTTGGTGGCGAATGATAAAAAAGACGAGGGCATCCGCTACATCGGATCATTTTCGAGGTTACTTAGAGCGGTGCTTGATAATTCGGAAAACAATGTCATCAGTTTGGACAAGGAACTGGAAACCATAGACCTTTATATCCAGCTTGAATCATTGAGATTGGATATGCAGTTAAGTTATAAAAAAGCTATTCCTGAAGATCTTGTTGCTGAATTTGAAAAAATACCACCCCTTATTTTACAGCCCTTTGTGGAAAATGCCTTATGGCACGGATTGAGCCGCAAAGAGGGTGAAAAAGAAATAAAAGTTACTGTCAGTTTAAAAGATCAATGGCTGATTTGCGAAATCACAGATAACGGCGTCGGCAGGGAAAGAGCGGGAGAATTAAAAAGAAATTCAATCGCTATACACCAATCTAAAGGTATTGATATCACCGGCAAAAGGTTGCTTGATTTTAACGATGATAATTCAGTTTCTCCAATCCAATTTTTTGATTTGCAAGACGACAAGAAAAATCCTTCAGGTACTAAAGTCGTCGTACATGTAAAGCGGAAACAGCCCGGCATTCCCTCGGTTCAATAAATCGTGTGACCACTTCAGAGCCATAATTCCACTCTCCGCTAAACAGCATCCCATAGTCAATTTTTAATAGTTAGTTTTAACTATGGATTTCATTCTGGCCGTCTTAATGCTACTCGTTTTCATATTATTCGGCCTTTTTTGGAAGGAAATAATTCAATGGATTTTTCATAAAAATAGATAACTAAATATTGGTTTAGCCAAAGTCTGTCAATCATATTCATAACAACAGCTTGTAATATTTATTTATCACAATAAATTCAACATGCATTGAAAAAGCGAAATTCCTTTAGACTGAGTAAGCTATTTATATTTACGATAATCATGTGTTTTAAATGCACTATCGCTTTTTCCCAGCATAAGGTAAGCGGTTATGTGCGCGATATGGATGAAAGGCGGCCGCTGCATTCGACATCTGTTGTTATAAAAGGTACCAATCTCGGAACATCTACTGATACAAGCGGTTTTTTTAAGGTCAATGCAAAAAAAGGCGTAACTCTCGTTTTTTCATATCTTGGATATATTTCTCAAGAGGTAGTAGTCGGGAACGACACGGTGTTAAACATATATCTTACCAAATCACTGGGCAAACTTGACCAGGTAGTTGTCACCGGGTATACTTCGCAGAGAGTGAAAGAGATAACCGGCGCGGTGTCAGTCATAAGCGCCGCGGACATCAATTCCGCCCCCGATGGGCAAATGGATAAAATACTACAGGGCAAGGCGGCTGGTCTTACCGTGATCAGTTCGGGCGAGCCTGGTGCGCCAAGCAATATCCGTATCAATGGGATCGGCAATTTTGGCGACGTGACGCCGCTCTATGTTATTGACGGTGTACAGGGAGATATCAATTCTCTGAATCCTAACGATATCGAGTCGATCCAGGTTTTGAAAGATGCAGGTTCGTATTCCATCTATGGCGTCCGCGGTGCAAACGGAGTAATTGTAATCACCACCAAAAAAGGCAAAAGCGGTAAAACCACGATGAATTTTGACTATTACAACAACGTGCAGGAGCCCTTGAGCAAGGGTTTGGATCTGCTTGATCCCCAAGGACAGGCTGATCTTATCTGGCTTGCGCTCAGAAATTCGGGACAGGTTGACCCAAACACTGGTAACCCTACATCTACCTTATATGGAAATGGGCCTACCCCTGTATTACCCGATTATTTTGTTGGGGTGAATGGATATCCGGCGGGAGACCCGACAGTGAACCCCTCGACTTATAACGTTACTCCGGGTTCACCCATCCACCAGATCGTTAAGTTTAACAAACAGGGTACCGACTGGTTCCACGAGTTATTTAAACCCGCCTGGAGCCAGAATTATGCGTTCAGCGCCGCAGGCGGTAATGACAAGAATCATTATCTTTTTTCGCTGGGCTATCTCGATCAGCAGGGCACTTTTCTCGAAACTTATTTGAAGAAATTTACTACCAGGATCAATACCGATTTTAACGTGAACAATGCCATCCGTTTTGGCGAGAACCTGCAATTGACCCAAAGCCAGTCGCCGCAAAACGGCGGTGATATCAGCGCAGCGTTCTTTACTGATCCTTACCTGCCGGTATATGATATAGCTGGGAACTATAGTAGCGAAGGTGGTGCTTCTGCAGGCCCCGCCAACAACCCGGTGGGTGGAAGGACGTTGACAAAAAACGACGTCAATAATAATTGGCAGGTATTTGGAAATGTATTTGGCGAGGTGGATATCCTGAAGCATTTAACTCTCCGCAGCAGTTTTGGCGGGACGTTTAACTTCTATAATTTTTACAACTACACTTATGGCCCCTATGACCCGACCGAAGGACTTAACAGCTTCGCGGAAAATACCGGTTATTCAAGTTCCTGGACCTGGACCAATACCCTCAGCTATTCAAAAATATTTGCAAAAAAGCATAGTATTAAACTTTTAGTCGGCACCGAAAACGTTAGTGATTATACAAGGGGCCAGGGTGGTACCAGCAAGGGTTACTTTTCGGACAACCCGAACTATCGTTTATTGGGCAATGGAGACGGTATACCCTCCGATCAAATCGTTTTCAGCGCCGCGACGAGCGCATTTTTATCCTCGTTCATCAGCCGGGCCGAGTATGGCTATGATGAAAAAATCTTCTTTACCGCCACTTTGCGCCAGGATGGTTCCTCGGTTTTTGGTCCCGGGAATCGGTTTGGCTGGTTTCCATCCGTCAGCGCTGCCTGGAGGATAACCCAGGAAAATTTCATGAAGAATATTTCCTGGCTAAGCGACCTTAAATTAAGGGCAAGCTGGGGGACAAGCGGTTTTAATGGCAATACTAATCCTTTAAATCAATATACGCTATACGGCAGCAGTTCGGGCGGGACTTTCTACGATATATTTGGCACCGGCAACAGCGTTGTAAAGGGATTTACAGTGGTGCAATACGGCAATGCGAAAACCGGCTGGCAAAAGGATATTGTGACCAATGCCGGCCTCGAGGCCATATTATGGGAAGGTAAGCTAAGCATTAATGCGGATTGGTATGAAAAAAAATCAACGGGCCTCCTGTTCGCAGTTTCCTTACCCTCATTACTAGGCTACGCAGCCCCACCAAATGTAAATGTGGGCGAAGTTGATAACAATGGGGTAAACATTACCATTGGATCGAAAGGCAAGTTTTTAAAAGACTGGGGATGGAATGGAAGCTTAGCAATAACCACCTATAAGAGTAAAGTAGTTAAGCTGAATGATGTTCCGTATTTCGACGATGCGTTCATCATGGGAGCAATCGGCCCTGTCGTAAGAAATGAGGTGGGCTATCCCTTGGGCAGCTTTTTCGGTTATAAAATAGTTGGCATATTTCAAAGCCAGGCCGAGGTCGATAATTCGCCCGCGCAAGATGGTAAAGCCGTCGGCACGTTTCGGTACCTTGATGCTAATCACGATGGGGTGATAAATGATCAGGACAGGGTACATTTTGGCAACCCGAACCCTATATTCACAGCGGGCATTAACATCGGGTTTACCTACAAGAATTTTGATCTCTCAACTTTTTCCTATTGGTCATATGGCAACGACGTAATGAATGAACTAAGCATCAACAGTGATATTTTCGGGGGCCTTTATTTTAGCCCGAAAAGCAAAGCTGCCTTATATGATTCCTGGACGCCTCAAAACCCGAGTGCGAGCATTCCGAAAGTATTGGTAGGGCAGAATTTCAGTACTGATGGTGCGGTTAACTCATACCCACTTGAAAAAGGCTCTTATTTCAGGAACAAAACTATGATCCTGGGTTATACCCTGCCGGCAATCTTCCTACAGAGATTGAAAGTAAGCCGGCTCAGGGCCTACGTTGAGGTGACCAATTTGTTTACCATTACAAAATACAGGGGCCTCGATCCTGAATTACCGGGTACCAGTTCGGCGTATGGCATCGATACAGGACATTATCCTGATAACCAGAGGCAGTTCTTAATCGGTTTGAACATGGGGTTTTAAATACAATGATATGAAACGACTGAAGACATTGTCAATTGCTTTTTTAACCTTTACGGTTATCATTTCATGCTATAAGAGCAAATTAAATCAGCCCGTACCGGGGGCGCTTGCTGAACAGGAAATAGCCAGTAAAAAGGGTGTGGATGGGCTGCTGATAGGGGCCTATTCGATGCTGGATGGCGTATCCATAGCTCCGGGTGGTTTTTTTCCTGATTGGGAGGCAGCGCCATCAAACTGGGTATATGGCAGCATAGCGGGGAGCGAGGCCTATAAGGGATCGATACAGGGGGATCAATCACAGATAACCGAAATCGAAACGTTTACCTCCAATGCCGGCAACTTTTATTTTGACCTGAAGTGGGCGGCTGTTTACGAAGGTGTACAACGCGCCAATTCTGTGCTGAGGATCATGAGAAAAGCCAGTGATATGACCAAAGCCGATACTACAGAGGATGGAGCTGAGGCGCGTTTTCTGCGTGCCTACTATCACTTCGAGGCAAAAAAAATGTGGAATAAAATCCCTTTCGTCGGCGAGAACGTGACCTATGATGCCGGCAATTACCATATTGTCAATACCGATACCTGGCAATATATTGAAAATGACCTTACCTACGCTATGAACAGTTTGCCGCGTACACAGACCCAGATCGGAAGAGCGAACAAATATGCTGCTGAGGCGCTGCTGGCAAAAGCCTTTATGTTCGAACATAAATTCACGGAGGCCAAACAATTATTAGACGACCTGATCACCAATGGGGAAACCGCCGGGGGAGCTAAATATCAACTACTCGAGCAATTTCAATTTAATTTTAATGCGCAGTATAAAAATATGGCCGAATCTGTTTTTGCATGCCAGGCCTCCGTTAATGATGGCTCCGGGGGATTGAACTCAGAAAGCGGTGACGCGTTGAACTTCCCCAATGGTGGCATAACAGGTTGCTGCGGCTTTTTTCCGCCTTCACAGTACCTCGTCAACCACTTCAAGACAGATGCATCAACCGGCTTGCCAGATCTCGATACTTTTAATAGTCAGGATGTTATAAGTGATCAGAATATTCCGTCGGGTAGTCCTTTTGTGCCATACGCTGGCACTTTGGATCCGCGGCTTGACTGGACAGTCGGCCGTCGGGGTATTCCCTATCTTGACTGGGGAGTAAATCCCGGCAAAGACTGGGTGCGTGACCAAACCTATAGTGGACCCTACCTGCCGGAAAAAAATGTTTTTTTCAGTGCGCAGCAAGGCATGTACACTGATAACTCCTGGAACGTGTTTACCGCGATCAATGTCAACCTGATCCGCTTCGCAGACGTGTTATTGTGGGCCGCAGAAGCCGAAGTTGAAGTAGGCTCACTGGATAAGGCGGAAACCTATGTAAATATGATACGGGCCAGAGCAGCAAATCCTGCCGGGTTTGTACACACTTATGTCGATCCGTCAAAACCTTCAGGCGGATTCACACAGACACCGGCCGCCAACTATTTTATAAAAACTTATCCGCCGGGATATTTCGCAGCGCAAGGGCAAACTTATGCCCGAAAGGCCGTTCGTTACGAACGGATGCTCGAACTTGCCATGGAGGGCCATCGTTTTTTTGACCTGGTGCGATGGGGTATCGCAGCCACCGAGATCAATGCCTATATTTCAAAGGAGAAAATTCAGCGCACTTATATGGGTGCGCAGTTTACCCCGAATAAAAACGAATATTACCCTATACCACAGACCCAAATAGATCTGAGCGCCGGCAAGGACGGTAAACCGGCCATGAAGCAAAATCCCGGTTATTGAAAGCGAAGTTTGCGTGACATTTATGTTTTTTAAACAAATACGGCTTTTATTGCTGCTTAGTGTTACCAGCGTTCTTGTGCAGGCGCAGGGACGGTCTGCAACGAACAATTTTCGCGCTGTTCATTGGACCATTTACGATGGTTTGTCGCAGGGCGAGAACTATTACCTATTGAAGGATATCAATGGGTTTTTATGGACCGGGACGAAAAATGGGCTGAACCGTTTTGACGGAAACCTGGTCAAAAGCTATTACCATGACCCGCATAACAGGCATACGATCATCAGTAGCAACATTCTCGGATTTGCCGAAGACAGCCTTCATAACATCTGGATCGGTACACAAGGAGGTATGTCAAGGCTGGATATCAAGGCCGATACTTTTTCCAATTTCACTCAAGACAACGAAACCGGCATAAATCATGATGCGATCCCATTTTGGGCCACCCGTGATAAGTTATATACCCAGGAAGCGGCATCGATCGTGGTATATGATATCCATTCATTACGGAAAAAGACCCTGGCAATGCTTACAGCAAATGACGGGTTCAGCTTTGGCCCAAGTCCGCAGTATTCGATCTTCAACGAGAAGACCAATAGTATCTGGATGCTTCGCGGCGTGTTAAACGGCCCGGGCGGGGGCCTGATGAAGATCTCGCTGAAAGACGGGAAAAAGCAATACTATTCCTGGCCCTGTTACCGGAACATCCCGAACCATAACCATAGTTCGGAGGCGATGCGCTTTGACCCCAAAAGGAACGCGATCTGGATAAACAGCAACGACGGCCTGGTCGAATTCACGCTTGCCGATGAGCAATTTCACCAGGTTGAAGCCATGAAAGCTATTAATAGTTCAAAAGATTATGATCGTTTTGTAGGCATCGACATTGACCCGAAGGGCAGGATATGGTTCGCTACCCAGCCAAAAGGCATCTATATTTACGACCCATCCAACCGCTCGCTAAGCACTCCTTTCCCCAGGGACACCGCCTTGCAAAAGCAGGTATCGGATGCCAATAGTATTATTTATTGTGACCGGGAAGGAATGGTATGGACGGGTACCTGGCTAAGGAACGGGATATTTCAATTGATCCCTTTTTCGCCGGCTGTTAAGTTGTTCACCCCTAATCCGGCAGAGGCTTTGGGTTTTGGGGATAACATGGCCTTCCTGTTTCATAATACTGGCGCTGGCAAATTGTGGGTGGTCACATCGGGGGCGCTTTTTCAATTGGATAAAAACACCATGATGCTCGCGCCCGTGGACCGTAAATCTTTTCCAGGTTACAAAGCAAGCGAGCCGGTCATACCGGTTTTAGTGGACACAAATCTGCACAAAGCCTGGATCAATTGTGCCGGGGCCTACTTTGAAATGAACCTGGATACACGGCGATCGGTACCTATAACGTTCGAAGACGCGACGGGAAAGCCGATTGGCCCGGTCGAGGAGGAATACTTCCTGCCTTTCAGGGATGGATGGCTCCTAACAGGGATATACCAGAACAGGAAATACATTTTCACCAGCGATAAAAGCAGGCCGGTGGCCCGGGCAGCCGGCGAGGTACCCGTCCATGCCGGGCAGGATTATGGTACGATAACAGATGGAGAAAACCTGCTTTTTTTGAAGCGCGATGAATCAGAAGGTAATCTTACGTACCGCTGCAAGCAGGCCCGATGGGTGCGCGTACCGAATGCCCTCGACCATATACAATGGACAAGTATTTTTCTTAGTACGAAGGATAAGAGCTATTGGGTCGCAGGCGAGAACAGGATATTTCATTATGACCCGATATTTAGGCCGATCAGGACTTACGGGAAAGCGGACGGCTTACCTGACCTGGTGGTAGTAGGACTGATTGCCGATAATAACGGCAACATCTGGTTCCATACGGACCGGTCCATTCATCAATTAAAC
>DASZMQ010000003.1:0-80341 GCA_035551775.1 Mucilaginibacter sp. | reverse complement strand
ACCAGCAATGACAAAAGTTCACCCTGCCTTTTTTTAACGTTATTCACAAACTTTTTAGTTTCTAACACCCCCCTGCACCCCCCGTTTCCAACAATAACAATTGTTATTAATTGCTTACTTTAAACCAAAGGCAATGACATACTGTTTATTAATCCACCCCATGGAACAGCCTGCTCCACCTGATCTTGTGGAGGAAATCGGCGCTGTCGTCCCAGCTCAGCCATACGAAAAGAGCCTTCCCTACGATATGGTCTTCAGGCACAAATCCCCAGAAACGGCTATCGGCTGAATCGTGGCGGTTGTCGCCCATCATCCAGTAATAATTCATTTTGAAAGTGTAGGTGTCAGTTTTCTGGCCGTTGATGTACAGGCTGCCACTTTTTACTTCAACTTTGTTGCCTTCATAAACCTGGATAGCGCGTTCATATAACGGCAAAGTCACACTGTCAAGCTTTACGGTCCAGCCGCGTTTAGGTATGATGATCGGGCCGAAATTGTCCTCGTTCCATTTGTAGTCGGGAAGTCTGTCCACCAGTACCGTGTAGGCCGGGTATGACTGGCTCACCGGGAAAACGGGGTTCGCCGGATCGGCGCCCTTGCCGGTTTTAATGTTAGGGACCAAAGATTTTATGTTGCTGTAGCCTTTCAATGTCGCGGCTGCATCTTTGGTCATGAAGAGTGAGCCACCTCCGTAATCAGATATTTTAAGGTCCTGTATTACGTCCGGGTTCAATGGCAGCCCTGAAGTAGTAATCGTATAATCAACCTGTTCCCCAGGAGGATTAGGAGCGGCTTTGCCATTCACATAAACCTGGGCATTTACTACACTTAATGTATCGCCGGGTGTTCCCTGGCAGCGCTTGATATAGTTTTCCTGCTTATCAACCGGCCGGAAGAACGGCGAATCGGCATCCATCGGGTAATTGAATACCACCACGTCGCCTTTTTTTACGTCACTTAGTCCGGGCAAGCGGTAGTACGGCAATTTGACCAGGTCGGAATAGGATTTAGTGCCGATCAAAGGCATCGTATTATGCGCGAAGGGGAAGGAAATTGGCGTTTCCGGCAATCGCGGACCGTAGTTAACTTTACTCACGAACAGGAAATCGCCCACCAGCAGCGAACGCTCCATGGATGGTGTAGGGATGGTATAAGCTTCAATGAAGAACGTACGTATCAGCGTGGCGGCGATTACCGCGAAGATGATAGCCTCGGCCCATTCACGGCCAGTCGATTTTTTAAGGTCCTTTTTGTGTTTTTCCTTGAATTCAGCACTGGCAGCCGGACCGAGGTATTTGGTTTGCTTATCAGAGCCCCATTTTGGTAAATAAATGAACGGCAGGATGATCCCTGCTGCCTCCTCGCGAAAGCTGAATTTGCCAAATGATTTCAGCAGATCGACCATAATACCCAGCCAAAATAGTATGCCTATGCCCGGGATCAGGTAAAGTATAAACCACCATACCGGCTTGCCGCTGAGTTTTGCTCTTACGTAAAGGTTCCAGATGGGTATGATGGCGTTCCATCCCGGCGTGCCGGCTTTTTCAAATAATTTCCACAGGCCCGCATACGGCAAAACGATCAAAAGAATAAATGCGAGGAGAAGTACGACTATGTTCACTTTTAATTTTGGGGCTAATCTATGGTTTAAATTCCAAAATTGAACATATCTTCCACACAAAAGAAGCCCTTTTTGTCTTGTACCCATTCGGCGGCGAGCACGGCTCCCAGGGCGAAGCCGTTGCGGTTGTGAGCAGTGTGCTTGAATTCGATCATATCCACCTCCGAGTCATAGATCACCGTATGGGTGCCGGGTACGTTTTCAATGCGGAAAGATTCGATAAGCAGCTGGTCGTTTTTTACGCTGTCGCCGGCCAAGTCGTCGCCTTCGGAGCTTAAGACATTCACCCATTCCTTTTTCGAATCGAGGTTGCTGATGACACCTTCTGCAATGGTGATTGCTGTGCCGCTCGGCGAGTCGAGCTTTTGGGTATGATGGATCTCCTCAACCTGTACATCATAGTACGGGTAGTTGTTCATCAGTTTCGCCAGTATCTTGTTGACGTGGAAGAAGATATTCACCCCCACGCTGAAGTTTGAGGCATAAAGCAAGGTGTGGCCGCCTTCTTCGCACTCCTTTTTTATTTGAGGTAATTCTTCATACCAACCGGTTGTGCCCACAATAATTGGCACCCCCGCGTCAAAGCAACGAAGGATATTGCTCAGAACCGATCCGGGCGTACTGAATTCGATCACTACATCGGCTTTTTTCAGGTTTTCAATGGTAAGGTCCTGCTGGTTGTAGAAGTCTATCTTTAGTACAATTTCGTGTTTACGGTCGGTCGCGATCTTTTCGATGATCTTGCCCATTTTGCCGTAACCTAATAATGCGATATTCATTACTTGGTGATGTTGATATAGTCTGCTAAAGTATGCAATAAAAATGGTTTAGTTTACTTTAACAACGATAAGGAATTTTTGTGATTTTTATTTGAGCGTAAGGGTAATAGTTAGCGACGGCACATAGTATCCCAAACTGTTGACCGCATAAAAGGGCTGCCCGATAATGCCGGGTTTGATCCTGATGGAGAGATTGTTATCCATCGTAAAACTATGCTTGAACTTGGCATCGACGTAGGCGTCTATGGCCTGGATGCCCCATGCGCCCAAAGTGCCTAAAATGCCAAGGTCGCGGTCGCGTCGAAAGACGTCGGTATAGGTGCCGACGTCGGCGTCGCTGATCCCCTGTAGCTGTGAATTCCGGCCCTGAACTATACCGTGTACACGCAGTAGGTCTTCGGCGTAAAATAGCTTATAGTTTTGCTGATTATATATGATGACGTCACCTAAAAGGGCTAACCCGCCGTATATAATAGGCACTTTCCACCATTGGTGATTGTACAGCTGGCCCCAGCCGGGAATGATCAGCGAATGGATCAAGGCTGTGTGTGGGTTATGCGTGCTGTCCGGATGGTAGACTTTTTCTTTGGTGATCTTTGGCTTGTACCGTTTTGATGTGGTCGAATCGTGCTTCGCGGCGATGCTGTCGGCCCGGGTCGGGATACGTGCAGCGGTATCAGGCTTTTGCGCGTAAGCGGCAAAAACGAAAAAGACGGCGATCCAGCTCAGTATCAAACATTTGTACATCATTTACCAATCCAGCATTTCGAGGATGCGGCTGAGGTCCTCTTCCGAAAGGAACGGGATCTCAATGGCGCCCCTGCCCTGGCTGTTCATTTTAAGTTTAACCTGCGTACTGAATTTGGATGCCAGGTCGTCCTGTATTTTTTGCACCTGGAATGACAGCGGTTCGGGTTGCTTGCCTTCCTTTTTCTGCGGCGAACGCTGCAGCGCGCGTGCCAGCTCTTCAACCTTGCGTACGGACAAGCCTTCTTTCACGGTTTGTTTGTGCAGGAACAGCTGTTTTGTCGGATCATCTATGGTAATAAGCGCCTTGGCGTGACCCATACTGATCTCGCTGTCGCGAATTGAAGCCTGGATAGCCGGCGGCAGCCTGAGCAGGCGCAGGTAGTTGGTCACGGTCGAGCGGTTTTTGCTCACACGTTCGCCCAGTTCTTCCTGTTTCAGGTGGCATTCGTCTATCATCCGCTGGAAGCTGAGCGCCACTTCAATGGCATTCAGGTTTTCGCGCTGGATGTTTTCGATCAGCGCCATTTCCAGCATCTGCTGATCGTTGGCCGAGCGTACATAAGCAGGAACCGTAGTTAAACCGGCCATTTTAGAGGCGCGTAGCCTGCGTTCGCCCGATATAAGCTGGTAGCGGTGCGCATTCACGCGGCGTACCGTTATCGGCTGTATCAATCCCTGTAATTTGATGGAGTCGGATAATTCCTGCAGCGCTTCGGCATCAAAATCATTGCGCGGCTGGAAAGGGTTCACTTCGATCTCATCGACCCTGATCTCATTTACCGAGCCCATGGCATTCACTTCGGAGAGCCCGGTCCTCAGGTCGTTTTTATTCGGTAGTACATTTACAGAATCATTCAAAAGGGCGCTTAATCCCTTCCCCAAAGCATTTCTTTTCTCTGCACTCATTCTATATAGTTTCCGTTGTCGCTACAGTTTCGTTTTTTATCAAACCATTCTTGCGTACGATCTCGCGGGCTAAATTAAGATAATTTATGGCCCCTTTGCTGCTCGCATCATGCATGATCACCGACATTCCGAAACTGGGCGCTTCGCTTAAACGCGTATTCCGCTGAATAATTGTTTCAAATACCATATCCTCGAAGTGTGTTTTCACTTCCTCAACCACCTGGTTCGACAGGCGCAGGCGCACGTCATACATCGTCAGTAATATGCCTTCAATTTCCAGGTCGGTGTTCAAACGGGTCTGTACGATCTTGATCGTGTTCAGCAATTTGCCCAATCCTTCCAGCGCAAAATATTCGCATTGCACAGGGATGATCACCGAATCGGCAGCCGTAAGTGCGTTGATGGTGATTAGGCCCAGCGAAGGGGAACAATCGATAATGATAAAATCGTATGCACTCTTTATGTTGTCCAGCACCGTTTTCATTTTATATTCACGGTCGGGCAGGTTGATCATTTCTATTTCGGCGCCTACCAGGTCGATATGTGCCGGCAGCAGGTCGAGATTGGGTGTTTCTGTTCTCTGGATCGCATCACCCGGGTTAATATCGTTGATTATACACTCGTAGATGCTGTTCTTGATGGTGCGCGGGTCATAACCTATGCCAGAGGTTGAATTGGCCTGGGGATCAGCATCAACCAATAATGTTTTATATTCCAGCACGGCCAAACTTGCGGCCAGGTTTATGGATGATGTGGTTTTTCCGACGCCGCCCTTCTGGTTGGCCAAAGCAATTATTTTACTCATTCTATCGCTCCAATTAGTGTAGGTCAGGTTTTTAACCGGCGGCAAATAAAGCCTGAGTTTTGTTCCCGAAATAGTATTTTTACCGGGGCTAAAGATAAGGATTTATACCATTCGGAAATCCACAGCGGAGGCTTAGTTACAAACAAAAAGCTAAGAGCTTAAAGCAGAAAGACCAAAGCAAGATCAGCTTTCTGCCTTCAGCTTCCTGCTTTAAGCTCAATAAAATGATCACCATCATATCATCCACCAATCGCCCGGGCAGCTCGACGCTGAAAGTGGCGCAATATTATCGGAAACGGCTGCATGAATTGGGCGCTGAAGCCGGTGTGCTTTCGCTTTCTGAGTTGCCGCCGAACCTGATCCAGACCGATCTTTACGGCAGCCGCAGCGAAGCCTTTATGCCGATACAAGACGTTGTCACTAAAACTGAAAAGTTCATTTTTATCATACCCGAATACAACGGAAGTTATCCCGGAATTTTAAAAGTATTTATCGACGCCTGCTCGTTCCCCGTGAGCTTTTATGAAAAGAAAGCGGCTCTCGTAGGTATTTCATCAGGTCGGTACGGCAATATCCGCGGTGTCGATCATTTCACCGGGGTATGCCATTATATCCATTTACATGTGATGCCGCTCAAGATCCATATCCCGTCAGTTCATAAGGAACTTGACGCTGAGGGGAACTTCTTTAAAGAAGACACCGTCAGGTATACCGATGAGCAGATGAGGAAGATTATTATTTTTTGATTCCACCGATTATTGATTCCATAGATTAAATCGGTGTAATCATAAACCCAATCGGTGTAATCCTCACCTTCCATTAATCAGCTTTGCCATAACGAAAGCCGCTGTTGCTGCCAGGGCGCCTATCACCAGCACCTTCAATGCGCCGCTGAATGCCGGCTGTCCGGTTGCTTTGCTCTTCAGAAAGCCGAAGACAAAAAGGCACACTATGGTAATGGCGCACGAAATATACAGACCATGGATCGAATTCGATACGAAGAAATATGGCGATAGTGGAATAATTCCCCCCACTACATACGAAAGCCCGATGGTTATTGCGCTGCGTGTTGCCCGGTTTGGATGGGGTTTTTCGAGGCCAAGTTCATACCGCATCATAAAATCCACCCACTTGTCCTTATCCCTGATGATCTCATCAGCGGCTTCCTGCTGCAATTTTTCCGACAGGCCGAACCCGGCAAACACTTCTACCACCTCAAGTCGTTCCTCTCCGGGCATGCGTTCGGTCTCATCATATTCGCGTTTCAGTTCCGAAGCATAAAAATCAGCTTCGGTGCGACCGGCCAGGAAACCGCCCAGGCCCATAGCTATGGAGCCTGCCACTATTTCGGCAATACCGGCGGTAACCACAATTCCGGCTGAATTAACGGCGCCGCTCAATCCGGCGGCAAGCGCGAAGGGGACGGTAAGGCCGTCGGACATGCCGATCACGATATCCTGTATCATGTCGGAACTTTTCATGTGATGTTCGTGATGCATTCAGTAAATGTAACGGTATGTTTCATTTGTATGAGAATCAAAGTGTTATTTATGTTTGGTCTGAATAAGTTGCAACCTATATGAGAAATTAATACTTTAGTGCGATCAACCTGTCACAATGAAATTTTTTTGTTTACCTCTCATCCTTATCATCGCTCTTTCAATAAGTGCCCACGCACAAAATTTTTACCCGGGTTATGTAGTGACCAGTAAGGGCGATACATTAAAAGGATATGTAAGGTACCGGGAAACCGTACTTAATCCCAAAGAAGCCGAATTTAAAGTTGAACCGAACGATAAGCCGCGGATTTACCCGTTCGGGGATGTGCGTTATTTCAGCATCAACATAGGTTACTCGCTTGACTTTCAACGCTATGGCGGGCCAGTGTCTATGGACGATGTTAACATTAATACGATCAGCGCTGAAAGGGATACCAGTTTCAAAATGGATACCATTTTTTTGAAAATACTGCGTAAGGACAAGCATCTGACGCTTTATTCATACGATGATAAATTGAAGACGCGGTTTTTTTTAGCCGATGGACAATCTGCCCCCGTCGAGCTGGTTTACCGGATCTATATGAAAAGCGACGTAAACAATGGTAGCAATACAGTCAATGAAAATACTTACAAAAAGCAATTGCTGATGCTTGCCGAGAAATACGGTAAAATGAACGATATGTTACAAACCGACATCAACGCGGCCGGTTACAGCGAAATGTATTTGATACCCATAGTTGACAAGATAAACGGGTTTACCGGGCCCGATCCTGCAAAGGGAAACAATGTAGCCAGTCCGCCTAAAACAAAACTTGCAATAATGCTTGCGGCATTCGCCGTCGTGGCCTACCTGATGTTTTCGGTAATGCATAAATAATATAAACCCTAAGTCATAATTATAGTGAAACAACGATTGAAATTCTTCTGGTTTGTCTTCCTGGCCGCGTTTCTGATCCCTTTTTTAACCCGCGCCCAAAGCAATTACAAACCCGGTTATGTCGTCGACCTGAAAGGCGATACGATTAAAGGCTTTATCGATTACCAGGAATGGGACCGGAATCCGGACACCATAAAATTCAAGAAAACATTAGATGGAGAAAAAGCCCTCTATGGTGTTAATGATATCAGCTTTTTCGATGTAGATGGCGTAGATGACTACAAAAAATTAACAGTGTCTATAAGCAATGCCGAGGTTAATCCTGAAAAGCTTGAATATGCAAAAGATACTACTTTTCGAACATCTGCCATATTTCTAAGAGTGCTGCAGCAGGGTAAAAAGGTAGCGATGTATTCTTATAAGGATAATATAAAAGATAGGTATTACATTGGCACAGCGCCTGATTTTGTCCCCAAAGAACTGATTTTCCAAACCTATCTAAATCGCAATTACGAGGATGCACACGATTATCAGACGTCAAGGACAATCACCGAGAATACTTTCCAGAGACAGCTTAATCAAGCGGCCCTAAGCCTGAACGAATTGACAGATCAGCTCATTCATTATATTCATACACTTGAATATAAGGAAGATGACATGCTGAAAATAGCCAGTAAGCTTAATCATATTGACAAAGCTTCATACGAGCGCTCAAGGTACAAAAGGCAGCCTTATCAATGGCTCGTTGGAGCAGGAGTAACGTTCACCAATTCCGAACCTTCGGGTGTGCGTGAAGGGAATATTACACTGCCAACAATTTCGGGTGGTATTTCCCTTTTCCCGAACCCGAACACGCGGAGGCTGCAATTCCGGTTTGAGCTAGTGCTTAACGATGGTACGTATAAATACGGCACTTCCTATAACATACTTGAAACCTCATTCGTGCCCCAGGTCATCTATAACCTTTATAACGGCCAGGATTTTAAATTTTTTGCGGGCGGCGGATTGAGCGGCGACCTTTATCATTATTCGGACATAAGCCAGAAAGCTTCGGGTTCTTCCGGAAGTTTTGTTGCAAAAACCGGCGCGCAACTGGGCAGGCACATTGCCATCCAATTTGTATTTATTCAAAATACCAGCGACGTAAATTATTATCAGATCGGCATTAATTATCTGTTTAAATAACCTATTAACCCATAAGATGAAACTATCTCTTTTTACACTATCGTCAATTTTACTGTTGCCGGTTTTTTCATTTGCCCAAAGCAATTACAAACCCGGATATGTGGTCAGCCTTAAAGGCGACACCCTGAAAGGCTCCATTGACTATAAAGAATGGGAAAAGAATCCCGGGCAAGTGGCTTTCAGGGGCAACTCAGGAACCACGCAGGAATATACTCCGCAAAACGCCAATGCATTCGGCGTAAATGGACTGGAATATTATGAAAAATATGTGGTAAATGTGAGCCAGGACCAGGTCGATCCAACCAAGGCTGGTGGCGTGATCGACACGTCATATACCCGTGACACCGTTTTTCTGCGCACCCTGGCCAAAGGGCGATACTTCACTCTTTATAACTATCGTGACGCAATAAAAGATCGTTATTACGCGCTGGAAGCCGGAAGCAGGCAACCGCAGGAACTGGTCTATCACCTTTATCTTGACGCAAACGGAAACATAAAATATGTGAACAGGTACAGGGTACAGTTACAATACATCGCACAAAAGAACAACCTAAATAATGATAAGCTGGCAGCAAGTACCTTATCGCAACTCGACTATTCAGAGCATGATATGCTAAAAGCCGCGGCTGCCATTAATGGTAACGATCCATCGCAATATGTTGCAAAGAGTCAGTTCGGGACGAGGTTTTTTGCCGGAGCCGGCATCACATATACCGATATGGTATTTTCAGGAACGATACAATACGGCGATAGCTATGCTCTTTTCCCCAGGCTCGATGCGGGAATCGACTTTCTCACTAATAAAAACACCAAACGACTCATTCTCCGCCTGGAGGTTGCCGCTACTGCCGACCAGCACACTTTTACTAATACTTACCAGCAATCCCAATTAAAGGTACAACAATTCACAGCGTCGGTTATTCCCCAGGCATATTATAACCTCTACAACGGCCAGGAAATTAAGGTGTTCGCAGGCGGAGGATTATTGATCAATTTTTCAGCTTACCCTACTCACTATTATACGAGTGAGGGAGGCATTGATCTCCTCCCGATAAAGCAAAACAATTACCCGGATTACCATTCGCTTTGGGAGTCTTTTATGCTGAAAGCAGGGGTGATATTATATGATCATATAGAGATCTACGCGGGTTACATGCCGGTGACCACTATTACCGATAATTATGCGGAATTTGCAGGCAACGTGATATGGTACCAGGCCGGCGTAAACTTCCTGTTCGGCGCAAAATGATCAGCGTATAATAGCTACCCAGCCTGCTAATGGCGGCTGGCCGTCTTTCAGGTCGATTATGTAATAGTATGTGCCTGCGGGAAGAGCCGCGCCGTTATAAGTGCCGTCCCAGGGTTTGGCATAGCCGGTACTTTTGAAAATCTGCTGCCCGTTGCGCGTGTAAATGGCGGTGAAGCTTTGCGGGAAAGCGATGAGCCCGTCGACATCCCAGTAGTCATTAATGCCGTCGCCATTGGGCGAAAAGGTGTTAGGCACCTTGAGCTGCGTGAACACCTTTACCAATACGCTGCTGGTGGCCTCGCCACAATTTTGCGATAGGACATGCAGGGTATAAGTGGTGCTTTCCTGTGGGTCGGCCAGAGGTGTTAACGATGAAGTATTATCAAGCCCTGCCGACGGGGTCCAGAATACATTAGTGATATTGTCACCCTTTTTGGAACCATCCAGTTTTACAGACTGTCCTTTGAATAAATATTTCTCCGGGCCGGCATTGGCGCCGGGTGGTTGATTGACGGTTACCGTCACCGATTTGGTGTCGTCGAAACAGCCGTCGTTGCTTACTTTCACGCTGTAGGTCGTCGTTTGTGCTGGTGAAGCGATAGGGTTGGGAATATCGGCGTGATCGAGACCGGTTGCCGGCGTCCATTGATAGTATAAGCCTCCGGATGCAGATAAAGTGGTTGGCGTATTGGCGCAGATCGTTACATCCTTACTGACGACCGCTGTTACAGGAGGCTCGTCATAAACCGTGATCGTAAGCGGCGCCGAACTGGTATTGCATGTGGGCGACGATTCGTTCTGTCCTTCACCTGCCGAAAGCCGGTATTGGTACGTGCCGGGCTGCGGCTTATTCAGCGTAACAGTAACCGTTGTGCTGGTAAGTCCGGGCAGGTTGGTCCACCCCGTATTGTTGTAATTTACCTGCCATTGCAGGAAAGGATTCACGTAGCCGTCGCCCACCGAGGCGGTCAGCGTATAGGTTGACGAAGTGCCCGCGCACATGGTTTGGTTATCGGTCAGCGACAGGTTGCCGAACCCGGTTTGAATAATGGGCCCGCAGGCACGGAAAGCAATATCATCCAAAAGCAGGTCGTTTCCCTGTCCCCCCGGTGCATTGTTGGTCATAGTTACGATCACATCGGTCACGCCTGCTGGTGTCACAAAGTAAGTACCGTATTTGTTCCATTGCGCGTCTTCTGTAGGCATTATGGACCCGGTGTTATAGGTGGCCAATATGG
The DNA here is from genome assembly GCA_035551775.1 of Mucilaginibacter sp. GTDB lineage: Bacteria > Bacteroidota > Bacteroidia > Sphingobacteriales > Sphingobacteriaceae > Mucilaginibacter. The sequence goes on along the minus strand of DASZMQ010000003.1, from coordinate 69,432 downwards.
TGCCGTCGTTTTTTTTGACTGTGAAAGTAATATCGGGATGGCTGTCTATCGCTGACGACTCCAGTGTACCGAGATTCAGGATATAGGCTGAAAACTCATAAGTTGTATTTGGACAGAGCCCATTGGCGGTTTGGGTGAAAAAAATACTGGGCTGTTTGCTGGCGTTTACCAGCATCATATAACCGTTTGGGTCGCCTGTATGATCGTGGGGCACATTGTGCCAGTCGCTGTGGCAGCCGCTGGAACTGTTCAGAATAGTATAATAGCCGTCGTCTGCACAGGGATCTGTGGTGTAGGTGAATGTAGTGATACCAGGTGGTAGTGGGGTTCCCGGGTTTGGCCCTGAACCGAATGTTTGTAGTATTACAGGGTCGCCCAAACTGCCCGAACAAATTTGCGCCCGGGCGTTCACGGTCAGCAAAATAATGCCTGCTGTGATGAGCAGACTTGTGAGTATGGTTCGCATCGAATAACAGGGGACCTCGGAATTACCTCAATTTCAAAAGTAATATTTTAATTACCTTGCCCAAGCCAATGTATCAAATTCTTTGCCTGTTGGGGTTTTTTTGGTAGCTTGCAGGGCATCGCCAGGATAAAAAACATTGTTTTAGTGACGAACGGTTATTCTGATACCCCGATAAGTTTATGGCGAAAGTATACCTGATCACAATTCTTCTACTCTTTGCGCTGGGCGGTTTCGCGCAGAAAAAGCCCGATACTTTACGTCGTGATACGACGAAACACCTGGGACAAGTTACTGTAACAGGGTATTTGACCGATCAGCCTGTTTTGAGCGTTCCTGCTTCGGTAAGCGTGCTTACACCTGTTCAACTGCAGTTACAGCCCGGGAGTTCGCTTGTTCCGGCTTTGAATACGGTTCCGGGCGTGCGTATGGAAGAGCGTTCGCCGGGCAGTTATCGGTTGTCCATCCGCGGAAGCCTGCTTCGTTCTCCCTTTGGTGTGCGCGACGTGAAGATATATTATGACGAAATGCCGCTTACCGATGCCGGGGGCAATACCTATCTGAATGCTATCGACGTAAATACGGTACAGGGACTTGAAGTGCTGAAAGGTCCCGACGGCAGCCTTTTTGGTGCGAACTCGGGCGGCGTGGTCCTGATAAAACCTGTCAATCGATATAATGATAGCACCTACACTACAGCCGGCATAAGCGGAGGCTCATATGGGCTATTCCATGAGAATGCGGCGTTCCAGAATCATTCAGGGAATAACCAGCTGAATATCGGCGAGGCCTATCAAACGGCGGCAGGTTACCGTCAGAACAGCAATATGTCGCGAACTTTTTTTCAGGCCGATGATAAGCTTACCGTCTCACAAAAAGATCAGCTTAAATTCCTCGGGTTTTATTCTGCGCTGGATTATGAAACACCGGGCGGATTGACATTGAGCCAATTTGAGGCTGATCCGCAGTTGGCACGTTTACCCACCAAAACCATCCCCGGTTCGGTAGAGCAGCATGCAGGAATTTACCAGAAAATGCTTTACGGCGGGTTAGTGAATGAGTGGCATATTTCGGACCGGATACGCAATGTGAGCACTATTTTCGGAACTTATGTCGATTTTGCAAACCCCTTCATTACCGATTACGAGAACCGCTATGAGGGTACTTACGGCTTCCGCAGTTATTTTGAGCTGAGCGGTAAACCTGACATTTTGCTAAACTGGAAAATTAACGCCGGCATAGAATGGCAGCAAACCAATTCCGACATCAACAATTACGGCAACCGCGGGGGTGTGCGCGATTCGGCGCAGACGCTGGATAAGATCAATACCAACCAGCATTTCTTCTTCGCCCGCTACCTGGCCGATATCAACAAGCGCTGGCACCTGGAAGCCGCGCTGAGCCTGAATTTTTATGACTACGAATTCAAGAATGTTTATCCGAATAATGAGCTGAATTTTACCGACCGCAGCTTTACACCGCAACTGATGCCGCGTGTAGCGGTATCCTACCAAATCACGAACGATTTTATCTGGCGGGCATCAGTCAGCCGCGGATATTCCACGCCGCAGACTGCTGAGATCAGGCCGACGGACCATACCATCAACCCCAATCTGCAAGCCGAAGATGGCATAAATTATGAAACCGGCTTCCGCCTGCGCAACCAGGATGAAAGCATGTTCATCGATGCTTCGGTATTTTATTATCACATTAGTAATGCTATTGTGCCGCAGGAAAATGCCGATGGCACTGCTTATTACATTAATGCCGGTGGTACCAATCAGCCCGGGCTCGAAGTCAATTTTACCGATTGGCTCATCCGCCGCAACCATGCCGATTTTATCCGCGGACTGCAGTTCAGCCTTTCAGTCACTTATGATAAGTTCACTTTCTCCAATTACCAGGAAAATGGGGTGAACTATTCGGGTAATAACCTGACCGGTGTGCCGGAACAGGTGATCGTTGGGAGCCTGCAAGCGAGGTTTCCGGCTGGGTTATATGTGTACGGTCAGTATAATTACACTTCAAAACTGCCTTTAAACGATGCTAATTCGGCATACGCCGGGGCATACAACCTGGTGCAGATCAAAGCCGGCTGGGAGACAAGGCTCAATGGCGCGCGGCTGGAAGTTTTTGCGGGTGCAGATAACCTGCTTAACCAGAAATACAGCTTAGGCGATGATCTGAATGCCGTTGGCAACCGCTATTACAATGCCGCCGCGCCGAGGAATTATTATGCGGGGATGAGTGTTTCGTTCTAGCGGCTAAATTTGGCTAAAGCCTTATTTGCATTGCTGTTATCCGTCCCTTAAAAGGGACGGCAATGAATTGTATTGTTGAATTCATTGCCGTTGGCTTCAGCCAACGGACAAATAATAGTGTAGTGGGGCTTTAGCCCAAATAGGCGCAATGGGCAGATGGCCTGGTCGGGCAATAAAGGCGCCCGCAGATGTCCTGGCGCCCCTATTGCACTGGCTATTGTTTAGCTGGTTCAGTAACATTACTGCCCCGGCCTTTGTTGTCAAAACTTTTGAATTTTATGCCCTCACCTGTGTAGGTAACGGCATCGTTATAAACGGGACTTTTTGCATCGGGTTCCTTGCCGTTAGTTGTGTAGCGAATGACCAGTCCGGGGAACTGCACATTAGCCAAATATTTGCCGTCTTTATTGATCACACCCGGTTTTGGCACACGGTAATTGTAGCCGCCGTTGAAGTAATCCAGGCGCGGCAATTCGCGCTTACCCATCACGTTCAGGAAATTATTCCAGGCAATTTCGTACAGCGAATCGCTTTTGGTTGTATTCGGTTCGGTCGCCCAGGCGGGATCCTGTGCCCAGGCGCGTTCTGCGAAGGCCAGCATACGCGGCAGCAGCATGTATTCCAACCGCTCGTTGCTTTTAATGTTCTCGCCCCATAAGGCGCACTGCAGACCGATGATATTGCTTTTACCATAATCGGTGAGCCTCTGCTTGCCGATGAAGATCTTGCGGTTAATGGGCAGGCCGTTCCGGTCAACTTTCGAATTCTTAAAATAATCGAAAGGAATAAAGGAGTAGAATTTATCGATATCCGCAAACGCCCCCCAGTAATAACCCGGTTCCTCGAACGACTTGTAATGCGCCATATCGAGGTAGAAGTTGGTCACAGGCGAGAGCACCACATGGTAACCGCCATTGGCCAGCTTGTAGGCCAGGTCTTCGTTACCATCGCCTAAAGTGTTGTTCCATACTTCTGAATGCCAGTGTTCCTGCGCGAAATCAGGGTTGGGGATATAAACCGGGGCTCCGTCGACCCTGGTACGACGCAACGGCATCTCTTCCCAGCCGGCCATTTTCAGACCGCGGGCTTTCAAAAGCTCATTCACTTTGCCGTAATAGTAATACCACAGGTCGCCCGTACTTTGAATTTCAGGGTTGCTTGCTTTCAGCGCGGCGTAGGCGGGTGATTTTTCCCATACTCCGCGAGGTACCTCATCACCGCCGAAATGGATCTCGGTCAGCGGCACGTTGGCTTGTTTGTAGATGTCTTTTATTCCGTCGATCACCGTCGCAATAAAATTATAGGTTGATGGCAGCGATACGTCGATCACGTTATCATTCCAGGCTTGCGCGGAACTGTAAACCGATTTGTCGTTCTGGTCGCTGAGCAAGTACCTTTCAGCTTCTTCTTTTTTACCCTGGGCCATTAGGCGATTATACCGTGCATTCATCGCTTTCACCGCGGCGCGTGCGTGACCCGGCGTTTCTATTTCGGGCAGAACAGTAATATGCCTTGCCTGAGCATATTTTAGTATCTCGATATAATCCGCTACGGAATAATACCCGCTCCCATATCCATTGCTAATATTACCGCCTGAACCATGCGAGGCAGGCAAGGTATTCTTGCTGTCTAATGAGTGACTGCGTTTCCCGCCTACTTCAGTCAATTCAGGCAGGGCAGGGATTTCCAGGCGCCAGCCCTCATCTTCGGTCAGGTGCAGGTGGAATACATTAAGCTTGTACAGCGCCATCACATCCAGTATGCGGAACACTTCTTCTTTCGAATGAAAATTACGGCCCACATCCAGCATAAAGGCGCGGTAGCCAAAACGCGGTTCGTCTTTGATCTCGACACAGGGGATCTGTATTTCTTTTTGGGGATGGGCGTAGGCGGAGGGGGGGATTAAAGACAGCAATGATTGGATACCGTAGAAAGCACCAGCAGAGGTTGAAGAATTAATTATTATACCAGCGTATGTTACAGATAATGTATAGGCTTCTGGCCCTAAATCGTTTACTTTTTTCAAAATCAATACCGCGTGGTCAAGCGAACCACCATGTTGCATTTGTTCAATCGATCTCTCTTTCACCAGCGATTTATTGAACAGAGCCGCAAGATGATCATAGGCATACTTGATTTCAACTCCAAATTCTTTATCTCCAATGACTCTTCCAACCAAGTCTTCCGGCTCTAATTTGAAAATGTCATTTGTAGGCTCATAACTCACCGGCGTGGGAAACACCTTGGTCAGTTGCGCTTCAGGTATATCTGTGATATTCTTATTCTGATCATAGATCAAAGCAGGCGTCACCAACCCGGCATAATTCGGGCTAAAGGGCTTGATGCTGAAATCGCCCAAATTGTAGCCTTTTTCAGGCTGATCATCCCAAACTAAGTAAAAGCCTTCGGGACCGTCGGTGATGTTTACCACCAGGTCGTCATCGATGAATTCAATGCGCTCCGACTGGCCAGGTTTTAGTTCGGTAAAACCTGCGGTCGGCGTAAGGCTGAACAGGTCGCCGTTGATGAAGCTAATCTTTGCGTTATTGGTGGGCGTTGCGTCCAAAACATTCCTCGCGCTGTTGAAATACAGTTTCCATCCCGATGCCGGCAAATTGGTTTTACCATGATTGGTAATGGTGATTGCATTCAGCGACTGCCCCGGTTTGGGCGAATCGTTTTTGACCGGTTCCCAAACGATGCTGAGATCTTTGGGATTGAAATTCGGCGAAGCAAATGCAGGCATGGCAAACAACGCAAGAAGCAGGATGGCAAAAAAATGGCGCATAGAAGTGCTGGTTTAAATGGAGACTAAAGACTTACGAAGTTTTTAAACGGCGCAGCCCTCAACGAGGCAGATAAAAACAAATTACTGCGAGTTAAACTTCGTAAGTCTGTCCTGACCGTAAATATATACTTTTTTAAAAAATTTAAAAAGTATCCCGATGGATTCGAAAGACAATTTCAAACTGCTTTTAAATCAATCACAAATCTGCCGATATCCATCAAATAATAAATGACGCCAGTGCACAAAATAAATGCTCATTGATGCTGCTGGTTATTACAATTAGCTTTAGATCAGTATCAAATCACTAACCATCATATTATGAAAAAGTATTTACTAACCGCTTTGCTTATTGCTGCAATCAGCTCACTGGGGATGGCTCAGTCAAAATCTTCGTTCAATAACGGCGATAACCTGTTTAACGTCGGTATCGGTTTAGGCAGCCCATTTTTTGGTGCAGGGTATTCCGCCTCGTTGCCGGTGAATCCGGTCGTATCCTTCGAGCATGGGATCACAGACGCCATCAGCGTAGGCGCCACGGCTTCTTTCGCCTCTTCGAAGTACGGTTACAGTATTCTGAATACGAACTACTCTTTTAAAGAGACCGCGATTTTCATAGGCGTCAGGGGCTCATATCATTTTGATCAAATTTTCAATATCGACCCGAAATTCGATGTATATGGCGGGGCAAGCGTGGGTTATGTCATTGTCAGCGTGAGCGATAACCAGGGCAATAGCGGCAGCGCGGCCAGCGGCGGTGGGTTTGGCGCATTTGCCGGGGGGAAATATTATTTTCAGTCGAATATAGCCGTTTACGCAGAACTGGGATATCAAAGCCTTTCGGTGATGAACGCTGGTATCACATTTAAGTTTTAAAGTAAAAGTATCAGTTGATTGGTTGAGGCTGATGGAGGGCGGGTAATCCGCCCCCATCAGATTTCCGCGATCTTCTTAAGAAAAAGGTCCCTTCTCCGGGTCGATACTTCGAGACTGGTATTATCCGTAAGCGTTACATAGCCTCCTTTCCCCTTATGATAGCTCCTGACATAATTCAAATTGATCAGGTGGCTATTATGTATCCTGAAGAACTGGTAATCGTCCAGCATCTCATCAAAATCTTTTAAGGTTTTTGCCACCATTACCTGTTGCTTATCTTTCAGAAAGATGGTGGTGTAATTTACATTGGCTTCGCAGCGTACGATGTCATCCACGGATAAGAAGATAAGGCCTTTGTTGGTAGGCACGGTTATCTTTCTCGTGGTTGAACCGCCACTTTTGAGGTCATGAAATAGTGCGTCGAATTTTTTCGAGATATCATGCCGGTCGGATATTTTCTGTATTTTATTTACAGCCTGTACCAGGTCATCCGGGTCAATGGGTTTCAGTAAATAGTCGATGGCGTTGAATTTAAAAGCTTTAACAGCATAGCTGTCATAGGCCGTAGTAAATACCACTTCGAAATTTATTGCAGGCAAACGGCTCAGCAGATCAAAACCTGTCGAATCATTCAGCTGAATGTCCAGGAAAACCAGGTCGGGCTTATGTTCGCTGATACCCGACAATGCTTTTTCAAGGGTGTTATAAGCTCCGGCTACCTGCACAGTGTGCTTGCAATGCGTGTCCAGCAGGTCGCCCAGGCGGTTGATACAATGCTGCTCGTCATCAACTATTACGCACCTGATCATAAGGATTTAAAGACTTGATTCATATGGCAATTTGATGCTTACCCTGGTTCCCTCGTCCAGGTCGGTCATCTCTACCTTTGACCTGGCCTGCCGGCTTTCATTGATAATGTTTATGCGCGACTGGATAACCTTTATGCCAAACGACCTTCGTGCCGAGCCGCTTTTGCCTTTTTTTAAAGCCGCCGAACGTTCCCGGCCTATACCATTATCTTCCACTACATACTCGATGATATCACCCTGCTTTTTCACCCCGATCAGGATCTTTCCGCAGCCATCTTTAGGCGAAATGCCGTGCCAGATGCTGTTTTCTACAAACGGCTGCAGCAGCATGGGCGGCACCATAGTCGTTTCCGGGTCTAAATGATCTTCTATCACGATCTCGTATAAGAATTTATTATCCAAACGCAATGCCTCCAGTTGCATGTACAATTCAAGGGTTTTAAGATCATCGGCAAGACTTATGGTTTTCTGCTCTGAATTTTCCAGTATCCTGCGCATCAGTTTGGCAAATTTCACAAGATAAATATCGGCCGTCGCTTTATCATGCCTGGCAATATAATCGCTTATCGAATTTAACGAATTGAAAATAAAATGCGGGTTTAGCTGCGCCCGCAGCGCTTTCAGTTCGGTTTCGGCAACCTGGGTTTTAAACTCCGCTTCCCGAAGCTTTTCCTTTGCAGTTTTTCTTCGCCAGTAAAAGATAAAAATTGTGCAGCCCGATAAAATCAGGACGAAACCGATAATGACCGCCGCGTTTTTGATCACTTTCTGGCGCGTAATTTCAGCAGACGCGGCGGCCCGCATCTGCGCATTTTTAGCCCGAAGATCTGCTTCTTTTTTATCATAATCGTACTGCAGTGTTAACCGCGTAATTTCCTGCTGTTTTTTGTCGTTAAAAACGGAATCTTTTAATGCAGCATAATAACGATAGCTTTTCAGGGCCTCTTCGTAGTTTTTCTGCCTTTCATATACCAGGCTTAGCTTTTTCCACTGATCCGCTTCGTTATTCAGATTTTTTGTTTCATTGGCCAGCTGAACAGCTCTTTGCTGAAGCTCAGCAGCCTTTTGAAGCCGCATTGCGGGGGATATGCCCTGCTTCTCCAGCCAGCCGGCCGGTGCATCCATGTAGATGGATGCCATCTGCCCCAGGGCGATAGATGAATTATTTTTTGCTCCGATCCTGTTATAAACGCCCGTAGCCTTTGTGAGGCAGGCAAAAGCATCATCATAATTATTCAAATGGGTGTATGCCAGGCTCATGTCCATCAGGTCGTTGGCTTCACCTTTTGTCATCCCGGCCCGGCGATTGATTGTTAGCGCTTTTTTGTTGTAATCGATAACCTTTGCATAATCGCCTGTTTCAAGGTAAACCGCGCCAATGTTATTCAAAGCGGCCGCCACAGCTATTTGATTATTCAATTTTGTAAACAGTTCCAGGCATTGCCGATAGTAGTTCAGCGCTTGCGGATATTTTTTCAGATAGTAATACACCACGCCTATATTACCCATGGCACTTGCGATAGCAGAGGTGTCCCGCAGCTCTTCAGCAACGTGCAGTTGCCCAAGGTAACAATCGATCGCTTTAGGATAGTCGGCAAGCAGATTATAACTCGTGCCCAATGCGGTAAGACATTGGCCAAGCAATTTTTTGTTTCCTGTCCGCTGCGCAGTATTAACCGCCTTGCGTGCATAATCCAAACTGGCCGGATAATTGGCAACTGCGTAATAATCATAAGCTATTCGCATATAGCATAGGGCAACTCCCGGCTTCGACCCCAGTCCCTGGTACTCCGTTAACGCTGAAAAAGAGGCGGCAAGCGCGTCTTTCAAATCAGTTCTGTACTCGTAGTTTTTTGCTTCAGCCAAGTATGCATCAGCCAATTGCCGTCGCTGGTTCAATTGCCGGGCAAGCCGGATAGCCATGTCCGCATATCTCAGTCCGGCGGCCTGGTCTGTCGCGGCGTGTTCCAAAGCTATTTTAGTAAGCAGGTCAACGCGTACCGTATCGGTCTGCGGGTGGCTGTTCAAGATAGTTAACAGGGAATCGTTTTTGAGAGATTGGGCGCTGCAAAATTCAAATGCGTATGCAACAAGCAAGCTTGCAGCAAGCTGAAAAGGCCGGTATTTTTTAAATGACAACAGACTTCCCCGCATCACCAAAAATTAAATATCAAAAGGTACTAACTATTTATCATAAACAGGCGGCTTCGCCGCAAATAATAAATGTAGATACTGCAAAAAATAAATAGCCATTGACGGCACTGATAATTGCAGGTAGCTTTAATCTGTTAGGGGCTATTTAATACCCGAAGATATGGTTCCGCAGATTCAGAGTATTATACCGGTATTGGTTCTGATCATCGCGGCGCTGGCCGTCCAGGTGGTTCGGACTCGGAAGCACAATTCTTAACAGGACTCAAATTAAACGCTACAGTTAAAGAAATAAAACCTATGAAAAAGCTCATTATTCTAATCCCGGTATTTTTGCTGGCGTTTTTCGTCTCGTGCAAAAAAGATAGTAAGACAACAGGTTCCGCGTCTTACTATGTAAAGTTTCAATTCAACGGTGCCCAGAAGCAGTATACAGCTTCGGTCACGGGAATACTTGGTTCCGCTGCATCGCCCAATGGCTGCGAGATCATCGGCTACGGCAGCGGAACCAAGCCCCCGGGGTGTTACGATTTCGGTGGTCGACAATTCCGCCATCACAACCAGTAAGACGTATACACAAGCAGTCGGTATTTTTACTTATGTCGATGAATCCGGGATAGCTTATGTAGCAGGAAGCTCGTTCGAAAATACGTCCTTCAATATGGTGATAACCGAGATCGCATCTGACCATATTAAAGGGACATTTTCGGCGGTGCTGCAAAAAGAAGGTACGTCGCCTAGCTATTTAAACGCAACCAGCGGGGGATTTTATGTGAACCGACTGCAGTGATCCGTCAGAGCGCAAACTTTATCCAGCCTTCACCCTCATACCCAAAGATGAATTGTTTGGGATGAATGATCTCGGCCAAAATTTCGATGGAATCCACGGTACGCGGGCCGGGGCGGTTGAAGTACTGATTGCCGTCGGCAATGAATAAGCGATTTTCCTTTATGGCTTTCAATTCGCTGAAGCCGGGCTGCAGCAGCAGGATATTCATTTCACGGAGGGTACGTTCGATGGAAAATCCGCAGGGCATCACAATAATGATATCAGGATCAGCCTGCCGGATATCCTCCCATTTGACGAAAGGCGAATGTTTGCCGCCTTCGGCCAGGATAGATGTGCCGCCAGCGATACTTACCAGCTCAGGCACCCAATTACCTGAAACCATGACCGGTTCCAGCCATTCGATGCAGGCGACCGTGGGTTTAGTATCAATAAATTTGAGCTTGTGACGGATGATATTGACGCGCTCATCCAGGTCTTCGATCAATTTTTCGCCGTTTCCAGGAACGCCGAGCGCTTCGGCCACATTTCGGATATCATTAAAAATATCGCCCAGGCTGTTCGGCTGTAGTGAAATGATCTTCGCCTTTTTGTCCAGGTAACCTTTCAGCGCCTCTTGCACATCGTCCAGCGAAACGGCGCAGACCTCGCATTGCGCCTGTGTGATTACTACATCCGGCTCCAGTTCTTTGATCTTTTTGCGATTGACGGTGTAGATCGATAAGGCGTCATACAGGAGCTCTTTTACCTTTTGGTCGATGGCAGCACTGGCCAGGTTATCAGGGATATTTGCTTCGGAGCAGACAGGTAATTGCTTTACGGATGCAGGGAAATCGCATTCATGTGAGCGACCCACCAAATTATCCTCGAGCCCAAGGGCGCAAACTATTTCCGTGGCGGCGGGGAGGAGGGATATGATGCGTTTTGGAAGCATGGTGCAAAAGTAGGTTTTGGGTTGGAATGTTGTAAGGTTGGAAAGTTGAAATGTTTTTAAATCTATTCATGTAAAATAACTTTCCAACCTTACAACCTTCCAACTTTTCAACTAAATTCGGCAAATGCTATTCCTCACCTTTTTCATTGGCCTCATAGCCAACTTTATAGGGTATATCCCGCCGGGGAATATCAACCTGTCCGTAGTGCAGATCGTCATTAACCGGCACATGAAGCCGGCGCTTCAATTTATTACTGCTTTTTCCTGCGTTGAATTCTTTTTCACCTATTTCATTATGAATGCGGCCGACTGGCTGTCGCACCAGGTACACCTGGATACGGTCATCGACTGGGTGATGATCGTGCTATTCGGTGTTTTGGGGACGATCACCTGGATGCATCGTACCAAACATCCGGAGGCGCGAAAAATGAGGAAAAGAGACACGATAACCTACGGTATTTTGCTGGGCTTCCTGAACCCGATGCAAGTACCTTTCTGGCTCATCACGGGTTCGTACCTGATTACGCATCAATGGATAGAAACCGGGAGATGGCCGCTGGCCATATTCAGCGCCGGTTCGGCAGGCGGCGCGTTTTTATGCTTATTTATTTATGCGAAATCGGCAACATATATTAAAAACAAACTCGACCTGAGCACGCGGGCCCTCAATACCGGGATAGCGATATTGTTTTTTGCATTTTCAGCCTATCATGTTGTGAAGGTGATATACGTTAACTTCTTTAAGCATTAGTTGTTTGCAAAATAGGCAAGTATGTCAGCTTTGTCTTTATCGAGCTGCGTGGTGAGCTCATCCAGCGAGTTGAATTTGACATCCCCCCTTACAAAATGCAGCAATTCCATTCTGATCGGCTGGCTATAAATATCCCGGTTGAAATCAAGGATGTTCACCTCGATATTTCGCGTCATGCCGTTGATGGTGGGCCGGTGCCCGATGTAACCCATCCCTTTAAAGTTTTCGTTGCCTAAATGCACTTTCACGGCGAATATCCCGTCGGACGGGATCAGCTTATAGCTTTCTTCGACTAAAATATTGGCTGTGGGATAACCTATCGTTCGGCCGATCTGATCGCCGCGGTTTACTTTACCGGAAATGAAAAACGGATAGCCTAAAAACTCATTGGCCATCTCTACCTGGTCGTTCAGCAGTGCTGTTCGTATTCGGGTTGAACTGACGGCGACATCATGAATATCCTGCTCTGGTATTTCGATCACTTCGTAGCCATAAACCGGCGCCAATTGCTGCAAATCGGCCAGGCTGCCCTGCCGGTCTTTGCCGAAGCGGTGGTCGTAGCCAACGACGATCTTTTTGGTGCCGATCCTATCAACCAAAACATTCTTAATATATTCCTCCGGCGACTGGTTGGAGAAATCGCGCGTGAACGGGGTAATGATCAAATGATCGACGCCCAATTGTTCAAGCAGCGCGGCTTTTTCATCGATGGTATTGATCATCTTTAGGCTTTGGTCCTCCGGATGGATGATCATCCTTGGGTGAGGAAAAAAAGTGAGGATGACCGATTCCCCGCCTGTATCCCTCGCCAGCTCATTGATACGCGATATGATCTTACGGTGGCCCAAATGTACGCCGTCGAAGGTGCCGATGGTGACGACGGCATTCCTCAAGGGTTTAAAATCGTCAATATGATGGTAGATGTTCATTGTTTAATTTCGGATGTCGGATGTTCGATTTCGGATTTTAAGAAAGCAATTTAGTCGTTTTGTACTTGTTTCAGGTCGCGGATAATGTTTACAAGTTCCATCACTTCCCAGGCGTCCTCGACCTTAAAATGGCCGCTGCGCGTACGCCGCAATCGCGAAAGATAAGCTGCGTTATTTAACGCCACGCCGAAGTCGCTTGCCAGCGAACGGATGTAAGTGCCTTTGCTGCACACCACGCGAAAATCAACTTCTGGTAATACGATCCGGGTTATTTCAAATTCGCTGATCGTAATATTGCGTGCCTTCAATTCTACTTCCTCACCGCGGCGGGCTTTTTCATACAGGCGCTCGCCACCAACCTTTACGGCCGAATGCGCGGGCGGGAATTGCTGAATGTCGCCAATGAATTTACGGCTGGCTTCCTGTAACTGTTGCTCAGAGATATGTTCTACCGGAAATTTTTGCTCCGGCTCGCTTTCAAGGTCGTAGGTAGGGGTGGTAGCTCCCAATGTGAAAGTGCCGGTATATTCTTTTTCCTCGGCCTGGAAGGTGTCGATCTGTTTGGTCATTTTGCCGGTGCAGATGATCAGCAGCCCGGTCGCCAGCGGGTCGAGCGTGCCGGCATGACCTACTTTCAGCTTCAGCGGTTTCAGCGCGTTGCGCAGCTTTCCCACCACGTCAAAGCTGGTCCACTTGTAGGGTTTGTTCACCAGCAAAAGCTCGCCTTCTGCAAATTGTTCAATATTGGAAAAGATCTTCTTCAAACCCGGAAAATTTGCGCAAAGGTAGGCTTTTAAATAAAATAGCGATGGGTTTCAAACCCATCGCTATTTTGTAAGCGCCGAATATCTTTATCAGGCATTATGCAATGCTGTAGTTGCAAAATACAAAATGATGATCGTGATACCGGCCACAATGCGATACCAGCCAAATAGTTTAAAGCCGCGTTTCTCAAGGAAAGTGATGAAGCTTTTGATAGCCAGCATGGCGACGATGAACGCGATTACGCTGCCGATGATGAGGAACTTAACATCCTGGTGAAAATCTGGAGTGTTGAAAAGGCCCTTCTTTTTGAAGTCCCATAGGTCCTTGACCGTTGCTCCGAACATTGTAGGAACGGCCAGGAAAAATGAAAATTCCGCGGCGGCTGTACGGCTCAGTTTCTGTGACATACCGCCAACAATTGATGCGGCCGAACGCGACACGCCCGGTATCATCGCCAAACATTGAAAGAAACCTATTTTTAATGCTGTAAGATGGTTGATGTTCTTTTCTTCATTAATAACAGGCTTGTTGAACCAATCGTCAACAAATAACAGGATAACACCGCCAACTACAAAGGCAACGGCAACTATCAGCGGATTTCCCAGCCACACATCAATGTGTTTTTTTAACAACAGTCCTAAAATGACCGCTGGAATAACGCCAATAATAAGCTTAATGTAGAAGTCGACGGACTTAACAAATCGTTTGAAATAGAGCACAACAACAGCCAGGATGGCGCCAAGTTGGATAACAACTTCGAAGAGCTTTACAAACTCATCGTTGCCAATGCCCATCAGTGCGCTGGCCACAACCATATGGCCGGTTGAGGAAATAGGCAAAAACTCGGTTATCCCTTCGATGATGGCAAGGATAATGACATGGATAATATTCATGAGGTATTTGTGAAGTTGATTAAGGTGATTTTATCTTTCGGACTTCCGGACTTATGCGGACTTTCGGACTTCTCCAATCAACTTTGAGCCGGCTTTTTAAATATCGCGAAAAATCCTAAAGCAAATCCTGCAAGTACTACCACCGGAGCAACGACAATTTTGGTGGTGCTGTAAATATCCGTCGTGCCAGACATCAGGATGAAACCCAATGCCACCACCGCAATGCTGATGATCAGCAGGCGATAATTGCCCTTGTCGAAAATAAATTTTACGGGAGTGGTATTGCTTTCCTTCGCCGGTCTTGCAGGGGTTGATGTTTTTACCGGAGCAGTTGGTCTTGTTTGTGCCATATTTTTTTAATTGAGTCCGGAAGTCCGCGTAAGTCCGAAAGTCCGGAAGAAATTTTATCGATATAAATTATAGATTTTCAAACGTAAATATTTATTCACCGCCAGGGATGTGCTGAACGCGGATATGAATATCCCCAGGCCCACAACTATGGCGAATACAATACCGAATTCGACGTAGTCCTGAAGAACTACCAGGTCGGGAATTTCTTTTTGCGCCAGGAACAGCGTCACCATTAATATCAATATAGCTATTAACGCGCCTAAAAGGCCGTGCCAGATGCCGTAAACAATAAACGGCTTGCGGATAAAGCCTTTCGTGGCGCCTACCAGCTGCATGGATTTGATGAGGAAGCGCTGCGAATAAATAGCCAACCTGATGGTATTGTTGATCAGCGCCACCGAAAGAATGATAAAAATAGCCGTGAAGCCAAGAATGATGAGGCTGATCGATGCCAGGTTCCGGTTCATTTCGGCCACCAGCGATTGCTGGTACGATACATCCTTTACCAACGGATTTTTTAAGGTCTGCGCTTTGAACTTTTCTATCCCGGCATCATTGGCGTAATCCGCCTTCAAATACACGTCTATGGATGGTGGCAGGGGATTATAACCCAGGAACTTCATATCCACGCCCATATCCTTTTCGAGGTTGCGGGCGGCTATTTCCTTGCTTACATACTGGGTTTGCTTTACCATAGGATTGGCGTCCAGCTGTTTCTGCAGTTGGAACACATCGGCTTCGTGAGCGCCTTCGTCCACATAAACATTCACAACGATGTTTTCTTTCACGTAGCGCGAAAGCTTATTGGCGTGAACGAGGATGAGCCCGAGCAAACCTACCATCAGTAAAACCATGGCAATGCCAAAGACGGTAGAGATATAGATGCTCTTGGTTTTTTTGGCTGATTCGCTTACTTCAAATTCTTCCATGTAACTACAGATGTGAGATTTGAGACATGAGATTTGAGATGAATGTCTTTTTCCTCGTTCCCAATTCTGCGAAAATAGTAATCCTCAACATAAAGGTAAAACATTATCTGCGATTATTATGTGCAATGTGCCTGGCTTAACTTCTTTTAACAAGTTTTAACATTTGACCAGGCATAAACAAAAAAGCAATCAGTGATGTTGAAACAGGAAAGTGAGAACATGACAAAGCCAGCCAATTCAAAAGATAAACCTTCGCCGTCGGATACACCCACGCACCGGCCCAAAGATAACGGCGGCAAAGCTGTGACAGGTTCAGATGATAATTACACGAAGCACAAGCTGCAGACAAACAATATTGCGAAGCAACGCGAAAAAGAGGAACAGCCTGTCGAACCTATAAAAAACCCGCCGAAAGGAAAGGGGATGGAGAAGGGGAAGGTTCAACCTTAGGAAATCGGAGGTCGGAAGTCAGATGTCAGAAATCTGAAGGTTCGGCCATAAAAATCGCCGCCGGTGCAACGCTTTTGAATCGGAAAAGGTCTTATCTTCAACCAAAGTATTAACCGGTCATGAAGATATACCTTACCTCGGCGCTGCTGGCCTGCAGCCTGTACTCTTGTGCGCAGATCCCAAATGATGTGATCTCAAAAAAATGCGATTCCATTTTCAATAATTATAATAGCAGGCCTGGCGTCGCGGTGCTGATCGTCCAGGACGGCAAGATCGCTTTCGAAAAAGGTTATGGCCTCGCCAGCCTCGAGTACAATGTTCCCATAACGCCAACTACAGTTTTTGATATTGCCTCGGTATCCAAGCAGTTTACAGGATATGCCATTTCGACCCTGATACAAGAAGGTAAACTTTCGCCCGACGACGATATCCACAAATACCTGCCCGATGTGCCCGATTTTGGCAAGAAGATCACGGTTCGGAATTTGATCCACCACACCAGTGGCCTGCGCGACTGGCCCGAAGGCTTGCACGCCGCAGGCTGGCGCTGGGAAGAAGCTTTCTCCTGGGACGATATCATGCGCATGGTGAAGCAGCAAAAAGAGCTGGATTTTGAGCCGGGTTCGCGATACCAGTATTCAAACACAGGGTATAACTTGCTGGCAGCCATCGTTGAAAAAGTGACCGGGAAAACGCTGCCGGTTTGGGTAAACGAGAATATCTTCAAGCCTTTGCAGATGAATTCATCGCAGGTGCTGACGGACTATTCCAAAGTGATCAAAAATGCGGCCGGATCTTATTACGAGGATGGCTCTAAATATCATAAGTCCAGCGATATGCTGACGGCCTGGGGTTCCAGCTCGATATTCACTACGGTTGAGGACCTGTCCAAATGGGCGATACGCCTTCAGAAAGGCTGGGACGAAAAGGACCCTGTTTATATGCGCTTGATCGAGACGGACAATTTGAATAACGGCGAGAAAAACGATTATGCCTATGGCAACGAAGTGATGGACGACCAGGGATTGCTGAACATCAACCATACCGGCGGCTGGGCCAGCTTCGCTACAGTAATATCGACTTATCCCAGCCAGAAAATATCGATCATTTTATTGAGCAATAATGGCAGCTTCGACTCCTACGGCAAGGCCAATAACGTTGCCAGGGCGCTTTTTGGCGATAAGTTCAAAACAGCCGGCGGTTCTCCCAAGGGCGTGGATTGGGGAAGCAATCCGACCGTAAAGGTGGAGGCATCTATTTTGCAAAAATATACCAACACCTACAAGCTGGGTGACGGCTGGTATGCGACCTTCACTTTGGAGGACGGTAGGCTAATGGTTCAGGCGAGCGGCGAAGCCAAATTTCCGACAGAACCAAAATCAGACACGGTGATCTGGGTACCGGCATACAATTCGGCATTCTTTTTCAGGGATATTACTGATAAGGCTAATACGGCAAAATATAAGAGCATCATCGCGCCCCGGATCACTCCGGTCAAGATTGATGCTTCACAATTTGGTCAATATACAGGGAACTATTATAGCGCGGAATTAGAAGCTACTTACAGAGTTTATGTAAAAAATGGCAAGCTGATGGTGCACCACATGCGTCTTGGCGATTTTGAGCTTACGCCGGATATCGCCACGGAAGGCGTTTTCGGCAGTGATGCCGGCAGGATTCAGTTTGACAAGGATGCGCAGAGAAAGATAATTGGTTTCAGGCTTTCAGGTGGAAGGATAAGGAATATTCGGTTTGAGAAGCAATAATCCATTAGTCATCATTGAATCCCGTACCTGACAATGAGATTGCTTCGTCACGCCACGCGCCACCCGCCTTGCTCCTCGCAATGACATGTGTTTAAGACTTAACAATCCCTGCCGAATTGAACTGCAAGTCATACAGCTTGCGGTAATACCCGTGTTCGATCTTCAGCAGCTCCTGGTGGGTGCCCATTTCTTTGATCTCGCCGTGATCAAGCACGATGATCTTGTCGGCATTCTGGATGGTCGACAAGCGGTGCGCGATGACAATGGCCGTCCGGCCCTGCATTAGCTTGTAAATGGCGTTTTGTATTAAAAGTTCGGTTTCCGTATCGACGGAGGATGTGGCTTCATCTAAAATCAGGATGGCAGGATCGTAAACCAGCGCGCGGATGAACGAGATCAGCTGCGCCTGGCCTGCCGATAGGGTAGAGCCACGTTCCATTACGTTGTAATCGTAACCGCCGGGTAAACGTTCAATGAATTCATGCGCACCTACATCTTTTGCCGCCGCAACGATCTGTTCCCGGGTAATATCGGGGTTGTTCAGGCTGATGTTGTTGGCGATGGTATCGCTGAACAGGAAAACGTCCTGTATCACTGTGGCGATCTGCGAACGCAGGAAACCGACTTCGTATTCGCGGATATCCACATCATCTATTTTCACGTGTCCCTTGCCTATTTCGTAAAAGCGGTTCAGAATATTGATGGTGGACGATTTGCCCGCGCCGGTAGCACCGACAAGTGCCAAAGTTTCACCAGGTTTTACGTTGAAGGTGATATCCTTCAACACCCAGTTCTCGTCGTTATAAGCAAACCAGACTTTTTCGAAGGATATTTTGCCTTTTAGGCCTGCGGTTCTCAGCCTGCCTTCGTTCGGGGCGACCTCATCGGTATCCAGCACACGGAAAATACGGTCGGCGCCAACCATGCCCATTTGCAGGGTGTTGAATTTATCGGCTAACTGCCGGATAGGGCGGAAGAGCAGGTTGAGCAATACGATATACTCCAGTATTAAGCCAGGTGTTACAGGATTATGGCTCGTGGAGAGGCGCGCCAGCTGTTCGTCATTCAATATCCTTTTACAGCCATACCAAACCAGCAGACCGATGCATACCGCGAACAATATTTCAACCACCGGAAAGAAGATAGAATAATACCAGTTGGACCGGATGTTGGCATCGCGGTATTTGACATTCACGTCTTTAAACTTCCGCATTTCCTGTTCCTCGCGGGAGAAATACTGGATAATACTGATGCCCGAAATATGCTCAGCTAAAAACGCATTGAGTTGGGCCACCTGGGTACGAACCTCCTGGAAGGCGGATTTTATTGCTTCTTTGAAAATGTATGTCGATAGAAATAACAGCGGCATGGGTATCAGCGTGATAAGCGCCAGTTTCCAGTCCTTGACGATCATCAGGGTAAGGATGGCAACCACCAGCAGCAGGTCGCCGACAATGGAGATCAATCCCTCCGAAAATATATCTGCTATAGTTTCCAGGTCGGATACCGTGCGCGTGATGAGGATGCCGATAGGGGTACGGTCGAAGTATTTTAAGCGGAGGCTAATGATATGGTTGAAAACATCCTTGCGCAGGTCGCGAATAACGGACTGGCCCAGGGCGTTGGTCAGGTATGTCTGGTAGTATTGAATTGCGGTTTGTACGGCCAATT
Organism: Mucilaginibacter sp.; assembly: GCA_035551775.1. Taxonomy (GTDB): domain Bacteria; phylum Bacteroidota; class Bacteroidia; order Sphingobacteriales; family Sphingobacteriaceae; genus Mucilaginibacter. The sequence continues at coordinate 49,861 of DASZMQ010000003.1, read as the reverse complement.
GTATCAGCATCAGTACCACCATCAGCACCAGGCCATTGTAATCGCCGCCCAGGATATATTTATCCAGCGTCAGCTGCATCAGTATCGGTTGGATGATCGCGTTGCCCGCAAGAAAAATGGTGAGGAAAGCGGCAAGCACAAAGGTCGACCTATAGGGCCGCACATAATGCATTACCCTTCCCAATAATTTCCAGTCGAGCGCTTTGCCGGTTACTTCGGACATGATTTTTTTATTTCGGATTTCGGATGTTCGATTTCGGAGTTATAATACCGTTCACCTTTATCCTTTCGCCTTTTACCTTATAAATACGGGTACTTTACTTCCGTCAAATACAACCCGCAGGCGGGCACGGATGTTCCGGCTTTGCTGCGGTTTTTGCTTTCAATAATTTGTTTGATCGCGGCCGGCTCCATTTCCTTCCGGCCTATGGCGATCAATGTGCCGACGATGGCCCTTACCATGTTTCGTAAGAAACGGTCGGCTGAAATATGGAACACTAAACCACCTTCTCCTTCAACCCACTCCGCTCTTGTTATCTTACAATTATTGGTAAAAGTTTGTGTGTTCGATTTGCTGAAGCAGCTGAAATCAGTGAATTCCATCATCGTTGTTGCCGCTTCGTTCATCAGTGCAATATCCGGTTTATCGCGCAATTCCCACGAGCGGTTCACTTTAAAAGGGTCTTTTTCAAAATGAATATGATACTCGTATGACCGCTGTGTAGCGTCGAAACGGGCGTGGGCGTCGGGGTGAATCGGGATGATCCGTTTGATGGCGATGTCTTGGGGTAGAACCGCATTCACACTTATTTCGGATTTCGGATGTTCGATTTCGGAGTTATAGTCAAAGTGCGCGAAAAACTCTGTAGCATGGACACCTGTATCAGTCCGTCCGCAGCCGGTGGTTGCTATAGGCTGGCGCAGGACGGTGGATAAGGCTTCATCCAATACTTGTTGTACCGTCACCGCATTGGGCTGAACCTGCCAGCCGTGGTAATCGGTGCCGTCGTAGCTCAGTTCGATAAAATAGCGTTGTTTTTCGGCCACGGAGCAAAGGTAGCAGATTTACGATTTTAGATTTACGATTTTAGATTTGGGTTTGCGGTTTTTCTATCTTTGCGTCATGAAATGCTGTGCCTGTAACATCTTCAGCAATAAAACAATCCAACGATAAAGCAATTCCACATGATCCAACGCATACAAAGCATTTACCTTCTGCTGGCCGGACTGGTCATTTTCGCCCTGTTCCTGTTCCCGCTGGCGCATGGGGTATATATTAATAGCATCCCGTCGACCATCAAAATTACCGGCGTTTACCAGGATGCGGGCGGTCATGAGGCGTCCATGCAAACTTTCACCGCCCTGATCGCGGGGACGGCTGTAGTCGGCATATTGCCTTTTATCCTGATCTTCCTTTATAAGAACCGCAAGCAGCAGATCACCATGTGTTATTTGTATATCCTGGTGATCATCGGCTTTAGCTATTGGATGGTGCAGACCATAAAATCGGTAACCGGCGGTCTTACGCTTAACACCAGCAACTTCGGGATAGGCGCACTCCTAAGTTCCATCAGTATCATTTTTATCCTGCTGGCGGTAAAAAGTATCCGAAACGATGAAAAGCTGATCAAATCGGCAGACAGGTTAAGGTAGAACACGATTTAGGGATTTCAAAGATTGACAAGATGAAGAATAAATGGAGGGTTTTACTTTTTTGCCTGACATCGCTGCTGTTCATTGGCTGCGACAGGGTGACCAAAGACCTTGCTAAAGAGCACCTGATGGACCGGGGGCCCATAACCTACCTGCACAATACCGTCGTACTCGAGTATGTTGAAAACACCGGCGCGGCGTTGAGCCTCGGCGACAGCCTGCCCAAACCTGTGAGCTTCTGGCTGCTGAGTATTTTGCCGTTATTATTCCTCATCGTATTATTTGTTTACGCTATTCGCAAAGCTGATAAGCTAAACAACTGGAAGCTTTTTGCTTTTGCGCTCATTTTTGCGGGGGGCCTGGGCAATATTATCGACCGTTTAGCCTTCGACCGGCACGTGACCGATTTTATGAACGTGGGCATAGGCAGTCTCCGGACAGGCATTTTCAATGTTGCAGATATGTGTGTGACAGCAGGGGTAATCGTATTGCTGTTTGCTTATTGGGAGAGGAACCCGAAGGAAGACGACGAACCGAAGTCCCATTCTGAGCTTACTTAACCAAAGGTTTTTGCCGGGCTCCTCTTATATTGATAAGCAGGATTTGTTTATTTTTCGGTTTGACCCTATAGGTTAAAATGGTGAGTCGGTTGATCGGTCCACGATAGAGGTTTTTATGCTTGGCTGTTTGCTGTAGTATTTCGGGATGTTCTACCAATACCTCTAAAAATCGGTCTGTTTCCGATATGAAATTTGTGATCTCTTTTTCGGTCCAGTTTTCTTGTAAGTAGTTGATGATACGGTCGTAGCCGGCTACGGCTCTTTTAGTCCAGATTATTTGGAACGCCATTTTTGATATTTCGCCATAACTTCTTCATGAGATAAAACCTCACCGCGATCGTCTTGTGCTAAACCTTCTTCGATCTCTGCTCTTTCTTCAGCGTCAATTTCATCCCACCAGTCAACTTGCTGCTCTTTTTTTAGTGCGATGAAACGTTTAATGACTGAAGGTTCATTTACCCCCGCAAGCCATTGTATAAGACTCAATTTTTCAGCTTGAATATCCATAATCTACAACCTCAAACAAAAATAACTAATATGTTCTACAATTAGAGAGCGAGTTCTACAATTTACTATCCCACTGTCATATTTCCCATTCCCTCTCCGTCTATTTGAATTGGCAAATAAAAATCATACCTTTGCGCCCGATTTGGCGATGTAGCCAGATTCGTTATTTAAATTCATGAACCCATTTATTCAACTGGGGATCCGTCATGATATTGTTAATGCCATTACTGAGTTAGGTTTTGAAAATCCTACTCCAATCCAGGAACAGTCGATCCCGGTATTGCTAACTGGCAGCAACGATTTTGTCGGATTAGCCCAAACCGGGACCGGCAAGACTGCTGCTTTTGGACTTCCTTTACTGGAACTACTTGATTTCGAAGAAAATCATCCGCAGGCGCTTATATTGTGCCCAACCCGCGAACTTTGTTTACAGATCACAAACGATCTGAAAAAATATGCCAAAAATATGCGCAACGCCAATGTGGTTGCTGTGTATGGCGGCGCAAGCATATCTGATCAGTTGCATCAGATCCGTCGCGGTGTGCAAATTGTTGTTGCCACACCCGGCCGTATGCTGGACATCATCAACCGCAAGGCGATCAATTTCAGTGGCGTAAGATTTGTAGTACTGGACGAGGCCGACGAGATGCTCAACATGGGCTTCCAGGAAGATATTGACAGTATTTTGTCTACCACACCCGACGACAAAAAAACATGGCTGTTTTCGGCCACCATGCCTTCGGAAGTAAGAAGGATCGCCAAAAAGTATATGGAAGATCCGTACGAGCTTACCATGGGCACCAAAAATACCGGGAACGAAAACATCGACCACGAATACTATGTGGTGCGTGCCCGTGATAAATATGCCGCCTTCAAGCGTATTGTTGATTTCAACCCCGAGATATTCGGTATCGTTTTCTGCCGAACCAAGATCGAAACCCAGGAAATTGCCGAAGCTTTGATCAAGGACGGCTACAATGCCGATTCGCTGCACGGCGACCTTTCGCAGCAGCAGCGCGATAAGGTAATGAAACGCTATCGCGAGCGCAGCCTGCAATTATTAATCGCTACGGACGTGGCAGCACGCGGTATCGACGTGAACGACGTTACCCACGTGATCAACTATTCACTGCCGGACGAAATTGAAAATTACACCCACCGCAGCGGCCGTACAGCACGCGCCGGTAAAACGGGCGTTTCTATTTCGATCATCAACGCCAAAGAAACCGGCAAAATACGCCAGATAGAAAAGACCCTCGGTAAACGTTTTGTTAAGATGGAGATCCCGGGCGGTTTTGACGTGGTTGAAAAGCAACTGTTTGCCCTGATCCATAAGGTGCATAATGTTGAAGTGAACGAGCAGCAAATTGAGCAGTATCTTCCGCGCATTATGGACGAGTTTAAAGAACTGAGCAAGGAGGAGATCATCAAGCGTTTCGCTTCGCTCGAGTTTAACAGCTTCCTGGATTATTACAAGAATGCTCCGGACCTGAACGCCCATGTTGATGACAGGCCACGCGCAGAAGGCGATAGGGGCGGCGAGCGTTTTAACCGTACCGGCATGCGTTCGGACTTTACCCGTTTGTTTATTAATTTAGGTTCGGTTGACGGCTTCAGCCGCGGCGACCTGCTGGGTTATATCTGCAATACCACAAAGATCAGCGGAAAGACCGTTGGTAAGATCGACGTGAAGGGTGTTTATTCCTTCTTCGAGGTTCCGAATGATGATGTACAGAAGGTGCAAACCGGCTTCAACGGTGCCGATTTCCAGGGTCGCGATGTGAGAATAGAAATTTCCGGCGAAAGCAGTAACGAAAAGCGCGGCGGTGCGTCTAATTATAAAAAGCGCGAAGGCGGCGAGAGGAGAGAAGGTGGTTTCCGCAATGGCTCAGGCTACAATGGCGGCAACCGTGAAGGCGGCAGCAGGGAACGCTCAGGCGGCCACAACGGTGGCGGTTTCCGCGACTTTTCAGGCAAACGCCGCGAAGACCGTAGCGAACGTCGCAGGAAGTTTTGAGGTTGGTTAACCGGTTATCAGGTACCAGGAATTCACTGATGACTGATAACTAATCACTGGTAACTATAAAATCTTAGTTTTAGGTTTAGTTTAGTTTGAAAAGGCCCTTCGCTGTGCGGCGAGGGCCTTTCTTTTTAGGTTGGTCCTTTTCAGGAAGCGAGATACAACATTAAAGCTCCGGCTAAATGGATGAGGATCAGCATGTACTTACTCATACGGTTCGGCCGCAATTAATCCTCTTTCTCGTCACGCAATTGACTTTTTGTCACGTAAACGCGATGGCCTTTCTTATTGATGTAGTAGTAGCGGTCATGTCTCGTGATGTAAACAGTTTCACCATGAGGCCCGCGTTTTTCATGATATTTCCTATCAACAACACGCGAATCCGCATTGGCCGCGGTATTGGATACCTGGTGCTCGACTTTTCTTGTCGTTCTGCCGACCTTTGTAGTGTCGGATTTAATGGTGCCCGCCATGCCTTGTGCGGCAAATAGCGTAGCGGCTGAAAATAGAACAGCTTTGACTATAGTTTTCATTTGGTGGATGAATTGGTTAACAATACATTAACTCAATTGACCCGCTAAATGTTTCATTTCCAGTGCCGGATTGTGTTTCTCGTAAAGGATGGCGTATACCGCGCTGCAGATGGGCATGTACACTTTATACTGCTTGTTTACCTCGTTCAGGCTATTTACAGCGTAGTAACCTTCGGCGATCATATTCATTTCCAGCTGGGCCGATTTGACGGTATAACCCTTGCCGATCATGTTGCCGAAAGTGCGGTTACGGCTGAAGTTGGAGTAGGCGGTAACCAGCAGATCGCCCAGGTAGGCTGACTCTTTAATGTCGCGGTCGATGGGGTGGACGGTAGCTACAAAACGTTCCAGCTCGCGGATGGCGTTTGATATCAATACCGCCTGGAAGTTGTCGCCATAGCCTACGCCGTGGCAAATACCGCTGGCAACGGCGTAGACGTTCTTAAGGACTGCGCCGTATTCCGTGCCCCAGATATCGTCGGAGACGATAGTATTGATATAGCGTGTGCTGATCATGCCGGCGAATTCTGCCGCCAGTTCGGTGTCGCCGGAAGCTATCGTCAGGTAGGATAGTTTCTCTAATGCCACTTCCTCAGCATGGCAGGGCCCGCTGATCACCATAAAATCGTCGAACGAAATACCGTAGCGCTGGTTGACGAATTCGCCGATGATCATATTCTCATCCGGAACAATGCCTTTGATGGCAGAAACCACTTTTTTGCCCTTAAAATCAGCCAGGGTAATATCAGCAAGCGCTTCTTTTAAAAATGCGGCAGGAACATTGAGCAAAACGATATCCGCGTCGCCTATAAGCGATTTCAGATCGGTGGATATGTTTTTTGCGGGAACTTTAACTTCAACCGAGCTCAGGTAATTGGGATTATGCCCGAACTGCCGGATATGGTCGGCGGCCTGTTCGCTGCGCAGCCACCAGGATATTTCCTTTTCAACCGGGTTGTCACTGAGCATTTTTATAATTGCAGTGGCCCAACTCCCCCCGCCGACGATTAATATCCTGTTGTTTTGGCCGATCATTCGTTTTTATGTGCAGATATGCAGATGTGCAAATGTGCGGATTGATGTGGAGATGTGCAAATATGAGGATGTCCGATTGGCCTCTGAGAAAAGGCTGTTATCTTCAAAAATTGCTTTCCACCTCAAAAACATTATTTTTGATTAAAGGACTTTAGCCGCCAGACGATATGTGTCCCAAAACCTGGCGCACGAATGACGGGCAGGACGGCGCTTAAATGCTTCTTGTGCCTTCGCAGTTTGTTTCTATCCTACTTTTCCCAAAAACATCCACTCACTTCCTTCCGCTCCACCAGGTTATTATCCGGTACAATTACTGCCACCCAGGGCGTGTCCTGCGAGGTGATATGACCCGTCCATTCAAAACTGAGTGCTTTTCCGGGTTTAAGGCTAATCTCTTTGGTGAGGTTTGAAAGGGTAAAGTTATCCGTACGTATATCGAAATGATGCCTGCCATTACCTTGTGCGGTTAATTTAATGGTTATTGCACCTTCCGCTGAGACTTTTTTTGACACTTCATAGCTCAATAAAAGATCGCTGCGGCATTCCAGGTGATAGGAGGCGCTGGGCAGGAAGGTTTGTGTTTGCTGCCGGCCGTTGCTGGTAACTATGTATTTTCCTTCGGGCATATCAACTGTAAAATGCCCGGACTTGTCCGGTAATACGGTAACGCTTTGCCGGGTGACGACTTCTTTGAATACAACCGGTGCGCTTGCCCGGCCCTCTACTATAGCGGGACCTTCAACATCTTTTAACAGCCATATCCAATTGGTTACGGGATGGCTCCATATTTCTTTGTAAGTCCACATGCTTTGCACCGGCCAGTAAGGCGCATCCTCGTCATCGCGGGTTTGTATGCCAACCGGCAGGGCGCCAACAATGTCACCTGACGACGGTGTGTACAAGGGCGGATAATCATACCCTTCGCCATACATGGTGCTTTGTGCAAACGGATTACGCCCGATGATCCACTCCAATTGGTGTTCCGCAAGCTGCGCCAAAGCCAGGTCGCCGCGAAGACGGGCCGCGCTTGCCAGCGCCTGGGCCTGCGGCAATATCGTCCCGAAATTTCCGCGGTAATCCATCCATACCGGGAATAAACGCAGGTAATGCCCCTTACCCAGCGATATGCCCTTAAGCACCTGCCGGCGAAATGATTCCCTCCTGCTTTCGGGCACATGCATATATTCCGTGTCGACATAAACAGATGCCGGCATCATATTATAAGGCGCGGTATATTTTGATAATGTTTTCAGATACTCGGAATAAAGGGTTACGCACGAATACCATTTGATCCAATCCGGATTGTCCGGGAATGCGTCGCAAAGCGAAGAAAGCGCCATTGTCGGGGCCTGCTCCCGCCCTCGGTGGCAATAGTGCAGTATTCTTTCGCGGGCAGTTGACGTGTAAAAGAAACCCGTTAGCGGCGTATCCCAATCAGGGCGGCTGCGCTGCTGGGCGTTCATAATTACGGGTGCCAATGCGGTAGCGATACCGGCGTATTTTTTATCCCCGGTCGCTTTCCATAGTGCCACGGATGAGAGAATGGCCTGCGACGGCAATTCATCCTCCACATTGTTTGAATCAAAAGTGGTTCTCCAGATATCTTTTGACGGCTTAACCGAAGACATACCTTCCGCGGCAAAAGCCCAGTCGGACTCCGCAGTCTTTAGCGCGTAGACAGCAAAGCGCGGGTCGATATCCTTAAATACGCGATAGCCGATCGCTTCAACAGTTGCTGTCTCAAAATTCAATAGCGGACTGTTTTGCGCGGTAGAAACAATATCGTCGTCATCGCCAATAATATTATTCGTCCTGCGGCTGTTTGTTGAGCCGACATTGCGGTAGCCATCGCCAAAGCGGGTTTTCAATATCCAGTCCAGGCCCCATTTTGCTTCCTCAAGCACGCGGTCGTACAGCGCCGGATTAGTATTGGCTGCGCGAAGCTTTTCAGCCATACTCAGTAAAGCCTGGGTAATTTCTTCGGTTCCTTCGGCGCTTTGTGTCATATCACCCGCATCGTGCCAGCCGCCATTGATCACCATTCGTTTATTTCCATGTACGCAGGTCCAGTCTTCATGTTCCCTGCCGTGTATGCCCGGTATCTCGGCCCCGCAGCGTTCGGCATAGAAAAAATTCAGCGCCTTCCATACCGTTTCCTCATAAGGGTCGGCATCAATTTTAAATGGTTTTGTTATGGTCGTACCCGCTTTTAACGTATATGTTCCCGGCGTTCTGACTGCTGTAAAATCCATCACCTGGAAACTGCCGATTGGCGATGTTACCTGTTCGATAGGTTTGGTTAAAACGACATTGCCCTTATGGTCGATTAGTTGAAATTCCTTCGCATCGATATGGCTGGCAATGGCTGTTTTTTGAGCACCGGTTTGATAACCGGTATGCGGGTATGAAATGCGGCCGGGCCATACATCCCAGCCTTCAATTTTGTCGGGCTCAACCTTTTCAAGTTCCATCTGGTCAAAATAAAACCTGATCTTATCCGCTTCTTCAGGATAATTCCCCGATAAGCCATACGACATCTCGAAACTTGTTATTTTATCCCTGGCCACGTTACCAATTTCCCATACGACATGGTTCCATTGATGATTTTTAAGGACGAGGGAAGTCTGACCTTCCTGTCCAAAAATTGCAGGCAGCTTTACTTTGCCATCGTTATATAACTGGCAATCGAGCGCTGTTGTATAAAAGCCCGGCAGATCGGGGTATATCCAAATGGAAATGCGGTTGTATGCGGTCCAATCCTCCCCGTTAAAAAGGCGCCTTACACCCGACCGGCCCCACCCGCGGCCATTTTTAGGCGCGGAACCGTCAAGTCGTACCGGCGTTGTCATTAACAGCGAATGATCGCCTTCATGTACAAAATCCTTTGAAAGCTCAATAGCAGCAACAGAACCGCTCGAATCCTTGGTTTTGATAACCTTTCGCGCATCCACTATTTCCACCCCCGATGTGGTGAAAGTACGCCAGTTATCAAGGCTCTCCATATTATCAAGGCTGCGTTTATCGAGCACTTTTTTATTAAGCCAGCGATACATGGCCGAATCCTTAAAATTCGCCTCCATAGGTTCACGGGCCAAATAAAAGCCGGATAAAAGGACAACTGCCGCAAAAAGATAAAAATACCGCATGATTAGAATAATCGATCAATCTATAAATAAAATGATGAATTATGATGCGTTTGAAAAGGAAATACCTTTTTGTCTTCGCAGGGTCGAAAACCCTCCGGAAACGGAACCTTTACTTTTTTGACCCAGTATAGGTTTTGCCAAATGACATAAAAAAAGCTGGTCATCGATCAGCTTTTTGTTTCAAATGTCTAAAAATCTTATTTGACCAATTCCTGTTTACGAATAACCCGCTTTGAGAAATTGCCGTAGCTTCTCATCAGGCTGACCAAGTCTTCATGGTCGATCATATTTCCGAACATTGCCCGCATCAGTTTTTCCATAGCTTTCAGGCGGACAGATAATTCTTTAACCTTGGAATCTTCCGCTAACTGCCCATAATACGAAACAGCGTGCCTGGTGGCGAGATAATCGATATAAGCATCTATCGTTACTCCATACAATTTCAAAGCTTTTTCCAGCGAGAAGATACCACCGGTCACTGTTCTTTCAATTGTCTCACATTTGCTTTCCAATTCCAGGTCGCTATCCAAAAGCTCGGCAGCAATGTGACCTGCCTCCCGTAAATTATTTTTAGCGATTAACATACTTTTTAAAGTTACTCAATTCTTTTTCGTTTGTCAAGTCAATGCGTCCGTGCCAATCGACTTTTTTCAAAATGCCATCCATAAACCCGAGCAAAGCCCAGTCTTTAATGGGGAACGCTGTACCATCGGGTTCTATCGTATAATATAAGTCATAGATCGCCTTGATATCTTCATACTGTTCCTTTGTCAGCTGTTTTTTCGCTAGCTTAAGCATCGTATCAATTTCTGCTTTGTCTGTTGCTTTGAAACCTACCTTCGCCCATACCAATCCGCCATCGGATAGGCCTGCAAACACTCGTATCTCCTTGACTCCCATGCGTTCATAATGCTCAAGTGACATTGCCAATAGTTTTTTGCCAATATTTTGTCCCCGTGCCATCCCAGGCAATACAAAATATTCGTGCTCGACGATCAGCTTGTCACTTTCGTAACAGAAAATTCTTGAAAGCACAAGCCCCTTATCTTCATCCAAAAAATTTGATGAGTAATATTGTATACGTACCCACGGGACGGGCTGGTCGAAAAAGCGAATCTGTTTATCGTCCGGAGGCGTTGAAAATGAGGAAAGCAAGGATTCATAGCCGTTCAGCAACTCGTCTAATCGGAGTCCGGAGAAACTTTTATTCAATAGAGTGATAAATGCATCTTCATCGTCTGGAATAAACGCATAATGCAAATCAGCGACTTTCCGGATGTTTTCAGTGGTTATCATGGGTTACGTGGCGTTAGGCGCATTTGAAACGAGAGGCCTGAAGTTGGCAAATGTACAATTTTGTTGACATGGCAACATTTCCCAAATCCGACATTGACCCCCTGCTTTCTGAAGTTTGCAAATCGGACTTATGCCTATAATCCCATACTACAGGTAAAGCCCATTCCCAGAGAGATTCTACGAACCTTGCGTAATGCCGCATCCACCCCTTCCTTTTGTCGCAAGGCCATATATCTGTTTTTTGGTTAACAGCTTACCTTTGATATAATTACTTAAAACAACGACTATGAATACTAACAGAGATATCATTGTTGAATTCAATGCAGCTTTTGATAAAAACAGTGGCGAGGACGTTGCCAAATATATATCCGACGATTTTGAATGGCACATGCTGGGGGACAGCGTCATCAGGGGAAAGGCAAACATGCTGAAGTTTTTTGCGGAACATCCCGACCTGAAAGTGATCACGGCAAGTAAAGACTACATTATTGTTGACGGCGACAAGGCCTCGGTTGCGGGCGATGTAAAATGCACGGATAAATCAGGACAGATTTACGATATGTACTATTGCGACGTTTATGAACTTGCAAATGGCCTGATCACCAAAATGATCTCCTACACGGTCAACAAGAAGAAAGCGCAGGTATAGCTGCTGCGTTATTGTCGTGAACTTCCCCTTTTTTGACGCGATCGCCCTTGCGGCATTTCTGTTTTCAAACTTTATTTTAGCGAAACAGAAAACTAAAGCATGACCCAATGAGAAAAGTTATTTGCGGCTTGAATATCAGCATCGATGGGTGCTATGACCATACGAAAATGAGTGGTAGTGAGGAAATCCTCGAATTTTTTGCTGACCTGATGCAAGGGGTCGACCAGATAGTCACCGGGCGTAAGATGCACGAATTGATGGTCCCCTATTGGCCCAAGGTGGCCAGGACACAGTCGGGTACACCGGCGGCGAATGCGTTCGCGAACGCCATTTCTGCCATCGATACGATCGTTATATCCCGCACGATGGAACAAGTGGAAGGCGGCCCGCGCATTATTCGCGGAGGTCTTGAAGATGAGATCCGCAAACTGAAACAACAGCCCGGCAAAAATATATCCATTGGCGGGATGACCGTGCGTTCGCAGTTAATGGCGGCCGGCCTGATCGATGAACTCTATGTTGTGGTGCACCCTGTCATTGCGGGTACTGGCCCGCGGTTGTTCAACGATATCAGCCTCGACGATACCATCAAAATGGAGCTGGTGGATACGAAAGTTTTTAAGAATGGCTGTGTGGTGTTGCAATATGTTAAACCGTGACCCATGATACACATGCGCCGGTTGGGTGAAAGCATAATTTTTCAGGTGAAAAGGATGAAAGGCCAAAGGTTGATCCATAGCAGGCTGAAGACCTTCCGCCTTTAACCCTTCACCTTTAACCTTTCGCCTCTTTCGTATAATTAGTTCGTTACTCCAATACCAGGTCGCCCAGCGAAATATGCAGCGACTGGCAGAATTCACTCAAGGTTTCGACGGTCAGGTCGCGCGTGCCGGATAGCCACGTGCGCAGGCTATGGATATCTTTGCGGATGCGCGAGCCCAGTTCAGATGCGGTCAGCCCGGTTTCAGAAAGTATGTGTTCAACGCGTGCTTTTATAGCAAGGCGGCTTTCCTGCGTTTGCAAGTCAGACGGGCGCAGTTTATCGAGGATACGGTCGAGAAAAGCTGATTGATTTTCTGTATTCATAGGGTCTTTACGCATTTGAGCGCGGGTAGACAATATAATAAAAATTTGCAATAAAAAGTTTTATCTGTGGAAAATGATTTTGGTCTTTTTCTCATGTCCCTCCTGGTTTTATGCTTTAAGAGCTAAACCCGCAATTGGTTTTATTCATATGTAAAATTCGGTGGAAAAAGGACAACGCCGAACCCCAAAATACGACAAAAGCAAGGGTGGAATGGGATTATATTTAAAATATGGTTTACATGGTTTACACTTTTTGACCTATTATTAAGCTAATTAATTGATTATTAATACATTACATCAAAAAGGGTGCAATCATAATAGTTTCTTTTTGAATGGAAAATGTTTTGCCTCACTACGTTAATTTGGGCTACATGGCTGCGAAGCGCGAGTGCCGAAGCTTGCAGCACAATAAAAATTGAAAATCTGGCAGGCGAAACTGAAAAAATTTCATTTTTCCTGCAATTTTTTCAGCGGATAGGGATTAGTTTCTTTTTGGCATACAGCTTGAAGTGAGTCACTTAGTTTAATTAATTAATAAGTTTCGATCATTAAATTCATTTAAGGAGAAAGACCCATGACATTGGTTAAATTTAATCCCGACAAAAGAAGCAACAGTTCATTATTGCCAGGCTTTAATGACGTCTTCGACTCCATTTTCAACGACACCTTTTTCAACGACCGGATGGTAACCCGCGTACCCGCTGCCAATATCAGCGAAACGGAAGACCATTATCATGTAGAACTGGCAGCGCCCGGTTTGAAAAAAGAGGATTTTAAGATCAGCCTTGACCGGAATGTACTCCATATTTCGGTTGAACAACAGGCCGAAAACAATGATGTTCAAAAGAACTATAGTAAGCGCGAATACAGCTACAGTTCTTTCGTGCGTTCATTTACTTTGCCCGACGGCACTAATGCAGAAGATATCGAAGCAGCTTATACCGATGGTATATTGAGGATCGATATCGCTAAACGCGACGAAGCCAAAGCCGTACGCAGGCAGATTGAGATCAAATAAGTTGTCCGTTTTTTTAAAATGGCTCCCATCGTGCGGGGGCCATTTCATTTGTTTAGTAAAATGGAAACACAGTTTTATATTTTATTAAGCCTGAAGACACCGCGTGGCTTTGAAAATTACGGTCAGTACTTTCTTGGCGACGACTGGCGCGCTGCATATGGCCTGTTTGAAAGCCTCAAAGGAAGTAGGACAATAAAAGATTCGGCATTATTGCACGTCGACCTGATGGAAACTGTGAATGACTTGCCGGTAAAGATCAAAACGGTGTGCTGTACGCTTGAAGAACTCAACTACAATACCAAACTGATCACCCGCGAGGTTTTCCGCCTTAAAAATCTTAAAGTTTATGAAGAGTAAAGCGATATTGTTTAGAGCATTTATATTGGCGCTCATTGCAGTATGTATGATCTGGGAGCTGGTAACTTTCATCAATGCGGGCGGTTACCGGTTCGGCGAATTATCCAGGGACATTCTGCTCTCTGCCGCAATGTTCGGTATTGTTTCCTTATTGTTTAAGCAACAGCCGAACGATGACGACTGGGCTTTCTGAATAAAAATGCGTCCGAAAGCGAGCGGCTCGACAACTCTTATTACGTCCCCGCAGGGTCTCTCGCAGAGGACCCTGCGGAGCAGTCAGTACCAATAGCTCCGATAGTCTGCGACGTCTATGCGGGTGTGCGGTTTTCCTAGTTCATAAAACGCCGCACTGCTGTGTTCATAATCGGTAAACTCATTGCACAGGTTCCATTTCCCCTGGACGGGGTTATGGTGTATATAATCTAATTTCTGGTGCAGGAAATCGATGGTAAAAACAACTTTTGCATCAAACGAAGGCTCAAACGCTTTATGCTTCTGGCCTTTAGCACACTCTTTGGCTGAACAAGCAGCCGAGAGCCTGTCCAGCAAAACATGGTTTTGCTGCGCCTCCAAACGTTGTACGATAGCGTAAGCCATAAATCTTTTCCCGTTACCGATGATCTTATTCAGATCGACTTTATCATTCGTTAACCGCAAAAGCAGGTGAACATGGTTGGGCATAATTACGAATCCGGTGGTTTTGATCGCATATTTGTCGTCGACCAGTTTTAACCAGTTGTAAACCAGATCGTACGATCGTGTGATTTCAAATAAAGGTATCCAATCATGGCAGGTAAAAGTGATAAACCAGGTGTCGTCGGTTATTGCGTGCTGTTTGCGAACGGCCATGGGGGTAAATTTAATATTTCTGCACGTATCGCAGGGTCCTCTGCGAGAGACCCTGCGGGGACGGGAAAATAGCATATTTTTTGCTAAAAAAATTAGTAATATTTAAAATCGTTTGTATTTTTACGGCGCAATTGGCCAAGCGCCGGCCGGACTTAACCTTATCAAGATAAATTATGATCACAAGAGAATCAGTCGAGACTTATCTTTCGCAAAACACGCCAGAATTACAAGCAACCCAAACCAAGCTTTGCATTCCCATTATCCAACGCATTTGCGTGAAGATGCTGGCCGGAATTAAATTTGAAGAAATCAAAGTTTGTGAAGATTTACTTATCGATGGACATCATCGATACATCAGTGCACTGCTAACCGGGTACGAGATCGGCCGGGTGAATAGTCAAAAAACTTCTGCAACAATTGCACTCGCCTGGCAGGCTGTCGAATTGTTCAATGACGATTGGGATACAGCAGAACATATCGCTATTTTGAATCAGCGTGATGCGGCTTATAACAAAATCGATCTTAAATTACTGACGGAATTAACGTCAGGTAATCAAGAAGAGTCGTAACTTTACATTATGCGAATATTGCTGGATATAGACGGTGTTATGGTTCCCGCTAATTCCTGGAGACAACCCGAAATTCATTCGGATGGCTTTCCTGTGTTCAGTCCGCGCGCTGTCGATGCGCTCCGTCGTATCCTGGCTGAAACCAATGCATCCATCCTATTAACCACTTCGCATAAGTCTAAGTACACGCCTGCCCAGTGGCGGAATTTTTTAAAAGAACGCGGTATTGATGTGAAGAAGATCGACCGGCTTCCGGAGAACCTTATACAAGCTAACCGGCGGGAAGAGATATTAGGCTGGTATACAAAACATCCAAGATCTATCCGTGGAACAGTGATCATCGACGACGATAAACAACTCGGAGCGCTCCCGCCGGACCTGAAAGAACGCTTAGTCTTAACAAGCCCATCTATAGGGTTGACCGATGAACTTGCGGAACAGGCTATTTCTATTTTGCGGGCGGCGGTTTAAATAAGGATGGTCACGAGAAGCCTTTGCCTGCTTAGCCAGCCCGTCATTCTCGCGCCAGATTGGAGAAGAAAATAAATAGTAACGCATCCTTTAAGCATTATAACTTTGTACTATGACATTATTAGCAGCTTGGGTCGGTGTAGATTTAAAAAAAACTGGCCCCAAAATAGCTTCCATTTATTTTGCAACAGACAGTCGCATTACTTGGCCGAATGGAGAAACGCATGACGAGTTTACAAAGGTTTACGGGATGGAATATTCACCTGATATTTTCTGTTTTTGCGGCGATGTTTTATTTGCGACTGCAACAATTACTCAAATTGTTAAACAGGCCGATTTACAATTATTCTTTCCAATAAATGCCAGTGCAGATGAGAAATTTGCTTTGATAGAAAATAAAATAAGTAACGCCATATTTAAATATCCCGTTAGCCAAACAGCAGCTAGCTTCAAAATATTTTACGCGACAAGAGACGTTAATCAAGATTTTCACTGTTATTGTTTGGAGTGGAGTATTAAAAATGGATTATCCAGCACAAAATTAATTTTACCAGATAAATCGACGGTTATAGCTGTAGCTGGTAGCGGTCGCGAGGAATTTGAACGAGAATTCAAAGACAAGCATGACAAGCCTAAATTCAATAACCATGGCACAAGTAGAACGGTTTATCATTGTTTTGTTCAAACGCTTGAAAATATAAGAGATCCACAATGCGGAGGTATTCCACAAATAATAGGTCTCTATCGAATAAAAAATGCAATAAGCTTTGGCATTGTCAAGGATAAGAAAAGATTCTTAAATGGAAGCGAAATAAACCAATTTCAAAATCTTAAATTTGTAGAATGGCGTAACGAGCTTTTTGAAAGAATCGAACCAGAAAAAATGGAGATTTTGTCGTCAGCCCAGAGACAGCCAAGATCATAAGAAGCAAGTCCCCTTCTCCCTGCTAAAGTATTAAATCTCAATGGGGAGGTTGAGTAACGATTGGCTTGGCGTCCAGCCAAGTCGATTTTGGGGTTTTAAGATTTTCATGTGGTGTAAATAGAAGCACGTCTATTCTTTAGTAGAAGGTCTAGAGGCACACTCTGGCATTTAATATTCTGCAGGGTCAACCTACCTGTGAATGTTGATTGAGGTTGCTTCGTCATACTAATTTAGCACACAGGTAACCTGTTTTTTTATGGCTATTCATCAAATCCGAGATAAGTATAAGATATATAAAGCGGAGAAAAGTGCGGAAGTTCGGTTTAGAAAAGAACTCTCGAGGCTATTGATCGATCAATATGGGAAAGGTCCTTTTATACAAGAACAAATACAAACTATTATTACATATTGCCTAAATTATTACATCGATCATTTCAAGAATATCTGCATAGAAGAACAACACTTTTACTTTTATCAATTTGTCTTTATGTTGCACGAGGATGCCGTCGAATTAGCCGTACTTCATAAAAGCAAACTAAACTCGAATAATATCTCGGGCGAATACTTTTCAATTTATAGGCGGATTCTCAAATTCATTTTGGAAACCGCCTGTGATGTAAATATTGTCATAAAAAAGCCCGGGCCAAATGCTCTAAAAGAAATATATCAGACGCTTGATGAGTTGATATTTCTGGGTGATATGATTTTGGCATGTGTAAGTAGTTATGCAGAACAAAGTATGATAGAGGATGTCTGTGAAATTCAATTTGATAAAAATGACTTATATGTATTCTCTCGTCGACATCATTACAATTTTGTCTTCGACCAAATAATTAATGAATGGACTACAAATGTCGAAAAGGTCGTAGTTGATACTAATTTCGATGATTTATTCCAAGCAGTGCATAGATGCTTTGGTATACATTACCAAGATGTTGGACATTTAATTGCTGACATACATACTCAACACCATTTTACCAATGGGTTTAACTGGGATGCGTTGCCATCAAATTTGGGAAGGCTTTTTAGCATTCCATATTCCATCGCAGAGCAGTTTTTTAAGGGATTGACATTGGACAAGCATAACAAAATGAGCCTCCTTGATCTGGCTTGTCGACCGTATAATATGAATCGTTATTTGTACAGACCCATTATTATTTGGAATGTAAATGGAAAAGATTTTGCTTTTTGCGGGAAAAACGCATGGACGGAAGCGATCATTCAGCTTATATCTAACGCGATCCCATGGGGTAAAGCGTCAGTTGAGTGGATGAATAATGATTGCTTTAAGAGATACGTTCACACAAAAGAGAATGATCACGACAAATGGTTAGACGATGCCGCAGAAAAGATTTTGGAAAAAGAGAACTGTTTTTTTGATCGAAATATCAAAAAATTGAAAAATGGCATAGACAGCGTCAATATCGACGTCAAAGACTTAGGTGAGATTGATTTTGTCATTATCGTTCCAGAAATTAAAAAGATTTTGGTTACCGACTGTAAACACTTACTGACACGATATGACGCTGTTAATATGAAAAATGATTTCAATGCTTTTACTAAGCCTTCAGGTAAAAAGAAATCATATAATCAAACTATGAATAACAAAACAACTTGGTTTGAAGCAAACAAATCAGTAGTTCAGTCCCATTTTAGACTAAAGTACGACCAACCGGATTTGAATTTAGATGAGTACCGAGTTGAAGGTATCTTTATCATTAATACACCTACTTTATATATGTACTCTTCCAAATATCGAATTTACACCATTGATCAATTGCAAAGAGTTATACGAGGGAACTTTGCGGGTAAAAAGTATCTCGTGCATATTGATAATGAATCTGAATCAAGAATCATTAATGTTACTTATCCCTATTTTAAAAAGCCAGTTACAAGAAATATTGTCGATCCATTCGGATCGTCAGCCAAAAATTAAATTGCGGATTTTTGCTCTATTCCGACCTCAAACTCTTCACCGGATTCGCCATCGCCGCTTTCACAGCCTGGAAACTGATAGTTGCCAGCGCGATAAAAATAGCCGCCAACCCGCCCGCTGCGAACAGCCACCAGCTGATGTTGATACGGTAAACGTAGTCCTGCAG
Organism: Mucilaginibacter sp.; assembly: GCA_035551775.1. Lineage (GTDB taxonomy): Bacteria > Bacteroidota > Bacteroidia > Sphingobacteriales > Sphingobacteriaceae > Mucilaginibacter. The sequence continues at coordinate 31,085 of DASZMQ010000003.1, read as the reverse complement.
CCATTGGTGCATGTAGTACCAGGCGATGGGCGTGGCAATGGCAAAGGCTATGGCGATGAGGATGATGAATTCTTTGGAGAACAGGTAAACGATATTGGCCGAAGAAGCGCCGAGCACCTTGCGGATACCCACTTCTTTTATCCGCTGCACCGCCATGAACGAGGCCAGGCCATACAAACCAAGGCAGCTGAGGAATATGGCGATAGCGGCAAAGATCTTATACAAAGCGGCCAACTGGGTTTCCTGCTTGTAAAAACCCGCTATCTTTTCATCCAGGAACCGGTATTCAAAAACATAATCGGGGTAGGTTTGGTCAAATACTTTCTTAACCGATTGCATGGTAGAAGTAAGGTGTGCGGTGGTCAGTTTTATGGCCAGCTGGTTGTACATGGCTTTGTCCTGGGTAATTGCCAATGGCGCGATGCCGTTGCGGAAAGACTGGTCGTTAAAATCTTTTAATACACCTACAACGGGGCATGTGATCACGCCGTTCCATATGCTTATTTCTTTGCCTATGATATCTTCCGGTTTTTTTAGCCCCAAACTTTTTACCAGCGTTTCGTTCACCAAAAATTCGCTTGTCATATCCGATTGCCGCAAATTTCGTCCGGCTACCAGCGGCAGCTTATAAGTGGGAACATATTCATCGTCGGCAAACCTGGTGATCGCCTTAAAATCGGTTTCTTTTATGGCATGGTCAAATTTTAATGTGCTCCAGTTATCATTGCCGTTTTCAACCGGCGTGTTGGTGCTCAGGCTCACCGTCTGTACGCCGTTAGTCGACATCAATTGCCGTTTCAAATAATCCATCTTGCTCATGAGCGTAGTATCCACGCGGAAAGGGACATTCACAACGGCATCCTTGTCAAAGCCAAGGGGCTGGTCCATAAAATAATCCATCTGTTTAACGATGATCAGCGTACCGATAATGAGCGCCTGCGCAATGATGAACTGGAAGACCACCAGTCCGCGGCGCAGGGAGATACCGCCTGAATTGGAAGCAAGTTTGCTCTTGAGCGCATTAACCGGGTTGAAGCGCGATAAGACTATGGAAGGATAAGAACCGGCTAAAGCGGTTACCACGATTGTTACCGCCAGCAGGAACAGCACAATGGCCGGATTGGTGAATGGGTTGAATGAAAGCGAGAGTTCTAAAAGCTGACCGACCGAATGTAAGGCAAGCATGGTAATACCTGATGCCAGTATGACGGCGGTTACAACGATCAGGAATGTTTCAACGAGGAACTGGATCTGCAGCTGCGATTTACTGCTGCCCAAAACTTTCCGCACGCCAACCTCTTTTGCACGATTCACAGCCTGCGCCGTAGAGAGGTTGATGAAGTTTACGCAGGCGATAAGCAGGATAAATGCCGCGATGAGCCACAATACATTAAGCAATTGATGGCTGACGGTTATATTGCTGTAATTACCCACCTGCGCATCGTAATGCACCGCGCTTAAGGGTTGTATGGTATGACTATCCCTGTTGCCGGCCGATTCCACCTTGCGTGAATAAGCGCTTAGCTGTTGGTTAAAATTGGCAGCAGAGGTACCGGGCGGAAGCAAAATGTAGCAGCCATAGCCGGATACGGTGGTGTTCCAGTCGTGCGAGCTTGCCAGGTAATCGCCGGTGAAACCTGTTCCGTAAGCTACGACAACCTTTAGCTGAAAGTCGGTATTTGCCGGTATGTTGGCTAAAATGCCTGAAACGGTCAATACATCGGTGCCGTGTTCAAACATGTAGCCGCCCGCTTGCATTTTAATGGTTTTACCCATTGCGGCCCTCCAGTCGCCGAAATATTTTTCAGCGATCTCTTTGGTCAGCAGCACATTGTTGGGATTTTGCAGCGAGGCATACGAGCCGGCAACCAGCGGAAAGTCGAATATTTTAAAGAATGAAGGCCTGATAAAAAACACACCTTTCTGCTCCCTGAATACTTTCTCCGTATTCCCGTTAGTACCAACGATCTGAAGCTGATCATTGTGGCTGGCAAAAATCGGGGCTACCTGTTCTATCTGGGGGAAAGAGGTTTTTAAGCCGACGGGCCAGGGGAAAGGAAGGTCTTTCCCGTAAGAGATCTCAGCTGATTCGGCACTGTGGTATTCGGTCAGCACCCGGTAGATGCGATCCTTTTTAGTTTGAAAGTTCTCGAAGCTCGTTTGAAATTGTATAATGATAAAGATCACCATACAAACGGCAATGCCGACGGCCAGGCCGGTGATATTGATAGCGGCGTATCCTTTATTGCGCAGCAGGTTGCGCTTTGCGATTTTGAAATAATTCCTGAACATATAATTTCGGGTTGATCTCTGAGACCACTTTGGCGTGGTTTCATGGGTCGAAATTATCTCCGCAGAGCGGGCCTGACTGCCCAACTTATAAGTTGATTGCTCATTTTTATATTCCAGCGGGCTTTTGCCGGTTATTTGTTTGAAAATGCGGTTGAAGCTGGTTTGCGAATTGAAGCCCGATTCGTAGCCAATGCCCAGCAGGGTGATATGATCGTTAGCCGGGTCCTGCATTTTGCGGATGGCCTCTTGCACCCGGTATTCGTTGATGAAATCGTTAAAGCTTTTTTTGAGGACGGTATTGAGTACCCGTGATAACTCATGCGTATGCAGGCCGACTTTTTCAGCGAGCGAGCCCAGGCTTAATTCCGGGTCCTGGTAATAGCGGGTTTCTTTGACGGCTTTTTTGAGCCAGGCGGCTTTTTGTTTGAGTTCGGCCGGGAGCAGTGGCTTTAGGACCGGTATGGTATCTGACTGTGCGCCGATTTCCGGCTTAAGAAATGCCTGCGCCGCAATCCAAATAAGCATTGAGATCAACAGCACATAAAGGGGATAGTAAGCCTGTGCACCTAAGTGGTAATAATAGCCTATAACGGTAAAAGGTATCCACAACAGCCATACCGCACCGAAAGCCGTCAATAAATTATGCAGCCATCTTAACTCGTAACGGTGCCTGTCGGTGCCGGTAAATTTTTGCTGCCGGTAGAAATTTTCGATGAGGGTGCGGCAGCGGTATAAGTAAATGGCGACGGAAATGAATGCCAATGATTGGAGTACCGGGTTCAGCCAATGATAGGTCGAAGTATCGTAGGTGGGTATGCCTGTTTTTATGCTTTCAGCGGTTTCTAAGACGAAGGCGGTCGATTCCAATAATAAGGGACTAAAATGCAACAGGTCGTTATTCTTGAATTGATATTCCGGCCGGGTTATCTTAAGTACATAGAAATAGATCAGCGGCCCAAGCGCCAGTGAGAATTGCAGTGGTACACGGCTCCAAAATAGGGAGTAGGCTGACAGGTTGATATCAATGGCCAATAAGCGAATTATCCATAAAACGGCAACAGCTAATGCCGCGGCTAAAAACCGGTTTGCGATGCGATTGGTGCTTTTACTGAACCATAGCTGCAAAGCGAAAGTGAGGCCGATAAATATCGCTCCGAAAAACGCGGCATCGTACAGGGTGATATGGAATGTGTATGGATTCAAGTAATCTAAACGGTCAAATAGCCGCTTAAATTACTAAGATATCATTCACTTCTCAAACTATCCGCAGGATTAGCCAGCGCTGCCTTTATAGACTGAAAGCTCACCGTTATCACCGCGATCACAATGGCCGTTACGCCGGCAGCAACAAACATCCACCAACTTACATCAATGCGGTAAGCAAAGGTTTGCAGCCATTTTTGCACCATCCACCAGGTGAAAGGCGTGATGATAAACACCGATAAAAGCACCAGGTAAATGAAATCCCTGCTCAGCAAGGTGGTGAGCTGCATGACGCTGGCGCCCAATACCTTTCGCACGCCGATCTCTTTCGTGCGTTGCCGGGTAAAGAAAGCGGTTAGCGCGAACAGGCCCATTACAGAGATCATGATAGCGACGAGGCCGAAGAACGTGATGATCTTTTCCAGCCGTACATAGGAAATGAATAGCTGCTCAAAGTTTTGGTCGACAAAAGAATAACGGATAGGGAAGGCGGGTTCTATCTTTTTCCAGGCTTTTGTGATGCCGGCGATAGCTTGCTGAGCATGGCTGCTGTTCAGTTTAACCAGGATAGCGCCGCCAAACTGCATTATGCAGGGTTGATGGTTACCAATGGTGAACACCACAGGCTGTATAGCGTTCTCGAATCCCTGCACATTAAAATCTTTAACCACGCCTACGATCCGCACCGGTGTAGTGTCACAACCAGGGAAGGCGATGAGATCCCCGACAGAATCGGGCAGTCCTAATTTTTGAGCTGCCGCCTCGTTAATAACAGCCGATCGTGTTTGCTGATCCTGAACATCATTAGTAAAAAGCCGGCCCTTTTTCAAAGGCACCCCGAGGGTTTTGAAATAATCGGTACTGACTACAACCGACTGCATACGATAGGCTGCGCCCTTGTAATTGAATGGGATCGTCGAGGTATCGACCCCCAGGTTATCGCCCGGCACACTGGTTGTTTTGGCAACGCTGATCACGCCGGGTACAGCAAGCAGCATATTACGGGTCTGATCGAAATTTTTTTCACGGGTTTCCGGCCGGCTTTCTATGCGCATCAATTGTTCGCCCGAAAAGCCCCTGTCCTTCGTTTGCATAAAGCTCATCTGGACTTTAATAACAATAACCCCGGTGATAAAGAATATCGCTACCATAAACTGCACCACGATGAGACTATTGCGGAAAAAGGTTCCTTTTTTACCTGTCGAATAATCACCTTTTAACACTTTGGCAGCATTAAATTTCGACAAATATACCGATGGATATAATCCCGAAAGCAGGATAATGGCCAATAAACAGCCCGCCAATTGCAAGGTGACGCGCAGCATTTCGTGCTGCTGGAGGAAGCCGAGGCTGATATCGAAAGAACGGTTGATATAGGGCAACGCTACCGCCAGGAGAATGACAGCTAACACTAAACTGATCAGGCATTGCAACGCAGTTTCGCTCATGAATTGCAGGATGAGCTGTTTGCGGTCCGACCCCATCACTTTGCGTATGCCTACCTCTTTCGCCCGGCTGATGGACCGGGCAATGGCCAGGTTGCTGAAATTAATGGCCCCGGCCAGCAAAAGCAACACGGCTAAAACCAGCAAAATGGTTACGGTGGCAAAATTGCTGCTGCCGTGTTTCGGGAAATTATGCATACGCGGCACCTGATCGACAAACAGGTTGGTTTTAGCGCCGGCTTTGGTATAGCTTTCAAAAGATACCCCACCTTGTTTCAGGCGCTCGTTATAATAGATCCGGTTGATGGCTGTTTCAATCGTTGTATCATTTTCGGCCTGCCTGATTTTGATATAGGTTTGGCAGGATAAGTTATCCCATGAAAGATTTGATCTGCCCCAGGGGTCATGTACCAGCATGCTAATTGGCAAATGTGTGGCCCCCGGCTGATCTTCCAGTACGCCCGTCACCACCAGGTCTGCACGGTCATTTAACTTTACCTGTTTACCGATTGGGTTTCCGTTGCCAAATAGTTTACGGCTTAGATCCCTGGTCAGTATCGTTGTCTTGGTATGGTTCAGCGCGGTGGCCGCATTGCCGGCTGCCAATTTATACGGGAAAACCTTTAAGAAATTCGAATCCACCGAGACGATGTTTTTCTGGTATATTTTATTTTCACCCGCGGTAAGCAGCGATTCATTACGCCCCGGCTCCAACATGGTAGCGGCTTCGGCATTAGGATATTTTTGCGCCAGGAAGTCGGCCAGTGGTGTAGGTGTAGTGGTCATAAAATCTTCATCCATGCGTAATGAAACGTGATAGACTTTATCCAGTTCCGGGCTCCATTTGTCGTAACTCAGTTCATAGTTCATGTACAGCAGGATGATAATAAAGCTGCATAAACCTGCCGCCAGGCCGATCATGTTGATGGAACTGTAAGACATGCCGCGCAGGGTATTGCGCCAGGCGATCTTTAAATAATTGCGAAGCATAGTAATCCGGTTAATTTTTTCAGGAGACCACGTAAAAGCGGTTTCGTGATATAAAACTACCGGCCTGTTCCCGGAAAAAGGTTCCATTTTAGAAAACGGTCGCTCTTTTTTCAGATGGCTCTTGTATTCCGCCGGGCTTTTCCCGGTCATTTGTTTGAAGGTGCGGTTAAAAGTCGTTTTCGAATTGAAACCCGACTCATAAGCGATACCCAGCAAAGTCATCCGGTCATAAGCCGGGTCCTGCATTTTTCGGGCTACATCCCTGATGCGGTACTCGTTGATCAGGTCACTGAAGTTTTTCCTGAGTCCTAAGTTGACGATACGGGATAATTCATGAGCGGGCATATCCAGTTGTTCGGCCAGTGAGCTGACGCTGAGTTCCGGGGCCTGGTACAGCAGACCGGTCTCGATCTTTTTCCTTAGCCAGTTGCCTTTTTGCTTCAAAGCGGTTGAAGAAGGAGACTTAGGGAATTGCGGCGCGCCGGCAGATGATTCGGTTCCGGGCCTGGAAAACACTACTGCACCCATCCGGATAACCATTACCGCCATAAGCAGGAACAGCGGATAATAAGCCCCTGGGTTTAAAGCAAAGTGAAAACCAAAATAATCAATGGCAGCAAGCGGGACCCATAGTAACAGCACTAGGCCTAAACCCGCCAGTAAGCGGTCGAGCCACTGCCACTCGTGTCGGTCACGGTCGCCCTCGCTAAACTTAAGGCTCGTGTAAAAGCTTTCAATCAGCCTGTGAGACAGGTACAGGTAGATGACAACCGATATGAAGGTTAATGGTTTGATTATGAAAGACATTCCAGGTGACCAGGTAACCGGTTCCAAAAGAACAGGGCACAGATGCAGCAGATCATTCCAACGGAACCGACTTTCCGGCCGCGTAACTTTTCTTACATAAAAATAGACGAGAGGCCCAAAAGCCAATGAAAATTGCAGCGGCGGCGTCCATAGCTTAATATCGGCGCCTAATATGCCGGCGATCCATAAGACCATTACACCCAACGCCATGGCAAGAAACCGGTTGGCGGCGCGGTTGCCGTCCTTTTTGAGCCATAGCTGGACAGCGAAATTCAGCCCGGTGAATATCGTTCCGAGGAAGGTTAGGTCGTACAGGCTGATATGGAAGATATAGGAATTCAAGTGGAACCGTTATTTCAATCGCTGTTCCAAATCTATAAAATGTTAACAGATAAAAGGTTAATGGAAAAGGTGGGTAGATTGGTGTAACAAAAGCGAACGCAGGTGTGTGCGGTTTCGATCTGTGGATGTGCAGATTATTTTATAATATGAAAAATATATATTGCTTACCAACACATTAACTTTAATGGCGATAGACAATGTTCCATACAATAAACCGTTTCATTTGCCAGGCAAATAAACAGGTAAATGCATATAAATGAATAAAGCCCTCTATATTATTTTGATCGTTTTTTTGGGCCTGGGCGTTGCCCTGGGCACATGGAGCTTTGTGATCGAGTCGCAAATAGGGACTGAAATTTATCAGCTTGAGTCCTATGTCTCCTGGTTTTTAGAGGGGAATAGCATCGGCGTTATTGGATCGGTATTGTTGTTGAAATATTATTACGACCAGCATTACCGGGCCGCTTTTCTTACCGGGATCATTGCCCTGGTAGCAAACCTCGTCTATGTGGCAGTGGTTTATATTAACCTGACATCGGCGGAGTTGGTAAGTTATAGTATGCTGGTAATACTTATTAACCTGGGCGCTATAATCATATACACCGGGAGCCTGGTATTTTCGAATGCGCGAAAAAGACATTGGCTAAAGCTGGCCGGGATCATAGGGTCGCTGACCAGCCTTATCCTGGTGTCGATAATTATCGGGCGCATGTACGTTAAAGATGCCGGGCTTGCGGGCACGCTGGAAAGAATCATCCGCTGGAGCCCGTACGCCTGGTACCTGGTCGATGTGATGTTTATCATGAATTTCGTCGCAGAACTCAGGGCATTAAAACCCAAAAACCCGGCTGCAACCTCACAGGATGTTTTAGCAGGCGTATCGGCTGTACTCGCCCTATTTGCCATTATATGTACGATAGCTACGGAAAGACAATTGGTCAGGGAAAACAATTCGCATGTCGATTGGAGCGGAGTCAATGCTGCCGACGGACAACAATTAGTCGGATTGGCAGGAGGAGCCCGAACCTATGTCGACCGCCACGGAGACAGCCTGCATTATATTTTAATAAAACCGGTGAATTACGATAAGCAAAAAAAGTATCCTTTAGTGGTGTGCCTGCCTTATGGCGGTTACGTGGCCGGGGCAGCTCAGATGCTGACTAATGCTACCAATAGGTACACTTATCCCGCGTTTATTTTCGTGCCCTGGTGCCCCGATGGCGAAGGCTGGGGCGGCATTCCGGGGTATCCCTCCATTGAATCGCTTGTTTATGAAACTATCAGTACGCTGCACGATCCGGGAATAGATGTAAAAAGGCGATATATAACCGGCGTATCGCGCGGCGGATACGGAACCTGGGAGTTTATTTGCACCCGTCCCGATCTGTTTGCCGCAGCTGTACCGGTATGCGGTGGTGGCGACCCTGGGCTTGCATCAAAAATCGTCAATATGCCGGTATGGGCCTTTCATGGTAAGAATGACAGGAATGTGCCGGTCAGCGGCTCCCGGAATATGATCTCGGCGATAAAAAAAGCAGGCGGGCACCCGCTATATACCGAATACCGTTACGGAACGCACGACATTTGGGAGAATGTTGTTGAAACACCCGAGGTATGGAGTTGGCTTTTCGCGCAGAAACAGAAGTAATAAAATTTATAGTTTCCCCCAGCTGTCTGTCGCAAAAAACTTATGAGTGTTGCTGTTTCTTCATCTCAAGATCCAAAATCTGTCTTTACTATTGGTTCCTGGCTCTAATTACTATTCACTTCGCAAACTCTTCACCGGGTTTGCCCGTGCTGCTTTGACGGCATTGAAGCTAATGGTTATCACAACAACAATTAATATTAGCAGGGCAGCGCCGGCAAATATTCGGTAATCAAGCGTTATGCGGTAGGGAAAATTCCGTAACCATTTGTTAGCGAAATACCAGCCTGGCGGCATGGCTACTAAAAAGGCGCCAAATACCAACCAAACAAAATCTTTGACGATCATACCCCATATCTGCCGGACGTTTGCACCCAGCACTTTTCGCACGCCGATCTCTTTTGTCCGGCGGGCTACGGCAAGCAATGACAGCCCCAACAGACCTATACACGAAATGAAAACAGTCAGTGAGGTTGCATACAGGATTATCGCCTTCCACCGGCTCTCTGCGGCATAGTTCTCGCGGTTTTTTTCATCAACAAAGTAGTATTCGAAAGGATGGAACGGCAAAACGTTGTTATATATATTTTCTATCCGTGCTAAAGTTTGAGTCACGTTTCCCGGCTGCAGCTTCAGCATAAATTGTCCATAGCCCAGTTCCGGGTTCATCGTAAACAGTTTCGGTTTAATTTTTTCCTTAAGCGATGAAAAATGATAGTCCTTCACAACGCCGATCACCCGCATGTTGCTTGGTTTGTCGTCAACAAAGTCAATGGGCTTCCCTATTGGGTTTTTCCAGCCAGCCTCCCGGACAAACGCTTCGTTTACGATAGCGGATTGTATCGAATCCGCTGGCCTGTCTTTCGAAAAATTGCGGCCCATCAGCAACGGTATCTGCATAGTTGACAGGTAATCAGGGTCTATCGCGTCATAGTCAATGTCGATATCCTTGTTATTTGCTATGGCCCCGGTATTCCATCCGCCGAGCATTTTCTTCGCTACCCGCTGCACACCCGGTATAGCCGAAAACTTTGATTTCAGCAAATCAAGAACCCTTGCATCTTTTTCTTCGCCGCTGGCTGTCACAGATAGCAAGTTTTTATCATTATAGCCCAGATCGGTGTTTGTCAGGTAATTATATTGAGAATAGATAACTATTGTCCCTATGATCAGGAATGTAGCCAAAGCAAACTGCACGGTTATCAGGGCTTTGGACACATAATTTTTGCCCATAGCACCGACGCCATCGCGCAAAATCTCAACGGGCTTGAACCCGGATAATACAAATGCGGGATAAACGCCGGCGATAAATCCGGTGATCAGCAACAAGCCGATAAAAAGAATGATCAGCGTGGGATCCAACAAATAAGTCAGGCTTAGTTCTTTATTCGCGAGTTCGTTGAATAACGGCAATACTACCCGGACGATCAAAAGCGCCAGTGCGAAAGCGGTGCAGCATAGTATAAAACTTTCGCCCAAAAATTGGCAGGCCAGCTGTACACGGGTCCCGCCAATTACTTTGCGCAACCCGATCTCCCGGCTTCTTTTCAACGATTGAGCTATAGTGAGATTGATAAAATTGATGCAGGCAATAAGCAGGATCAGCGAAGCTATTGCCAGAAGAATATAGGAATAAATAGGCTTGCTTTCGTCTTTTATGCTTTTCTCATTGATAACCCTGGTGTCCAGATGCATCTTTAAGAAGGGCTGCAGCCCCCATGCGAACTTAACAGTTCTACCCTGCTTTACAATTTCTGCTATTTGCATACCTGCCCTGAACTTGTAAACCTGGTTCATTTTGCGCTCGATGCCCCGGACGTCCGTACCGGGTGAAAGAACAAAAAAAGTACTATAGTTAAGCAGATGCCAGTAACCATGATCGTTGCTTGTCAGGGTGGCTATATAGTTGAAAGGCAGCAGCATATTAAATTTCACCGACGAGTTCTCAGGAGCATTTTTCGCTATGCCGGTAACTATGAAAGACTCAAATTGTTGCTGAACCTTTACCTGTAATGTTTTACCGATAGCATCCGACTGCCCAAAGTACTTTCTTGCTGTTTCTTCTGTTAAAATAATGGAATGGGGATCGGTCAAAACAGTTTTCGCGTTACCATAAATTAAAGGGAAAGTAAAAACACTAAAGAAATTCCGGTCGACCCAGGTGACTTTTTCAGTAAAGGCTTCCGAACCACTTTTTACTGTTACCGGCAGTTCCTCCGTACGTACATATTCCTGTATTTCAGGTATAGCGTCTTTGAAAGCAGGGCCCTGAACGGCTCCTGCCTCACCATAGATCACATCTCTTCCTTTTGCAGGGTCGATAACCCGGCAGGTGAGCCGGTATAGTTGATCTTTTTTAGCCTGAAAGCGATCAAAGCTCAACTCGTCTTTAGTGTACAATACGATAAGCATGCAACAAGCCAACCCAATACTGAGGCCGGAAATATTTATTAAAGAGAACAGCTTGTTGGAGAGAAGGGTCCTCCAACCGATTTTCAAATAATTTTTAAACATAAAGCTGCGGTTTAATTTCCCCTGAGACCATGTTAATGTGGTTTCAGGATTCGAAATTATCGCCGCGAATTGATCGTGACGTCCTAAGTTATAAGATAGGAACTCCTTTTTCTGAATGGTTTTATATTCTGCCGGAGTTCTGCCCGTCATTTTTTTAAAGATCAGGTTGAATGTACTTTTCGAGTTGAAACCGGAACCATAGGCAATGCCCAGCAGGGTGATATGATCATAAGCGGGATCATTTATTTTTGACGCCACATCCCGCACCCGGTATTCATTAATGAAATCATTGAAACTTTTTTTCAATACAGTATTAATGATCCGGGATAACTCATGCGGACTCATGCCAAATCTTTCAGCCAGCGAGTACAGGCTTAGCTCCGGGTCCTGGTAATACAGGTTGGCTTTCATCATGTTCTTCAGCCAGGCGCCTTTTTGCTTCATTTCCGCCGGTAATAACGGTTTTGTGATCGGCGTTGCAACTGCCGCTGCGCTCGCTCCGGGTCTTAGATAAGCCGAGACAGCTATCCAGATCAGCATCACCGCTGCACCGAGATAAAAAAGATAATAGGCTTGTCCGCTCAAATGGTAATAATAGCCTATGATTGTATAAGGTATCCACAAAAGCCATAATAAGCCGAAACCTGTCAGCAGGCGATGCAACCATCGCAATTCATGCCGGTAACGATCGCCGCCCATGAATTTTTGCCGCCGGTAAAAACGCTCGATCAGCCTATGAGCACCATACAAGTAGCCGGCGACCGAAATAAACATTAGGAAGGGCAATACCTGGTTCTGCGGGATGACCTGTTCCAACAATACCGGGATCAAATGCAGTAGGTCCTTTCGGCTGAATTTATAATCAGGCCTCGTTAACTTCCGCACATAGAAATAGATCAGCGGGCCAAGCGCCAATGAAAATTGCAGCGGCAGCTTAATTTCGTTATCCCAAATACTGGCTATCCACAAAACCATAACAGCCAGGGCCAGGGCAAGGAACCGGTTTGCGGAGCGATTGATTCTTTTAGTGAACGCTAACAACAGGGCAAAATTAAGCCCGGTAATTATCACGACAAGAAATGCAAGGTCGCGGAGGGTAATATGAAGCGTATATGAATTCAAGCGGTTTGATCAGCTCAATTGCTGTTCCAAATGTATAAAGTATTAACAAATAGGATGTTAAACAGATGTATTGGGCAGGTTGGTGTAACAAAACCGAACGGGAAAATGTCCGGTTCTGGCATTGGCTACAAACAACAATTAAAACCGGTCACTAATTTTAACTTTCGGTAAAATAATTTAACTCAATTAAGTATATTTGTGATCCCTAAGAATTATTGATGGAAAAGAAAATTTTAATTATCGAGAACGACGCAGATATTCGCGACATCATTACCTACGTTTTGGAAGATGAAGGTTTTTCGGTTGCCAGTATAGCTTCGCCGGACTCGCTGGATGCAGTTGTTCGTCACCGGCCAGACCTGGTTCTCATCGATGAGTGGCTCTCAGGCCACCCGGGACACAGGCTCTGCCTGCGGATCAAGCAATTTCACCGCCTGATGCACGTGCCGGTGATCATCTTGTCTACAGCGATCGATATCGAAAAGATCGCATTGGAGTGCCAGGCCGACGGCTATCTCCCCAAACCGTTTGATTTGACGACCCTTGTAGAAACAGTTCAGGAGCAGCTGGCGAACAGGGCCTGATCTATCCTCTTTCAATGGTGCCTTCTTCATAGTCTATTCTTAGAAGGCCTCGGCTAATAGCAATTTTTACGCCCTCACTGGAAATAAAAAAGCTCATGTATTTACACGAGCTTTTTCTATTGGAAGTTGATTTTATTAAATCAATTTATCCGCACATCTGGATATTCGCACATCTGCACATCCGCATATCTGCATATTAATTATTATTCCCAGCGCCGGTAAACAGCTTGCTCTTATCCACCTTTTCTACCTGCATGCCGTCATTCAGTGTTTTAGAAACAGCGGTGTAAGGCGCTGAAACCACTTCGTCGCCGTCTTTCAGACCCGAAAGGACAATGATATTGCTGTCGTCCTGGATGCCGGTCGTTACCTGTACCTGTTTCACTTTGCCTGCACGGAAAATGAACACATATTCTTTGGTGGATTCGGTGTTTACTGTTTTGGTATCGTCGGTTGGGGCGTTCTTATCTTTTGGCGGAGCGCCTGGGTTCGGTTTCTTGTCGTCGCGGGTGGTTACGGCTTGTATCGGCACCGTCAAGCCCTTCGTATGATTGGTGTTGATATCAACCGTAGCCGTCAACCCGGGACGGAAAGGTGAGGGATTGGCCGCCGTCTTATTCAGCAAAGCCATGTACGACTGAGGGTCGATCCGCACCTTCACGGTAAAGTTGGTTACCTGGTCGGCAGTATTGCCTACTACATTGGCGGCGCTGCCGATCTCGATCACGGTGCCTTTGAATAATTTATTTAAGAAAGCATCTACCTGTATTTTCGCCGAGTCGCCCATGCTGATCCGGTTAATGTCGTTCTCGTTCACATCCACGTTCACATCCAGCTGGGCAAGGTCGGAAATGGTCATGATCTCGGTACCGGCGAACTGCTGTGTACCCAGTACGCGCTCGCCTTTTTCTATAGATAATTTGGATATTACTCCATCAACAGGAGAATAGATCTCTGTTTTCACCAGGTTGCCGTTTGCTTCCTTCACCGAGGCTTCAGACTGGGCCAAACTGAATTTAGCGCCGATCAAATTTTGTTTGGCTGCCTCCAATTGCGCCTTGGCGCCCAAATAGCTGGCTTTTGCTGCTTCAAACTCTGCGGCGGTCAGCACCTTGCTGGCAAATAATGTCTTATCGCGGTTGTAGATGGAAAGCTGGTTATCATAAGTGGCCTGGGCCTGGCTCAGCATTTGGTTGCTGTTTTCAACAGCAGCTTTCTGCGTGTTGTAAGCAGCCTGTGTACGGTCGAACTCTGATTGCAAGATGTCCGGACGGATGCGGCAAAGCAATTGCCCCTTCTTTACCACGTCGCCTTCATGTATCGGCAGGTCCACAACCTCGCCCGAAACCTCGGGACTGATCTTAACTTCCACGTGCGCCTTGATCTTGCCGCTTGCGGAAACGGTTTCGTTGATGGTGCGTACGGCAGCTTTATCGGTTGCAACCTGCGTGAGCGGCGGTTTGCCCATAATGCCCGTTACCCTCAAAAGGATCAGCAGCACGACCAGCGCTCCAAGCGTTATCAGGATGTATTTGGTAGTTTTTCCCATTGTGTTAAAATTCTAATATCTAAATTCTAAAGTTTAAAGTTCTTTTGCCTAATCTCTAATTAACTGACTTCTATCACAAAGTGATCTTATTGCCTAAATAATAATCTATCACCTTACTGCGGAACACCACCTCGTACTTCGCTTCTATCATGTCGTTCTGCGCTTTTTCGTAATTGGTGAGCGTGGTGTTGTAGTCGAGCGGGTTCGCCAGGCCTATATTGAAACGCTGCTGCATGGCATCCAGCGCGTCTTTATCGGCTGCATAGGTTTGTTGGGTGGATGCATAACGTTTCACAGCTGCCTGCAGATCCTCGATGGCTTGGTAAATAGTTTTGGACAGGGTATTCTTTGCCAGTTGCGTGGTCACCTGCGCGTTCTCATAATTCAGTTTTGCTTTACGCAGGCCGGTGCGTGCCTGAAACTTATTGAAAATCGGTATCGAAAGACTGACGCCTATCGCCTGGTTCAAGTTATTGCCGAACTGGGTGAAAAACGGGTATTTGCTGGCAAACACCGGCGACTGGAACTGCCCGAATACAGGAGTATTAGTTCCCTGTACGGTACCTACCTGTTGCTGTATTGTGGTTGAGCCGATGACATTCTGGCTGATGCTCGAGTAATTAGAGCCTACACCGCCAAATAGCGACACAGTCGGATAATAATTGGCCCTGGCCACCTTGATGGCTTCGGCGTAACCTTTTTCGAGCAATTCCTCCACCTGTACATCCGGGTTTACCACGAGCGCTGTTTTGATCACTTCATTGGCATCGTAAACCGTCTTCACATCAGTGATCTTGCTGATATCCGGTATTTCGACTTTAATATCCGTATTCGGATCCATTTCCATGTATTGCTTCAAGGTCAATATGGAAATATCCAGCTGACTTTGGGCGGTGGTCATGTTCAATTGGGCGGTCGAAACGCCTGCCTTGGCCTGCGACAGATCGGCCAGCGATTGTGCGCCGGCGTTGAAATTCTTTTGTGTACGATCAAGCGATATCTGCGCGATGTCAAGCTGCTGCTTTGCGGCTTTTACCAAATCCTGGTTGGTGAGGATGGAAAGGTAATCGGTTGCCACGTTCAGCACCAGGTCGTTTTTTGCCTTTTGGGTGCTTGATTTATCGGCATCCAGCAACAGCTTGTTTTGCAATATTTGGCTGCGCAACTGCCCGCCTGCGAACAACAACACGGATACCGAAGCCTGCCCGTTCACATACAGGAACGACTGGCTGGTGTACGAATACGTTGCCAGGTTGGGTGTGCGGCCGAAGTTGTAGGAAGCCTGCGGGTTAGCCGTAACGGAAGGCAGCATGTTGTATTTTGACTGCTGATAGTCTTCAGCGGCGAGGCGTTCGGTGATCGTCGCCTGCTTTAAGGTCAGGTTACGCTCAAGGGCCAGGTCGATGGCCTTTTGCAGCGATATGCTTTCCTGGGCCGAGGCGCTGAAACCTATGGCCACGAGCAGGGTGCCGATGATGCCTATCTTTTTTATCTTTAATATAGTTTGAATCATAATTCGTATTTGTTCATGGTTCATGGTTGATAGTTCATGGCCGTATTTTCTTAATTTTAACGCGCCTGGCTATGAACCATGAACCATTAACTATCTGCTAAAAATGCCTCCCGTAAAAACGCCATGGATCGTTAAGCAGTTGTATCCCAAACTGTTGTGGAATAAACCCCGTAGCGGAAACCGGATTTTTGTGACTTTTGACGACGGCCCCATACCCATTGTTACACCGTTTGTTTTAAATATTTTGCAAAAGTACTATGCCAAAGCCACATTTTTTTGCATCGGCGATAACGTAAACAAGCATCCGGATATTTTTGAGCAGGTAAAAAATGCGGGTCACGCGATAGGCAACCACACTTATAATCACCTGAAAGGATGGGTGACGGAAGACCAAACTTACCTCGATAATTTCCTGAAATGCGATGAGGCAGTACACAGCAATCTCTTCCGCCCGCCGTATGGCAGGATCAGGAGGTCGCAGGTCAAATTACTGCGGAAAATGAGGCCTGAATTGCAAATTGTAATGTGGGATGTGCTGAGCGGGGATTATGATGCAAGCCTGAAACCTGAAGATTGCCTGCGGAATGTTTTAAAGCATACGCGCCCGGGGTCGATCATTGTTTTTCATGATAGTTTGAAGGCGTTTGACCGGCTGGAGTATGTGTTGCCGAGAGCGATGGAGGAGTGGGGGAGGATGGGGTATGAGTTTGGTACACTCGATTAGTTTGCAGTTATGAGTGGGCAGTTTGCACAATCAAGATTTTAATTCCGTATCTTTACTTCTGAGATGAAAACGATAACAGTTGATATATTACAGGATGAGGCTTTGAATCTTTTGAAGGATTTGGAGGCTATGAATGTGATCAGGCTTCATGAAGTAGACGAAGCCGAACATGCGCAACGTATTAATGCGATTAAGTCCTATAAAGGTTTGATGACCAAACAATCCCGTGAAGAAATTGATAAACAATTGAATGATCTTCGCAACGAATGGGACTAAAATATCTTTGGGATACCAATACTGTAATTTATTATCTCCAAAATCAATTTCCATTACCGGCGGAAAAGTTCATTGATAGTATATTAAATGATTTCCAACCTGCTATTTCTGTAATTACGGAAATTGAACTATTGTGTTGGAAACTGGCGACTGAAACGGACATCGGGCTTATTCAAAAATTTATAACCAACTCTGTTGTTTATGAGTTAGACCATGAGGTTAAGCTGACAACCATTGAAATCCGAAAGCAATCAAAACTAAAACTTCCTGACTCCATTATTGCCGCCACAGCACTGACAAAAGGTTTAACCCTGATTAGCAGGGACACATCTGACTTTAATAAGATAAAAGGGTTAGAGTTTGTCGATCCTTTTATTGACAACGAGAACCCGCGTTAGCGATTGAAGTGGATACCGGCCGGGTATAGCTATCAGTGATTAGTTAATCAGTGATTAGGTTTGAATGGCGCTTATTGAAAACGGAAGAGCGTAAGCCCGCCAGCTGGCGGGGTATGAACGGAAAGCGCGGGCCGCTTCTACCAGCGGCAACGCCCTTATTCAGTTAGCAGTTACCTGTTATCAGTTAATTCTGCCAATTCTTAAATTCGTTTAATTCCGGTTCAGATAATAATCCGCAACCCCACCCTGCACCCGCCCCAAGGCGGGAACCGACGATAGGAGCTCATGAATACCTATAAAAAACAAATAATAGAATTCATAATCGCACGGTCCACCGCGCAAAAGATACCATCGGTGTAATCACAAACACAATCGGTGAAATCCCAGTCAAAAAAACAAATCCCTGACACCATTTCCCTCTATTTTTCCTAAATTCGCCGCGTTGGGGTTGCTACATCACCCTGACCCCCTTTTACTTCACCTAAAGATCAGATACAATGGCTTTTGATTTAGATATGATCAAAAAGGTTTACGACCGCTACGGCGCCCGTGTGGCTGCCGCACGTAAGGCGACCGGCAAACCGCTTACCTTAACCGAGAAGATTTTATACGCTCACCTCTCCGAGGGCGAGGCGCACAGCGCTTACGGTCGCGGTGTGGATTATGTGGACTTTGCTCCCGACCGCGTGGCCATGCAGGATGCTACCGCGCAGATGGCCCTGTTACAGTTTATGCAGGCGGGCCGCCCGCAGGTTGCCGTACCGAGTACCGTGCATTGCGACCACCTGATACAGGCCAAAGTTGGCGCTGATGCCGACCTGCAGACCGCCAAGGACGTGAACAAAGAAGTGTACGATTTCCTGGCGTCGGTGTCGGATAAATATGGTATTGGTTTCTGGAAACCGGGTGCGGGTATTATCCACCAGGTGGTGCTGGAAAACTATGCTTTCCCCGGCGGTATGATGATCGGTACCGACTCGCATACGCCGAACGCGGGCGGGTTGGGTATGATAGCCATTGGCGTTGGCGGTGCGGATGCCTGCGACGTGATGGCCGGACTGCCCTGGGAGCTGAAGTTCCCGAAACTGATCGGCGTACACCTGACGGGCAAGCTGTCGGGCTGGACCTCAGCAAAGGATGTGATCCTGCGCGTGGCGGGTATCCTGACCGTTAAGGGCGGTACAGGCGCTATTGTAGAATATTTCGGTGAAGGCGCACGTTCGCTTTCGGCGACGGGTAAAGGCACCATCTGCAACATGGGCGCCGAGATAGGTGCGACCACTTCCATATTCGGTTATGACGCAAAAGCCGCCGAATACCTGAAAGGCACTAAGCGCGCCGATATAGCCGCTTTGGCCGATGCCATTGCCGAACACCTGACCGGCGATGCCGAAGTTTATGCAAACCCTTCCGCTTATTTCGACGAAGTGATCGAGATTAACCTGGACGAGCTGGAGCCGCATGTGAACGGTCCGTTTACGCCCGACCTGGCCTGGCCGATCTCTAAATTTGCTACGGCGGTGCGTGAAAACAACTGGCCCGCCGAGCTGGAAGTAGGCCTGATCGGTTCCTGCACCAACTCATCGTATGAAGACATTACCCGTTCGGCGTCCATCGCCCGGCAGGCTATAGATAAACACCTGAAAACCAAAGCCGAATTTACCATTACCCCCGGCTCGGAGCAGGTGCGCTACACGGTTGACCGCGACGGTTACTTAGATACTTTTACCGAAATGGGCGGCGTGGTGCTGGCCAATGCCTGCGGCCCGTGTATAGGGCAGTGGGCGCGCCATACCGACGACCCTTCGCGCAAGAACTCCATCATTACCTCGTTCAACCGCAACTTTGCCAAGCGCAACGACGGCAACCCCAATACGCACGCTTTCGTGGCCTCGCCCGAGATAGTGACCGCGTTTGCCATTGCCGGCGACCTGACCTTTAACCCGCTGACCGACACCCTGACCAACGAGGACGGCCAGCAGGTGAAGCTGGACGAGCCGCAGGGCATCGAAATGCCGCTGAAAGGCTTTGCCGTGGACGACGCCGGTTACCAGGCGCCCGCCGAAGACGGTAGCGGCGTGGAAGTAAAGGTTGACCCGAGATCAGCGCGCCTGCAACTGCTCGATCCGTTCCCGGCGTGGGAAGGTACTGATCTGAGCGGTCTGCGGCTGCTCATCAAGGCTAAGGGCAAGTGTACTACCGACCATATTTCGATGGCTGGTCCGTGGCTGAAATTCCGCGGTCACCTGGATAACATATCCAACAACATGCTCATCGGCGCCATCAACTACTTCAATGGCAATGCCGACAGCGTGAAGAACGAGCTTACCGGCGAATACGGCCCCGTGCCCGCCACCCAGCGCGACTATAAGGCGCATGGCATCGGCACCGTGGTGGTAGGCGACGAGAACTACGGCGAAGGCTCATCGCGCGAGCATGCCGCTATGGAACCGCGCCACCTGGGCGTGCGCGCCATACTGGTAAAATCGTTCGCCCGCATACACGAAACCAACCTGAAAAAGCAGGGCATGCTGGCCATTACCTTTGCCGACCCTGCCGACTACGAAAAGGTACAGGAGGACGACACCATAGCCATCACCGGGCTCACTACCTTTGCCCCCGGCAGACAGCTGAGCGTAATCCTTACCCACAAAGACGGCAGTCACGACACCTTCCCGGTGAACCATACCTACAATGCACAGCAAATAGAGTGGTTTAAGGCGGGGGGAGCGTTGAATATTATTAGGAGGCAGATGGCGTAGTTGAGTGGAAGGCTTAAGGCGGAAAGCATAAAGCCAAAATAAAAGTCTAAAGCAGAAAGCTTAAAACGGAAGGCAGTCAATCGCTTTTAGCTTTAGTCTTTCTGCTTTTCGCTTAAAAGTGCTTTCTGCTTTGGTCTTTCTGCTTTTAGCTTCTTTGGCGGTTTAACTACGAATTAACCTGATATGCCTTCTGTCGCTTGGGAACGCTAATTGACTATAGTAACTTATTGAAAAATAGGGTGTTTTAACGGGTTGTTAATTACGAATATATACGTGATATTTGGTTGAATTAATCTTTACCAACCACTAAACCTCACAAAAAAGCATCGTTGAAAGATATTACTGTAAAAATTTGGCCTGAAATTACAGGATATATACCTGCGGTATTATCATATCCTAATGTGGATAATAAAAGCAATCGTATTTTTTTAGATTTCAGTAATTGTACTCATGTAGACTCCTCTGGTTTAAATATTCTCCTCATTCAATTAATTAAATTAACAAATGCAGGCGGTATGCAAAGAGAATGGTATGCAGATTACTTTTCTTCAACTCAATTTTTGGAAACTCTGCATAATTTGAATTTTTTTAAAATATTAAATTATTATTCTCCCAACAACAGTTTATTTCAGAGCCTATTTGAATCAAAGGAACCTAAAGCCGAACAGATCGTATTTAAAGATCAAGTTAAATCGTACCCCATCCATCTTATTAATTATAAGGAATTTGCCAATAGACGTGATGCGCTTGGCCCTTTCAAGGAGTGGCTTTATCTGGAATTAGAGGCTTATTATGATCGCTATGATTTTATATTGCCTCAATTTATATCCATTGTTACAGAAATTGCTAAAAACAGCGCAGACCATACTCTTGAAAATGCTTTTTTTGGGCTTGATGTTAGAGAATCAAAAGATAATGATACCATTACAATTTATTTTTCAATAGGTGATTTGGGCGTTGGTATAAATCAAAATATAAAAAACCATTTATCCGACGAACTAAGGAAGCGGTACGAATATTGGGATTTGACTCAAACTTACAGAGTAGCGCTGAGTAGAGGATTTACAACGAAAGGTGATTCAAAGGAAAATAAAGGACTTGGTATGTCACTTATTTTAGATGGTTCCAATGGTATGGCCCTAAGTTTATCTGTTTTTGATGCAAATAGTAGAGGTATTATGAGTAACATAGAGTCATTGGTGCACAGTTCGTTAAGGAAAAACTTTTTCAACACAGGCCGAGAGGTCGGATTTTATTACTACGGTAAATTAAACGCAAAGAAAATAGCTTAATGAAACATATTTCCATCCAGAAAGATTTTGGGATAAATGATGCTGGAGATGAACAAAAGATACGTGAAATTTTAAATAAAATAAATATTGACGGACAAACTGAAGTAAGCTTGGATTTGTCGCGATGCATTGTTGACTATCCAGCTACGGGTATACTGATAGACAATATTTTAAATCAACTATCAGAGCTAGATGGAGAGAAAAGATTAATTATAACTGTTAGTTATACTTTTCAAGAAGCCACACTTTTAAACGATATGTTGGGTGATAGCGTTTTCTTCGGTATTGTGGCCAAATTGGAAATGCCATTGAGCGAATTACTGCCCAAAATCAATGATGCTCTTATACCAAGAAATATAAAAATGATCGTAGAAATTAGCAAATCGGACTCACCGAAGAAAGAATTTGTGTATGGGCATATCTAAAAAGCAAACGGCTGAATTGTATCTATTTGAATTGATAGAAAGAACTAGCCGTTTTTATATTCATTTGGACGAGATTGAAAGACAGTTTTATTTTGGAGCTAATTCTAAGGTCGAAGATAAATTGATTTTCATCCAAAGCTATAAGGATTGTTTGTTAAAAATTGTATCGATATCCGCTAAGATTTCAACCGATATAGCGAAAATGGAAGGAAACTCCGAGTTAGTTGATAAATGCTTAAAAACCATTAAAGATTCAATAGTAAGTATAAACTTACTGCATCGGAGGCATTTAAATCATTTACCCAGACCATCAGAGCCCATTGAACTCCGAAGATTTAGTAGAATTATTGACAAACACGTTATTAAACTTAATAAGGAAACTTCTAAACAAAAAAAAAGAAAAAAAAGAATTTCTATTTATGTGAGTGAGGATATAGGAGATGAAGTTTATGCAAAAGACCCACTTAGTGAATTTAAAAGCAAAGAACTTAACGATATAATAAATGCCTTTAACAAAGATTTTATTAAAGCAAAAGTAGGGTTG
Organism: Mucilaginibacter sp.; assembly: GCA_035551775.1. GTDB lineage: Bacteria > Bacteroidota > Bacteroidia > Sphingobacteriales > Sphingobacteriaceae > Mucilaginibacter. The sequence continues at coordinate 8,658 of DASZMQ010000003.1, read as the reverse complement.
TTTGAATCCCCCAAAAATTTAAGCGACACCATACATATTACGATCCCTAGAATTGATACGAATAATCCTTGTAGATGGCCTACTTTAATTCACGAGCTAGGACATAATATTATCCATAAAGATTTTTTTAAAACTGGAAAGTTAAAGAGTGACTTTGACTCTATTTTAGATGAAGATCAAAAGCAAATAATTGCGAACATCGGGCAAAGTAATATAAATATTGAGTCATGGTTATTGGAATGCTGGTGTGATTTATTCGCATGTGTTGTATTTGGTCCAGCGTTTTGGTTTTCGCAATATTCTTCTTTTATTTTTGAAATAGGTAATAATTTCAGTTCTCGATACCCTAAGCCGCTATTTCGACTGCGATTAATACACAATATTTTATTACATCGATTTTCTGGTACTTTATTTAAAGAATTAAAAGATACTATCGAATTAGGCCAATCGGTTTTTGAACATTTTGATAATAATGATCCAACTGGATTTAATAAAGATGAAAATGTTCGTGAAGTCTTTATTTATTTTAGGGATTTTTTTCGGAAATATTTTTCAAAGAACGTCGATGAGAAAACGCAATTTGGAACGGACATTCTGAACAAAAAATTAAGTCCTTTAATAAAATATACGGATGAAATTGAAGAAACAACAATTAGAGATCTTGTTGAGTCTTTGGAATCCGGCTTACCGATTTCAAGTAAACGGTCAAAACCTGGCAAATTGGCTGAAAAACCAAATTATGTTCAGGAAATATTATTAGCAGCGTGGTTCTTTAGGAATAATAATCTGAAGAATGATATATTAAAAGATTTAAAAAAGTTATCATCAACTAAGAAAGATGAATTAGCGAAAAAATACGAAAATTCTTTACTAAAAGCGTTTAAGAGGTTCGATCAATCTATTTTGCGGTCTATTCAAGTTTCAGAATGGTTCGATCTCTTTTATGATCAAAAGAAAATTTTGGAAATAGATAGTTTAGAAGACGAGATATTAAAAAAAATTGATATAGGAATTAACCCAAGGAATCAATTTGTTGACATTGAAATTTATCAATTAATTAAATCAAATGACTTAAAGATATCTCCGATTATAAATTTGAAGGAGCAATTAGGGGCTACCTCATTTGACCTTAGACTAGGAACTTCTTTTCAGCTATATTATCAAACTAAATATGGTATAGTTGATTTTAGTGAGGAGGAGACTTTGAGAGGATTGGAACATAATTCGAATCTAGTAGATTTAGATTTTCTAGAGTCGATCACAATTTCCCCAGGTCAATTTATCTTAGGACATACCATGGAATATATAAAACTACCTGAATTTATATCTGCTGAAATAGAAGGCCGCAGCAGTTTTGCGCGACTCGGGCTTGAAATACATATGACGGCTGGTTTTATTGATCCTGGATTTGAGGGGGTAATTACTTTGGAAATTTACAATGCTGGGCCAAACCCGATCAAATTATTCCCGGGCATTCGCGTTGCTCAATTAAAATTTATTCCTATAACCAAACCGAACAAGCCTTATAACAAAAAAGATGATGCAAAATATAAGGGGCTAATGTCTCTGCACACCAGTATGCAATTTAAAGATTACGAGATTGGTAGAATTAAAGATGCTCGAGCTAAATTAATAGAATAGTAAACTTGACTTAAAATGAACTGTTTTCAGATTGAATATTGTGCTTTTCTAGTGAACATTCTGTATTATCTAATTGCTTTTATTATAGGAAGCCTTACAGCACTCGCTGAACTATTAAGTCGCTACAAAAATTTTAGTCAAATTTGGAAGATAAAAGCGAGTCGAATTTATTTAGTTATTAATGGTGTTGCTGCGATTTTAGCGTATCTTTTTATAGTCGAATTTGATATAGCGAAAAACTTAGGGATTTTCCGTGTTCTACTCGCTGGAACATCCTCTCTGTTCATTCTGCGTAGTTCTTTTGCAAATATCAAAGTAGGGGACAAGACAATTGAAATTGGTGCTGGAGCAATATTGCAGGTTTTTTTAAATACAGCAGATAGATCGTTCGACCAAACTAGATCCAATAAAGAATTAAGCGTTGTAAAAGAGGTAATGAAAAACGTAGACTTTGATAAAGCGAAGCTGGCTTTACCAACAACATGCTTTAACATTATGAAAAATGTGTCTAAAGAGGAACAGGATAGGGTTTCTTCGGATGTTAAGAAATTATCGGACAGTGATTTGGATAATCATACAAAGTCAGTAAATTTGGGCATCCTTTTATCTAAGATTACAAATCTTATCTTACTTGAAAGCGCTGTTGAGTCATTATCAGATTCAATTGTTTTGGAAGGCGGAAGCCTTACACCTAAAGAAAAATTAAATCAATTAATAAATAATAAATTAAGCGATGGTAAACCAAAAGAAGAATAAATCATCGCAATTTAAGATAGTTTTATTCGTTTAAGTTAATAATTATCATTATGTCAAGTTTTGCTGGATTTTTAGATGGCTATAAGTCACGAAATATTGCTTCTATTGAAACGGGATTGCAATATAAGCTTAATGAAATAATCGACTTAATTGGTGGTTTGTTAAATGATTTTTCAAATGGGACTTATAATAAACCGGAAATGCAATACTTTCTACAGCGCAGTCTTATTTTATTAAGGGAAAGGAATGGGTACAATATCATCGGACTATTGACTTCTTTTGGAGAGTCATTGAAGGGTAATATGTCATTGATAAACAGCGTTGCCACTACCGATAGCCTATTAAAAGAAAAGCTAAGAAAAGTATTATATAATTTTGCTGATTTGGCTAGCTTAAGTGAGGACAATTCTTTGATTAACCTAGCAATTGACATAAGCGAAAGATTTGTATATTAATACTATATTTAAGGTGTATAAAGGCTAATAATACACCTTCCCTTATGTCAACACAAAAAGACTTTCTAGAAATTAATGAATCCACTGTCTTTATAGGAGATGCATTAAAAATAATCGAGAAGTTACCGTCTAAATCTGTTCAATGTATAATAACCTCTCCGCCTTATTGGGGAATGAGAGATTATAATATAACTGGGCAAATAGGGCTTGAAGAAACTTTAGAACAGTATTTGAATAATCTTCTAAAGGTGTTTTGCGAATTAATGCGAGTATTGAAAGATGACGGGTTACTTTGGCTAAATATTGGTGATGGTTATACGAGTGGAAATAGAAAATATAGAGCCAGCGACAAAAAGAATCCCGCCCGTAAAATGGAAAGCAGGCCCAACACACCTAGTGGATTAAAACCTAAAGATTTGATAGGTATTCCCTGGCGATTGGCTCTTTTATTACAAGCTCATGGTTGGTATTTGAGAAATGACATAATCTGGCACAAACCTAATGCAATGCCTGAAAGTGTAAAAGATCGGCCTTATAGAAATCATGAGTATCTGTTTATGTTTTCGAAGTCGGAGAAATATTTTTTTAATTATGACGTGTCGAAAAGAAATTCGAAAAAGAATAGATCGGTTTGGGAGGTTCCGATTAAGCCCAATTCATTTAATCATAATGCTGTTTTTCCTGAAGGCTTGATAGTGCCATGTATAAAATTATCCACCAAAAATGATTCAGACTATGTTCTCGACCCCTTTTTTGGTTCCGGTACAGTTGGAGCTGTTTGCGAAAAAATCGACAGAAAGTATATTGGTATAGAACTTAATCCAGAATATATCGATTCCGCACTTGTCCGCATTAATAAAGTAAATTACACAAAGAATCAATCATTTAAATTCTCTGCCTAATGTATTTACGAATCTTGCCTGTATTTAATAATCTCCCCGATGTTGGTCGGGATATGCAATCCTAGTACTAAGGTCGTCCACGTTGGTCCGGATTTGCAGTCCGGCACCCCATAACCCAGGGATTTGCAATCCCCATGCTCCCGCAAGCGTTCCCGATAGAAAACTAAGTCACAGCGGTTTAGCACGATTATTGAAGCAATTTCTCTATCATTGTTTCTTTATCGTTTTCCATGAAAAGATCAACCAGGACCTTACGCTATGCCTTTATTGTTTGTGGAGGTTTGTTGTTTGCCAATCAGATTCATGCCCAATTTTCGGTGGGCCTGAAGGGTGGGGTAAATTTAGCAACGGAACAATACCCGGGTTTTGCCATGCAAAATGCGTTATTGGGCTATGGAGGAGCATCTGTCCGATACAAGGTGGGCCTGGTCGCGTTGCAGGCGGAGGCTGATTACTCGGGTGAGGGTGGTAACCTGAAAGCCGCGTTTGGCGGTCAGATCAATAAATACAGAGAGTCGTACCTCAATGTGCCCCTGTTGCTTCAAAGCCGGTTCCCCTTCGGAGGTTATATCGAGTTCGGCGCGCAATATGGCTTCCTGCTTTCATCCACTTATGACTTTAATAATACCGGCGTAGTGAACACCCGGCCGGCCTATAAGAGCGGCAATTTTTCCGTTGGCGGAGGCTTCGGCTTCGAATTTCAAAATAGCTACGCAGAGGGCCTGGGCATTAATATCCGGTTGATGCAAGGCATTACCGCTATCAGTTCCTCAGGATACGGCGCTATTAAAACGAGCACGGTCAGCCTGGGGCTTAGCGAGCGGTTTTGAAGGGGTGAGTCTGGAAGTCCGAAAAGCTTGTCCGCCCACTGGCGGATCCGCATAAGTCCGAAAGATGGCTATCGGGATGGATGAGACGCCCTGCGCCAACGGGCACGCCAATGTGAATGGTGAATAGTCAATAGTGAAAGGCTAAAGGTCAAAGGCGAAAGGGCCAAAAAATCACCATTGACTATTGACCATTGACCATTGACTTCGGACATCTAATCATTGCTATTTAACGGGCTTGCTCTGTTTTAGTATATCGTCAATTCTTGCATCAGGCATCAAAGGCGTAATGCGGGGCGGCTTGATCTTACCGAAGTCGGGATGAAGAGAATTTAGCAGGTAGTTACTACATAGACTCAAAACAGCGGACGGCACCTGTAAAACAAGACTTTCCTGCCTGTCATACCATTCGTCGGCCAAAGGCTGGCATTTGGTATAATCATGCGGGTTCTCCCAGCCCTTTGGCAGATCAGCCGCCCTGATGATTTTAATTCCTGTTGTCTCTGGTATTTCGATATAGGCAATCTGGAAGTCATGATTAAATCCAACGCCCTGCCTTCTAATCATACTTTCCACAAAAGCCAGCGGAATAGATTCGCTGCAATACAAAACTTTTTTTCCTTCACTGTTCCACCTGCCCTCCACACCGGGACAAAACAGCGGGTCGCCATATTTTTTATGCAGGATACGAAATACCAGCATCGTCAGGCGGGGTAACCATAACCCAGGCGATCCAGTTCCTGCATTACCAAATCAACGCCGCCCGGCGTAACCAACCAATCCATTGGCTTTTCGGTTTCATTCCAGAACGGTTTATCCAACCAGTAATTGAACTCGTCTATTGAGCCGAATAATTCAACCCCTTTATCATAGAGTGCGATCAGCTTTAATAGATGTTCTCCCTGCACAGGCTCTAATGCCTGCTGGTTCTGCCTATAGTTACTTATTGTCCTCGGCGACAAATGCAGGATAGCCGCAAGGGATTTGTTATGCATCTTGATCGTATCTGCAAAATCGTAAAATACGGTGGTATTTACGCCGGATTTTGCAGTTTTAAAAATTTGTGCATTATTGCCGATCCAACCTCTTTTGAAACCGGGAATCGCTATCCGGCCCAGTGGATCGTCTGTCTTTGTTGCCATCGCTTTTTCAATTAATAGTCAAATATAATGGAAAATATTCACTTAAGCAAGTGAAATTATTCATTTGGTTAATGACTCCGGAAGTCCGAAAAGCTTGTCCGCCCACTGGCGGATCCGCATAAGTCCGAAAGATGAATATCGTGAATGGTCGATAGTGAAATAGCCAATCTAAAAAATTCGCCATTGACCATTGACCTCCGACCTCCGATTTCAGACCTCCGACATCAGACCTCCGACCTCCGATTTCAAACCTCCGACTTCCGCCCCCGCAAGGGTTTTTGTGGATATGTTGAATAAATCCCCGCCGGATTGCATCCCGAAAAGGATAAGATTGCGCATTCGGCGTTTATTGCCTTCATCTAACAGCTAACACATGAAAAAAACCTTAATCGTTACCGCTATGCTCATGGTGGTATTTTCAGCTTCTTATGCGCAAACCGGAAAAGGGAACCAGGCACTGGGCCTTAACCTGGCGTTTGCCTTGAACAACCGCAGCGGCGTAACCAATTTCGGTACAGCGCTGGATGCCGGGGTCAAAACCACGCAGTTCAGCATCGGGCCCAATTACAGTTATTTTATTGCGGATAAACTGGACCTTGGCGCATCCTTCTCGTACAGCACCAGCACTTCCACTTATGCGCCTGCTCCGTCCGGTTACCTGGCCAAAGAATCGTCGTCAAACCTGGGAGGCATCGTTTACCTGCGAAAGTACGTTATGTTCAAGGACCTGATAGGTTTCCGCGCCGGCCCCTATATCGGTTATAATACCAACGATGCCAAAGATGCGTACTACCAGGTTTCGGGCATCGACACCAAAACCGATTACTACAACGCCGGTATGAGGCTCGAACTGGTTTATTTCCCGTCGAAACGGCTCGGCGTTTCCACCTACCTGGCCAGCCTCGATTATAGCCATTATAAATCCGACAGCGGCACTTTCGGCCACCAAACCGGAGACAACCTGTACCTGAACGTGATCAGCAACACCCTGGCCATATCGGTGTCTTATGTGTTCGGGAAGTAGGTTGTTGTGGTGAAAGTTAAGGGCAGAAAGATCAGGAGGGCAGCGGATCGTGCAGCAGCAGGACTATTTTTAAATACCACTGTAGCATTTAAAAAAGTATCACCGTATATCAACACAGTTGATAATTGAAAAGCAGGACGGGGTTGGGTGGGTTGTGCAATCCTGCTTTTTTTACCTGCAAACGCCGGGAACGAGTAGTCGGGACGGTAGCGCGTAAGGTGTCATGTTGAGGCACTCGAAACATGCGGCGCAAGGCCTCTACGCACACACTTCGAGAACCTCAGTGTGACACCCGGTAGTGATGTCCGAAATCAAAATATTTCCTATCTTCATACCGGTAACCTGTCACCACAGCCATGCATAAACCTGCCTATATGCATATCAAACTCATTCACCTGCTGCTTTTTTGCTGCCCGCTTTGGTTTTTCTGCTGTAAAAAGCAGGCGTTGCAAAAAAAGATCATCGCGCCTGCCTGCTATGATTTTATGGTAGCCGACTCGAACACCACTATACCTACGGCGCCTTACCAGGAGTTCTTTTACTTTAATACCGAACATAAGCTGATCAAACACACGGCCTATAGCGGTGGCGTAATTGGCTGGAGCGATACGTTCGCTTACGACCACGGGCATGTGGTGAAGTCGTGGATGTCGCTGGGCAATAACAGCAGCGCCAATTATTACACCCGTTCCGAATACGATTATACCGATACGCTGATGACCGCCAGTCGCTACTACGCCGGCGCTAACACGCTGATAGTGAACAGCTATTATACTTACGACGACAAGGGCCGGCTGGCGAGCTATTCGCAGCATTCGGACAACACCAGCCTGCAGGCCGACCAGGATTACACCTATAACCTGACCTACGACAATAACGACAACGTAACCCAAATAGCTGACGCCTCGGGAACCCTGGTGGCGACTTACTCTAATTTTGACGATAAGCCTAATTACAGCTACAAACTGCCCTTTGATTATGCTTACGATATATTCAGTTATTTCAACGCCTTTTCGAAGCACAACGCGGGCACTTCCAACAGCTATAACAGCTACTCGCACGCTGTGACCACCACGAACAATACCTACACCTACGCCAACGGCACAGTTTCGACGATCAATTCGAGCGCGGGTGTTTTTGTGACGGTGAGGTCGTTGTGCAAGTAAGTTGGTGAATGGTCAATAGTGAATGGTCAATGGCGAATAGCTGATCCAAAAAAATCCACCATTGACTATTGACTTCTGACCTCCGACTTCCGACTTCGGACTTCCGACATCACACCACCTTCACCGCCTGCCGGGCCAAAAGCTGCCAGCTGTGTCCATTGCTTCGTACCCAAACCAGCAGGATGCTAATTTTCACGGTTCCGGGGCCCTTGCCTTTGTCGTTGGTTGCGGCTGTAAGCACGTGGCGGACAATGGCCGTGTCGCCTACAATGCGAATGGTTTGGCCGGTAATCTCGATGCTGGTAAAAACAGAATCGCCGCTGGTAAAGGTTTGTACGAACTCCTGTTTGTTTTGCATCTGCGCTCCGGAATGCCCATAGCTCAGTTCGTCATGCGCCAGGCTGGTGAGCAGGACGCCATCCGCGGTGAGCATTGCTGTTCGCAGTGATTCCACTGCATGGGCTACTTCGTTTGCGGCTTTGGAATTTGGGGTTGAAGAGGGGGTTGTATTCATTATTTGTGGTTTTAGCGGGAGCAAAGGTAGGTTTAAAGTCTTGAGTTCTGAGTCTGCCAGCCGGCAGGCAGGTCTAAAAGTCGATCTGACTGTCACGTCCTGAAATAGGTTTACACATTAGGAGTAAACAAATGGACAAAAAACAAAGGACGTTGCTCATACAAGAGTATGGTTGTGGCGGTAAAAGTTATCGTATCTTGGCCAGGAAATACGGGGTCAGCCTGGGCTATA
>DASZMQ010000002.1:0-530348 GCA_035551775.1 Mucilaginibacter sp. | reverse complement strand
ATACTGATAGTGTGTATTAGTGTCTTAAATGTCAATACTTGACAAATGTGCCATTACTTGACAAAGGTAAAGTTATGGAATAATTTTGTTGAAAAAAAAGAACATGAAAATATTAATAATAGGTGCCACAGGCACCATTGGAAAACACATAACTACCGCATTACAAAATGATCATGAAGTCATTAAGGCCGGTTCAAAAAGCAGTGATATACGGGTAGATATTTCGTCGACTGAATCGATAGAAAACTTTTACAAACAGGTTGGAAAATTTGACGCCTTAATTTGCGCTGCCGGGGATGCACAGTTCGGGCCTTTGGCATTTATGAAGGACGCTGATTTCAGAATTGGCGTTAACAGTAAATTGATGGGCCAGGTTAACCTGGTATTGATCGGCCAGCATTACATTAATCCGAAAGGGTCGTTTACTTTGACATCAGGTGCATTAGCCGATGACCCGATTCTAATGGGTACAAATATTAGTACGATGAATGGCGCAATAAATGGATTTGTGAAGGGTGCAGCAATAGAGCTTGAAAACGGAGTGCGTATCAATGCGGTCGGTCCTGACCTTGTTGAAGAATCTGCGGCCTATTTTTCTTATTTCCCGGGACACGTTCCCGTCACCATGAGCAGGGTTGCGCAGGCTTATATAAAAAGTGTGTTGGGCGCACAAACCGGTCAGATCTATAAAGTGTTGTAACAGGCACTCAAAAATTAAAGAATCAAAAAAATGATGTGTGTCCAATAATTGAGCTACAAACAAGTAAAATAAAAATTATGAAAATACTCATTATAGGGGCCACCGGCAGAACCGGTCGCCTTATTGTTGAAGAGGCACTAAAGCAAGGCTATGATTTAAATGTTTTGGTGCGGGATAAAAATAAAATGCCCTTTAATTCAAAATCAATTAAAGTATACCAGGGAACACCTGCCCGCCGGGCAGATTTAGCGGCTGCAATGGAAGGCTGCGACCTAATAATAAGTGCCTTGAGTATCGCCAGGGCCTCAGATGCTCCCTGGTCTAAATTAATAACACCTGAACACTTCATATCTGAGAGTATGGAAAATGTGATTGCCGAAGCGGGCAAACAAAACCTAAAACGGTTAATTACAATCTCCGCGTGGGGTGTTGGGGAAACCAAAAAGGAATCTCCTTTTTGGTTCAGATGGTTAATTAACTATACCAACCTCCGCCCTGTCTATGCGGAACACGAATCACAGGAAAAGCTATTAGCCGCTTCAAACTTAAGGTGGACGGCTGTAAGGCCTGTTGCCTTAAATGACTCCAAAAATATAAAGACTTTAAAGATCAGTTTCAATAACTTCCCAAAACCAAGTTTATCTATCAGCAGGCAAAGCGTAGCTAAATTCATGGTTGGCATTGTAAAATCCGATAAATACGATATGAAAAGCCCAACTATTTCTGAAAATTGATCCGGCTGCGGGGATGCAAGTCCTGTAGGCCTCTCGTGAGGTGAACCCCTGGTCGGTATTGTCACCATACTCGTGAACATAGATGAATGAACTTGAGCGAAAATAGTTATCCCATTACGGGGATAACTTTCAAAGTTGTCTTCCCATTTTTCAATTTAAATCAAGTTAATTTTTTACCATTAAATTTTTTATCATGCAATCACTTTTTCAAATCGCACTAATCACACACATTGTGGGGATAACTCTTATGGCTGGTACTACCCTGGTGGAATATTTGCTTACGAAACATTTCTGGAAACGATACGCGAGCGACAGATCAAGGGCAATTACATCCAATGAAGACGGATTTAATTTCCACTTGCTGGTTAATATTGGAATTATTTTCTTGATTCTCTCAGGGGTGACAATGCTGGTAATTTTCCAGGGTGTCTTTGCCAAACAAATCTGGTTTCAAATGAAAATCGGGTTAATCATCATTATAGCCATCAATGGGTCGGTGGTTGGAAGAAGACAAGATGTGAAACTTAAACGGTTAATGACGCTGGAAAAATTGAATTTTCACCCGGATGACCTGCTCGGGCAAGAAAACCGTAAAGAGGATTTCATGAGGGTAAAACGTCGCCTCGATCTTTTTTATATTTCTCAGCTATTAATGTTCCTTACCATTTTTACGCTTAGCGTTTTCAAATTTAACTAAACCTCAGATATTCTCCCCGCCCGGCCAAGTGCCCACACTTGCCGCAATAGCGGAGGTAGTTAGAAGCACGGGGGCCAGCCACAGGCAGCTAACAATAAAATCAAAAAGCAGAGCAGAAACTCGTCGCTGCACCGCTTTTTGATTTCTTTAGACTATTAATCTGCGCCATCGCACCGTCAACATAGATCTCACTTCCGGAAATAAAGCTGGAATCATCCGAAGCCAGGAAGAGCGCGGTTGTTGCAATTTCTTCAGGCTGACCGATCCTGCCTATGGGGATCATAGATACCAGGCGATCCTTAGCCTCTTGCGGGATATGATCAAATACGCCTGTTTCTATCGGCCCGGGGGCGATCACATTCACACGGATACCTTTTGCCCTCAGTTCGGATGTCCATGCTTTAGCAAATGCAAGCAAGGCGGCCTTACTCTCCAACCACACTTGCCGGAATAACGGAGGCTGTATGGCGGCCACATAGTGTGAAATTATGATTCTGCCTTGCCCTAAGTTTATCAAGGATGCGTGTACACTAAGCCAGGTTTGCATAATCAAAACGGGCCAAAGTGTAGCCAAAACGGTAAAAAAGTGTAAATTTGCAGACTTATTCGTCAGGATCGTTATTTTTTCCTGTATATCCTAAATGGAACAAATGGCTTGTTTTTCAGCACATTGTGTTTTGGGCGTTCACGAAAACTGCCAGGTTCATCAAAAAATCAGGCATAGTGTAAGCGCCAATAATTTGAAAATCTGAACATTAATGGTGTAAAAGTGGTCGAAACATGGCTGAATGTGAACAGATAGTGTAACGGGATATCCGCCCTGGGCTCTGACCTGGACAATTTCTGTTGATCCCCGCACATTCATTTCCCGGCAAAATGCTTGCTTTGAAAATAATTGTCGTTATATTTAACGCAGCTATCCGGCCTATATCGCTCAACAGGTTATAACCAATTACAGTACTGCCACAGTTTGGAGGAGTGATGAAATTTATTCCCGGCTTTTTTCTTTGTTTATTTATCATTGCTTATGGCTGTAAAAAGCTATATAATCCGCCGCATGTAGCATTCCCCGGCAGCTATTTGGTCGTGGAAGGCACGATCAATGCCGGACCGGGACCAACTACCATCAGGTTAAGCAAAACCATTAGCCTTGCCAGCTCGACGACAGCTAACCCGGTTCCCGGCGCCATCATTACGATCGAAAGCGATAAAGGACCCACTTATCCCGTGCCCGAAGCCGGCGGCGGGAAATACGTCTCGGCCAGTTTGAACCTGGACAATTCAGCGCATTACCGCTTGCGGATAAAGACCGCCGACGCGCGCGAATATTTATCCGACTTTGTGCCGGTTACCAATTCACCGTTAATAGACAGCATAAGTTTCGCGGTGAAAAACAACGGCATCCAGTTTTATGTAAGCACGCACGATCCGCAAAACAATACCCATTTTTACCGATGGGAATATGAAGAAACCTGGGTGCTTCACTCTGGATTTTTCTCGCTGTTTAAATCGAATGGCGACACAGTTATAGAGCGCGATCTTAATAACGACCAGATATACCAGTGCTGGAACAGCGATACTTCGAGTGCGATCGTTTTAGCGACATCATCCGGGCTATCCAGGGACGTGATAAACGATGCGCCTATGACCTTCGTTGAGTCAACATCGCGAAAGCTGGATGGGAAACAGACTGTAATTGTAAGCCAGCGGCGGCCTGAAGTGAATGCTTACAGCATTTTGGTAAAGCAATATGCACTAACGCGGGAAGCTTATGACTATTGGACGAACCTGAAGAAGAACACGCAGGATATAGGGCGGCTGTTCGATCCGCAGCCAACCGAAATATTGGGCAATATTCATTCGCTTACCGATCCGAACGAACCGGTATTGGGTTATATCAGCGCCGGTGCCGCTACAACCAGCAGGTTTTTTATCGACAACGGGCAAATACCAACACAATGGACGCTCAACTCTCCATACGACAATTGCCTGCTCGATACGCTTTATTTAGATACATTGCTTAAAGGCAATCTCATACGTACAAACCAGGAAAACCCGGTCTTCAATCTTAACAAGGGAGCCGTAACAAGCACACTGCAGATCCCGGTCCAGGCTATCTACGATCCGTTGACCGGCGCGATCCTTGGACATTCCGGGTCATCGCCGTTTTGTGTCGACTGCACCTTGTTTGGTACCAACCAGACGCCGGATTTCTGGGTGTTTACGCATCAGTAGGCCTCAGTATTTGATGCTTTTGGTCAAATCTACAAGCCCGTTTTTATTGACGAGGCTGGTATCAATAACAACATTCCGATAGTACAACAAATTCAAATTGCGCTGTATCGCCGGAATCGATATTGCGCGCCAGCCATGGTCCGAAAAAATGATTACGCCGGCTTTCGGATCGTTTTTGGTGACTGCGTTTATGGCCTTTAGCATCCATTCGTTTGCATTATGGATCCGTTGAGCGCTGGGTTCGCCTCTTACCAGCGGGTAGATATGCGGCGTAAAAAAATGAATGTAAGCTATATGTGGCTGCCTGCCTTTTAAGAGTTCGCCCAGTTTGGCGAGTGCATCGCCGTTATAGACGTCGCCATCGGTATAATCGCCGGCGCCGCGCCTGCTGAAACGGCTGATACACCAGGGGATGAGCTGCCGCGTAAGCAGGTTATTGAAATTGTAGAAGTAATACCTTTCAAAAAGGGAATTCGGGCGATTGTATTTGTCTAAAACTGAGAATGCAGTAAACGAATAATTGGCGCGGCGTGTAAACACGTTACTATCAATAGCGTCAATAGCGTCGTTGACATTATACCCGGATTGCAGGCTGCCGGTGAGAAAATTGATAGTGCTGCGGACCGTGCTGAGATAATTCGAATAAGAATTCTGATCGCCGGTAAAGCCTTGCTTGGGCAAAAAGGATGAGGGATAGTCAGGTTTTTCGCAGAGACCGTATTCGCTGATCACCTTTTCGCCGGGGTATTCATCAAAAAGCAAAAAATAGTAGTTTTTTGAGATGGAACTGACCGGTTGACCAAGGTACAGCGTCGTGGCCCGCGTTGTTTTGGTTTGAAACACAATGATCAGTAGCGATGCAAGGTAAAAGAACAGCAGGAATACCTGGAAATATCCCATCACTTTGTAACGATAAACGAAAAAAATGAATAGCGCAAGCAGTAATAACAGCAGGCCATGATAAAGCCAAACGCTTAAATGAAGATGCACCAAAAGGAAATTTTGGATCTGTTGTTTCAAGTTGACGGGCAGATCGAGTATGAGCAGGAATGAACTGAGAAAATAAAGTTTATTGCTCCTGATCAGCAGCCAGGATAGCAGCACATATCCATAAAACAACAGGTTGGTGGTTCGAAAAGCATTCTCAAAGAAATAAGCCGGGTTGGATATCCGCATTTTTAAAACGAGGGAGGCGATATAAACCAGGTTTGTGGTTAATATCAGCGCCCGGACCTTTTTTGCCGGTATCAGCGCATCGCTCATCCGCTGCGCTTTTTAAATAGGTATAGCTTGCGTTTCGTGGGACTCACCCTGGCCTCTTCCACCAAGTCGAAATGGGCTGAGAACGCAGTAACGAACAACTCCTCGCTGTACCCGGTGAAAACGCCTCCTCGGTTTGCTATTAATTGCACTACCCTGTTATCATCTTCAGGAACAAACTCGACGATGGCATATTGCTCACCAAATGCTGCGAATAGCTCAGCTACCTGTACCAGAGAAATATTCATATTGATGCACAGATGATGCACCAATGCCAGTCCAAGTGCCATATCCGAACGCGCCCTTTCAAGCAGTGAGGGGTATTCTTTACTCATCATCCCCAGCGCAGGTGAAAGTTGCGCAAGGTCAGCCGAAAGGGCGATAATATTAGCCAAAGATTCTTTTTCTATTATTTTTTCGGCCAGGTCAACGCAATAGGCGTCAAAATCGACACCGATAACCTGCCTGGCGTACTTGGCCGCTAAAAAAGCAAAACGCCCGGTATTGGTACCGAGATCGATAGTGGTATCTGGCCTGATCTCCGAAAGCCACCTGCTCACGATGCTTTCTTTAGCCGCGATATAAGACGCGTTGCCTTCATCATAATAGCCCTCCCAATGCCCTTTATGCGAATAAGGCTTATCCCAGGAGTTTGCCGCAGACCGCAGCATAGCAAACAGGCTCAACAATTTTTCAGCGGTAAAACCTTTTTTGGCTTTACCTTTCTTACCAGTATAGCGTGCATGCAGATGGATATGCAACAAACAGGTCGGATCGAGCTTTGACCGCCCCGGCAACTGGCGGCTGATAAATGGCAGACCCAGCCCCCTCAAAGCAGCCATGGTCAGTTTTCCCCATGATACACCATTATAACGCATCAGGGCAACGGGACCTAAAAATTCTTCGCAAAATTGGCGGTAGGCAACCCAGGGATCGTTTGGTGTGAACAGGATGAATGAAGTGGTATCAAGCAGTACAGCTTTCCCTTGGGTAAGATAAAAATTATAAGGTGTTGCATCTTTCAGTATCATGCCATATTTTAAAGCGATGCTGTTGATGTCGAGTAAAGCGATAAGCGCTTTTCTCCACTGGTTGTATGACCATTCAAAAGGGTAGCTCTGGAAGGCGATCTGTTCGGGACGGATCATTTTATAAATTGCGGAATCCGAGTTGTCGGTTTCTACTTCCTGGTAGCTGATCATCAGGCATTTTTGTACCAACTCGGTATACAGACCGGACTGTGTGAGGTGATCAAATTCCTTTTGGTAAGCTTTGAAAATATACCTGTACCAACCATCAGCTCTTTTCACGACACGCGCGGCCGGGTCGCGGTATGAAGAATAGTTTGGTGTGGTCAATTCTCCTGGAATTGGGTGCATTTGCTACTTCTTAAACCTGAACCGGGAGTTGAACCAGGCAGCTATACGCTTAAAAAATACCATAATGGTAAGGAGGCCCGACAGCAATGCCTGGAAAAGTAAGCTGCCTGAACCCTGATCGATATAAACCAGATGGTGCATAACAATAGAATCAGCGTAAAGGTAGCTAAACTTATGGTTCGAGCCTAATATTTAGCTTACCTTGTGACATGCGGACACCAATTTTAAGGCCACTGCAGCACTTCCATAAATATTGGCTGCTTCAAAGTGGCGTTCATGATCAGCGCGTGGCCGCTGTTGTTCAGGTGGATACCATCCCCTGCCGAGTACATCGGGTTGATGAGATAGGTACTGGTGCTTAATTGCAGGAAAAAATCGTTGGAATGAATGGTATATACGTTTTTGATGGTATCATTCAATGTTTTCTCTCTTAAACGCTGATTATAGGTCGGGAAATTACGCGGCTGGGTGCCGAATACAATATATTGTATCCCGGCCGAATCGAGCATCTGCGTCATCACACCAAAATTATGCATGATCTCGGTGCCGGTATAATTATCGGCGATATCGTTCGAAGGGAAACTAATGATCACCAGGTTGGGTCTCAGCGAAAGTGCTTTGCTGATATTTGCAGTGGTATCAGGTGCGGGACGGTTAGCAACATGGTAGCCGTTGGGCATGGCCTGGTAAGTAGTATACCCTGCAACGGCCAGGTTAATGAACTTTGCCTTGGTGCCGTTTTTGTTTACCACGCCTTGTATACGATTGGCCCAAGCCGAATCGAGCGGGCTGGCGCCGCCACCGGCTGCGGTCGACGACCCTACGATAACCACAAGCGCCGGGCTTTTGGGTTTTGGATTTGATCCGTCGGAAAGTTTCGAGCATGCCGAAAAGCAACTTATTGCCAATAGCAGCAGGAGGGGTAATTGCAATGTTCTCATAGTAAATGGGCTTTTTTTAAGACACGGAAAAGTCTAAGCTCATAAGCATCGAATAAATTGTTTCCTGGTAAATGTTCAATCTGCTTTACAGACAATCGTATTAACCCGATAAAAAATAAATTGTTTGGCAATAAATCATAAAGACTCGGAATATGCCGGCTGGCATACAGCTTTTTGAAGACAAAGAAGGTATATTTATGCTATAACGGTTAAACCCTTTCGTAATTAGCCAGTCATAGTGTGATGAAAAAACTAGCCCTGATTGTATTTTCGCTATTGGTCTATGGCGTCACCAAAGCCCAGACCGTTGTCGATACTTACCCCTCGGCACAAATTTTCGCTATTAACTATCAAACCGGCCAGCAAGTGCAGGTGAATTCGGATGAAGCGATAGCATTCAAGGACGCATTTATCGACCTGGTAAGCAACACCGGCCGCGGGAGGCGCGTTATGCAGGCAGCTCCGCCGCAAACCTACACGGTGATCAAGCAAATAAACCCGAGAAACATGAACGGTTATCAGCTCACTTATCAGGTGGTTAATTTTAACCGCGTGAGGGCCATAGCCTCATTTTACTACAATATAGATGAGAACGCGCTGTATTATTTCGAACCGCGCGCGGCCAACTGGGCTCCGGTTCGCGTTGAGGGCCCGAACCTAACAAACCTGAACAATTGCGCTCAATACGCCAGGTTCAACAGCTCGGCGCCAGGGCAGGTGCCCGATCTTTCTGCCAACGGTAATGCCCAGACAGCGGTTCCGGATCTTTCAGCAAATAATAATACCAATCAATCAACTTTGGCAAGCGATGTTTCCAACGCATTAGACGACGACCAGGCCGACCAGGAGATAACTTCTAAAACGGCTCCCCCGGCCATGCCCGACTACGACCAGCCCCCATGCCCTGTTGACGGGTACTTGTGGCAGCCGGGTTACTGGGCGTGGAGTATTACCGCGGCTGATTATTATTGGATTCCCGGCGTATGGGTCGCCCCGCCGCATCCAGGTGTGTTATGGACGCCCGGTTATTGGGGGTTTGTTGGCGGGGTTTACCGGTTCCATCCCGGTTATTGGGGCGCGACCGTAGGTTTCTACGGCGGTATCCATTATGGCTTCGGCTATTTCGGCGTAGGCTTTGTTGGCGGCGAGTGGCACGGGGGCGCATTCCGTTACAATACAGCGGTGGTACATGTGAATACTACCGTGGTGCGCAATGTATATGTAAACAAAACCGTAATTAATAATACAACTGTGGTGAATCGTACGAGTTTTAACCGCCAGGGCGGTGTTGCCGCCAGACCGACTGCAACGGAAACCGCAGCTATGAGCCAGCAGCACTTCAGGCCAACAGCCGAGCAGGTGGCACATCAGCAGGCAGCTGTGACTAATAAGGGCCAATTCGCAGCAGTGAACAAAGGCGCGCCCGCCACAACATCGCAGGACCATATTACCGCTACGCCGCATAATAACCCGGGCAACGGGCAGCACAATTTCGGTCAGCGCGCGGGCAACAATAAAAACAAGGGCAACAAGCCACCAAGGCAGCGCGGCGGGAATAAAAAGCAAAAAAATTGAGCAATATATAAAAATTGGAAAAGCCCCCCGGTCGATGATCAGAGGGGCTTTTTTATGCCGATCCGCTCAAAAACTTTTCATATTAATTTAAAATTTCATTTTAAAAACAGAATAGCCTCGTAATATTGCTGTTACTCTGTCGTTTAAAAAAGTGTTCAAACAATTAATATGATCGTTTCGCTGCGCGAGAAATTTGTTGTCAAAAGGGAATGCAAGCTGATGGGTAACCGCTTTGAACTGAGTGTGGTGACTGATAATGATTTTTCGGGTAACCTGGTCATAGACAAAGGTATCGCCGAAATACAGCGGATAGAAAAGCTGTTGACCACTTTCAGCGACGATAGCGAAACCAACCGTGTCAATCTTCAGGCAGGAATAATGCCTGTGGAAGTGAGCCGCGAGACGTTTGACCTGATACAGCGCTCGATACGTATTTCGGGCATCACGCAGGGCGCATTCGACATTACTTACGGATCGATTGATAAGCGGCTGTGGAATTTCGATCAAAACATGACGTCCCTGCCTGACGGGGAAACGGCTAAAAAAATGGTCAGGCTGATCGACTACCGAAATATTGTGCTGGATATCGAAAAATGCGCAGTATTTCTCAAAGAAAAAGGGATGCGCATTGGTTTCGGCGGGATAGGTAAAGGCTATGCAGCCGAGCGGGCCAAATATATTATGAAGCAAGCAGGTGCCGAAGGCGGCGTAGTGAATGCATCGGGCGATTTGACCACCTGGGGTAAACAACCTGACGGTCGCGATTGGTCCGTGGGCATTATCAATCCCAACGTAAAGGGCGAAGTGTTTTCTTATTTGAGCTTTCCCGATATAGCGGTCGCCACTTCGGGCAACTATGAGAAATATGCGATCATTGACGGAAAGAAATATTCGCACACTATCGATCCGCGAACTGGTTACCCGGTTACGGGCATTAAAAGCGTAACCATTATTACCACCAATGCCGAAATAGCCGACGCGATGGCTACGCCGGTGACGATCATGGGTGTAAGAACCGGGCTCGACATGATCAACCAGATCAAAAATATTGAAGCCGTGATCGTTGACGATAACGACCGTATTTATACATCGAACAATATTAATATCAAATAACCCCTAAAATGACTGACAGAATATTTAAAATAATAGGTTGTGTATTGCTGATCGCCGGCGCAAGCTCTTGTGTACAGGTGAAAGAATACCAGAAGAATCGTCTGAACGATGCTGAAATGGCTCTCGGGAACAGGAAAGTGGAGAAGAATGAACTGAATTTTGAATCGTACCGTGAGGCCGCGTCGGGCGCTAATGCCGGTAAAACAGGTGGCGGTTGTGGTTGCAATTAAAAGCGGGCAGCATAAGCAATAATGAAGAAAGTACTTTTATCCGTTATAGGATTCGCATTAATTTGCCGGCTAAACGCGCACGCACAAACCACTACTGATACTTTGGGGGGTAAGCGTGCGCCAAGTCTTTATACACCGGTGGAGCAACCGGAGAACAAAAGCTACAGCCCGCGTCCGTTGACATTAGACGAAGTGAACCTGGTTTCGAGCTATTACTGGCAGAATGGTGATCATTCGGCAGTGACAGGGGGCATCGGTTCGGAACATGTGACCGACATCGCCAACGGTATCGACCTGAAATTTGCCTGGGGCGACCCTAACTATAAGAAAAACTCGATCACCCTGGGCATGGGGTACGATCACCATACGGCGGCTTCCCAGGCTTTCGTTTCCAAAACGGGCGCCTCAAAGACAGGCGGCGACAGGCTATATCCTTCGTTCGATTATACGGCCGAAAACGCGAAACACAATAATACATTCGGTTTCGGGGTATATTATTCGGGTGAATACAACTATCATTCGCTGGGCGCTGACATCCACTTTTCGCAGAAAACGGCGAATAAGAACGGTGAATTCACCTTTAAGGCGCAAGCCTATTTTGATAAGGTGACACTGATCTATCCATCAGAGTTCGTTCCGCAGCCAACCGCCATAAACTCAGGCGGAACGACCATTATTACCACCGCGAGCGGCAATACCGAGGTATTGAGTGCGAATGGTATGGTAATTAACAACAAACGAAACATCCCATCCAGCCCGCGGAACACTTATGATGCGTCCTTCGGTTATTCGCAGATCATCAGCCCCCGGCTGCAGATCATGTTCCTGGCTGATGTTGTGGGCCAGAACGGTTACCTTGGGCTGCCGTTCCACAGGGTGTACTTTAACTCCGGGAAAGACACTATTGAAAAGCTTCCTTCGAACAGGTTCAAGCTGCCGCTTGGCTTCCGCGCGAATTATTTTTTGGGTGACAATATCATTCTGCGCGCTTATTACCGTTATTATGAAGATAGCTGGGGGATACGGTCAAACACGGCGGGACTCGAGATGCCCATCAAGTTGAGCCCGTTCTTTTCGATATCGCCGTTTTACCGGTATTACGATCAAACGGCTGCGAAATATTTTGCCCCTTATGAAGCGCACAGTCCAACGGACCAATACTATACCAGTAATTATGAATACGCGAAATTTAACGCGAATTTTTACGGTGTGGGTTTCCGCATAGTACCGCAGAAAGGTGTATTTGGGATGCAGGGCTTTCACGACCTGGAGATCAGGTATGGGCATTATACGCAAACAACCGGTTTGGTATCGGATGTGGTTTCACTTAATTTAGGATTTAAATAATTTTGTAAAGAGATGAAGGTATTGATGATGTATTTTATGCTGGCCTTTTTGCCCGGCACTACTGCCTGGCAAGGCGATTTTAATGCAGCTAAACAAGAGGCGGCAAAAGAGCATAAACTGATATTAGTGAATTTTTCAGGTTCAGACTGGTGCGTGCCTTGCATCAGGCTGCGAAAGGAAATATTGGAATCGGCGGCTTTTGAAGGTTACGCTACGGACCACCTGGTGCTGGTAAGGGCTGATTTCCCCCGCCAGAAAAAGAACATGCCGAGCAAAGAACAGGTCAAATTGAACGAGGCGCTGGCCGATAAATATAATGCCGGCGGTAAATTCCCTTACACCTTGCTGGTAGATGAGAACGGTAAAATTTTAAAAGAATGGGACGGCTTTCCCAATGAAACGCCCGACCAGTTTGTTTCGGATATTCAATTGGTAACCCCGGTTAAGTAATTTGCAGACCGTCATATTAATGGATCAGCCGGCAACGCCGGCTTTTCTTTTTTTGGTCCGATTGTGAGAAGAAGACGGTGAAGTGCTGAATTGACAGGTGTAACGCCATAAAACCCTATAAAATCTATCGTTTATATTTGCCGACAAACTTTAAACCAATTTTTACGTTTAATGGTATGGCCAAAAATGTAAGTAGTCGCCCCCAGTTGCCAATAGTGAAGCGCGTTACCGATAAATACTACCGGCTAATAGAGGAAGACAAATATCTGAATCCCTTTTTTGACATCAAGGATGTTTCCAAAAGGACCTATCAGTTAGGGCTTGCTGCGCTTTTAACAGGGGTTAGCCTTTCTATCTACGATTCTTATCTTGGCTTGTACGCTTCGTCCATCGTCGTGGCATCCTTTTGCTTTTCGATGCTGATGGTGATGCTGATCAAGTACAACGGCCATATCACCAATCTTACCATTTTTGTTATTTCCATTGTCTGCGGCTCTCTCCTGGCTGTTACCTTTGTCGAAGGCCTGCAATCGGAGGTATACCTGTACTTTTTCCCCATTTTGGTCGCAGTCCCTATAATAGTCGACCTGAAGCAAACGCAGTATCGCGCGTCGGTGATCTATATTTCCATTATCGTGCTGTCCTTCGGCATATGCGTCATTATAGGGCGCAATATCCTCCCGTTCGAACGGATCACTGTGACGCAAATGAGGCACCTGGCCTTTGTGAACCGGTTCGTAGCCATTTCGTCGACCATCGTATTCGCTGTTGCCTATATTTTCTTCGAGAAAAAATACATTAACGAACTGGTTGACCAAAGCAACCGTACCATCGAAGCAAGGACCCGTTTTTTAGCAACAATGGGCCACGAGCTGCGTACGCCGCTGAACGGCATTATCGGCGTAGTGAATCTGTTAAGGCAGGAAAAAAACCTCGCTCAGCAAGAGGAATACTACCAGATACTGAAATACTGCTCGGACCACATGCTGCAGCAGGTAAACAATATTCTCGATTTCAACAAGATCGAAGCTGATAAGCTGGAGATACACCCGGTAAAATTAAACTTGAAGCATTTGCTGGATAATGTGGGCATGCCATTTACTGCGCTTTTCCAGGAAAAGGGTGTTGAGCTGGAAACCGAGATTGACCCGGCTTTGGACATTATGGTGATGGCAGACGATGTACGCCTGATACAGATATTTAATAATCTTTTTTCGAATGCGTTGAAGTTTACGGACACCGGCATTGTGAAGCTGACAGCGGTTTGTAAGAACAAAACAGACAAGTTTGCCGAGGTGGGCTTCAGTGTTGAAGATACCGGCATGGGTATCGCCAAAGCCGACCAGAAACGAATATTCGAAAGCTTTGGGCAGATATATCACGAGGACACAAAAAAATTTGGCGGGACCGGCCTTGGGCTTACCATCGTGCAGCGTTTGCTGGTGCTTATGGACAGTATCCTGTACCTGGAAAGCAGGGAAGGCCGGGGCAGTAAGTTCGCATTTAACATTAAATTCAAATATGCTGACGCGGAAACCGGTTCGGTGAAAGGCCTGAAAAAAAACGACGACGACCTTGAGGGTGTGAAAATACTCCTGGTAGAGGACAACCAGCTGAACATGATGGTGGCCAAAAAAATACTCAGCAGCTTTCGGGCCAACGTGATACCGGCTTATAATGGCCGCGAGGCCCTGGACATATTAAGTCAAACCGGAGATTTCGATATTATTTTGATGGACCTGGAAATGCCCGTGATGAGTGGCTATGAAGCCATATTCGAAATGAAGAGCCGTTATCCTGAAATACGCGCTATTGCCTTTACTGCCTCACTGGTGGACCAAACTATGCTGAACGACCTGCTGACCAGCGGCTTCGTGGACTGTGTGCTGAAGCCTTTTCAGCCCAAACAATTGCTTTCAGTTATCAGGAAACATTTGGCAAAATCCCCACCGGTTAGAATTTGATTACTCCTGTGCTATAAAGCACATCGAATAGGATTGCAGCAAGTATAAGAAACAGGATAATGAATGATACTTTGTGGCCAAAGTTGAATGTCCAGCCCAATCCGCTTTTTTTAGGAACCATCAGCGCCGGGTCTTTGGGATTATAATAAAAAACACCCATTCTCCAGAGATCACTACTGTTACGGTCAAATTCGTTCATAGTTATTCGTTTTTCAGTTTCTTAAGAAAAGGCTCATTATCCAAATACAGCAGAAAATTATCCGGATTGGCGATGATCTTATCGTGCTCGTTGAGGCTGTGGATGAATACCAGCCGATTATCACGCAACATTTGTGAAGTTACTGCCTTTTCTTCCGTGGATACATAGACGATCTTTGCCGTATCCAGCAGTTTCATCATGCCGCGGGTTTCATCGTCTGTTCCGCCGTGGTCGGTATAGATATCGATAAAACGATGCGCATTATCAGCCTTTATCCAGGCCATGAACTTTTCGGTTTCGGCATATAACGCGTCGAACAATATAGTCTCGTCAACCGGCATCTGGCCATTTTGAATAACGCGCGCCATCACCCGGTAAGCGCCGCTGTGCCCGGCCAACAAAATGTGCCCGGCTTCACAATTTTTGGCGACCAGGCGCTGAGAATGTAATCCGTTCAATACATCGGCCACCAGTGCCTTAAACACACCCGCATTTTCGAGCTTGCCGCCATAACTGTCTGGGGCGTCTTTAGTGGTTTCGGCTAAAACCAGGACGGCATTCAGTCCTGAAGCCAGGAACTGCCGCGTCAGCTGGTAATGCACAGCCGCCGTATCCACATTGTTACGCCAGCCATGGAACCAGAAGATCAGATCGACCTTCTTTTTTGCGTCCAGCCCCTTCGGTGCGATGATAAGAACGGTGCTGTCGTTGTAATGTTCGGCCTGGGTATACAATACCTTATCGTACAGGTGCCCTTTCGCGCGACCGGTATCGGGGAACGAAGTGTGTGACGAAGTAATGTGAAAAATGACCGCGTTTGCGGGTGCCTGGGCGTATAGGTTCGCCCAAAAAAGAACCAGTGCTACGGTGAGCATCGCACGAAATATCTTCATGATCAAAAGCCAATGATTTTTTAAAGATAGAAATTATTGGCTCGACTTTAAGGCGGCTTTGCTGGTATCAGCGGGCAACTTCAACTGATCGAATGGAACAGCTTTTGCGTTTTTCAATTCCTCCAGCGCATAATTGGTTTTCTTCCAATCGTATAATTTTTTGGGTGGGTCAACAGTGCTGTCGGCTTTGTTGTAGAAAGATTCGATATGCAGTTTTAAGTGGTCGGTGATATTGCCGAATTTATCCTTTTGCAAGCCGATAACCAATTGGCTGTAAGTTTGATCTGCGAGGCCATATTCGCCGAAAATGGTAGGTTTCCCGGTATCAAAATCTATGTCGGGCAACTGTGGATCGTGCCCGTCCTTCAGTTGGCCAACAATAATGGCAAAATGTGCCGAGCTGGCATCAAACGCCTTGACGAAGAGGCGTTCCGCTTCCCCGGTGGGCGGCGTGAATTTTAGCGCACGCAAAGGCCCAACCTTTGGCAATATCTCTATAATGAATGCAGTGACCCTCGTCCGCAGGTTTGGCCTTTCACGTTTGAGACCATAGAGGCTGTAATATTCGCGGCGCCTGATATGGTAGTGGAATTTCCGGGCTGTCATGCCGGGGCTTGCTTTAATGATGTCACCTTTTTTCATTTGCCAGGCAGTGCGAGTAAGGCCGGGCAGCAGGCTTTTTACCGACCACCGGAAAGTAGATATATTCAGATCGAGCTTGCCATGGAACACACTATCCAGGTTTTCGCCATAAGTGATGAGGAAAGCGCGCTGCAGGACGGGTTTGGAAACATTAAATCCAACAAAATCGTGATAGGTCTGTGAAGCATAATTACCACGTGCGATTTGCAGCACATCGAAACCGAACTCCATACGACTATGGAATATCGGGGCCTCTTCATAGGTGACCACCCTGCCAAACTCCTTCTCGATCTTTGGATAAACCATTGATTCGGCAACATTGGTTGCCAGCGAGTGTCCGTATTCATCAGTGATATAATGCGATATGGCGCCCAGCGCGAAAGCATATTCATTGATATTCTGCGACTGGTTGACGAGGTTCTCCATGAAGTCGCCGGTACGCACATAGTGCACCAGGTTGGTAAAATACACGCTGCCGAATGGAAAATAGCCCATATCGGGCATCAGGCTGCCGCCGTAAGCATAAGAATGGGCTATGCGCAGATCATTTTCGGTCGCATTTGGAAATTTGGCCTTCAGCAGGGGCACTATTGATTTGGTCCATGCGACATCCACAATTGCCAGGTGCGCGTAAACGGAATAGGCTTTGGAGCGGATCGGGCAAAGAATAAAAAGGATCAGGCTGACGATCAAGTATTTCAGGGGTTTCATGGCTGTTCGTAGATAGTAATGTGTAAATACGTAAAGGGGCAAAATTGTTTTACTTCGGGTCTGTATAGCTTATTTCGCTACATTTATAGCCTTAATCAAATGCAATGAACCTTAAAGCTATTTTAGCGTCCATATTCATACTTGTTTTGTCGGTCTCATTCAAACAACTACCCTCATATGATAATTACCCGGTTTACCCCGGGAATGATCTCGGCGCCAAATGGTCGCCGGCGCAAACCACTTTTAAAATATGGTCGCCAACAGCAGCTGCGGTAAAACTGCGTCTTTACACTGCCGGCGACGGAGGTAAAACAATGCATTCCCTTAGCCTGGAAAAGGCAAAAGATGGCGTGTGGGAAAAGATAGTAAAAGGTGATCTGAAGGATCAATATTATACTTTCCAGGCGCAGATCAATGGGCGATGGTTGAAAGAACGCCCGGATATTTATGCCAAAGCTGTCGGCGTTAACGGCAAGCGTGGAATGATTGTCGATCTCAGATCGACTAACCCCATTGGCTGGGCAAAAGACAAAAAACCTAACCAGAAGAACTTTACAGACATCGTGATCTATGAACTGCATGTGCGCGACCTTTCTGAGAGCCCTAACTCTGGCATTAAGCATAAAGGCAAGTTTCTGGGCCTAACGGAGACCGGAACTAAAAGCCCGGAAGGCGCTTCAACAGGACTGGATCATATCAAATCGCTTGGGGTAACGCATATTCATTTGTTGCCCTCGTTCGACTACAATTCGGTTGATGAAACACACCCGGATGCCAAATTCAACTGGGGTTACGATCCGCTGAATTATAACGTTCCCGAAGGGAGTTATTCTACAAACCCTTACGACGGGAATGTCCGGATTAAAGAATTCAAGGAAATGGTGCAGAAACTGCATGCCAATGGTTTGCGTGTAATACTGGATGTGGTGTATAATCACACGTCCGACACCTCATCGAATTTTAACCAGTTCGTTCCGGGATATTTTTATCGTCATACCGACAAAGGCGCTTATTCCAACGGAACGGGCTGCGGCAATGAAACCGCCTCTGAGCGGCCGATGATGCGCAAATTCATGATCGAGTCGGTTTGCTATTGGGCGAAGGAATATCACCTGGACGGTTTCCGTTTCGACCTGATGGGTATCCATGATATTGAGACGATGAATGATATCAGCGCTGCGCTGCACAAGATAGACCCGACTATATTTATTTACGGCGAAGGCTGGACGGCGGGCAATACCCCGTTGCCCGAAGACCAGCGCGCGGTGAAAAAGAATGCTTCAAAGCTGGACAAGATAGCCGTGTTTAACGACGACTTGCGCGACGGCATTCATGGTGGCTGGGGGAATGTGAAAGATAAAGGATTTGTCAGCGGGCAAAGCAGCCTGGCCGAGAGCGTGAAGTTCGGCATCGTAGGTTCGGTTGAGCACTCGCAGGTGGATTACTCGAAAGTAAATTATTCCAAAGCGCCCTGGGCGGCCGAGCCGTATCAAACCATTAACTACGCGTCCTGCCACGACGATAATACGCTTTGGGACCGGCTCAAAATATCGAACCCAAATGCTTCGGAAGCCGACCTGATCAAAATGGATAAGCTGAGCAATGCCATTGTGCTGACTTCGCAGGGTGTGGCCTTCCTGCATGCCGGCGCCGAAATGCTGCGCACCAAGAACGGCGTGGCCAATTCCTTTGAAAGCCCCGATTCTATCAATGAACTCGACTGGAGCCGGAAGACGAAATATAAAGCGGTGTTTGATTATTACAAGGGTCTTATCGCTTTGCGTAAACACCACCCGGCATTTCGGATGCCGTCGGCTGAAATGGTGCGCGGACACCTGCATTTTATGGATAGCGGCGACCCGGGTGTTATCGCCTATCAGCTGAATAACAATGCAAACGGCGATCAATGGAAAAATGTCATCGTGATATTTAACGGGAATGGCTCGGATAAGAAGATCATTATCCCCCCGGGTAACTGGAAAATGGCTGCGGATGGGAATGTGGTAAATGAGAAGGGAATAAGGTCTGTCGCTGCCGGTGAAATGACAATTTCCGCTAGCAGTGCTTGTGTACTGTTCGAAGAATGAGATAGCTATTGTATCAAACGTAAGAGTTTTGTTACATTTGGATCAAGCATAACGCTTTAGCATAACAAATGGATCATATCACCATTAAAACCCTCGCCAAAAAGCTGGGTATTTCCACCTCAACCATATCAAGAGCGTTCAACGGGAGCACAGACATTAACAAGGATACTAAAGAAAGAATACTTGAGTACGCCCAAAAGCACAATTTTCTGCCTAACCATTACGCCAGCAACCTGCGTGATAAAAAGAGCAAGACGCTTGCGGTAATCGTTCCCGAGATCGCGAACGACTTCTTCGCCCAGGCCATAAACGGTATCGAGGAAGTGGCCCGCAAGAAGGGATTTTACATACTGCTTTACCGCACGGACGATGTTTTCGAGAAGGAGGTCTCGTTTGTCAATTACCTGAATAACGGTAAGGCCGATGGTATCATCATGTCGGTGTCCGGTGAGGAAAACGACCACAATTATATGCGTGCCCTGGCGCAGAAAAATATCCCGGTGGTATTCTTCGACAGGGTTTATGAAGATATAGATGTATCCAAAGTCACCACGAACGACTACGATAGCAGCTTCGAAGCGACGGAACACCTGATTGAAACAGGATGCAAACGAATAGCCTACCTTGTGGTGAACAAAAGCATATCCATCGGTAAAGTGCGTATGCAGGGTTATGTGGATGCACTCGTAAAACATGGCATCGCTTTCGACGACGACCTGGTGATCGATTGCAGCCAGGACGAAAAGATCAATTATTCCATCATCAAACAGGTGCTGGAAGAGATCAAACCTGACGGCATATTCAGCTCGGTAGAACGTTTGGCGTTTGCAACCTTAGCAGTATGCAACGATATGAACGTTGCCATACCGAAAGACCTGAAGATCGTGAGCTTTTCGAGCCTGCAGATAGCTCCGCTTCTTTCGCCCGCGCTTTCCACCATTACGCAGCCGGCCTATGAAATGGGTATCAAAGCAGCAACCCTGCTTTTTGATGCGCTGGAAAAGAAGGGACAGGTGGTGCCCCGGAAGCATATCGTGTTGAAGTCGAAGCTTTTTGTGAGGAAATCCTCAGGTGGATGATGCAGGCAGAGATGCGATGCATCGCGTCTCTACAGGTGCTTTTATAAGAATTAATGGCAGGACCGGCGCTAAACCCTCAAAGCAGCAACATGCAACCGGCCCAAACCATTAATGTTTAAACGCATAAGGTATATGTTTAAACATTTATTAAAGTCACATGGTAGTAAAGCTTACATCAGGCCTTTGTCATGAAGCTCTTTTTCGCGTTCCTTTTCGAGTTTTTTGAGCGCGCGCTTTTCCTGGCGGATCTGTTTTTTGGTTTTTCCAACGGTATCAATATCAAAATCCCCCGACTTTTTGGTGGTATCCTTACGGCCGAATAATCGTTGTAAGAAAGTAGGTTTTTTTTCTGTTTCTGCCACTTGCTTTTTCGGCAGCGGAGCCTGGTAAACAGGGGAATTATCGTCTTCATCCTCGCTCGACTTGCGGATCACGCTATCAGCCACCGAGGCAGGCACAGGCGCTACCTCCTCGCGCAAGCTTGATTTGAGCCTTACATCGGCATAACCATAACCTGTACTGTCAGGTATGGTCCAGCCGCGGGTAGCCATCAAATTGCCGATCAGCTTGTAGTAATTGATGAGGCTTGGCCGCAGGGTGCCATCTGGCTCAAAAGAATATAAGCCGGTACGGGGATGCGGCAATATGCTTGCAAGATAAATTCCTTCGCCCAGGGTAAGCTCCGATGGTGATTTGCCGAAATAATAGCGGGCCGCTTCGCCGATGCCATACACGTTGTTGCCCCATTGCGCGATATTGAAATACACCTCCAGCATGCGATCCTTGGTCATAATGTTGTCGTTCTCGATGAGCCATACGATCATGATCTCCTCTATTTTACGCGCCAGCGTCTTCTCCCGGCTCAGGAAAGCATTTTTAATAAGCTGCATGGAAATGGTGCTGCCGCCGCGTTTGAATTGCTTTTTCTTAAAATCGGTGGCGATAGACCTTCGGATAGATTCCATTACAAAACCGTGATTGGTATAGAATGACGGGTCTTCTGAGGTCATACAGGCATAACGCACATTGGGCGATATTTCGTTGAGCGGCGTAAAATTGGGGTTTTTTGGACCTATGACGCGCGAAGGCATGGGCTTGCCAAACTCATAAGGCGTATAAACGAATTCCGAATTAAGTTTTCCCAGGTCAATTTTACCATATTTTTTTATATCGAAATCCTGCTTTTCCAACACCGACTCAAATTGCACCTGGTCGGGACTGGAAGTATCCAGGAACAGATGCACATGATATTTCAGCTTACCGGTTACTTGTATGCCGGTCAGCGACTCGAACATGCCTTCAGGGAAGGAATCGAACATATCCTGCGCGTTAACCCAGTCGGTATGCGCTTTTGCGGTGAACATTTTTACCGGGTTCAACTGGTATTTGAGGTAAGGGAGCACAGTGATCTTTCTCAAGTGGATCACTGAAGAGCTGTCAAGCGATATATAGTTTTTACCTACAAACATATTGGCATCGATGGATGCATTGGGGACGATAATGTCGTTAGAGGCCAATTTCGGCTGGTTGATAAGCAGATTGCGCACCGACCAGTAACCATAAAATTTGGTGACGCCGCCATTATTCTCGACCTTTTGCAGGCGGGTGCTGATGGTATCGAAATTCACCTTTAGATGAAAGCGTTTCTCCACCATGGGTATTTCTACCTTTTTGCCATCGGCATACAGGCTCATTTCGATATGCCTGCCCGATGGGTCCACTATACCGCCGACATGCCAGGAAGCCACACCGTCGTCAACTTTAATCGTCGAACTTAACCTGCCGCCTTTGATCTGTGCGGTTTGCGTGAGCAGTTTCACCGAAGCGCTGTCATCCCTGAAAGTAATGAGGAAATTTTTCAGGTTGAGGTTATCGGGTATTTTATACAATGCCTGGTTCGCCAGGTTATAGGCCACCTCCGACAGATCGACTTTAGTTTGTACAGTAGTGTCCTTCTTCTTATGGAACAGGAAATCGAAATTTTTGACGTGATTGATGTCTGTCAGATTGAGGTGTGCGTCATCCAGAACCACATCGGATAATTTAACTTCGCCAAAGGCGAGCGAAGCTACCCTAACGCTAACATCAAGGCGTTTGATGCTTAGGAGGCTGTCGCGCTGGTATGGAACAATGGTAATATTGGAAAATGATACTGTGGACAGGCCGCTGAATTTAGCTGAACCGATCTTAATGTCCAGGTTGTAATCCTTTTTCGCTTTGGCCACAGCCTTGCTGATCTCTTTGCTCAGAATGCCTTCGCGTTTAGAATAGGCTATATAACCTACAACGGCGGCGGCAACGATAACGCAAAGAAGAATGATCCCCGCTATGCGGATATATTTGGGTTTAAGGCGATGCATTAGAATATTAAGCCAAAGCTAAACTAAATCTTATCCGATACAAACGCCGCGATGGTTAATTTGTTTCCCGGGCCATAAACGTTTTCCCAAATTCATTTTATCATTACAATGACATTACTTGCAGCGCGTTTCCGTAAGTTTGTGCTATGGCAAATTTCACCCGCGAACAGGTATTGCAGGCCCTCGGGCATGTGGAGGAACCCGATCTGAAGAAGGACCTGGTGACCCTGAACATGATCCGGGATATCAGCATTGACGGCAACAAACTAACTTTTTCGGTTATGCTGACCACACCGGCCTGCCCGCTGAAATCGCTGATCGAGAATGCCTGCCGGAATGCTATCAGCCATTTCATCAGCAAGGATATCGAAGTGCATGTCAGCATGACCTCGCAGGTCACAACGCAAAAGAATGCGGGTTTGCCGGGTATAAAAAATATTGTTGTCGTGGCTTCGGGCAAGGGCGGCGTAGGTAAATCCACAGTAGCGGTGAATCTGGCGCTGGGACTGGCGCAGGCCGGTGCTAAAGTGGGTTTGATCGACGCGGATATTTACGGGCCTTCAATTCCGATCATGTTCGGGCTGGAAAGCGCGAAGCCGAGGGCCAGCCAGGCGGATGGCAAAACACGCATTGAGCCGATAGAAAAATACGGCATCAAACTCTTGTCCATCGGCTTCTTTACCGATCCCAACCAACCGGTGCCCTGGCGCGGACCGATGGTATCAACGGCGGTAAAACAATTGTTCAATGATGCCGACTGGGGCGAGCTGGACTACCTGGTTGTCGACCTGCCGCCCGGTACTGGCGATATCCATATCACGGTTTCACAAAGCTTCCCGGTTGCGGGTGCGGTTATCGTCACCACACCGCAAAATGTTGCTTTAGCAGATGCTAAAAAAGGTATTGGCATGTTCATGATGAACGCCATCAATGTTCCGCTGCTGGGCATCGTGGAAAATATGAGCTACTTTACACCTGCCGAACTGCCGGAGCATAGATACTATATTTTCGGCCAGGGCGGGGGGCAGAAATTAGCGTCGCAGCTGGATGTGCCTTTCCTGGGCGAGATACCGTTGGTGAAAAGCATCAGCGAATCCGGAGATGCAGGCAAGCCCGTGATATTAGATAAGGATAACCCGATGAGCAAAGCTTTTGAGGACATGGCGAGCCGCGTAGCACAGCAGGTGGCTATTTGCAATGCTGCGGCAAATGACAAAACTTTAGTAAATAATTAGTAATTTTACTTATAAATCAGGCAGAAATGAGCTTAAGGGAACAAGTGGAAGCGGCTTTGGATACAATTCGTCCTTACCTGGAAACGGATGGCGGCAACGTGTCTGTAGCGGAAATTACGCCCGAAAAGGTAGTGAAATTGAAATTATTAGGGGCATGCGGCAACTGCCCGATGAGCATTATGACGTTGAAAGCGGGCATAGAGGAAGCTATAAAAAAGGCCGTACCTGAGGTGACGGCCGTTGAAGCAATGAATCTGACCGATATCGACGATCCGAACGCTGTTCTCCCGGCAAACCTGCGATAGTGTTAAGTATTGTTAAAATTGTTATGGCGTTTGCAGCAATAAATTATATTTGTTTACGTATTTTTGAAACCATTTTTTCGCATACAGGTATAAAACAGTGAACAGCAAAGCATGAAGTACCTTATCGGCATATTCCTACTTTTCACCGCAGCGGGCGCCTTTGCGCAGCAGCAGGAAAAGCCTTTGGTGCAGTTCAGCGGTATGGTTTACAATGCCGATAGCGCGAAGCAGGTGGTTCCGTACGTGACTATCACCAACCCGAGCGATCATAACCAGGTTTTCATATCAAGCTACAACGGCTATTTTTCATTCGTGGTGCATGAGCAGGATACAGTGGTGTTCACCAGTATCGGTTTCGCCCCGGTGAAAGTGGTGATCCCGGCGAACGTGCCCAACAAAAGCTATGTGGCCACGGTAAGAATAAAGCCGCAGATCATCAACCTGCCGACGTTCAGGGTTTTCCCCTGGGCGACGACGGATGAATTCAGGAAAGATTTCCTGACGATGAAGATAGCGGATGACGACCTGGAAATTGCCCGGAAAAACATCGAGCGTATCGCCGTCGCAACACTGTTGAACACCTTACCACGTGACGGTGAAGAAATACAATCAGCCTGGGCGCAGAACGAGCACTTTAACCAGGTAAATGCGCATTCCACCGTCAACCCATTGCTGAACCCAATAGCCTGGGGGACTTTCATCAATCAGATCGCTGCCGGGGATAAGAGCCGTGCGGAAGGAAATTAAGTCTTAAGTCCTATTATTCGACTTAAGACTCAGGACTTCGAACTTAAACTACCTCCCCTTCTTCTGCGCCGGGAATTTCATCTTATAATCCACATCCACGATACCTTTTGAAATATCGTTTAGTTTCTTTTCGATGAGGCGCTTACGCAGCGGGCTTAGCTTGTCGGTGAAGAGCTTGCCTTCGATGTGGTCGTATTCGTGCTGTATAATGCGCGCGGCCATGCCTTTGAAGGTTTCTTCATGGTGGTGCCAGTTTTCGTCATAATAGGATATGCGGATCACCGGGCAACGGAACACATCTTCGCGGATGTCGGGAATACTGAGGCAGCCCTCGTTGAATGCCCACTCCTCGCCGGTTTCTTCCAGCATTTGAGCGTTGATGAATGCTTTTTTGAAGTCTTTTAGTTCAGGCTCATCATCGTCAAAAGGTGTCGCGTCAACGACAAAAAGCCGCATAGACAAGCCCACCTGCGGCGCGGCCAGGCCGACACCGCGGGCACCATACATCGTCTCGAACATATCGCCGACCAATTGCTGGATATGCGGATATTCGGCAGGCTCAATTGCCGTAGCTTTCTTCTTTAAAATAGGATCTCCATATGCAATAATGGGCAGCTTCATTCTGCAAAGTTACGGGATTATTGCTTAGGCACAAAAGGGTAAGGAACCTAATCTTTGGGCTCAAAGATCAAAGTGGTCAGGCTGTTATCAAATATTTCGTTGCTGATCTCCAATAATTGTTCCGAGGTGACCGCCTCAATTTTGGCGAATATTTCTGCCAATGTATCCACATGATCGAAATCGAGCAGGCTTTTCGCCATCGAAATGACGAGCCCGATACGGTTTTCTTCAGCCAACGCGATCTGCCCGATGAATTTCTGTTTGGCCTGGCGCAGCTGCAGGGCGCCGAGTTTATTGTCACGCAATTTTTTCAATTCTTTATGCACCAGTTTTTCGGCTTTGAGGGCCTTTTCAGTATCAGTGCCGAAATAGATGGAAAATATCCCGGTGTCTGACAATGGCACATAACTCGATTCGATGGTATAAGCAATGCCGTATTTTTCGCGGATCTCCAGGTTCAGGCGGTTGCTCATACCGATGCCTCCTAGTAGGTTGTTCAGCAAAAGCAGGCCGGTTTTATGATGATGTGCCGCCGCATATGCCCGGTTACCGATAATGCAATGTGTTTGCGCGATAGGCCTTACGACCGCCAGTTTTTGGGCCTTAACAGCACACGGCTCATGGCGTTTTTTTGGTTGATGATTTTCGGGAATATGTGCGAAGTATTTTACAGCCAGTTTAACAACCTTAGCCATGTCATGATCGCCAAAAACAGCGAATACCATTTCATGCGTGTTATAATTGGCCGAAATAAAGTCGTTTATATCTTTTTTGCTTAGATTAGTCACGCTTTCCTTCGTGCCCAAAATATTCTTTCCGAGTGGGTGATCGCTGAAAAGCAACTCCTCGAAATCGTCCTGTATGGCTTCCTCCGGCTGATCAAGATATGAGGCGATCTCGTCCAAAATAACCCCCCGTTCCTTTTCCAGCTCTTCCTGCGGGAACGTGGAATGGAACAGGATATCTTCGAACAGGTCCATGGTGCGCTCCAAATGTTGGCGGAGCAGCGAGGCATGAACACAGGTATATTCTTTGGTGGTATAAGCGTTCAGGTCAGCGCCGACGAGTTCCAGGCGGTTTAGTATCTGGCTGGTGTTGCGCTTTTCAGTTTCCTTGAACAACAGGTGTTCGATAAAATGCGCCAGGCCCTCTTTGCCTTCCGGCTCATCGCGCGAACCGGCGTTCACAACGAAACAGCAATGCGTGATCGGCGACGGGGAGTATTTCAATAAAATGCGGATGCCATTGGGCAGGACATGCACCTGGTGATCGGTCATAAGCAGCAAAGATAGGTGTTTTTAGTCCGAAAGTTGGGGAGTCCGAGAGTCCGAAAGAGAAAGTATGCCTGGAACAAATAGGGTTTACCGCATTTTTTTTCACAAAACTTGCTTATCAGCAACCATTTTCTTTATAAATTAGTATTTACTATCGCTCGATAGTAATCCGTATAATAACCAGACGAAATGATATGAAAAAGATTCTACTACTGGTCGTTATTTCAAGTACACTGTTATCGTGCAGCAAAAAATCCAATCCTGGGCCGTCAACTTCTTCGGTAAACGACGCCGAATCGACTGTGAACATTATGGGCACAGCCTACCCTGTAGTGAAGATCGGTAATCAGAGCTGGACAGCGATAAACTATAATGGTCCGGGCGGATTTTTTAACACCGGCAATGTACTGCAAACGGTGCTCGACGGAAAGCTGTATTCACCCGAGGAGGCTGCTCAGATCACCCTGCCTGCCGGATGGCGTATACCGACTTATGACGACTACGCCAATATCCTTGTAGCCCGGGGCGCCAGCCAGAACACCGATGGCAGCTATACGGCCGGCTTGAATGTGATCCATTCCCTAATGGCCGAGAACGGGTGGTCGGAAGGAGGCGGAAATAACTATTCCAAATTCAGTGCGCTTCCTACCGGTTTTTATCACCTGGGGGCTATTTACGGAACCGGCAATGGTGCTTCTTTCCTGCATTCATTTTCAGCCGGTGCCGAGCCTGATGCAGCGTTTACCATTGGGCCCGGTCCTGACGGGCAGCCCTTTGTATACCTTGGGCTGATACTCATTGACGGCGACAGGTGCTCGCTTCGTTTTGTAAAAGATAATTAAAGCTACAGCCCTGTAACTATGGCCTTCATTTTTTCCAAAGCCGTTTTGGCTACGGTTAATGCATCCTGCTTGTAATAAGCGGCATTAAACAATTCTGCAGAAAGGATCAAAGAACCTTCGTGATGCTGTAACGTTTTTAAGATACGTTTGATCGGAGCGACGCCATCGCCGGGATAAATCCGGTCGGCATCGGTGATCACATCCGCCGAAAGCGTGGCCGGGTAATCATTCATGTGCAGGATCGGGTTTAGCTCAGGCTTGATGAACGACAGTGTTTCCAGCGGCGACCGGCCCCTGTACAAGTGAAAGACGTCGAGCAATATCCTGGCCGAAGCATGTCCGCTTTCCATCGCGCAATAGGTTGCGTCGGCTACAGTACTGAATTGCTTTTGAAAGCCCCATACCTCGAGCAGCGGTGTCACATGGTGCTGTTCGCCCAATTTCAATACCGCACGATAACGCCCGGCAATCGTATCCAGGGTAATCTTTGTATCATTGGTCAGTCCCATGCCTGTAGCGGCTATCCTCGGGCAGCCAATTCCGGCCAATAAATCCATTTCGCCCTTCAGTTGTTCCAGCGCCTGCTTTCTGATAGTTTCATCATCTACTACCCATTTCGCGAAGCCTATGCAGTTTGCCGCCTTAAGTCCCAGATCATTCAATCTTAATTTTACCTCTTTTATAGTCCCTCCTTTTTGGAGGTAGGCTTGCATGGTTGCCATCCATATCTCCACATGGCTATAACCGGCTTTTGCGGCGATTTCCAACTCCTTCATAAAACCCAGGTTCTGTCCGCGTATCGTAGACATATTCAGGCTGTACGTGAACTGGCCTTGTTTAACGGAGACGGGCAGAGCATTTTCAGCGCGGCTGAAAAGCGGTACCGTTGCTGCGACCCCCATTAATTTGAGGGCTTTGCGTCTATTGATGACTGGTTTCGACATGGCTAAATGTAAATAATCGGAGCGAAAACCGCTACCTTTAGCCCATGAAAACCCGCGTGGCTGATCTGGATTTTGAATTATCTATACCTTTTGTTGCCATTCAACAACGTGTTCAGGAATTGGCGGCGGAGATCAACACGGAATATGCCGGCAAAACGCCCTTGTTTGTTGGTGTGCTGAACGGCAGCTTCATCTTTATGGCCGACCTGGTCAAAGAACTCACCATCTCCTGCGAAACCGCTTTTGTAAAAGTGGCCTCATACCACGGGGGCACAACCAGCACACGCAGCATCCGCACCGACCTCGATCTGAGTTCGGATATCCGGAGCAGGCATATTATCGTTGTGGAAGACATCATCGACACCGGGCATACTATGCGGTACCTGGTCAATAAGCTGAAAGATAACTCCCCGGCGTCCGTCTCCATCTGCACGCTGCTCCTGAAACCGGATGCGGTAGAAACCAATATTCCTGAACTGAAATACACCGGCTTCGAAATTCCCAATGAGTTCGTGGTGGGCTATGGCTTGGATTATAAAGAGCTAGGGAGGAATTTGAAGGGGATTTACCGGAGGATAGGTCGAAGAAGTTAACCCTTTCCAACTTTTACAATCTTTTCAACCCTTATAACCTTAATGCAACGTCTTCATCAACTCCGTCGAAGCTTCCAAACCCGTATTACATTTTTGCATCAAATAGGATGCATTGATCTGGTTATCGGCAAAGTTCCTGATCCTCGATAACAGTTGTATCGCCTTGCTGTAGTTATCGATTGCCTTTTGCACGCCATCCCTGCTGTAGTCGCCGTTGGCTGCGGGCGCGCCGGTTTGCGTAACCGATTTGTTATAGCAATTCACGGCTGCATTGTACGAGTCGGTGCCGGCATTGGAATAGTTCACGGCGATATTATAATAATGGTAAGCGTAATCGCTCATCACCGGGTAAAAGCCGTAGGCATCATCGGCGCTCTTCAATTCACGCGCCTCGTCCGATAGTCTAAAGAAATTGGCCAGGCTGTCAGTAAAATTGAAAAAGTGCGACGAGTCTTTTAGCATAAGTGCATGGTCGTCGGAATTCATAAAGGCCTGCATGGATGCCGGATAATGCAGCAACTGCCATTTTGGGTCGGAGGGGAGATGCTTTTCTACGAAAGCTTCGGGTTGGGCAAAAAATTGGGTTACGTCGGGATGATTAAAATACTTCCAGTTATCATCTACATACATAATGTAGCCGCTGCTCCAGGTCAGGTCGAGCAGGCTGTACCTGCCATCCAGGTAGATGACGTTCCAGGCATGATTGGACTTATCGAACCGCTCACCCGGCCTGTAATTGAAAGCTTTTGCAAAGCCGCTGACAATGTAACAGGGCACATCTACACGGTCGCACATGGCCTTGAACAGCTCGGAATAATCCTGGCAAACGCCTTTCCGGTCGCGCAAAGTGCCTGCTATGCCATCGGGGTTAAAAGTGTTGTTGAAAAACGCGTTGATGTCGTAGCTGATATTCTGCATGATCCAGTACGCGAAGGTTTTGATGACATCGCGCCGGTTTGCGGCGGGTTGTTTCAGGTAGTCCACCAGCTTGTCAATATCCTGCGTTACATCGGCGGGGGCGTTCTTGGCATACAGGTAAAGCCGGGTGTCAATAGTATCCACGGGCTGAACGGATCGTACCTGCGCAAAGGTGTTGCAGGTGAACGCACATAGCATCACGATAAGGGCTTTCAATCTCATATTAACCAGGGCGGGCATTTTCCCAATATAAATATAAGCAAATCGCCTGATATTTTCAAGAGGACGCTACTTTAAAAACTGATTTCAGTTAGAGACTGAAATCACGGATGGGAAGCGCAATATCTTTCGGACTTCCGGACTTACGCGGACTTTCGGACTAATTTAATAACTTGTCTACCAATCTCAAATCAGACACATGACGCATTCCCTACCCTATATCCTTTCGCTGCTGGTCGCGGGCATTGCTATCATCGTTTTGCTGACGACACGATTTAAGATACCAGCATTTTTTGCTTTGTTAACCGCCTGCCTGGTCGTTGGCCTGGGCATAGGCTTGCCTCTTGCGGATGTGGTCGGCGTGATCAAGGATGGCTTCGGCAATATCATGAAGTCGCTGGGGCTTATCATCGTGCTGGGCACCACGCTTGGCTTGCTGCTCGAATATACAGGCAGTACCACGGTAATGGCGTCTGCGCTGCTGAAGATTTTGGGTAGTCGTTACGCTTCCTGGGCCATGGGTATTACAGGTTTTGTCGTGGGACTGCCTATTTTCTGCGATTCGGGCTTCATCGTGCTCAGCGGATTGAACAAAACGATAGCGAAGCGGACCGGCATTCCATTAGCGACAATGTCGGTTTCCCTTGCCACCGGCCTGTACGCAGTGCATTGCCTGATACCACCCCATCCGGGCAGCTCGGCCGCGGCCGCCGCGCTTGGCGTTGATTTTGGGAGATTGATACTGATCGGTGCTTTGACAGCAATTCCGGCCATGGTAGCAGGTAACCTGTGGGCCAATTATGCGGGAAGAAAAACGACCGATACTGTTGCAGACGACCATGAAGAAATAAGCGGCGGCGGACCTTCACTTATAACAGCCTGCCTGCCTGTTTTTGTGCCGATCGTCCTGATAGCTATTAAATCATTTCTTTCAGCCGAACATCAATCAATAAATAGCTGGCTTTCAATTTTTAATGCTTTAGGCGACCCCGTAATCGCGCTGCTTATCGGAGTTCTGCTGGTGCTGGGCAGTAAAAAGGATTGGACACGCACTGGGCTAAGCCGTATACTCCAGGAATCAGCAGAAAAGGCCGGCGGCATCCTGGTTATCATCGGCATGGGAGGTGCTTTTGGAGCGGTTCTCACGGCCACGAAGATTGGTGATCACCTAAGCCAGTCAGCGGCTTTGGGCGGTATGGGATTGTTCTTTCCTTTCCTGCTCACCTCGGTTTTGAAAACGGCACAGGGTTCATCGACAGTGGCTATCATTACCGCATCATCTTTGATCCTGCCGCTGTTGCCATCGCTTGGTCTCACGACTGCGAACGACAAGCTGCTTTGCATATTGTCTATGGGGGCGGGTTCCATGATGATCTCTCACGCCAACGATGCCTATTTTTGGGTGATCAGCAAGTTCTCGGGCTTGGAAATGAAGACAATGCTGCGTGTTTATTCTATAGCGAGCATCTTTATGGGGCTGACGACTTTCCTGGTGGTTTATTTACTATCTAAAATTCTGTAATGCACGTCCTCATCGCCCCCAATGCCTTTAAGAACAGCCTTGACGCAAGACAGGTTGCACTAGCTATCGAAGAGGGCCTAAAGCAAAGCCGTCTACAGTGCACCACCGAGCTTTTCCCGATAGCTGACGGCGGAGACGGTACAGGCAGCCTGGTCGTGGAGCGCTGCAATGGCAAAAGAATATCACAGGAAGTTCACGATCCATTGGGTAGAAAAATTTCGTCATCGTTTGGTTTGATCGATAATGGCAAAACCGCTGTTATCGAAATGGCGGATGCATCCGGTTTACGGTTGCTGAAAAAGGAAGAGCTGAATCCCATGCAGGCATCATCTTATGGTACCGGCGAACTGATCAAAGGCGCGCTGGATAAAGGTGTGAACCGGATTCTCATCGCCATGGGCGGTTCGGCCACTGTAGATGGCGGTTGCGGGATATTGGATGTGCTGGGTATTGAGTTTTTCGATATCCGGGGTAATAAATTAAAGGCTGTGCCGGGCGAACTGATCGACATGGCTAAGATTGATACCAACGGCCTCGATGAAAGGATTTATGGTACCGAGATCATTGTGCTTTGCGATGTATCGAACAACCTGCTTGGGGCGCAGGGCGCTGTGGCAGTTTTTGGTCCGCAAAAGGGCGCAAGTCCGGAGGATGTAAAGGTGCTGGATCGTTTTTTGGAAAATTTTGTTAAGGCTACTGCCGCGCAGACGGGCCGGAGTATGGATAGGATCAAATATGGCGGGGCCGCCGGCGGGGCCTCAGCTGGGGTTTATGCTTGGTTGGGGGCCAAGCTGGCTAATGGTATAGAATATTTCCTTCACTTAACGGGTTTTGATGAAGCGCTGAAACGCGCGAATGTGGTGATTACCGGTGAAGGCAGCTTAGACAGCCAGACGCTGCAGGGCAAGGGGCCTTATGGCGTAGCGGTGGCGGCGAAAAAGAAAGGGGTTAAAGTAATTGGCTTGGCTGGCAGGATTGAAGAGGATACGGAATTGGGCGAGTATTTTGATGCGTTGATCTGTATTAATCAGGAACCTTTCGATGTAACTGAAGCGATGAAGCGGACAGAGGAGAATTTGGTGAGGGTGGCCAGACGATTAGGTGATCGATTGGCTTGAAAAAATACTCAA
The DNA here is from genome assembly GCA_035551775.1 of Mucilaginibacter sp. Lineage (GTDB taxonomy): Bacteria > Bacteroidota > Bacteroidia > Sphingobacteriales > Sphingobacteriaceae > Mucilaginibacter. The sequence goes on along the minus strand of DASZMQ010000002.1, from coordinate 497,402 downwards.
GCACGAACGGGTTCCGCTATCTCGTCCAGCAATTCCACCGCCTCATCGATCGAATTTACACCATCGATACTGATGCGCAACGTATTTTTTACCTCCTTCAGGTTTGTCCGGCGGGGATTGGATTGCATAAAGGCGAGTACCTGGCGGAACATCGCGCTTTCAAAATACGGCGACTGTTGACTGGCGATAAAGTAACCGCGCAGTACGTTCTTTTTCAGGGATATCTTTTCAAACCCGATAGCCTTGCCCAGCCATTGCAGGCGGACGGTATTCAGCATATAGCCTACCTGCGGCGGAACGGGACCGAAACGATCGTGCAGTTGTTGTTCGAAAGCCTGCAGTTCGGTCTCATTTTCGATTTTGGACAGCTCGGCATACAGGTTATAGCGCTCGGCGATATTGGTCACATACTCGTCCGGAATATGCAGCTCCATATCGGTATCGATCTGGGTGAATGATATATAAGGCCTTGGTTTTTCGTCCTGGAATAGTCCCTTAAATTCGTCGTCCTTTAGTTCCTGTATGGCCTCGTCCAATATCTTGTGGTACATCTCGAAGCCGATCTCTGCGATGAAGCCGCTTTGCTCGGCTCCCAGCAGGTTACCACTGCCGCGAATATCCAAATCGCGCATGGCGACGTTGAAGCCGCTGCCCAAGTCGGAGAACTCCTCGATGGCGCTCAGGCGCTTACGGGCCTCGGGTGTAAGCGTCGAAAGCGGCGGGCTCAGCAGGTAGCAAAAAGCCTTTTTGTTGCTTCGGCCCACACGCCCGCGCATCTGGTGCAGGTCGCTCAGACCGAACATATGCGCGTGGTTAATGATGATGGTATTCGCGTTGGGAATATCCAGCCCGGCTTCGATGATTGTCGTGGCCACCAGCACATCATATTCGCCGCTGACGAATTTGAGCATCACGTCCTCCAGTTCGTCACCTTCCAGTTGGCCGTGAGCAATGCCGATACGCGCCTTGGGTACGAGCTTATGAATGAGCGCGCCCAGCTGCAGCAGATCCGCAACGCGATTGTGAATGAAGAACACCTGTCCGTTCCGCGCGATCTCGTGCTCCACAGCTTCTTTGATCAGTGTATCATTGAATACATGAAGTTCGGTAACGACCGGTTGCCTGTTAGGCGGCGGAGTGGAAATGATAGATAGGTCTCTCGCGCCCATGAGCGAGAAGTGCAGCGTACGGGGGATAGGTGTAGCGGTAAGCGTCAGCGTATCCACATTGGCACGCATGGTCTTCAGCTTTTCCTTGGTGGTTACGCCGAATTTCTGCTCTTCGTCGATGATCATCAGGCCCAGGTCCTTGAATTTGACATCCTTGCTCACCAGGCGATGCGTGCCTATTATAATATCTACCCTGCCGCTCTTCAGCTTTTCCAGCGTTTCTTTGATCTGCCTGCTCGATTTAAAGCGGTTCACATAATCGATGTTTACCGGGAAACCTTTAAGCCGGTCTGAAAATGTCTTATAATGCTGCGCCGCCAGGATGGTCGTCGGGACTAAAATGGCAACCTGTTTGCTGTCAGAAACCGCTTTGAATGCAGCCCGGATAGCTACTTCGGTTTTACCAAAACCCACATCACCGCAGATGAGGCGGTCCATCGGGTGCGGCGATTCCATATCGCGTTTGAAATCGGCGGTGGCTTTTTCCTGGTCGGGCGTGTCCTCGTAAATAAAAGAGGCCTCGAGCTCATTTTGCAGGTAGGTATCAGGATTAAAAGCCGTTCCCTCTTTGGCTTTGCGCAAAGCATACAGCTTGATAAGATCCCGGGCTATGTCCTTAACTTTTTTTTTTGTAGTTTTCTTCAACCGTTCCCAGGTATCGGTGCCTAATTTGTTGAGCTTGGGCGTATGGCCTTCTTTACCGCTGTATTTCGAAATGCGGTTCAGCGAGTTAATGTTCACATAGAGCAAGTCATTGTCAGCATAGATAAGCCGGATCATTTCCTGCACCTTGCCGTTGGTTTCTACTTTTTCGAGACCAGCGTATTTGCCAATGCCATGGTCGATGTGCGTTACAAAATCGCCCTGCTTCAGTTCACGCAGATCTTTGAGCGTGATGGCCTGGGAGCGCTGGTAACCTTTCTTGAGTTTGTATTTGTAGTAACGGTCGAATATCTGGTGATCGGTATAACAGGCGATCTTTTGGCCCCGGTCGACAAAGCCTTCGCGCAGTGCGATACTGATTGGCGTAAACTTTACAGTCTTGTCCAGATCTTCCAAGATAGCATAGAGGCGTTCTACCTGCTTGGCCGAATCGGTGACAATGAAATTTTCGATCTTTTCGGCCTCGTTGTTCCTGAAATTATGGATCAGCAGGTTGAAATCCTTATTGAACGACGGCTGGGGCCGCATGTCGAACTCGACCATCGTGGCATCCTGGTAAAAGAACTGTTTGCCGAATTCAACTACGGGGAAATCATGCAATTGATCCGCGATCAGCTTATCATCGGTAAATCCATATTTGGGGTCGATCCATTCCGGGTTCTTTTGCTTTTCATCCGATGATAGCGCCCGCCACAATTCAACAGCTTTTTTATAGCCACTTTTGATGATGTCCAGCGTGAACTGTACATCCTTCATCCAAACCTGCGTCCCGGGATCAACGTACTCCAGTAATGAGATATTGTGTTCGGTCAGGAACTTCGACTGAACGTTTGGCACGATGGTGATACTTTTCACCTGCTCGACCGAAAGCTGGCTCTCTATCTCAAATGTTCTTATCGACTCGATGAAATCGCCAAAAAATTCAACGCGGTAGGGCAGGTCATGCGAAAAGGAGAATATATCGACAATTCCGCCGCGGATGGAAAATTGCCCCGGTTCATACACAAAATCAACCCGTTCAAAATCGTACTCTATCAAAAACTCGTTGATGAAATCGATACTGAGCTTATTGCCGACTGATATTTCGAGCGTATTCTTTTCCAGCGAAGCCCGGTCGATCACCTTTTCAGCCAAAGCCTCGGGGTAAGTGACGATCAGTCTGCCGAATTCGGAAGAATGGTTCAGTTCGTTCAATACTTCCGCACGTGCGAGGACATTGCTGCTGTCAGGCTGGGTAAATTCAAATGCTTTACGATATGAGGACGGGAAAAGAAGGATCTCTTTGCCGGTGAGATTTTCAAGATCGGCCTGGAAATAAGATGCCTCTTCCCGCTCGGGAAGCACGAATATCATGTGCGGGTGCTGCAGAAAATACAAAGCTACCGCCACAGCCGCATCTCCCGATCCGACCAAACCACGCAGCTGACATCTTGGGTTTTTACCGGCATTGAGCGCCTGCGCAATCGCCGTTACCCGTTCATCAGCTTTGTATCGCTCTAAGATATCACGGATATTCAAACCGCCGCAAATATAGAAAAAATGCCGCTTGTACAGCCACCGGGCAACCCGTTATACCAAAAAACAAGTATCATTTAAAAACAAAGGGCCATAAAAATCGCTTTTATTGGTATTGCAAATCACATCAAATAAACACGTATATTTATATAACCATTTCATCGCCTGAAGCAGCGTTGCCGATTTTTACACGTTTAACCTTTAAAGCAATATATTATGAAAAACGCAATTATTCCCGGGTTGATCATCGGGGTGCTTAGCGGCATTTGGCTTTTTATTATGCGCCTGATGCACATCCCTTTCAACAGCCCGCAAGTTTCTCCTATCGAATTTGTTTCTGTGCTTATACCGCTTGTAGGGCTATATTATGGTGTTAAGAATTACGCGTTTAACGAAATGCATGGCAAAATGAATTTTCTCGAGGGATTAGTGCATGGGTTTAAGATCCTGATCGTAGCCGGCATTTTTGTTGTTTTTGTAGGCATAGTCTATGTCAATTATATCGATTCCAAAGAGGTCAACTGGGCCGATTTCTCAGGGCGTATATTTGCGGCCTTGCTGATCGGCGTATTGTCGTCACTGGCTGTTTCTTTATTGCTGATGCACCGGCACGAGGTGGAGGAAAGTGAGACCGACGATTAAGTTCATTTCCAAATATTTCGAACTGCTATTCTGGACAGCAGCGCTGCTAGCGTTGGCAATGACCGATCCTGCCAACAAAGTTCACTTTAGCCTGTGCCCGCTGAAGGCTATGGGTATTACCTGGTGCCCGGGCTGTGGTTTAGGTCACGCGATTTCCTGGCTTTTCCGCGGCGATATCCGAAATTCGTGGCATGCACATTGGTTAGGCGTGCCCGCCCTGGCCGTCATTCTTTATCGCATCTATGACCTGTCGCACCAGCGCGTTCATGAATTCAGAACCGGCGGTGCAATGATCTGAACGAAATTCACCGCCTCAAACCTGCCGTTTACCGACCCGCTGATAATTCCTGCCAATTTTGTGTTTCAGATTTTTTCGTACTATCTTAGTTTTATCTCAACTTTAAAACTAAATCAATCATGGACTCATTTCCGAATAACACCAATCCCTATATGATGCTTCCCGGTATTTCACCAGAAGAAATGGGATATATTCAACAGGCGATCGCCCAACTGACCGAAAATCAGCAGAAATATTTCTATATGAATTACACCACCAAGCGCAAAAGCCCACAGGATATCATGATCTTTTGTATCGTGGGTTTGTGCCTAGTACCCGGTTTGCAACGCTTCATCGTCGGCCAGATAGGCATGGGCATATTGTACCTTTTTACCGCAGGCCTTTGCATTGTTGGTTCGATAGTCGATCTCGTGAACCACAAAACTCTTGCCCTGGAGTATAACCAGAAAATGGTATTCGAAGCCTTCCAGATAGCTAAAATGAGCAACTAACAAATGGATAGCCAAATTGGCAAATACCTGATGCTCATCGGCGGCGTGCTGTTAGTATCGGGTATTATTATTTATTTCTTTGGCGGAAACCTGAAATGGCTGGGGCATCTTCCCGGCGATATTCGAATTGAGCGACCAAGCTTCAGGTTTTACTTTCCGATCACAACGCTCATCCTCATCAACCTGCTGATATTTTTGATCTTCCGGATTTGGAAATGGATCAATTGATGTAGATTTACAATCCGTCATTTTTTCCAATGAAAAATCTCAAAGTAGCCAGCGCCCAGTTCGAGAATCGCAGCGGCGATAAAGCTTACAATCTTTCCATCATCAAAAGGCTCGCGAGCAAAGCCGCGGCGCAGGGTGCAAGGGTGATTGCTTTTCATGAATGTTCTATTACCGGTTACAGTTTTGCCCGGTATTTGAATAAAGAACAAATGCTTGAGCTGGCCGAATTCGTTCCAAACGGGCCGAGTGTAGAGAAGCTATGCGAAATCGCTGCATTGCAGGATATTTATATTCTTGCCGGGCTGTTTGAAAAAGATGTCGATGATAAACTATACAAAACCCAGGTTTGCGTGGGCCCAAACGGTTTTGTGGCCAAATACCACAAGTTGCACCCCTTTATCAATCCACACCTGACACCAGGCGATCAGTACGTAACATTTGACATCGAAGGCTGGACATGCAGCATCCTGATCTGTTATGACAATAATATCATCGAAAATGTCCGCGCGGTCAAGTTGCTTGGAGCGGATATTGTATTTATGCCGCACGTAACCATGTGCACACCGTCGACGCGCCCGGGCGCAGGTTTTGTCGATCCAAAACTGTGGGAAAACCGCGACGTTGACCCAACTACACTAAGACAAGAATTTGACGGCCTGAAGGGCCGCGCCTGGCTGATGAAATGGCTGCCGGCGCGCGCTTATGATAACGCTATCTATGCCGTATTCTCTAATCCCATCGGCATGGATGACGACCAGCTGAAGAATGGTTTATCCATGATCATCGATCCGTTCGGGGATATCATGGCTGAATGCCGCAGTTTTGATAACGAATTTGTAACGGCGTTGCTTACACCAGACAAGCTTAGGGATGCAGGCGGCCATCGCTACATAAAAGCCAGGCGTCCTGAACTTTATGGTGATATTATCGCACAGCCGCACCATTCGGAGCAGAAGGTGGTTTGGATGAATGTCCAGGAATGATATCTTGATATGAGAAGTATTTTAACCTGTTTCCTTATTCTTTTTGGGCTGACAATTTTATTTACAAATTGTAAATATAAAAATGAAAAGCTGGCTGAAAAAAAAGTCGCTGGCTATTTCGCCATTTTTAGAGTAGAGCTAAATTTGGGGAACGATTCTTTTATTTCAGCTGTTGTTTTTAAAGATAACCGGGTATATTACTTCAAGAACGATACGCTGCTATTGAGATATAAAGCACTCCCGTTCAAAAAAGCCCAACTGATCAACGACGAAAATCTTATTGATGATATCCGATCATTAAGCGCTGTAAATTTCAAAGCCGTAAATGTCAAAAAATGTAATTGTAAGGCTAAAAGTATGGGGCAAATTGTTATTAGGGGGTCAGCAATCGATCCCGGCGAGTTTGTCATGAATAAAGTCGGTGATTGTAACTTTAACCGTGATTGCAGGTCGATTGATGTTATCAATGCGATCTTCTTTAAATTAGATAAACAATGATATTTATTTGATATGAAGCTGTTTCAACTCACTTCCTACCTCGAAAGCCTGGCCCCGCTGGCGTACCAGGAGGATTATGATAATTCGGGCCTTATTGTTGGTAATCCTGATAAGGAGGTTCAGCAAGCATTGCTTTCGCTGGATTGCACCGAGACCATTGTGGACGAAGCGATCAATAAAGATTGCCAGGTGATCATTTCGCATCATCCGATCGTTTTCAGGAGCTTAAAAAAGCTGAACGGAAAAACTTATGTGGAACGGGTAGTTGAGAAAGCTATCAAAAATGACATTGCTATTTATGCCATTCACACCAACCTGGACAATGTGATGGATGGCGTGAACACGAAGATCTGCGAGGCCCTTGAAATAACTAATTGCCGTATCCTGGCGCCAAAAAATGGTTTGTTGAAAAAGCTGGTGACCTATGTCCCGACCGATAAGGCCGAGCAGGTGCGCAATGCACTGTTCCATGCCGGGGCAGGTGACATCGGCAATTACAGCGAATGTAGCTTCAATACAGAAGGACAGGGTACTTTTAAAGGCGGAGAAGATACCAATCCCTATGTTGGCGAGCCAGGCAAAAGGCACTATGAGGCCGAGGTGCGTATAGAAACCGTTTACCCTGCTACTCTCGAAAGCAAATTGCTGATGGCGCTTTTCCTGGCGCATCCTTATGAGGAAGTTGCTTATGACTTGTATGAATTAACAAACCAGTATAACCAGGTTGGCGCCGGAATGATCGGCGAGTTGGAGGAGGAGATCACAGAGGAAGAATTTCTTTTCGTGCTAAAACAGAATATGCAGGCCCGTGTTATCCGGCATACAGCCCTACGCGGCAAAAATGTAAAACGTGTGGCGGTTTGCGGCGGCGCGGGAGGTTTCCTGCTCAAAAATGCCATATCGGCAGGTGCCGACTTTTTTGTGACAGCCGATTACAAATATCACGAGTTTTTTGACGCTGAAGGGCGCGTTGTTATAGCTGATATCGGGCATTTTGAAAGTGAGCAATTTACGGCGCAATTATTGTATGATATTATTCAGAAAAAATTTCCTAGCTTTGCCGTCCGCTTAACGGAAATTAATACAAACCCCATAAAATATTTCATTTGATGGAACAAACCGTAGAACAGAAGCTGAAGGCTTTATACGAACTACAAACCATTCACACCAAGATCGATAAAATACGCCAGGTGCGCGGTGAACTGCCGATGGAAGTTGCCGACCTGGAAGATGATGTTGAAGGCCTTGAGACACGTATCCAGAAAATCAAAAACGAGCTGGATGACCTGGAAGATGATATTGTAACCCGCAAAAACCTGATCAGGGATGCGCAGGCCAATATCAAAAAGTACGAAACGCAGCTGAACGAGGTTAAGAACAACCGCGAGTATGATGCGATCACAAAAGAGATCGAGATACAAGGCCTGGATATCCAGGTGAGCGAGAAAAAGATCAAGGAATTCGGTTACGAGATTACTACCAAAACCCAGGTTTTCGAAAAAGCACAAGCTGATCTCGAAGGGCGCCGCGGTGACCTGGATGCTAAAAAAGCCGAATTAGGTACTATTACCGCTGAGACCGAGAAGGAAGAAAACGAACTGCTTGCTGAAGCAGATGCGGCTTCAAAGAATATCGAAGAGCGCTTGCTTACAGCATACAGCCGCCTGCGCAACAACGCTAAAAACGGCTTGGCCGTAGTAACCATCCAGCGCGATTCATGCTCGGGCTGCTTTAACCAGATCCCTCCGCAGCGCCAGTCGGATATCCGCCAGCGCAAGAAGATCATCGTTTGCGAACATTGCGGCCGTATCCTGGTCGACGAGCAAATGGCGATGGAGGTAGAAACCGCCTAACCGTAATGTGATATGATATATGAAAGCGCTCCTAAAGGGCGCTTTTTTGTTTTAGCTGTTGATGATTAGAGATTGTGTTATATTTCTTATATTGCATTTAGTGAAAATCATTTTTAGCCATGAGGTTGAGCCTTATTACTTTATCATTTTTCTTAATTTTTGTTAGCTGCTCAAACGGTCGTCATCCTGAGAATCCCAAATACGCCACTATCCATAAATTATGGAAATTCAAAAAAGATGTCCGCTATGGAGATACCAGCGTCATATTGCACTTTAGCGACTATCAAACAACATACTTAGATTTGAGATCAAAAAGTTCGATTACCTTCGGCCGTAATAATGGACAGTCCATTTCAACCGACTATTATATAGCTGGGGATACCATTTTTGGACAGTATCACAATACTCATGGAAAATATGCGATTATAGAATTCAATAATAAAAAGTTGAGCATCGTGAAGCTTCCGGATAACGGTGACGGTCTAAATAAAGCTAATAAGAATCTCATTGAAATAGTTTTCGAAGCAGACAATTAGCCAAAGCAGTCAAAACAAACTCGTCTGCTTCCCACCTTTCGGTACAAATAAACTATAATCAAACTCCGGCATTACCCTGTCGCCCATAAAGCGGTTCACCGACATGCGGAACAATTGATGTATTGACTCAGCCAGCCGGCCATCACCGCCCATCCGCCTGCCGTATTCGCTGTCGTTCAGCTTCCCGTCGTGACAGGCCTTGATCATGTTCAATACCTTTTCGGCCCTATCGGGAAAAGCTTTATGTATCCAGTCGGTGAATATCTCGGCTATACTGCCATTCAGCCTCACAATGGTAAAGCCTGCCCCCAATGCCCCCCTGTCAGCCGCAGCTTTTATCACGGAAGGTATTTCGTTGCTGTTCAGGCCGGGTATAATGGGTGCAGCCATCAGGCGCACAGGCACGCCGTTTTCGCTCAGCCTTTGTATCACACCAAGCCTGCCGGTTGCTGTAACTGTCCGAGGTTCCAGTTTTTGACGTAATTGTTCATTTAACGAATTGAGCGATACATTCACATGCACCAGGTTCATTTTGGCCAGTTCGGCCAGGATATCCAGGTCGCGCAGGATCACGTTGTTTTTGGTGATGATGCTCACAGGGTTGCGGTATTTCAGGAATACCTGGAGTAACGAACGGGTGATCTTTAATTTGCGTTCAAGTGGTTGGTAACAGTCCGTATTACCGGACAGCATGATACACACCGGCTCGTAATTTTTCTTATTGAAATAATCCTCCAGTAATTGTGACGCGTTTGGTTTCACAATGATCTTTCGCTCAAAATCAAGCCCGGCGCTAAAACCGAAATACTCGTGCGTGTTTCGGGCATAACAATAAAGACAGCCATGTTCGCAGCCCTGGTAAGGATTGATGGAAAACATGTGGCTGAGATCGGGACTATCCGATTCACTCACGATCTTTTTTGGCGTTTCCTCGTATATCTGCGTAGCAGTGTTTTCGAGCATAGGCTCGTCCAGGCCCTCGATATGATCGAGCACATACTTGTTTTTCAGGAACTTGTTGTGAACATTGACCTGCGCACCCCGTCCCTTAAAAAATTCGGGATTTTCCTCATGTGACATAAGACAAATTTGCTAAAAATTTTAGCAAATTGCATCAAACATCGATCAATTTATTTTTTATGGCATAAAGCACAAGGCCGATGCGGCTTTTGATCTGCAGCTTTTCGAACAGCGCATCGCGGTAGCCATCTACCGTGCGGTTACTGACAGACATTTGCTCGGCAATCTCTTTATAGGTGAGCTCGGACGCGGCGAATTTTAAAAATTCGATCTCGCGGCTATTCAGCTTTGCTAGCGTGTAATCAATATTGATATTATAAACAAGGTGCCTGGTAACGAATTCGGGATAATAGATCTCGTCATTGGATACTTTTATCAAGGCATCCTCGAAGTCAAGCGGCTCGGCGTCTTTAAGTAGGTAGCCTTTGACGCCCATCCTTACCATGGTTAGCACTTTCTCGGCGTCCTCGAACATGGATAACACGATGATCTTAATTTCAGGATGGGTGCTTCTGAGCCACTTGGCCGTCGAAATGCCATCCATTTTGGGCATATTGATATCAAGCAATACAATCTGCGGCTTTAATTTTGCATTGATCTTGCGTATCATCTCCTCGCCGTCGCCGGCCTCGAATAAGACAGTATACCTGTTAAAACTGCTGATAAGCTGTGAGATACCGCTCCTGAAAAGGCGGTGATCGTCAACTAAAGCTATGGTGACGGGGTCGTCCATCGGAATAGATATGTTTAAACGGATTTAGGGTGACACTTATACGACAACCGGCGCCAGGGTCGCTTTTTATCGTTGCTTCTCCCCCGATCAGCACCGCCCGGTTTTGCATATTTCTCAACCCCGATCCACTTTGATTATTAAGCAAATCCATCGAAAAACCAGAGCCATCGTCTTCGAGCGTCAAGTTAAACAAATCGGGCTGATATTGCAAGCTGATTTTAAAATGTTTAGCCCCAGCGTATTTCAGGGCGTTATTTATACCTTCCTGTAGTATTCGGAACAGCACCAATTCGCGTTGCTCACCCAACGAAAAACTTTGCCCTTCAGTTAAGAGTGACACTTCAACCAAACCGCTTTTGTTGATGCGGTCTACTTCTTTTTCGATAGTCTTTTTCAATCCGATCTGGGCGATATGTTCGAAGCTGAGACTTTTTGAAAGGTCGCGTAAATCGGTGATGGTTTGGGCAACCAGTTCGCGGCTTTCGGTTATTTTGGCTTTTTTAACGTCGTCTAAAGAGTTGCCGACGCTGCCGAGAGACAATTTTACAAATGAAAGAACCTGGGTTATGTTGTCGTGGATCTCTTTGCTGACATTTTCGAGTGTTTGTTCTTGTATCTCGACTTGGGTTTGGAGTAATTCCTGCCGGTAAGCGGCTTCGCGCTCTTCTTGTTCCTGCTTGTTTTTGAGTTGGCGGTTGCGGTAGAGTATAACGAAATAAACAATAAAACCAATAACGACAGCAAATAGCAGTGCAGCTAATACAACTATAAATCTGATGTCGTCATTTCCCATTTCTTTGGCTCGTATTCCTTTTTATCTACAAGTAAGGCGGCAGCAATTAAAGCGTAGAACAGAATAAAATTTGTTCCCCAAATGTAAAATAAGATGTCATAACCCCACGCATGCTCAGCGTAATAATTTATCAATGCCATAAGTAAAAACATTGTAGCAGAGTAAAATAGAATAGCCGTGTTGAACCAAAATGCGCTTTGCTTTGTGATAGATGTTTCTAACGAGTATTGCAGCATTTGCTTAAATAGCAACAGCGATAAAATTATATATAAGCTATTTGTAACCAGGTAAATATTGGTTGGAAATACTTTAAGTTGTTGTAGAAACAATAGATTGACGAAGAAAAAAAATATGACTGCTGATAGTGATATGAGGACAAATCTTTTCAGTTTCTTACTTTTAAACAAGCAGTAATAAACCAGGGAATAAAAAGCAAACCCGCTAATACTCATGAGGTGGTAAGCGGGTGCATTATTTTTAAATTTTACCGAAAGAAACCTGGCAAAAATTTCCAGCGTCATTGTGATGACCAAAGAGGACGCCAATATTTTAAATGGAATGGTCAACCTTCGGTAGCGGACCATTCCAATGATCAAAGTGGTTATAAGTACTGAATATTGTATTTTTTCAATTAATGTCATATTAGCTGTTGCACCATGGCGGGCAAGGTTGCACATCGCCGTAAGTTTGGCCCGAACTTGCATATGGAACTGCCGCGCCGGGAGTAGGTACTGAGCCTGAAAAAACTACGGTGTGAACATTATCCGGTTTTCCAACAAAGTCCGGGTGTTTAGCCAAATGTACATGAATTCCCGCAACTTTCGGATCCTTTAAAATGTTTTCGAGACTTGCGCGGTCCAAAAAGAACCCATTAAGATGTTTGCCATCAGGTGTTTTTAAGCCATTGTCTCCTGAAGCTTTGTTGTGATTACGGAATTCCTTGATCAGGCTCTCTGCCTGTCCGTGGTCGATTTGTGATGCCATTGATTTTTAGTTAGGGTTTTAATTAATAATTATTTGAATATAGGAATATACTGAAATAATGGAATACCGTGTTTTAACGGTATTGCGATACCCTTAGACGAAATTATTATAAAATGGTATTCGTTGAAAATCAGGATGTTTTATTAAAAATTAAACGAGCCGTTTAACCTTCGAGCAAAAACACAAATAATTCCTTGGGGCCGTGGGCGCCCATTACCAGTGTTTTTTCGATATCAGCCGTGCGGCTTGGACCCGTAACGGTGGTGATCATCGATGGCAGTTGGTTCCCGTATTTCGCCTTGATCAATTTGAATGCATCTTTTAAGTCGGGAACGATTTGTGATGTGTAGGCGAGAACAATATGAATGGGCGGGTATATACTTAGCCGTCTGCCGGCCGCGTCGGCATTCGAAAGCATAATGCTCCCATTACGCGCGATAAGCGCTTCGCACAGCGTGAAACCTACCTGGGCCTGGTCAAAGTCTTTGTCGGTCTCAAAGAAAGGATAATCGTATTTCATCAGGATATCCTGCAGGGCGGGTTCCCAGCAATATATTTTGCGCCACTTTCGTTCCTCGGCCAGGTTAAGCAGGATGTCGATAAATTGTACCTCATCCTCGCAGAAGACAAACTGTCCGGCCGCATTGGTAAACTCTTCGGCAAATTGTACCTCGGGAAGTTCTTCGGATTGAGGATAATGCGGCAGGTCTTCGAGGTTGGGATAGGGGTTATCTCTCTTTTCAAGCAAAGCCTTGCGTATTTTTTTCAGCAGCTTTTCTTTTGATGTAGTGATATCCCTCATTTTAGTCTAAAGTATTAAGTCGAAAGTCCTAAGTCTGCCATCCGGTTCGGACTTAAGACTCAAGACTTTCGACTTAGGACTATAATTATTTCGCTTCCTTTTCTTCAGGATTGCGGTTGAAGGTGCCTGAATGATCGGCGACGCCTTCATGCACCAGGTTTCCGGCCGCTGCCTCCTGGTTACCGCCTTCCGGTCCGTTCACAAACTCGTCATAAGTAGTGCGGTGGTCGAAAGGACGTTTACCTAATATCTCTTCAAGGTCCGATTGGAACAGTATCTCTTTTTCAAGCAGCTTGTTTGCCAATTTTTCCAAACCATCGTGCTTATCAGTCAACAATTTTTTTGTACGTTCATACATTAAAGTAATTTGATTCCGCACTTCCTGATCGATCAGTTCTGATGTTTTTTCAGAATAAGGTTTGTTAAACTGATATTCGCCTTGTGTATCATTGAATGATACATTGCCTATCTTACTATTCATACCATAAATAGTTACCATGGCATAAGCTAATTTGGTAATACGTTCCAGGTCATTTTGAGCGCCGGTTGAGATTTTGCCAAAAGTAAGGTCTTCAGCTACTCTCCCGCCTAATGTCATACACATACCGTCTTCGAGTTGCTCGGTAGTGTACAGGAATTGTTCTTTGGGCAAATATTGCGCATAGCCTAATGCGGCTACGCCGCGCGGTACAATAGACACTTTAACCAGCGGGTCAGCGTGTTCAAGGAACCAGCCTGCTATAGCATGGCCTGCTTCGTGGTACGCTACAATACGTTTTTCTTCCGGTGATATGATCTTGTTCTTCTTTTCAAGACCGCCTATTACACGGTCTATCGCGTCCTGGAAATCCTGCATATCAACCGCATCCTTGTTCTTACGCGCGGCTATCAGCGCGGCTTCGTTACAAACATTAGCTATCTCGGCGCCTGCAAAACCCGGTGTTTGTGCCGACAACTTTTTAGCATCTACACCGTCGGCCAGTTTAACAGGCTTTAAGTGTACTTTGAATATTTGCTCGCGGCCCAACAGATCGGGTTTATCTATAGATACCTGCCTGTCGAAACGTCCCGGGCGCAATAGAGCCGAGTCTAATACATCGGGTCGGTTAGTGGCAGCAAGGATAATGATACCTGAATCAGTACCGAAACCATCCATTTCAACCAGCAACTGGTTCAATGTATTCTCACGCTCATCGTTGCCGCCTACGATATTGTTTTTACCGCGGGCGCGACCGATAGCGTCGATCTCGTCAATGAAAATGATACAGGGTGCTTTGTCCTTTGCCTGGCGAAACAAATCGCGTACGCGCGAAGCGCCCACGCCTACGAACATTTCCACGAAATCAGAACCGGATAGCGAGAAGAACGGCACCTGCGCCTCGCCTGCAACAGCTTTCGCCAGCAGGGTTTTGCCGGTACCCGGCGAACCTATCAACAAAGCGCCTTTTGGGATCTTACCGCCCAGGTTGGTATATTTCTTTGGATTTTTAAGGAAGTCCACAATTTCCATTACTTCCTGCTTGGCTTCTTCAAGCCCGGCTACGTCATTGAAGGTCACCGTAACCTGTGCTTCCTTATCAAAAAGGGTGGCTTTTGATTTACCAATGTTGAATATCTGACCGCCCGGTCCGCCGCCGCTGCCGCCCGACATGCGGCGCATGATAAAGATCCATACAGCTGCAAACAGCAACACCATGATCACACCCTGGAACAATACATTGGTCAGGATATTCTCATGTTGTGTATAATCAATAGGTGGTTTGTCGGCATCAGCGAAATCTTTCTCGGCCGCAGCAAGTGCCTGGTTCAGGGTCTCATAGGAAGCATAAGTGAATGTATATTGCGGCCCGTTGTTCGCTTGTCCTGTAATGGTGCGCTGGTCGCGTACATCAGTATATTCGGGCTTGTTCAGGCTTGATTTTTTTATATAAACATTGACATTTACCAGGTCGCCGTTTTTATAAACTTCCAGCTTTTCAACGTCCTTCGGTTTCAGCATGTTGGCTTCAAATTCCTGGTAGGTCGTGGGTTTTGAACTGCTGCCATTCGAGAAATAGCCCACAGCCAGCAGTATCATGATCACGATAGCATAAAGCCACATGATATTGAACTTTGGTGGCTTTGATACGGGTTTCTTGTTCGGTATCTTTCGTATAGGTTTTGAATTATCCGGTTTACTATCTTTCATTTTGTCAATCTCAATCTTACAATCTATTAGTTACAATTCAGCAGGTACGGCTAATGACGCACATTGCTATTCTTTTGTGACGGAAGGCGCTTTCAGGCGCTTTTGTAGTACTTTATTTCTGCATCCCCCCACAGGTCCTCGACTCCATAAAACTCGCGCTTATCTGTCCTGAAAATGTGTACCACCACATCTATATAATCCAGCACTATCCATTCGCCATATTCAAGGCCTTCTTTGCGCCAGGGTTCCTGCTCCGTCGCTTTAAAAATCTCTTCTTCAACGCTGTTGGCTATAGCTTTTACCTGGGTGGATGAGTCGGCGTGGCAAATAACGAAATAATCAGATACCGAACTAAAAATATTACGAAGGTCTAACCTCACTATATCGTTTCCCTTTTTTTCCTGGATGCCGAATATGGCCAGTTCAGAAATGTAAGCGGATTCTTTTAACGCTTTGTTTTTTACCATCAAAAAGAATTAGTTTTGAACGCTTTTGGTTTATACATATTATACTTTGCAAAATAACATATTTTCGGCATTATTTGTTGGTCAAAATTTAATCACAATTCAACAGGTAGATTCCACCAACACTTATCTGAAAGATTTACTGTCAAATTCCACGCCAGTTCCCGAGGGTACGGTCATTATGGCAGAAGACCAGTACGCCGGCCGGGGCCAGCAGCAAAACAAATGGCATAGCGAGCCCGGAAAAAATCTTACGTTCAGCCTTTTTTTGAAACCATCATTTTTACCTGTATCACAACAATTTGACTTGACGCGAGGCATCAGTTTGGGCGTTTTGGATGCGCTGGAGCCATTTGTCGGTGAAAAGCTGAAGATCAAGTGGCCGAATGACATCTATTATGGCGATCGAAAGCTGGGCGGAATGCTGATCGAAAATACGCTTCAGGCCGACAGGATAAAAAATTCGGTCGTAGGCATAGGTTTAAACATCAACCAGGAGGTTTTTCCGCCAGAAGCAGCCAACGCCGTGTCATTAAAACAAATCTTACATAGCGATTATGATTTAAAATTTATATTATCAGAGATTTGTAAAAATATAGAGGTCAATTATCTCAGCCTCAGATCGGGCCGTTATGGCACTGTAAGGAAAGCCTATACAGAACGTCTTTATCGGTTGAATGAGGAAAAAAAATATCGAGCGGACAATAAAGATTTTAAAGGAAGGATTACTGGAGTGACGGAAGAGGGCTTGCTTGAATTAAGCGTTAATGGCCGGAAAAGAAGATATAACCTGAAAGAAATAGAATTTTTGAATTGATAATTCGTTGGTTAAGCCAACGAACTAATAATAACTGAACTAATAAACTAAAAAGATGAAAAAAGCATTGCTTTTGATCGCCGCGCTAATGATTACTGCTGGCGCTTTCGCACAAATAGAAAAACCCGTTAAATGGACGTATGCAGCCAAAAAGATCAGCAGTACGGAGGCCGTTGTATTCCTGCGCGCCACTATAGACCCGGGATGGCATATTTATTCGCAGAACATAAAAGAAGGCGGTCCGGTAAAAACTTCGTTCACCTTTACACCGTCAAAAGAATATGCATTGGTTGGCAAAACAGCCGAGCCAGCACCCACAACCAAATTTGAAGATGCTTTTAAAATGGATGTGAGCTATTTTGAAAAGACAGTTACTTTTCAGCAAAAAATAAAGCTCAAATCACCTAACGTAAAGAGCGTAAAGGGCCAACTGGAATATATGGTCTGCAACGACCGCAAATGCCTTCCGCCGGAAGATGTGGACTTTGATATCGCACTGGGTAAATAAGCGATGCGGAAGATGATATCGTTAAGTTCCCGAAGCAGTATGAAAGTTTCGTTATACGCGGTGATCGTGTTGCTCGTCTTATCATTTATGCCTTACGGCCACGCCGAGGCGCAGAAAAAGCATACTGACACGGTTTCATCAGCAGGGTTGCAGTTCAGCAGCGCGCAAGCGGATACAACCCCGCCGAAAAATGACACTTCAAAAACCGCTCATATAAAGCCGGGGACGGGCAGTGCTTCAGTAAACGGTCCTGAGCAGCCGAAAACCTTATGGCAGATATTCATTGCCGGACTCGTAGGGGGTTTTTTGGCATTGCTAATGCCCTGTATATATCCAATGCTTCCATTGACTGTTAGTTTCTTTACCAAACGGAGCGGTAATCGTTCCAAAGGCATTATGCAATCTGTGATCTATGGGCTGTCAATTGTTGTGATTTACGTCTCATTGGGGCTTATTATCACACTGCTTTTTGGATCGGATGCATTAAATGCATTAGCAACCAATGGTATATTTAACCTGTTTTTCTTTTTGCTGCTTGTCGTATTCGGGATATCGTTCCTGGGCGCTTTTGAAATTACCCTGCCCAGTTCACTTGCCAATAAACTCGACCAAAATTCGGACAAGGGTGGCACCATAGGCATATTTTTTATGGCCGCTACGCTGGTAGTGGTGTCCTTTTCCTGCACCGGACCGATCATAGGGTCGTTGTTAGTTGACGCCGCTTCCAAAGGAGATCGCCTGGCTCCTGCCATAGGCATGTTCGGTTTCTCGCTGGCATTAGCCTTACCGTTTACGCTTTTTGCGTTATTTCCATCTATGCTTAAAAGCCTGCCAAAATCGGGTGGCTGGCTTAACAGTGTAAAAGTTGTGCTGGGCTTCCTTGAACTGGCATTTGCTTTGAAATTCCTGTCGAACGTCGACCTGGCTTATCATTGGAATTGGTTCGACCGTGAAGTATTTCTATCGTTATGGATAGCCATTGGAATACTCACGGTATTATATCTGCTTGGCAAGATTAAATTTTCACACGACAGCGACCTGCCTTATCTTTCGGTGCCCAGGACGTTTATAGCGATCGTTGTTTTTTCCTTTGTCATCTATATGATACCTGGATTATGGGGCGCACCGCTTAAAGTGATCAGCGGCTTCCTGCCGCCTGCGGCTACGCAGGATTTTGATCTTACCAGAAACCAGGGCATCTCGTCCGCACCGCTCCAAATTACTTCTATAAAGGATAAGAAATATGAGAGCTTGTTCCTGCGCGGAAAACATGCCGGACTAAACGAATGGTATGATTACAACCAGGCATTGCAGGTTTCCAAAGAATTGAAAAAGCCGGTATTGATAGATTTTACGGGTTGGAACTGCGCCAATTGCCGCAAGATGGAGGCCGATGTATGGAGTAACGCCGAAGTTAAACAGCGAATGCAAAACAACTTTGTTCTGCTTGAGCTATACGTTGATGAAAAGACGGCACTTCCGGACAATGAACAATATACTTCTTCATTCAGCAGAAAGCGCATCACAAGTATTGGCGCTAAAAACAGCGATTATGAAGCCACAAAATTCACCACCAATTCGCAACCGCTTTACGTAATTACGGATAGTAACGGCAATGTGCTGGTCCCACCGCAGGGAGCCAACTATAGCGTTGCGAATTATATAAATTATTTGGATAGTGGGTTAAAAGCTTACCAGGGCAGCCGCTGAATCGAAAATTAATGTAATTTCGCGCTGAAATTTATAGTGTCAACCCGACACCAGCAATTTACAATTTGATAATAACGTTTACTTAGTTTAGGGCAGGTTTTCGACCTGCTTTTATGAAAATGGCCCAGATAAAAAATATCGGACTTATTACTTCGGGCGGCGACGCCCCCGGCATGAACGCCGCTATCCGTGCGGTGGTTCGCGCGGGTTTATTCCATAATTTAGAAGTTACAGGGATACGTAGAGGCTTTGAAGGATTGATCAATGGTGATTTTTTCCCGATGAACCGCCGTTCGGTTTCCAATATTATACAACGCGGTGGTACTATGCTCAAAACCGCCCGCAGCTCACGTTTCCTGGAATATGAAGGGCGAAAGGCTGCCTATGAACAACTGAAAAATTTCAATGTGGACGCCCTGATCGCTATCGGGGGCGACGGCACCTTCCGCGGGGCCAAGGCTTTCGGCGAGGAATTTGATTTCCCGATCATCGGCTTGCCGGGAACAATCGACAACGACTTATTGGGCACTGATTTTACCATAGGTTACGACACCGCCATCAACACCGTAATTAACGCCGTTGACAAGATACGCGACACCGCCGAATCGCATGACCGCCTGTTCATCGTTGAGGTGATGGGCAAGGATTGCGGTATGATCGCACTTCGTACAGGTATTGCTGCCGGAGCCGAAGCTATCCTGGTACCGGAAAACAAATCGGGTATGGCAAAGCTCATCGACCGCCTGGAGAACGGCCGTAAGGATAAAACCTCGCGTATTGTTATTGTCGCTGAAGGCGAGAATGAAGAAGGCGGCGCTTTCGAGATCGGCCGTCATGTAAAGGAAAAATTCCCTCAGCTGGATACCCGGGTATCTATACTGGGCCACATTCAGCGCGGCGGTAAGCCAACTTGCATGGACCGTGTATTAGCCAGCCGTACCGGCGTGGCAGCGGTTGAAGCATTGCTTGAGGGTCGCAGGGGCGAAATGGCGGGCATTATCCGCGACGAAATTGTTTTTACACCATTCGAAAAAGCGTGCAAGCACAATACCGAGATCGACCCTAACATGATCAGGATCGCCGAAATACTGTCGCTGTAAGAAACCAGGCCCGGTAATTTATGACCTGATTGAACCGATAAGATCCTGGGTGCAATGAGTAATAAATTCTTCCAGAAGGTTCACGGTAACAGTCTCTTTCAGTTCAAGGGCCTTGGTGTGTTTGTTATAGGTCCAGTCGGTTAACGGGCAACCAACGACACACGGCGTGTAATTGTATTTATAGTTCCCGGCGATCTCATTGTTTTTGACCATTATAAGCCTGAACTCGATCGCAGCCCCATTCTTTTTATAATCGATCAGACCAACATTGGAAGCATCCGCCCCTTTCCCGTTATTATTCACCAGTGTTATTTTGTTGGTTGAATAAGCAATCTCGGTATTAATATTTATCACTTCTAATATGAGGTCTGTATCGGTTTCTTCACCCAATTTCGAGTAATCGGCTGACTTTGATTTGTCCATGATCTCGTTAAAAAGACCCCGGTCACGAACATTAAAGCCTTCTTTCAGAAGCTCTTTTTCAATGGCGTTATAAAGCACATTGTTGTTTTGATTGACTACTGTATTACTTGTAGCCTTGTCATTTGTGTTGGGTACACGGAGCACTATTTTAGGACTTTTGTTAGTTTTCAGATACTCCTTCAGTTGATTGTTCGCGTAAACATCGTCGGGTAGCTTTTGATATTTGATCAAGCTGGTATATGAACCACAACCCATCGACAATAATAAAATGGCGGCAATTAGATGTAACTTCTTCATCGCAATTGTTTTTTAAGTTTTAATTAGTGTTTGCGGATAATTTGCAGAGATCAGGGTGGTTTACGAGAGCGTATTTGAAAAGGTTACAACTCGCTGATTATGAATAGGAATAAAAGGAAAGCTTACCGTTGCCACCGGCTTAAGCCGGCGATGATCTGTTCAAGTGGTTTGGATGGATTATAGATGCGATCGGTGTGAGTGAAGCTCACATTTTTGATCCGTTGATAAAGGTCTTATTGACGATAAGCCGGATCACCTCATCGATCTCATTGCCTACGGTGCGCAAATGTTCAATGATCTGCTGATTCTCCGGGTTGCTGAAATTTTCATTATCAATGATATTCAACAGGCCCAGCATGCTGGCTACCGGCCGGCGCAATTCATGTGAGCTTAATGAGGCAATATTTTTCAGCCGTTCGTTCTGCTCTATCAAAGCCTCTTCGGTTTTTAGCCTGTCGGTAATATCCCTTGCGAAACAGCCTACGCCTACGATCTCGTTCTTCGATTTGCGGTAAATGGGGTTAAAGCTCACCTCGAAAAAAGTAATGTCTTTCGTCCCGGGGTTTGGACTTTGGTGCCTGGTAACATAGCGTTCGCCGGAAAACGCCCGGTTATAATAACCTAACCATTCCTTGCGTATCATATCAGTGCTGCCCGAATGGATATACGCGTCGTCGCCTTCTTTAGGTTCGGCGCCCGCTGTGTCGGTTATTCGCCTGCGGTAGGCCGAATTCATGTACACATATTTCCCGTCACGATCAACAGACCATATATAGTCTTCGGTATTATTGATCAGGGCTTCCAGGTTGTTTTTGGTCCAGGCCATTTCCTCCCTGACGTCCTTTGCCCCATTCGCCTCATGACCATTATGTAAGTTCTCCTGGTTCTCTCGCTGCATAGAATTCAACACCTATAAATGTATGTACGATTTATGATATTATAACAAAATATCGCCAACATCCGACCAGTTATCCACCCTTTCGTACTCAGTGATATAGAAATTGTGCGGCGAGGTATAAAGTATCGACCGGCCCTTAAATCCAATGAAATTGCGAATGCGGTCGTCGATCATGATATCGACATCCACTATTTTATAGCCGCAAAAGACAATATGCTTCCAATCTACAAAAGGAAAATGCTCTTCTATCCAGTCGTATTTATCAACCAGCGAATGCCTGAATTCCATGGCTGCTGAAACGATGTAGACATCGTATTTCTCGCAAAGCTCTTTCACCACCTCCACGGCGCGGGGCATCACTTTCAGGTCCCTGAAGAAACCCGGCGTGTTGATATAATCACGCCAGCTATGGTTCAGCGTACCGGGCAGCAGTTCGTGAAACTCCCTGCCGTTCATTTCCTGCAGTAAAATTTCGGTATTATGGTCGCGGCGGTAGACTTCGATGAATTTATCGATGGTGTCCGCGAGCACCTCGTCCATATCGATGGCTATACGTAGTTTTTGTTCCATGATGATATGGGTCGCAAGTTGCCAATAAAACACGAATTTCACGAATTATTCGTATTAAAAGCCTGTTCACTAAACGCCTTAACGATCAGTCAATTCGGGTAATTCGAAATAATTCGTGCCATTCATGTGATATATTTATATTTTTTCTATCTTTGCAGCCCCGCTGAAAGAAAACTCCGGGGACATGTTGAACACATAAAAGCATTTAAATGGCAACTAAGATCAGACTGCAAAGACATGGTAAAAAAGGAAGGCCTTTTTACTATATCATAGTGGCAGATGCTCGCGCACCACGTGATGGTCGCTTTATCGAGCGCCTGGGTTCGTATAACCCGAACACCAATCCTGCTACAATTGACATTAATTTTGACAAGGCTCTTGATTGGGTGAACACTGGCGCGCAGCCAACCGATACCTGCCGTGCGATCCTGTCGTACAAAGGCGTTTTGTACAAGAAACACTTACAGGGTGGCGTTCAGAAAGGCGCCTTGACCGAAGAGCAAGCTGAAGCGAAATTCAAAGCCTGGCTTGAGCAAAAAGACGGCAAGATAAGCGGTAAAACTGTTAGCGTAGATAAAGCGAGAGAAGACGCTAAGAAAGCTGCCCTGGCTGCTGAAGCTAAGAAGAAGGAAGATAAGGCTGCTGCTATAGCTGCTAAGAACGCTCCTCCGATTGAGGAAGTTGAAGTAGCTGAAGAAGAAACAGAAGCTCCGGCTGCTGAGGCAGAAACAGAAGTACCTGCCGCTGAGGCAGAAGTTGAAGCACCTGCTGCTGAGGCAGAAGCCGAAGCTCCCGCTGCGGAAACTGAAACTCCGGCTGCAGAAGCGGAAGAAGCTGCACCATCGGCTGAAACAGAAACTGAAGCACCTGCTGAAGACGCTGAGTAATCAGAGCCAGAAACCAAGACTGGTCTCGTATAAAATTATCAAATAGCGGACAAATATTGTTCGCTATTTTTGTTTGAAACGATCATGAGCCACGATAAGCATTTCCGCATAGGCACTTTCCTTAAGACCAAAGGTCTGAAGGGCGAGTTGCAGTTGTATGTTGACTATGACGGCCTCGATACCATTACATACAATGCGGTATTTGTGGATATGGCAGGCAAGCTGGTGCCATATTTCGTGTCGTCGGTGAAATACCAGGGCAATGGGGCTTATTTATTCCTTGAAGATGTGGATAGCGTTGAGAAGGCTTCACGCCTGGTGAAGAAAGAAGTTTATCTGCCCAAAAAACTTCAGCCTAAAAAGAAGAAGGAAGAATTCACCCTGATGGACCTGAAAGGTTTTATCGCGATCGATGAGAACGAAGGCGAGCTGGGTGAGATACTCGAAATACAGGAATTACCTCAACAATATATCGCCTCCGTTCAATACAAAAACCGCGAAATCCTGTTCCCCCTAAATGAATCCACCATCAAAGGCATCGATCTGAATGGCGGTGAAGTATACGTCGACCTGCCCGAAGGATTGCTGGATATCTACCTCCAGTAGGCCTGTCCCCGAAAATAAGCACATAGTACAGCAAAAACTACATCAGGTGACTGTTGCTGAATAGCAGATAGTCAGCTATTTGTATTTTGCGTTAAGCGCAATCAATTTGCTGGCATCTTTGTTGTAATTATCGTGTCAGTTACAATTTTATACTTATGGAAAAAATTAAACAATCCTTTTTTGAGGTTATAGCAGGGGAACCGAAGAAGGAGCACTACATTCATGTGTCCATCGTTAGCATTTCAATAGCAATAGTAGTAGGCGTTCTTTTAATGGTTTTCTGGAACGGGCAGTACTAAGGGAATATCCTCCAAAAAAATACTTGTCAAATTTGCCGGTAACTATAAATCAGTGGCGCAGGATCATTTTTTATCTTCGGGCCATCTGCCTATGGTAACCATTTTATGACAACGTGAACATTCCCAGTAATAGGTGTCGTCAATTTTTATGACAGTCCAGGTTGTCTTCACATTGCAGTCATCGCAATGGGCTATCATAGTTTCACCCTCCTGAGGGAAAGGGGCCGGTTCTGACATACGCGGGAAAGTAGTTGTTTAAAGATAACCATTCGCACAACAAAGCAAGAGAATATTGCCTTTTATTTTTGACGTGGTTTAGGCGGTCAGTCGCTTAAATTTTTTTGTCAAATATACTTGACATTTGTAAAATAAACTTTACATTTGGTCAATTAAGTTTGACAACAATGAAAATCCGCTTTTTATTTCCTCATCAATTAAGGCCTGTTGGGTGGCTGCTGGCTATCCCTGGTTTTGTCCTCGGTTACTTTAGCATTTACCGCGATTTCCATATCCCGGGGTTTGTTTATACCATAAAGTCGACCAGCATTTATGTAAAAGGTTCATTCTATCATGATTTTACCAATACGCTCGCATTAACATTGGTGATCGTTGGCTTATTCCTGGCGGCTTTTTCTAAGGAGAAAAAGGAAGACGAGCTGACCACACGTATGCGCTATAATGCTTTGTACTGGGCTGTACTTGCCAATTACATGGTTTACCTGCTTTGGCTGATAGCTACCCTGACCATAGAACTGCTGCACCTGGATAAGGAGCCGCTTGGCTCCCTGGCCGATATTTTAGGGATGTCAACCTATAACCTCTTTACTCCCCTGCTCATTTTTATTGCGCGGTACTATTATTTGCGATACAGTAAGAATGGAGAATACAAGACAGGCAAAATGTTCTATTTGCCCGAAAAACCTTACCGCATTATCGGGCAGGTTATATCCATCCCGGTGGCAATTACCGTCTTTTTCGCATTCTTTGGCTCTCTTGTTTTCAAAGGCGGCGACCCAGAACTTAAAGATTGGGTAGAAATACTATTCTTATTTTTACCGGTTACCCTGTTGCTATGGGGTTACAGCAAACGCCATAACGAGGACGAGCTCGTTTCCTCGCTTCGCCTCGAATCGATGCAGTTGGCTGTCTATGTGAACTATGCTATCCTTTTAGCCGCCAACTTTATATTTTATTCCATCGATTTTATGGAGATCATGTTCCTCAATCTTGGAACCATCGCGCTTTTCTTTGTGATCAGGTTCAGTTACATTCTGCGTAAATACAACCGCCAGAACGGAAAGGGGGAGCTGGCGCTATGAAGTCGCGGTTTCTTTTCCCTTATTGGTTCCGATATTTAGGCTGGGGCCTGGTAATATTGCATGTTCCGTTGAGCATGCTTGGAAAATCGCACGGCATGGTCAATATCATGGACGCCCAACCTACAACCGGCGGGCCGTTTTCCGGCGAACACTTGTTTTTCATTTGCACCACCCTGGTAATGTCTTCAGGGTTGTTCTTTGTGGCTTTTGCCAAAGAGAAGATCGAAGACGAACAGATATGGCAGATCCGGCTCGACTCGTTGCGCTGGGCCATTTATATCAATTATATCATATTGATCGCAAGCCTGGTATTTATTGAGGATGTGGGGCATATCCTTGAGCTCGATTTCTGGGTGCCCTTGTTATTCTTCATTCTGCGGTTCCGGTGGATGATCTTTCGTCTCAACCGCTCATTAAGCAGGGAGGGCTGAGCGATGAAGAATAATATACGCGTGGAGCGCGCCATCAAAAACATCACCCAGGCCGATCTTGCTGAAGCGGTGAATGTGTCGCGCCAAACCATCAATACCATCGAAAGCAACAAATACGTGCCCTCGACCGTCCTGGCGCTGAAGATCGCAAAGGTGTTCGGCAAGCCGGTGGAAGAAGTATTTACATTGGAGGACAGCGACTAAAAAATCCATGTCATTTCGACGAGTTGGGGAGGGGCCGCGGCATGGTAACGAGGAGAAACCTTAAACGTTATGCCTAGCGGATCATGCAAGGTGTACAAGGTTTCTCCTCACCCCAGCTTAGTCCGGCGCAGGTTCGTCGAAATGACATATTTTTTTGTAGTTATTAAAAAATGGTTATGGTGAAAGATTGGGAACAAATTTTGAAGGCAGCCAAAACGGTTCTTTTGGTCGACTGGCCCAACCCAAGTATACCGCGTAGTTTGGTAAAGGCCGGGCTCGCAGTATACGGGTTTAGTCCGGGCAGATATTTGAAAGCTGACGTAACCGCTAACAGGCCGGCGGAAAAAGAAGGCATAAGTGTATTTGAACCCAGAACAGGAGAAGAGGGTTACCTTATCTTTGAAAAGATAGAGGGCTCAGCGGTTCATGTGGATATAGTTTGCATTTGCCGTCCCGAAGCGGAACATGAGCGGATATTTAAAAACCATTTACTGTCGTCCGGCGCGAAAACCATCTGGCTGCAGCCGCCGGTTACCTCTTCAGCTATACAGGAACTGGCAACAGCAAATGGAATTAAAATAATCGAGGGAATCAACATCGCCAATACAGCGGCAAAAATTTAGGTTATGGCACACGAAAAGGGCCCAACTTTGGGCAATGGCAAAATATGTTATGTTGAAATTCCGGCAACGGATGTCAAAGTATCATTAAGATTTTATCAAACGGTTTTCGGCTGGAATGTAAGAACGCGTGGCAATGGATCGACTGCTTTTGACGATGGAATTAACGAAACCAGCGGCACGTGGGTTTTAGGTCGAAACCCTTCTGTTGAACCCGGTTTATTGCTTTCTATTATGGTGGATAGCGTAGCCGATACGGTCGAAAAGATTAAAATCAATGGCGGTGGGATCTTGAAGCAGGCCGAAATAGGTCCGGATCAATTCATCGCCTGGTTTCGTGATCCAGGCGGCAATACCATCGGCATCTACCAGCATCCCGGCGGCGGACATGGCAAAATATGCTATATCGAAATTCCGGCAGATGATCCTTCAAAGTCCGCAGCTTTTTACCAGGAGATTTTCCCCTGGCATATCAGTAGCGATAATGAAGGCAACGCCGCCTTTGACGATGGCGTTCAAGTGGTCAGCGGCATGTGGGAGCCGGGACTTACACCGCATACTGATGTAGGTTTACTGATCTATATCATGATGGACGATGTCGCTGCTACCATAGAAAAGATAAAGGCAGCTGGAGGTAAGATCGTCCAACCCATCGGCGCCGACGCACCCGAGATCACCGCCCGTTTTTCGGACCCGTTCGGGAATATTTGGGGACTCTACCAGGAACCTATTTAAAAAGCTAAATGCCAGGAGCAGAAAGGCTGAATCATGCTCGCATTTGTCTTTCGGACTTATGGGGACTTTCGGACTTCCGGACAAAGCATCCGCACATTTGCACATCTGCACATCCGCACATTACCTTTGCGCCATGCGCTTTGATCTGATCACCGTATTGCCCAACCTGCTGGAAAGTCCTTTCGCGCATTCTATTTTGCAGCGCGCGCAGAAGAAAGGCATAGCCGATATCGTGGTGCATAACCTGCGCGATTACGCCAATAACAAGCATAAAAGCGTGGATGATTACCCCTTCGGCGGCGGCAGCGGCATGGTGATGACCATCGAGCCCTTCGCCAATTGCATCGATAAGCTGAAAGCTGAGCGCGCTTACGACGAGATCATTTTCATGACGCCCGATGGCGAAACGTTGAACCAACCCATTGCCAATCAATTGTCAATAAAGGAAAATATCATCATCCTTTGCGGGCATTATAAAGGCATCGACCAGCGCATCCGCGACCTGTTCGTCACCCGCGAGATCTCTATAGGTGATTACGTGCTTTCGGGCGGTGAACTGCCGGCGGCGGTTTTGGTTGACGCCGTAGTGCGCCTCATACCCGGTGTGTTGAGTGATGAAACTTCGGCGTTATCTGATTCCTTCCAGGATGGCTTGCTGGATGCGCCTGTCTATACACGCCCGGCGGAATGGAATGGTCACAAGGTGCCTGACATCCTGTTGAGCGGCAATACGCCTGAAATAGAAAAATGGCGCTTTGAGCAGGCAGTAGAGCGAACCAGGGAAAGAAGGCCGGATCTGCTGAAATAAAATGGACCGGAATAACGTTAAATCACGTGAATTTTCGTATCTTGTAGCTAAGTCAACCCTGTAACCGATCCAATATTCCCTTGGACAAATTCCTTGAAAAATTTGTGATATTAATTGCGTCAATTGTCTCATTACGAATAGTTATATAAAAATGAGGGTGCAAGAACTTGTTGGGAAATGGTTAATGGCGGTCGAATTATGGCGGGCAGTGGTACTAAAATGGTTAAAAGTGGTTTGAAAATGGTAATAAATGGTAATTCTTATAGCCGATGAAGAAAATCCTCCTGCTTTATTTAATATTTCTTTGTACAGTCGGGGCGAATGCGCAGGTAAAACTTTCCGACAAAGATTTTAATAACCTGGTGGCATTGAGCGAACTCTACTCGCATAACAATATGTGTAAGGGGACTGATTTTGTAAAATCAGCAGACTCCCTGCGCACCCCGGTTTTGAACCATATCATCGATGCGCTTTTAGCTACCGGGAGAGCGGATACCTCCCTGATGGGAAAGCAATTTCTCTCTCGCCCGCCGCACGATGAATTGGTGCTGTGGTTTGTCATACGCGAGGTACACTATACCCGGATTGATTCAGCCAAAAGCAAGCCGTCAAGCGTTGAGGCGGCAAAAAACGCCCTGGCGAAAAATATCGACGAACGGTGGTTGCTTCATAACTACTATTATTTCCTGGACAGCGGTTTCGCTATGCTTTTTAATACGGCGGACCTAAGTAAAATGAATATCGACATCGATGACCTCGGCTTGAAAGACGAGACGGAGAAAAGCATTTTTTTCCTTAGCATAACCGATTACATGGTCCGCGGCCGGTTCATGGTGCTGGCTCATATGAAAAATAATAAACGGCTCATGCAGTATGCCGGTAAAATGCCGATGTTCAATGGTAAACCTTATTACTATTTTACCGATCTGGAATTTCCCGATTTTGATTGGTCGGGATATTCGGATGAAAAAGGGACTTACAAGGAAGTGCATATTGGCGGATTGATCGGTACTCTTGCGGAACATTTCTCGGCGTTAGCAAACACAGGCGACAAAGAGGGCGCCCGCGACCTGTATTTCCATTCGATACTGCATAAGCCCGAGTATTTTAAGTACAGCACGGAAAAGGATATGCTGCAAAAGATATTTGACCAGGGGAAATAGCACCCGGTATCAAAAATCGTAAATTTTTATAACACGCTTTTTAAATTGAAATAAAATCCCTATTATTGCAAGCCGATTTTTACGGGTTAAAAATTGCGTTTAGAGCTTAATATCATGGATTTAGTAAAATTTGTCGAAGAGCAATCAGTAGAAAAAAAGCAGCTTCCTGCGTTTAAAGCGGGTGATACTGTTAGCGTGCACTATAAAATTCGCGAAGGAAACAAAGAGCGCGTACAGGTTTACCAGGGCGTTGTTATCCAGCGTAACGGTACCGGCGCTACTGAAACTTTCACTGTTCGCAAGGTTTCAAACGGGGTTGGTGTTGAGCGTATATTCCCGATCAATTCCCCGAACATCGACAAGATCGAAGTGAACAGCCACGGCAAGGTTCGCCGTGCTAAACTGTTCTACCTGCGCGAACTGACCGGTAAAGCAGCCCGTATCAAATCAAAGAGAATTTAAGCCCCTAATCCGCCAGCTGGCGGAGGAATCAAATGGGTACCAATAAAAAATCCCGTTTCATTTCGAAACGGGATTTTTGTTTATGGCAATTTTGTATGGCCTAGTTCGGCCCCTTGCATTGATGCTCATGAAAATCGATAAGTTTTAGCATCACGTCAATGGCTATCTCATAGTTCTTTGCGCCAACCAGCTTTTTGTATTGCTCTTCAAGCTGCAATATCTGTGTTTTGAGATACTGGTAATATTTTTCTCCTTCATCGGTCAAAAACAACGTAACCGCCCGTGCATCCTGCGGGCATTTTTCGCTTTTTACCATATTAATACCCTCGAGCTCCTTTACGATCTTGCTGGCCGCTTGCTTGCTGACGTTAAGTTTATCCGCCAGCTTATTATTTGAAATGCCGGTTGTTCCGATGCTCATAAACAATGGCAGATGCGAATGATTGAAGCCAGGGTAATGCACGCGGCATAAATTCTTTTCATTCCATTCATCCATAAAACGCTTTAACAAGTACACCAGCTTGGTAGTAACCCGTTTTGTATCTTCGGTTTTCATGTTCATGTTTGTATAGGTAAACTAACGGAAAATTGGTCAACTTAGTTTACAAAGTTAATGTTAAAAGTCAAATTTTACCCGGGTCCTTATGCCCCATTGGGCAACATCCGGGTGATCCAGGTAGGTAAAGCGTCTAACCAGGTCGATCCTTACCAACTTAAATATATTGCCTATGCCAACGCTTCCTTCCATATATGGCCCTCTATTCAGGGTGTAAGTAATAGGTATGCCTGTGCCGCTGCTTGGGAAACGCAGCAATGAGGCGTCGTTTGCAGGATTGTTTTCGCTTCTTACGCCACCCCACAGGGCTTTAAAGTCAATGATCTCTCTTAATTTTAGTCTTTTTAATAACGGCACTTTATTAAAGAGGAAACCGTTGAAATCATGGTCAAGGGCAATGCTTGCATAATGGTCGCTAACAAACTCCTGGAAGTTCATCAGGTTGTATGAATTGAGCTGCAAGGAATAAGTCTGGTTGGCGTGGTGGATATCCAGCAATGGGAACGGCACCTGGCCAAACAGGTAATTGCCCTCAACGGTAACATCGGTGTAACCTAACTGCGATAGGTAGAAGCGCTTGTTGATGTTGCCTGTCAAATTTTGGTAGTTGTAATTTCCGCCAAACAGGCCCTTTACACCCTGATCGTAACGAAGGGTAAAAATGGGATACTTATCAATGATTGGGACACGGTAAATTTTGCCCTGGTAAAATGTTTCGTGTGGAGCATAACGCAGCTCCAGCGATAATTCAGTAGTATTCACTGTATTAATATTATTCAAATTATTTCCCACAAGGTTTTGAAAAAATAATGCTCCTGCTGCACTTTGGTCCCATTTTTTGAGCCCAAGTTTGTATGAAAAATGGTTCTCATACTCGTGCACATAATCCAGTCGGAAAATATCATTGTACAGCCACATATTATTTTCACCGCGTTTAAAGGATAGCAAAAAATTATCCTCCTGCACAAACTGCAATTCCTGTCCGGGTATTTTGGTATCGTGCTGAAAGCTTGCCCTCAAATAATTCTGAGGGAAAGCATAGATGGATTTATTATTGAGCGAATAAGTACTGCTCAGGAAATATTTAAATTTCTGATCGAGCGTACCGTAAGCGCCGTAAGTTTCAAAATAATAGCGCTTGCTTAAATCAGGAGTAGTGCGGCCGCCTAAACGGAAGCGGAAACCTTCAACCGGGTTAAAGCTGTAGAAAGTATTTGTGGGACCCATTTCAAAAGGCCCAAAGTTTTTATAACCGGCCACGAGCAGGGTAACCAGGTCCATATCGCGCTTTATAGCAGGGATGCCCTGCAGGCTGTCGATGTTTTTATAAATGCCTGCCTTATCCGGAGCAAGCGTATCCGGCCTGCTGTTTAACCAGTAACGGTCATCCTTGCTGCCTGCGTTCATCGCATAAACCAACGCCGGACCGTCGTAGGTCTGTTTTGGCCGCGGCGCATTTAGTACAAAGTTCTTTAAGATAACTTTACGCTCGCCGTATATGCCGCCACCGCTGTTCTTGCTTAGACCGAATTCCATTTTAAGGTCGCTCTGGGCCAAATGATACCTGCCGTCATCACTTTTTTCAAATGTCAAAATGGTTTGCATCTGCCGCACAAAGTTCAGGTTGATGTGTTTGTTGACCGTCAATTCTGCATTTTCAACAGCATAATTGCCATCCATGGTAACATAAAGCTTGCCTTCAAAAAGCATGTCATTCGCATTACGCGGTGTAAAGCTTAACTCGATCAGTTGCGGAACATGGTCTTTAATAGTGTCAGTAATAAAAAACTTGTAATAATCAGGTGCATGATCGGCAATAGGGCTCAGCAGTTGATTGGTCACCAATGAGATATTATTATCATAAATATTGATATCCTGGTACATGCGGTTGAAATAGGTGGACAGCCCGCGGTTGTCTATAAAGTGCTCGTCATATTTAACCTGCTTGTTAGCCTCAATAACCTGTTTTTTGGTATATGGCGACTTGCGGTAATAATTCTGCGACAACTTTTCTTCCATATAAATAGGCAGCAAAGTTTTGCCTCCGATGGCTGTCGAGTCCTGCTCCTGGAACAGGAACTGGGAATTTTTAAAGAGGCGTTTGTTTTTAAACTTGTCCGACAGGTTGCTGAGATAAAAGTTCATGCGCTCATATTGCCTGTATTCGGCATAGTCATAATCTTCAATACGGTTTTGTTCCTTATGGGCAATTACCTGGCGGATAAGTTCCACTGCCGGGTTGTTTTTGTTGCGGTACCTGGTTTTCTTGCCGGATTTGATCACAACTTCACTCAGCTGGTGACTCTCCTCACTTAAAGCGATATCTACCGTTTGCTCCTTACCGGGTTCAATTGGCATAACTACTGTTTTATAGCCGATAAAGGACACCTTTAGTTGTGTATAATTATCGTTTGCAGCAATGCGATATTTACCCTGGTTATCAGTACTGATACCATCAGCGCTGCCTGCAAATACGACAGTTACGAACGGCAGCGGCTCTTTTGTCCGGGCATCGGTTACGGTCCCTTTTACAACGGTGCTTTGAGCGCCGGACACAAAAGCCGTTGCAAGGAGGATAAGTAGTATTAAAATATTTTTATAAAAAATGTATGCAAATGTCTTTTTCATCACCTTTATGCTTAATTAAACAAAGGAAGGGCTGTATTCTTCCCGAATCCATGCCCTGTGTTCCCTTCAGGATATTTATATACCGGAATTTTTTTGAGATAACTTACGGTGACCGACGTAAGTTGGACTGCGTAGACGCGGAAGCTTAGCATCAGGAATTCCATGTCGATGTTCGGGCCCAGGAAATTCTGCTTTACGCCTTCGCCAAGCACGTCTAAAAAATAATTGACAACCCTGTTCGCTGTCATTTTATTTATATCCGATCCGGCTGTAATAAATCCCGGTGTTATTTTCTTCAGTGTACTAACTGACGTTTCCCGTGCTAAGTCTAAAGTTTCCATGGCTTATATTATGGGGCAAAGGTAAACTAAGTTGACTAATTTAGTCAACTTAGTTTACCAATATTACATTTGGATAACGCCCACTTGACACAAGGATGAGAATCGGGAATTTTGATGCAGGAAAATGAAGAAAAACAAAAGGAGCTCCTTGCAGGGAGCTCCTTTTAGTTATAGAGAATGATGCCTTTAAGTTCTTTTAGCAACCGGCTTTGGTTTCGGAGCAGCCACAACTGATCCTTCCGATTTAGGGGGCTGGGGGGCTTGGGCAACCAATTCCGCCAGCACCGTCCTTCCGCCTTTAACCACTTCGCCTATGCCCACCTTCACTTTGGTTCCGAGCGGCAGGAAAACATCTACCCTTGAACCAAATTTGATAAAACCGAATTGCTTGCCCTGTTCCACCTGGTCGCCTTCCTTTACATACCATACGATACGGCGGGCCATGGCGCCCGCTATCTGGCGGAACAATATGGTAACTCCGCTTTTATTCTCAATGGCTATTGTGGTGCGTTCATTTTCGGTAGATGATTTCGGGTGCCAGGCGACCAAATATTTACCTTTGTGATATTGGAAATACTTTACTACGCCTCCTATCGGGTTGCGATTCACGTGCACATTCACCGGCGACATGAATACGGATATCTGTATGCGGCGGTCCTTTAAAAATTCGGGCTCGTCAGCTTCTTCTATTACCACCACCTTTCCGTCGGCAGGGCAAAGCACATTCTTTTCATTCACATGAACGTGGATCCTCGGGCTGCGGAAAAACTGCAGGATGATCAGCAGCAGTATAGCGGACGCAACATAAACAACCCATTTTGCGACATGGGCCGAGGGGTAATAGAACTGCACCACGGCGTTCGTAACGAATATTACAAGTACGGTAAGCGCAATGGAGGTATATCCTTCTTTGTGGATGGTCATTTCAGTAAGAATTTAGGCAAAATTACGAAATTGTAATGAAGTAGAGGTAGGCATAAACGATAGGCACTGAGAGAAACAGGCCGTCGAAGCGGTCGAGCAGGCCGCCATGTCCGGGCAATATGCCGCCCGAATCCTTGATATTCAGGCTCCGTTTCAGCATGGATTCCACCAGGTCGCCCATCGTACCAAACACACCGATCAGCACTGCCATAAGTATCCATTCGATCCAATTGATGTCGGCATAAAAGAAACTGATAACATAAGCCGCGCCTGCGCTGATGAGCACGCCGCCGATAAAGCCTTCCCAGGTTTTCTTGGGTGAATGGCGCTCAAAGAGCTTGGTCCGGCCTAAAGCCATTCCGCTCAGGTACGCACCGGTATCATTGGCCCAGAGCATGATGAGAAATGCCAGCGGAAAGTGGAAATTGAACTGGTGGAAAACACCCAGGTATCCCAATGCATGGAAAAAGCAAAAAGGCGCGATGACGAATATCAGGCCAAGTATGGTATAAGCTATGTTGATGAACGGCGTTTCCGATTTGGTGTAAAGTTCCTGGAAGAAGATGGCCGCTATGGTAGGCACCGCTATCAAAAAGGTATTGAACATCGGCGGATCATTGTCCGAAACACATATCAGCGCGGCTATCACATAGATCACCAAGCCATTAATTAAGCCAAGGAAACGGCTCGGCGCGGCTCCGCTTTCTTTAATGAGTCCGTAGAACTCGAACAGGCACCATAAGGACAACAATAAATAGAATACATCGAACACGTAATTGCCCAGCAGAACCGAAGCGAGCATAACTATGACGAAGAAAAAGCCGGTAATGGCGCGTGTTTTCATGAACTGATCTGGTTCAGGATCATAGCCTCGATAGCATTGCTGAAATCCTGCTGGTGAATATACACCTCGATGTCGCCGAAGGTGCGGTGTGATGAATCCTGTTTGTTGAGCAACACGGTATCTATCTGGTTTTCAATGAGCATTTGCTTTACTATCTCAGCCTGGTAGTAATTGGTTGATATAAATATTCTAACCCAGTTCTTCTCCATAATGCATGGAATGCCATTTTTTTGAAATATACCAAAAAATCGTCAAACAAATCAAGGTAGCCGCGAAACTGATCCAATAGCCGGTATTGTTGAACATTTGAGGCACATTAGGGTCAATGTGGACGATCTTTGCCTGGTAGAGATATTGCCATATCACGTCGAACCCGTTATTAATAAAATGGCCTATAATGGCGGGCCATACACTCCCGCTCCAGACCACGAAATAGCCAAATAGCACACCGAGCAGCACTCTGGGTAAAAAGCCGTAAAACTCCATATGAAAAGCACTGAACAGTATCGCGGTGGCCCATACGGCCACATGCGCATTTTTGGTCCAATGGATAAATATGGTTTGCATACATCCCCTGAACAGGATCTCTTCCACAATAGCCGTAAGCAGGCCAATAAAAAGCAGGTTAAAGATCATGCTTGAGAGGTTGGGCATGCGCATCAAAAAAACGGTGAGCTCATCCGCTTCTTTTTCGCTTTTTTTCATCCAATCCTCCAGGCCGCTTAGGGAATTCGGAAGCGTCATTTTTGCATTAAAATTTCCCAGGAATTCGATCAGCGGCATCGCCAAAAGCATGGTTGCAATAACTACGAGGATCAATACCACCGGGAAATGGAAATGATGCTTAAGGTATTCGTCGGGCTGTTGTACAATAAGATACGAGAAGAAGATCGGCGTAATAAGTATCGGAAACGTGGTGCTGGCGAACTGCAATATCCACAAAGCTGTTGCTGCGTGCGCATCGTTAAAATTAGCGCTTAAAATATGATCAACTATTGCCGTACCATACTTAGCAGCAATAATACCAGTGCCAATAAGTGTTCCGAAGATCATGCATACGAACAGCATAGAGCCTAAGATCAATAGCTGTAGTCCGGGATGTATTGGCTTGCGCGGTAGTGGGTTAGGAAGGCCTTCTGTCATAATTCGACGTAAAATTCGTAATTTTGGAGCGTTAAAGATAATGATGTCTGTAAAAATCGGAAATATTGACCTGGGTGATTTCCCGCTGCTGCTGGCGCCGATGGAAGATGTGAGCGATCCGCCTTTCCGTTATGTGTGCAAGCAGAACGGCGCGGATATGATGTATACAGAGTTCATTTCCAGCGAGGGCCTGATACGCGATGCAGCAAAAAGCCGACAAAAACTGGACATTTTTGAATACGAGCGTCCCATCGGTATCCAAATTTTCGGCAGTGATATCGAACACATGCGCGAAGCGACGGAGATAGCCTCACAGGTAAATCCCGACCTGATCGACATCAACTACGGCTGCCCGGTAAAAAACGTGGCATGCCGCGGTGCCGGCGCCAGTCTGCTGCAGGACATCAATAAGATGGTAAAGATGACTAAGGCAGTCGTTGATGCTACTCACTTGCCCGTAACTGTTAAAACCCGCCTCGGCTGGGATGATAATACCAGGAACGTGGAGAAAGTCGCTGAACACTTGCAGGATGTAGGCATCAAGGCCTTGACCATCCATGGGCGCACCCGTTCGCAAATGTACAAAGGCGTGGCCGACTGGACATTGATACGAGAGATAAAACGCAATCCGTGCATAAAAATCCCCATTTTTGGCAACGGGGATATCGACTCTCCACAAAAAGCCGCTGCCTGGCGTATGGAGTTTGGCGTGGATGGCATGATGATCGGCCGGGCGGCGATAGGTTACCCCTGGATATTCCGTGAGATCAAGCATTTTTTTCATACCGGCGAATTCCTCGAAAAGCCCACAATTGGCGAGCGCGTGGCCGTTTGCCGTACGCATTTACAGAAATCAATTGAATGGAAAGGCCCTAAAACAGGTATTTTCGAAATGCGCAGGCACTATTCAAATTACTTCAAAGGCGTAGATCATTTTAAGGAAT
Source organism: Mucilaginibacter sp. (assembly GCA_035551775.1). Lineage (GTDB taxonomy): Bacteria > Bacteroidota > Bacteroidia > Sphingobacteriales > Sphingobacteriaceae > Mucilaginibacter. The sequence goes on along the minus strand of DASZMQ010000002.1, from coordinate 460,305 downwards.
ACCGTATGAAACTGGTTACGGCTTCCACATTGGAAGAGATCGAAAACATATTATTTGAGGTATCCGAAAACTACAGCACAGAAATGGCTTGATATTTGAATGATAATAAAATATAAATTTGATATAATCATTCACAACAAACCATGATCACTACTATAACCGACGGCGTTAAAGTTTCTGTAGAGACCATCTATCAGCCTGAATATTCTAACCCGGCAAACGACCATTATATGTTTGCCTACAAAATAAGCATTGAAAATGTGGGTGCCACAACCGTGCAGCTTTTACGCCGCCACTGGGAGATTTTTGATTCGAACGGCGCAAAAAGAGAAGTTGAAGGCGAAGGTGTTGTTGGACAGCAGCCCGTTATCGAACCCGGCAGCAGCCATGAATATGTTTCGGGCTGCAACCTGAAAACCGATATGGGCAGCATGAAGGGCGAATACCAGATGGCCCGCCTGATGGATAATTCAGTTTTCGACGTACAAATACCCGAATTCTATTTGATAGCGCCTTACCGAATGAGCTAGTAATATTTAACAGACCTTATTGCAACAGGAAGCCCTCCGAATTTCGGAGGGCTTTTGTTTTATATTAAATCGTTATTAGTGGTGTTCACGCTGAGGCTGCGGACGCTGCGCACGTTGCGCAGCACGCTGGGGCTGTTCTACACGCTGCGCCTGCATACGTTGCTGCTGCGGACGTTGTTGTTGAACACGCTGTGCCTGCATACGCTGTTGCTGCTGGGCATGCTGTTGTTCAGTGCGTTGCGCCTGCATGCGCTGTTGTTGCTGGGCATGTTGCTGCTGCGAACGCTGAGCCTGCATACGCTGCGTTTGTGCTCGTTCATTATTACGGGCTTGTTGCGCTCTTTGATTAGCTTGCATCCTCGATGCTTGAGCACGCTGGTTGTTACGAGCCTGTTGTGTCCTCTGATTAGTTTGCATCCTGGCTGCCTGGGCACGCTGATTGCTTCGAGCCTGTTGTGTTCTTTGGTTAGCTTGCATCCTGCCTGCCTGGGCACGCTGGTTGGTACGGGCTTGTTGCGTCCTGTGATTGGCTTGCATCCTGGCTGCTTGAGCGCGCTGGTTGTTTCGAGCTTGTTGTGTCCTGTGATTGGCTTGCATCCTCGCTGTCTGAGCGCGCTGGTTGTTTCGATCTTGTTGTGTCCTGTGATTGGCTTGCATCCTCGCTGTTTGAGCGCGCTGGTTGTTTCGAGCCTGCTGCGTTCTATGGATGGCATTATTACGTGCCTGCTGCGCCCTGTTTGCAGCTACATTCCTTGCGCCTGCCGCGCGGTTGTTCGCGTTCCTTACTGCCTGAGTGTTTTGATGAACAGCGTTAAAACGCGATACTGCTGTGGCTGCAGGGTGGCCGTGATTGGCTTTGGCAAAGAAGTTATGATTGCCGCGGGCTGCCTGCATGTGCGCTGTCTGGAAGCTGGTTGGCTGAACATGCCGCTCATGCATAGCTCTCAATTCGGCAGGGCGTGGTCTTGCCATTACGCCGCCGCGGCCGCCATTGTAACTGACATGGTTATTTACGATGGTGTTACGGGCGATCACCGTACGATCCGAATACACGTTACGTATCACCGTACGGTTGACATTCACAACTGCCGTATTGTACCGGAATGAATTGCCGGCCCACACACCTCCGGCGAAACCTACGCCGAAGTAACCGCCGCCATAATTGATGCCCCCATAGAAGCCTACGTCCGGGCCCCAGTAGCCGCTGTGGTATAAGTATACGCCATTATCGTAGCCCCAATAAGAAGGCGTCCAGTACAGTCCGGGATCTGGCGCCGGAACCCATTCGCCGGGTACCCAGTAATAATCGTTAACGTCCGGGTCCCAGGCCCAGTAGCCGGGCTGCCAGATATAGCCGTCGGCGGGACATTCTGGTTGTACATAAACCGGTATAGCCGGTGGGGCATAACCTGCCCGTATCGATATGCCCACACTTACCTGGGCATGTATTTTAGTGACTGACAACACCGTGACCGCCACTGCAAACAATATAATTTTTCCTAACTTTTTCATAGTCATAGATGTTTGGTGTAAAAACAACTATCTGTCCAAACGGTTTTAATTTAGTCATTCCCAACGGGTTAAAGCTCATCATAACATATTGTAAACCAATGAAAAACCCCGTTATTAACGGGGTTGATTTTTCATAGTTATTATGACTATTGGTCCTTTTTAGGCGGGTTGCCTTTATTCGGATTCTGCTGCCGCTGGCGGCTCCTGTTCGACTGCTGCCTGCGTTGCTGCTGCTTCACTTGGCGCTGTTGCGGATTATTCTTTTGCACATTATTGGCAGGAGGGTTGTTTGCAGGAACTTCCTTTACCGCAGGCTGATCGGTATTGGTTCTCGGAGTTCGGTCTGCAGGCGGGTTAGCTTTCTGCTGGTTATTGGCCGGCGGCTGAACGTTCTTATTATTCTCGTTTACCGGCGGCTGGTCAGTATTGGTTCTTGGGGTTACCGCAGGCGGGTTAGTTTTTTGCTGATCATTGGCCGGCGGCTGAACGTTTCTATTGTTATCGTTTGCCGGTGGATTGGTTTTTTGCTGATCATTTGCCGGCGGCTGAACGTTCCTATTGTTGTCATTTGCACGCGGATTAGTTTTTTGCTGGTCGTTAGCCGGCGGCTGAACGTTCCTATTGTTGTCATTTGCCGGCGGTTGGTTGGCCGGTTTATTATCATTCGCCGGAGTATTGGGCCGGTTGTCGTTTTTGGGTTGAACGTTCTTCGTGAATTTTTGCGGATTGACCTTGTCCATCGACACGGTGGAGGGCTTACCATGATTGTCTTTAGCGAATTGGCTGCGATCCTGGCTGGCTGCCTGCTGGTGCGATATCTGCTCGCCGGTAGGTTGTACGTGGCGTTCATGCATCGCCTGTTCTTCTTCTGGTCGTGGCTTGGCAGTTACCCCGCCGTTGCCGCCATTGTAGCTAACATGATTATTGACAATGGTGGTATTATTGATCACGGTGCGGTCGACATAAACATTGCGGACAACCGTTGTGTTTACGCGCACCGCTGCGGTATTGTACCTGAAATGATCACCTTCCCAGGATCCGCCGGCAAAGCCGATCCCGAAATAACCTCCGCCATAATTAATACCGCCGTAAAAACCTACATGCGGACCCCAGTATCCGGGGTGATACACATATACATCGCCTTCATAGCCCCAATAACAGGGCGTCCACAATAAACCCGGTTCCGGTACTGCCACCCATACTCCGGGTACCCAGTAATAATCTTGTTCATCCGGGTCCCAGGCCCAGTAGCCCGGCTGCCATAAGTACCCATCTTCGGGGCATGGCGGTTGTTCATAATCTGGTATCACCGGGGGAGCCACATTGGCCTGTATGGAGACGTCCATACCGACCTGGGCATGAATTTTAGGGGCGGAAAACATAGTGACCGCCGCTATAAGCAATATTGCTTTAAAGATGCTTTTCATAATTGGTAGAATTGGTAGTGATTTATACTACAAATTCGACCGCAAAGTGTTTTAAGAGAGGATTATAACATATTAATCGTCAATATGATAAGTCTTTTTCAGGGCAGCCACCAAAGCTTTATTCCTTTTAATAAGGGTATCGATCGCAAATACCTTCCTGTCCATAAATCTTGAGCGGGCCAGCTCTACGTATTGATTAAAAATCGATTTATCATAGGTAAGTAAAGGAGGACTACTGGTTAAAAAAGCGTTGATCTTTTTCCATTCGCGGTTTTGCGGGTCGTGCGCATGTGACAGGTCGTTCGCCTGCCTGTTGTATTGAAATTCAAATATTTGCGCGCGAAGCTTTCTTACTTCACCATAGATAATGCGTTCATTTTCTTCCCTTGCCTGCATCTGCCGGCAAAGCTGGTCGTAACTGGCTACTTCACGGGCTATCGATTTATCGAAATACCTTATAGTGCCTGAACTCTTCATCTGCTGAAAAGTGGCGTCATTAGGCGTAAAATAAGCAAAGGCGCCCCCAAACAGACCATATCAATACAATTTGCCGGAAGGAATGCTTTTGATATCCGCAGCGGTCAGTAACTGCATCAGGGTATCGAGATGTTTTGATGAAACAGCATAATATGTTCGATAATCGTTCATAAATATGGTGTCCTCTGAAAGGTCGGCCACCATGGTTTCGGCGTATTCTTTAGCCCGTGTATGTTCAGTTATACTTTCGCGTACGTTCTCAGCAATAAAGCCCAGCATCACAGCAATAAATATCATCAGGCCTTCGAGTAGATATTCTTTAAAACCTTTCTTTTCTACTTCAGGGTGGTGGTGTACTTCCATTTGTTCAGTTTGCATTTTTAATTTATAAAAAACTATTTGCAAACTGCCAACGGGCAACTGCAAACATCTTTTAGACCTCTTTCCTTACTCATCTTTCAGTTTATATTCCTTTTTTATAAATGTGATCAATCGTGCAGCACGGCCGTAAGTCCACTTTAGATTTCGCGAAAAGGTATGACAAAGCGCGCCGTGAATAAAAAGATCATTGTAATAAGTTGATAGTATTGCTTTATCGGTTGTTATGGTGATGGTATTCTTATCCGAAATAAAATCGGCGCTATTAAATCCGGACGCATCAACGTCAGTGGACCTTAATTCCTGGTAATGGATAACCTTCGCCTCAACATATTTATAGGTCATCAGCGTGTTTTTCAGGTCTATATATTGATTAAGGATGAACGCGTTCTCCAAATTATCGTATTTTAAAATACTGTCGGTTACGCGTTTATTCTGCACCAATCTGAAGTTGCCCGAACTTTTTAATTGCTGAATAGTGTTATTGTTGTAATTAAAACCGGTATATGCCCAAAAATTCTGCGATACGATTCTGTTTATTAACGTAGCATCTGGCTCCTCTGACTTTAGAGTAATAAGTAAAGTGTCTATAGCAGCGCAAATACTGTTGTAATTTTTTATAGTATTGCTTATTTGCAAAGTATCGGCTTTTAAGTCCCGTACCATACTGATCATAAATTCATTTTCTTTCGAACGGTCGCTTAGATGCTCCCTGATACTTTCCGCAAAAAACCCCATCATCACGGCAATAAATATCATCAGGCCCTCAAGGATGTATTCCTTAAAACCTTTCTTTTCCACTTCCGGGTGATGATGGACCTCCATAATTGCGATTCAGTTTAAAATCAGCTTAAATATAAATCTATTGGCTTAATTCTCAACCTCTGCCAAATAAAAAACCCCGCCTTTGGGGCAGGGTTCTCAAACGGTAAATATATCTTTTAATGCTTTCCATGACCACCACCGCCGCGCTGACCACCGCCTACGCGGCTCATAGCGGGACGAGATGGGTTGCCATGATTAACTGAGTGGAATTGGGAATGATCAGCCCTGGCCGCCTGCACATGCGATTGCTGTTCGGCAGTAACCTGTACGTGTTTTTCGCGCGCAGCAGGTACTTCTTCAGGATGCGGGCCATGATAGCTTATGTGGTTTTGTCCAATAGTATGTTTTTGTATTACCGTACGGTCAACATAAACATTATGTACCCTTGTGCGGTCTACATTCCAGGCCGCAGTATTATACCGGAAATGGCCACCCGACCACGCGCCGCCTGCAAAGCCAATACCCAAATATCCGTTACCATAATTAATACCACCGTAGTAACCTACGTGAGGCCCCCAGTAGCCCGCGTGGAATGCATAAACGCCGTTAACGAAATCCCAATAAGGGGGTGTCCAAAGCAATCCGGAGCTTGGAGGGGCTACCCATACACCGGGAACCCAGTAATAATCGTTGGCATTCGGGTCCCAGTTCCAATAGCCGGGCTCCCACAAGTAGCCGTCTTCAGGGCAGGGCGGTTGAGTGTACTCAGGGATCGCGGGAGGAGCGATGTTTACCTGGACGCTTACCTGGGCATGAGTTTTTGCGGAGAATATCATCATCGCCGCCAAAAGGATTGTGATCTTGGTTAAATTTTTCATAGAGGTCAAAATAATTGTTGTGTAACTATATACAAGATATGAATGGTTTGCGGAAGTTTAACCGGAATGTTCAATTCAAACAATATCGTTACAAAAGAAAAGCCCTGCTTTTTTGAAACAGGACTTAGAACTCAAGACTTCTGACTTTAAATCAGTTTCTTCTATTGAACAGGAAGGAAGCGTAATACAATAACGTTGCTAATGAGCCCAGCGCAGCAACCACGTATGTCATGGCGGCCCACCAGAGGGCATCTTTGGCATAATCGTGTTCCTGGCGGGTTTGCATTACTTCATAGTTGTTGTTCAGCCAGGCCAATGCCCGATGGCTCGCGTCGAACTCCACCGGCAGCGTAATAAAGCTGAACAAAGTAACCAAAGCCAGCGCGGCTACACCTATAGCCAGCACAAAAGGGTTATGCATAAAAAACAGCAGCATCACACCCAGGAACAAGGTCCACTGCGTTAATGTTGAAGCCACATTGATCGCTGGCACCAGCGCCGTGCGCAGGCTGAGCCAGGCATAGGCTTTTGCATGCTGCACAGCGTGACCGCACTCGTGTGCAGCTACGGCTGCCGAGGCGACACTACGGCTGTGAAATACATCCGGGCTCAGGTTTACGGTTTTATCAGCCGGGTTGTAGTGGTCGGTCAACTGACCTTCAACCGAGATTACTTGCACATCATAGATGCTGTTATCTTTTAACATTTTTTCGGCCACTTCCTGGCCTGACATGCCCGAGAGCAGTCCTATTTCAGCATAATGGTTGAATTTGCTTTTAAAGCGCCATTGTACGATAAGGCTCACCACGGCTACGACGATCATCAGCAGCCATGCGGAACCCATCGGTATATATCCTGTAATTAATGATAAATGTTCCATTGTCATAGTATTTGATTAGGGTATTTCAAAAACTATTCCAGCCTAATCTTTACTTTTGGGTTTGGAACACACTTTTTCATACTGGGAACGCACCGCATTCATCGATGATGCTGATGTGATCATTATCGGAAGCGGTATCGTGGGTTTGAGCGCAGCGTTAAATCTTAAAAAGCAGCAGCCTCAGTTAAGAGTCACCGTTTTGGAAAGAGGCTTCCTGCCCAGCGGCGCCAGCACCAAAAACGCAGGATTTGCCTGTTTTGGCTCACTTTCCGAGCAATTATCCTTTTTGCGAAGATCATCTGAAGAAGAAGTTTTGCGCCTGGTGGATTACAAATGGCGGGGCTTACAGCGCCTGCGCGAAAACCTGGGCGATGCAAATATCGATTTCTACCAATACGGTGGTTACGAACTGTTCATGGATGATGAACAAAAGCAGGCCGAAGAGGCGCTCGGCCATTTAACATACTTTAACAACCTGCTTTCTAAAGCCATAGGCAACGCTGACATTTATGCAGTTGCCGATGCCAAAATAGCTGATTTTAGTCTCCGGGGCGTTAGCCGGATGATCTTTAACCCTTATGAAGGCCAGATACACACCGGTAAAATGATGCGGACGCTGCTGAACCGGGTTTATGATGAAGATGTTTTAGTGCTGAACAATTGCAGCGTAGACAGGATCGAAATTGAAAGCGAACAAATTCATTTGGCTACCTCGCACGGCAGTTTCCGGTCGAAAAAAGTAATACTGGCCACTAATGCTTTTGCCGCGCAGCTATACCCTGATTTGGACGTAGTTCCCGGGCGGGGGCAAGTTTTGGTAACGAAGCCGATTCCCGGATTGAAGCTGAAAGGTACATTCCACTTCAACGACGGGTACTATTATTTCAGAAACATCGACGACCGCGTACTTTTTGGCGGCGGGCGCAATATTGATCTTAAACAGGAAGAAACCTGGGATTTTGGGCATACTGAAGATGTCAAAAACAGTCTCATTCATTACCTCGATGAAATGATCTTACCCGGCCAGGATTACGAGGTTGACTATTGGTGGAGCGGCATTATGGGTTTTGGCGAGGACATCAGCCCGATTATTAAAGAAGTACAGCCGAATATTTATTGCGCTGTGCGCTGCAACGGCATGGGAGTAGCTATGGGTAGTTTGGTGGGTGAGGAAGTAGCGCGTTTGGCCTATCCTATAGTCTAACGCTATTTCGGATTTTTCGCTGTCTGTTTGTTCTTTAAGGTGCTCAAGAGGGCTTCGCCGTTTCGGATTTACGATTTCGGATTTGCCTGATTCTCCCCGTACGTCTTCACCAGCGTTTTCGATGCTCTTCCCTTCCACGCCTCTATCAACAGTTGCTCCAGCACCGCAGGTTCAACCTGCTCAAGATTCACCAATACCGTAGGATAATCGCGGTAATGATCAGTAAAAAAGAAGGTTTCCGGGTCGATGCTTATCCATTTATCGCGCTCATCGGTTCGAACCACCAACACTTCACCGTTTTCCCACAACCTGGCCAGGAATTTCTTTTGTACATAAAACCCCGGCGTACCGTGACTGATGCCTTCCGTTACTCCCGGCAACGCGAGCAGGAAATTACGAAGGAATTGGAGGTGTATGAAAGGATTCACTTTAGGCTGTTTTAATGTCTTGAAATCTCATAGATCATAACCGAGTTTCCACCTTTATCGTTGCGGCCCTGCGCGGTGACGACAAGGTATTTATTGCTTTTGTCTATCGTCATTCCAACCGGGTATGGATCAGCCCTGACAGAACCTATGGTTTTCATATCGGACGTGCGTACGATGCTCACCTTCGATTCATTATTGGCATTTGCAAAAAGGTATTTGCCGTCAGCCGTTATGGTGATAGTCCGTGCGCCCTGACCGGTAAATGCCAGTTGCCAGTTTTGGTAGCGCATATCTTTTTGCCCCGGGTGCTTCAGTATAAAGTTCAAAAATTGTTTCCATTTCGTTCTTTCTACTACGCCATCGTTGTTCGAGCTCAGGTACAGGTAATCGCCCTTGATCAGCAAATGCCGTACGTTTTCCTTAGTACCGAAGATGCTGCCCAGGTACTTTTGTCCCTTAACGTCAAATACCGCAATACCACCGCCGTGCATCCGGCCGACGAAAAGATAATTGCTGTCGGGCGTGAAGACGGTTCCGCGGAGGCAAAGGCCGCATTCCACATCGCGATCTACTTTTTGGTTGAAATTGTCCAGGTTCAATTTATAATCCACCACGAAATGCGCGACAAAATGGAACTGTTTCGGGTCGCCGGAACTTATATCGATCAAATGCACGGTATTGTCACCCCAATTGGTTACCGCCAACAGTTTTCCGTCGGGTGATTTGGCAACCATTTTGGGCAGCGGCGCTGTAGGCAATATGCGAACGATCTTGTCGCTGTCGGCGTCAATGACTGCTATAGCCGAAGGCTCCTGGGCCAGCGTGTCATAGTCACGCCGGTAATAAGGCACCCACAGGTATTTGTCATTATTGGTAAGGCACATTTCCACCGGCTTGCCCATGAAAATATTGGGGTTGGTTCGGCCTGGTTTGAAGTTATAACCCGGGAAATTTGTTCCGCTGAAAAGGCCCGAATCAGCCGCAATGAAAGTATGGCTAATGATCGCGATCTTTTTCAGCGAATCATTCATATCATAAACCACCGTCTGGCCTCCTTCAAGGCTGTTGATGTATAATTTCTTTACGTTTTTGCCATTTATCGTTTTTTCCAGTATCAGCGCTGATTTCGGGGAGTAAATGGAAGAATCGTAACGATCAGTTGGGTTCGCCGGTGTTGGGTTATATGCCTGCATCCGCGCTACCAGTTTCAATCTTACTTCAGAACTGCCGACCGATCTGGCGCCGATCTGCAATATCTTATATTGGCCGAAAGATACTGCTGTAAGCAGGAAAAGCAGACTTGATAGTAAGGTTTTCTTCATCATGATCTGGTTAAAATAGTTCCACCAACCGCTCCAGCGCCATCCCGCGCGAACCTTTGATCAATACCGTCGAGTTTCGGATCGGATGCGCTTTGAATGCTTCTATGGCTTCTTCAACAGTGGGATAAAATATCGCCGACCTCTGACCTCCGATCTCTGACTTCCGACTTCGGGCAAATTCTGGTCCTATAAAGAAGCGCTTATCCACATCCGTATTTAATGCTTTATGCAGAACATCTTCATGCTCAACCGCCGCTTCATCGCCCATCTCGAACATATCGCCCAGCACCAGCACTTTATGGTCTGCGGTTAATTTACCCAGGTTCTCTATTGCCACAGCCATACTGCTGGGATTGGCATTGTAATAATCACAAATAAGCGTATTTGTGGAAGTCCTTGTTACCTGGGAACGATTGTTTTTGGGCTGATAACCGCTGATGCCGGTATTGATCTTATGAGGGTCGATGCCAAAATATAAACCAATACAGATAGCGGCCAGGATATTGGGCAGATTGTATTCGCCGGTCAGTTGTGTTTTTACCGAATGATTTCTATCCAAACGCCTGTCTGTCCATTCAAGCGTCAGCAGCGGGGAATTATCAATGATCTTGCCTGAGACCAGGCTCGAAGAATTACTTTCGCCATAATAAACGGTCGGATCAAGTCCGCGGTCCAAGGCCATATTAACCAATACAGGATCGTCACAATTCACGAACGCAACGCCGCCTCTCGGCGGATGCGGAGCCAAAAAATCATACAACTCGCCTTTCCCTTTTTTTACCCCTTCAACTCCGCCGAAGCCTTCCAGGTGAGCCTTACCGACATTGGTGATCATCCCGTGCGATGGCTGCGATATGCTGCAAAGTAATTCGATCTCTTTCTGGTGATTGGCGCCCATTTCTATAACCGCGGCCTCGTGATCTGAGTTGATCGATAAAACGGTTAGCGGAACGCCGATGTGATTATTCAGGTTGCCTTGCGTGGCATAGGTATTGAACTGTTGCGAAAGCACAGCGTTTATCAGCTCTTTGGTCGTTGTTTTGCCGTTAGTGCCGGTGAGCCCGACCACCGGTATCATCAATTGCCTGCGGTGATGCCGCGCTAAATCCTGCAAAGCCAAAAGCACATCTTCAACCAGCAAGTATTGATCGCCTTTTTTATAAGCCGGGTTATCAATAACGGAATAGCTGGCTCCCTGTTCAATAGCCCGTTCCGCGAAGGTATTGGCATCAAAATTTTCGCCCTTCAGCGCGAAAAACAAACAATCGGGCGAAATTTTCCGCGTGTCCGTGCTGATAACGGGATGCTGCAGGTATATTTTGTATAGTTCTTCGGTTGGCATCATTATTCACGGTTTTCGTTGTAGAGACGCAATGCATTGCGTCTCTACGGTTTTTTTAATATAAAAATTATCTTTTTGCCAGTTATCCGGATTAGTCAAAATATAATCAGCAATTCGGAATCTATTTTTAAATAATTCTGGCATGTAAATATATCTGTTGTACGGTTAAATCGTTCCCGTATATCGCATCCAGGCTATAACGGCCTTGATTTCTCCATAGCTGCAATTTTCTCCTAATAGTTCTTTTAAGGGCGCTAATTTTTCGGTCCCGTAACTTTCTACGGTATCCTTTATAAGCAGTCTCTTCTCTTTGCCCACTATCTCCTGCACGTCCATTTCGCCTTTATAAATATAATAGCATAAATGACCCTCAATAGTAGTGGTCGCGAGACTGCGTTGAATGGCAATTTCTGCGACAGTTTTGCCCGACCGATATAAATGAAAGCTTTCTGCAGCGGTGTTTGAAGATCGATTTAAGTTAGTTGATCCATTCGTTCTGGCCTTCTGTTCTCTTTTTGGCCTTTTTTGGTCCATGCGTGATGATAATCCGGTTTTAACGCAATAATTCTTAACCGGGATCAAAAACTCGCGGCCATAACGCGCCAGTTTAATATCACCGAACCCAGATATCAGTCTCAGCTCATCCAGTGTTTGCGGCAAATAAGTAGCCATCTCAACCAGCGCAGTATCTGAGAGTATAATGTATGGCGGCACGTTGGCATTGGCGGCAATATCCCTGCGCATCAGTTTCAGCTCGCTCAGCAGGGTCGATTCAAAGGGCAGTGCTTCAGGTTCCCTTTCTTCCATGGTTTGAGAGGCCGTCAGTTCCACTTTTTGCAGGCCTTTTAATACGGCATCACTTTTTTCGGTGAGTTTCAGAACAGGGTATTCGTCATCCGTCACCTGTAAATAACCAAGGGTAACCAACTCGCGGATATAGCGGAACCAGTCCGCCCGGTGAATACCGGCGCCGGCGCCATAGGTTTTTAATTGTTTATGCTCTTCCCATATTTTTTCGCGTTTGGAGCCACGCAAAAAGTCGATCACGTAAGTATTGCCAAATCGCTCTTTTAATCTTGCTACCGCCGACAGCGCTTTCTGGGCGATAAGCGTTCCATCGAATTTTTTGATCTCGCTCAGGCACACATCACACGACCCGCAATTATCCGGGAAGGCCTCGTCAAAATACTGCATCAGGTACTGCCTGCGGCAGGTTTGCAACTGGGCAAACTTCACCATATCATCCAGCTTTTTAAGCATGATGGCGCTTTGCTCTTCGTTTCCCTCAACCCGTGCAAACCGTTGTAATTTGCTGGCATCGCCATAAGAATACAACAACAGGGCATCAGAGGGCAGTCCATCCCGGCCGGCGCGGCCTGTTTCCTGGTAGTAACCTTCGATATTTTTAGGCAGATCGGCATGAACTACATAGCGCACATTTGATTTATTGATCCCCATGCCGAAAGCGATCGTTGCTACGATGATCCTGATCTCATCGCGCAGAAAAGCTTCCTGGTTGCGTACCTTATCCGCCTGTTCCATACCGGCATGATAAGCGGCTGCCGAATAACCCTCTGCTTTCAGATCAGCGGCCAGCTCTTCGGTCGATTTCCTCGAAAGACAATAGATAATGCCCGAATCGTCTTTTCGCCGATCAAGAAAATCGAGCAACTGGTTAAAACTGTTCTTCTTTTGTATAACCCGATAAGTGATGTTAGCGCGATTGAAAGATGAAACAAACTCAGCCGGATCCTTAAGGTCTAATTTTTCCAGGATATCCTTTCGCGTCAGCTTATCGGCAGTTGCCGTGAGTGCGATAACCGGCGTTTGCGGGAATTCCTTTTTCAAGCCGGCAAGCATGAGGTATTCCGGCCTGAAATCATGCCCCCACTGCGAAATACAATGTGCCTCGTCAATGGCGAAAAGACATACCTGCAGCGATCTCAGAAAGTTGATCAGCGTACTTCCCGATCTGAAAATACGTTCGGGCGCCAGATACAGCAGCTTTATTTTATTGTCCCTGAGCTTTTGGGTGATCGCAGCCTGTTCCGCATCTGATTGCGATGAGTTTAAAAAAGCGGCTGGTATGCCGTTTACGTTCAGGCTGTCGACCTGGTCCTTCATCAATGCGATGAGCGGCGATATGACAATAGTCAAGCCATTCAGTAATACGGCGGGTAATTGGTAACACAAGGACTTGCCGCCGCCGGTAGGCATAAGCGCCAAAACATCCCTGCCGCTTAGAACATGTTCAATGATAGATTCTTGCTCATTACGAAATTCGTTATAGCCAAAATATTTTTGAAGAGCCTGTATAGGAGTCATGCTTGATACATTTAGGTTTAGGATATACAAATGTGGAGATTTTTGATATTAATCCAAATTAAAATACTAAAATTTTGAGCATTTTTAAGAACTCCCAAAAATAAGCTTCAGATGAACATTAAATATTTATTTTTAGATTAGCTATTCCTATGCTTAAAAAAGTACTCTTCGCAATTGTTTTTCTGTATTGTTCTGTTGCCGCCTCCGCGCAGCAGGTGCAATCGCCGTCTGAATTTTTAGGCTATAAGCTGGGTTCGCAGTTCACGCCGCATACCCATATTGTGGAGTATTTCAAATACGTGGCTTCGACCTCAAAAAACGTAAAGCTGCACCAATACGGCACTACCAATGAGGGCCGACCTTTGATGGTAATGTTTGTCGCCTCAGATGAGAATATCAGCAGGCTGGAAGAGATCAGGCAGCATAATATTTCACTGACCGGCCTGGGTGACAGCAGTCATAATCTCAAGAATGCCCCGGTGATCGTCTGGCTCAGTTATAATGTTCATGGCAATGAGCCCAGCTCGAGCGAGGCCGCTATGCAATCGCTTTATAATTTGGTTGATCCCTCAAATGCGCAGGCTAAACAATGGTTGAAAAATACGGTAGTGATTATCGATCCCTGCCTGAACCCTGATGGCCGCGAGCGTTATATCAATTACTACCGCTCAGTCGCCGGTGCTGCACCAAATGCCGATCCGGCGGCACGTGAACATAACGAACCCTGGCCCGGCGGGCGCGTGAATCACTATTATTATGACCTGAACCGCGACTGGGCCTGGCAAACGCAAAAAGAAACGCAGGCGCGTGTGGCTTTATTCAATAAATGGCTGCCACAGATACACGTTGATTTTCATGAACAAGGCTATAACGCGCCTTATTATTTCGCCCCCGCCGCCGAACCTTTCCACCGTGATATAACACCCTGGCAGCGCGAGTTTCAAACCATTATCGGGAAGAACAACGCCAAATATTTCGACCAGCATGGCTGGCTGTATTATACCCGCGAGATATACGATCTTCTATATCCGTCGTACGGCGATACGTATCCTATCTACAATGGCTCTATAGGCATGACTTACGAGCAGGGCGGTATCGGTGCTGGCTTAGCAATTGCCTTACGCAGCGGCGACACACTGACCCTTGCCGACCGGATCGCGCACCATGTGTCGAACAGCATGAGCACCATTGAAACGGCTTCGATAAATGCGCAAAAGGCCTTGGACGAGTTCAAGAAATATTATGACGATGGCCGTAATAACCCTCCGGGCGAGTACAAAACATACGTGATCAAAAATGATAATCCGGATAAAATTGCCCTGCTTGGCACTTTACTGCACAGAAATGGCATCCGGTATGGCGATGGGGTAAGTACTAAAGCAGTCGGATATAATTATGTCAGCGGCAAAACGGAGCAATTGGATATCGTTAAGGAGGACATTGTCATCAGCGCCTATCAGCCTAAAGCAGTTTTGACTAATGTGCTGCTCGAACCCAAAACCTTTGTTGCTGATTCCAACACTTATGATATTACGGCATGGTCGTTGCCTTATGCGTACGGATTGAAGGCCTATGGCTTAAAAGAAAAGATCAGCCCGGCAACTATCATTAAAAAGGCTGAGCCGGCTCCCTCGTTGCCAGCTTCCGATCAGCATTTTTATGCTTATGTGTGTTCCTGGCATTCCATATATGATGCCAGGTTTTTAGCTGAATTGTGGAAGAAGCATATTAAAGTAAGATGTTCTGAGACGTCCTTTGAGGCCGCAGGCAAAAAGTTCTCTGCCGGTTCGCTTATCATACCGAGGGCGGGTAATAATAACCCTGATTTTGACCGTGTGGTGGACAAACTGGCCATAGAATGCGGACGTCATCTGACGGCTTTGAATACCGGCTTTTCTGAAAAGGGTGTCGATCTTGGGTCGGGTTCTGTGAAGTTTCTGCATGCGCCGCGTGTGATGCTGGTGAGCGGTGAGGGCACTTCAGCCGAAGCAATGGGTGAGATTTGGTTCTATTTCGAAAAGGAGATCGGTTATCCCATCACCCTGGTGCGTTACAATAACCTCGGCCGCATCAAATGGAGCGACTACGATGTGGCGATATTTCCTGACGGCGACTACGAAGATCTGCCGGCCGATAAACTGCAAAACTGGGTAAGCGAAGGCGGCAGACTCATCGCCATGCAAAGCATGATAGGCCAACTGGTGGGTAAAAAAGGATTTTCGATAAAGAACCTGCCGGATAATAAAAAGGATAAAGCCGACACCTCTGCCAATAAAGACGACATGGTGAAAGCTTATGCCGACCGCGATCATGAAGCCATCCGTTCCAATGTGCCGGGTGCTATATTTAAAGTTGATATGGACAATTCCCATCCGCTGGGCTTTGGCCTGGACAAGTATTATTTTACCCTAAAGCTGGATGACGTCTTATATAGTTACCTCGGCGATGATGGCTGGAACGTAGGCACAGTGAAAAAGAATAGCTATGTAGAAGGCTTTGTCGGCCAAAAAGCTAAAGAAAAGATCAAAAACGGGTTATTGTTCGGTGTCCAATCGCTCGGACGCGGTTCGGTAATTTATTTGGTTGACGACCCATTGTTCCGCAGTTTCTGGCAGAATGGAAAATTGCTGTTCAGCAATGCGGTGTTTATGGTAGGACAGTGATCAGTTTGCAGTTGGCGGTTTGCAGTTGGCAGTATTTAATAACTGCAAACCGCCCACTGTAAACTGCCAACTTAATTATTCCCTTTCACCCTTTGCTTCAGATCATCGGCGCCGCTTTCGTGTTCGCGGGCATGTATCTTATTGTTGCCAAAATTGTAAGTCAATGTCAACCTGGTTATCCGCGATTCGCGTTTCTGCGTGATGAACAATACGGTACTTTGATAATCGCTGTTCACATCGTTACGCAGTGTATTGAATATATCGCTCGTGGATAATTTTACGTTCAGTTTCTTATGATCAAATGAATGGCTTATACCTGCGTCCACAGAATACCGGGGCTTTACATCATAAAGGCCGTAGGTCAGATCGGATTGATAGTGACCGGTAAGTTCGGCTTTATATCCAGCGAAGGGCGTAAATGTTTCTGTAGCCCTGATATTATAGGCAACCTGCCCGCGATCCAGGTTACCGCCTTCCAGGTCATTTGATTTAAATCCAAGATAAAAAGTTGTAGCGTTGATATTACCTTCCCACCATTTGGTAATGGTATACGGAGCATACAGGTTTACATTCCAGGCATTTTGTACCTGTAAGTTAGCCTGTGTTATAAAAGATACCTTCGTGGCCGGGTCGGTACCGGGTACTTCGGTGATCACATTGGTAGTATGGCTGTAACCCAGGGTCAGGGTAATGCTTTTATTGTAGGTGTAATTCATCTCGAAGTTGTTGGTGTATTGCGGCTGCAAATACGGGTTACCTTTTTGATAGGTGTACGGATCGATATGAAAAACAAAGGGGTTCAGGTTATCATATTGCGGCCTGTCTATACGGCGGCTGTAAGAGAAATTGATCTCATTTTTATCGTTTATAGTTTGATTTAAAAATAAACTTGGGAAAAAGTCAAGGTAATGCCTGGGGATATTGGATATCACATTGGCCGAGTCGCCCTTCGCCAGCGAGCTCGTATATTCGGCTCTTACGCCTGCCTGTACAGAAAAATTCTTATAGCTTTTATTGAAATTGATGTAGCCGGCATCGATCTTTTCATCATAAATAAAATGATTGGTGCTGACATAGGGATCGGTCATAACCGTTTTTTCGGTCAGGTTATTATCCGTTTTTACGTCGCTGAGCTTCATGCCGGTCTCCATTTTCAGCGATTTGCTGAGCGGCTTGCTATAGTCCGCCTTGGCGGTATGGATATCGATAACCGAGGGCGTCAGGTTGCCAAGGAACGATTCGGGGTGCTGGGCGCTGCCGTCAGCTAAAAAATAATCAGTCGTATACTGCGAGAGCGCATTGTTGTTAAATTTCGAATAATCGAGATCAACATTTAATTGCTGGCCGGCAGTGTCTATTTTATAGGTATCGTTCAGGTTTACAGCAAAGTTATTATAGGTTTGATGTACGGACGAAACGGTATGCAGCGTTGAATCAGCCCGCGTAAAATCCGGGCCTATGTAAGTGTGATTATTTATGCCATCCTGCTCTGAGTTAAAATAGCCGTTTATAACAAAACCTATTGTGTTTTTGGGCGACAGATCATAGTCGGCCCCCAGGCGGTAGCTGTTGTTATGATCTGCTTCGATAAACGGTGCTGTTTGCCTGAAATAAGTCACACCGCCCACGCTATCCGTGATCACACGCCTGATCCCAATATCCTGTATGCGTTTATTATCGTTATGACTGAATGAGCCGAAAATATTAAAGTTGCCGTCCTTATGGTTTAATTGCAAGGTTTGGTTGTCTTTCCAGTAAGCGCCGTATCCCACCCCTGCGGTAATACTGCCATTGGTGCCCGTCTGTTTATTCTTTTTCAGTTTAATATTGATGATGCCTGAGTTCCCGGCGGCATCATATTTAGCCGAAGGGTTGGTAATGATCTCGATCGAGGAAATGGTATTGCCATCGGTCGAGCGCAGCAATGTGGCGAGTTGTGTGGCTGTCAGGTATGTCAGCTTATCGTTGATCATCACGGTAACACCCTGTTTGCCTTTCAGGCTGATATTGTCATCCTTGTCCACTTCCACGCCCGGCGCGCGTTCCAATATGTCCATCGCCGAATTGCCTGCTGCCAGCACGCTGCCCTCTACGTTTACGACTGTACGATCAATCTTTCGCTCCACCAGCGGTTTGGCGGCAGTGATACTTACCGCGCTTAAAGTTCTGACGTTGGGCTGCATAACCATTTTTGGCAGGGTAACCGCCTCTGAACCTTTGTCGATGCTGAACGGTTTGGTAACAGCCTTTTCGTACCCAACCGGACTGGCCTTTACAATGTACTGGCCTTCTTTGATATGATCGAAAGTGTAAACACCCTGTTCATTGCTGATAACGCCTTTCACTAAGGTGGAATCTTTGGCATTTAACAGGCTGGCGCTTGCATACATCATCGGCTTGCCCTGCTCGTCGAGCAAAGTGCCCGAAACCTGGCCGGGTGCTTGCGGTCCCTGGGCGTAGGATGCCCCGGCGGCGATGAACAGCAGCAGGAGGGTATAAAATATTTTACTGATGGTTAGTTTCATTTTATTCGTTTTATAAATGTTCGGGCAATAAAAGGCCCCTGAGGGTTTTGCCCTCTTTTTTTGGTTTTAAATAAGTCGATTGTGTTGCCTTCCTGTAAAAAGCGGAAGGGAGGTTAGATAATTGTAGCCGTTTTAGTCATATTAGTTCTCCTGTTTCCCGGTTGCATCCGGTATTTATTCACTGTTTGCATTAAGATGCATGTTTGGTACCAATGGTTACACGCAATTTCCAGGTTTTCGGCCAAAAGTGATATTCGCACAGGTGAGCGGCCGGTTTTTGTCGGTGAATGTCACCTGATATTTTTCAGCATCGGCGCTATATGGCAAACCACGTCTTTGAAGAACGAAAAACCATCGATGGTCAGCCGGGCCTGGCGTAGTTCCTTTTCATGTCCGTTGTTATTTTTATCCAAAGGAAGAAGGAAAGGCTGCGACGGTGAAATTCTTTTGACCACCGGCCTCAATTCTTTGACCAGCGGATGTTTTGGCGCGGGACGCCCGGGATGCTGACGGGTAAAAGAAAAGACATACATAAACCCGCAGAGCAGGAGCAGGCTTATGTATGTCGAGGGCATCTTCATCGGAATAGCTGTTTCAATGATGACTTGACGATCATGAGCGTCTTTATTCTTTCCAAAAGACTGCTCATGACCTTTTTCATTTTACTTTGATCTTTGAACTGTCAACGGGCAAATGCTTTCTTATTATGGTGTCTGTCACCAGGGTATCGACCTTGCACTGCAACCCGCCATCCGTCATGATGAAAGTAGCGTTCGATACCTTATTATAATCCAGCTTATTGGTTTCGTTGCATTCGCCGATGTTAATATCCGTTATCCTGCCAAGGTCGTGGTCTATGGTTACCCGGGCGTTTTTAGGGAGCTTAAGCGTCAGATCTACCTCTTCGTCGTGCCAGAACTCACCATTGTTGCCATAAAACCGCTGATCGAATTTTATCACGGTATCCTGCTGGCTGAACATATATTTGATGTTCCGGGCATTACTAAATGCATCGTCATAATACCGGCCCCTTGCTCTTGACGATTTGATAAGCTCTGGTTGCCCTGAATCGCTGGTTTCGATGTACAGCCTGATATTCCGGTGGTAAAAGCTGTCAAAGTCGTTATCGTCATCGTCTTCTACCTTAATGTTCGGCGACAGAGTTTTGATATTCAGCCTTGTGCTGTCCTCCGCGCTCAGGTATTTCAGATCGTTTAGCTTAATATAGTAGACGTTATTTTTGGTAGGCTTAAGCGGAATGGTTTCAACGAAACTGGCGTGCGCACGGAACTCCGAGGCGATTCCTACAACATAGTACACAAAGATCCCTATCGCGCATAGCCATATCGCCAGGGCGGTGGTTCCGCTTGCACGTCCGATGCTGCTCACATTAAATATTCCTTTAAATACAAGCAGGATAATACTGATCGTCGGAATAACCGCGATCACATAAGCAGCGATAAATATGTATTCACCATGGTGATGGCGGAGCACTTCATAAGGCAGGTCGTGGAACGGGCTGAAATAACCCGCGCTAAGTAAGGCTACAAACGCCACGGTAAAGAAAACCAGGAAACCGGCGCAGGTAAGGATAATGATAACGCCTATGAACTTTAAGAAGAACTTTGCAGCACCCCTGAAGAAGTTCCCGAGGTGATCGCCAAAATCGCCGGCGAAATCGCGCGCTTTATAAACAAAGGGCCTGGCTTCGTCATGGAAGCTGGACAGGTTTTGTTTCATGCCGGCCATTTCCTGTTCAAAGTTTCGTTTGAAACCCTCCAGGTTTTGCTTTTCGCCCTTCATCGCCATCCTGTCGGCGCGTGTCATCGCTTTGGGAATGACTATCCATAGTATAATATATAATATAATACCCGCGCCGCCGGCGAATACAATAAGCACGAAAGCCAGGCGTATCCAAACGGGGTTGATGTCGAAGTAATTGGCTATGCCCGAGCATACGCCTGCTACCAGGTGGTTGTCAGGGTCGCGGAAGAGGCGGCGCGTTGCACCCGTATTATAATAGGTATCGGCGAATGACGGTTCGGTATCCTGTTCCGACCGTTCAAAATCGGCAACAGTACCCATTTGGCCGATCACCTCGTTCACGTCCTGTTCTATGATCACCTGCTTGTTCTCGCGGGCGAGCAATTCATTGAACATTTCGGCAATGCGGTTCTCAATGTCGGTGGTTATCTCCAGGCTGTCGGCCGATTTCATAAAATGACGTTTCACATCCGTCATATAGTTTTTGAGCACTTCGTAGGCATCTTCCTCTATGTGGAACACGATGCCATTTATATTTATGATAATTGTTTTGTTCATGATCTTTGTTTTTGTCATTAAGTCATTTAGTCATTAGGTCATTGCTTTTGGCTTTCAGCTTTCAGCTTTTCACCCTTCGCCTTTCACCTCCCTTTCGCCAATGGACGTTTGCACGGCAAAGGCGAGCTCGTGCCAGGTTTTATCCAATTGTTCCAAAACCTTGCGGCCTTCGTCCGACAGTACATAGTACTTTCGCGGCGGCCCCGAGGTCGACTCGACCCAGTTGTAGCTGAGGAGTCCGTTATTCTTTAAGCGGGTTAGCAGGGGGTACAAGGTCCCCTCAACAACAAGCAACCGGGCCTTTTTCAGTTCGGCTATAATATCCGAAGCATATATTTCGCCCTTTGCTATAATGGAAAGTATGCAATATTCCAAAACACCTTTCCTCATTTGGGTTTGTGTATTCTCGACAATCATATCGCAAAGATATATGTTTTAAATTGTATTATGCAATACATAGTACTAGATTTTTTTACTTTTCTTGCAAAAACCACTTTTTTTTCAGAAAACTGCGCTTTTTGTAAGATTTTATTTGACTTTTTAATATTGTAACACTACTTTTATCTTTAATTAACTATTAACTGATCTTATTATTAACGAAATGAAAAAACTTCTACTCGTAAGTTTGTGCCTTCTGATGTTATGCGTAACACAGGTTTTCGCACAAAATCGTACTGTTACAGGTACGGTTACGGCCAAAGACGATGGCCTTCCCATTCCGGGAGCGACAGTTAAGGTAAAAGGTACTACTAACGCCACTGTAACTAACAGTGTAGGTAAGTATAGTATCTCGGTACCTGCGGGCGCTTCCTTAGTAATTTCCTTCGTGGGATATGAAACCACAACTGTTACCGTCGGGTCACAGAGCGCTATCAATGTGTCTCTTGCTACTTCGGCCAACCAGTTGGGCGAGGTTGTGATAACCACCTCATTGGGCGTTAAGCACCAATCCAAGGAACTTGGTTATGCGGCTCAAACCATCACACCGAAAGAACTCACTCAAACAGCGGTTACTAACGTAGCCCAGGGTTTGACCGGTAAAGTTGCAGGGTTGGGTATTTATACCCTCAGCAACGGTGTTGACCCGCAGATCGCTATCAACCTTCGCGGTGACCGTTCAATTTTAGGTAACAACAACGCCCTGATCGTTGTGGATGGAATCCCTGTTCCGCAAGCGACTATTGGTTCCATTGATCCGGGCGACATCGCCGATGTAACGATACTGAAAGGTGCAGGTGCAGCCGCACTTTACGGTTCACAGGCATCAAACGGCGCTATCCTGATCACTACAAAGCGGGGAACAACTGATGGAAAACCGATTATCGGCTATGAAAACTCCTTCCAGGCTGAAAAGGTTGCTTTCTATCCAAAACTGCAAAATGGTTTCGGCCCTTACGGCGGTGAAACAGGCCTTAACATCCTTTCGGGCCCGAATGCCGGCACTTCAGTTGCCGGAACCGATCCTTTAACAGGACAGCCGACCTATATTCCTTACGAGAACCAGTTGTACGGCCCTCCGTTCAACGGTGCTATTGTTCCGGTTGGTATGCCTTTGGACAGTTTAACCGGCAGGCAGGTAACTGCCAGGTATTCGGCGCTTGCTCAAAACCCGATCCAGCAGTTCTTTCAGACCGGCTATACCGAACAAAATACGATCACTTTCCAGCAGGGTGATAATAAGAACTCGTTCTATATGTCGGCGCAGAATGCGCACCGCACTACCGTAGTGCCTGGCGACAGCAACGATAAGGATGCGTTCAGAGTGAGCGGACACCGTACTTACGGTATCTTCTCGGTCGATTACTCGGTTGGCTATACGAAGACGAAGGTGAGCACTTATGTGGCGAACAATAATGATCTGTCCGGTACTGTAAATGGTATACCTTTTAACGTTCCGGGCAGCTTCGTGACCAATGCGGGCGACAACGACCTGTATTCGTCAGTATTGCAGTGGCCTGCTTTCCTTCCGATCAAGAATTATTCAAATCCCGACTCGGATATAGCGAACGCAAGCAACTTTTACGATGCTTACGCCATTAACCCATACTGGATATTAGACCACACCAGGGATAACTATACCAAGGATGTGTTATTATCACAGGTTAAGTTAAGACTCGATCCTACCGAATGGTTATCAGCAAGCTACCAGATTGCAAACAACTTTGGTGTCTATAACGAAAGGGAGACCAAACAGGAAGTTGACTTTACCGCATACGGTATCAGCGACCCATTTGGCGCCGGTAACGTTCCTTCAGGATTTACCTCTGGTAAATCGCTGGGCAGCGTATATGATTATTATAATTTTGGCGATGGCACCGGCAATGGCACGAACCGCATAGAAGGTACTGCCGAGCTGGATTTCCATAAGATATTCTTTAAAGATTTTAAGACTAACCTGATCGTTGGTAACGACATATTCCAGGAATATCAAAAGGATATGGTAAGCGGTACCAATCAGCTGCTGATCAAGGATCTTTATAATCTCGCATATGCGGGCGGAATTCCTTTAGCAGGCGAGGCCTCTTCAGTTGTAAACCAGATCGCTTACTTCGCCGATCTTGATATCAGCTATAAAGGCTGGTTGTCGTTGGAAGGCACCTTCCGTAATGAGCAGGACTCACGCCTTTCAAAAGCTGAGCGTTCATTCAATTACCCTTCCGCTAAATTATCATTTGTGCCTACAGATGCTTTGCCTTTTCTGAAGGACAATAAATACTTAAGCTATTTGCAATTGCGCGCATCGATAAGCCAGGTAGGCCAGATCAACATTGGCCCTTATAATATCAACAACGTATATAGCTTAGGTTCGGGCTTTCCGTTCGGCTCCCTCGGCGGCCTTGTGGCAGGCGGCGAAAACTACAGCGCAGGTCTTAAGCCAGAGTTAACTAAAGAGATCGAGCTCGGCGGCAATATCGGCTTCTTCAATAACAGGCTGAATATTGACTATACTTACTATAACCAGCATGATAAGAACCAAACGCTGCCGATCGGTATATCATCAGCTACCGGTTACACTACCGATTTGCTGAACATTGGTGAAACGGAGTCTTATGGCCAGGAAGTGCAATTAACGGGCCAGATCCTTACACAGGCTCAAAACCATTTCGGTTTCACACTGGGCGTACAATTCTCCCAGAACGAATCGAAAGTGATCTCATTGCTGCCGGGTGTAACCCAGGTTTCCCTGGGAAGCGGCGAGTACGCGGTTGTCGGCAAGCCTTTCCCAATGCTTGAAGGTACCGATTTCGTACGCGATCCGCAGGGCCATGTGGTTGTGAGCGCTACGACAGGTTATCCTACCACCAACCAGACCGGCAACGTGCAGTTTGGCAGAACGACTCCTGAATATATCGTAGGTCTGACCCCAAAACTGGATTATAAATTCATTAGCCTGGCAGCGGTATTCGAATACCGCGGCGGCGACGTTGTATATAATGGTTTAGGTTCTACCATGACCTTTACAGGTTCTACTGCTTTAACCACGGAAGCAGGACGCCAGGCGTTCGTCTATCCAAATTCTGTTATTCAGACTTCACCGGGAGTGTATGTTAAAAATAGCAACATAATGACGCAAAACGGTAACTATGGTTTCTGGCAGGGTTCAGCTTTCCCGAACACCAATAGTCCGTATGTAACCAGCGGCGCGTTCTGGAAGCTTAGGGAAATTGACCTTGCTTTCAAGCTTGACCAGTTTGTTAAGCAAAGTAAATTCATAAAAGGCGCAACCTTTGCATTGACAGGTCGTAACCTGTTTATCTGGGTGCCGAAAAGCAATATCTTTACCGATCCTGAGTTCTCTGATACCAGCTCAACTGCCAATAATCGCGGTGTGAACGACGTGAACGAATTACCTGGTACGAGGATATTCGGTGCAGACCTTAAATTAACTTTTTAATTCATAAAGAGATGAAAAAAATTATTGTATTAGTAGCAGCATTTCTTGTAGCCGGCGTCACCGGTTGTAAGAAGGATTTCCTCAGCCAGGAGGTGAATCCGAATGCTCCTTCAGTGGCTACGCCGGCGCTACTTTTGTCGGCTGCGTTGAATAACTCAGCGCGAATAGTAGTAAACGACTATGTTGGGTTCGGCGTGTGGGCTGGTTACTGGACAACCAGCGGGAACTATGTGCCCAATCAAACGCTTAATGAATACCAGATCACTAACACAAGCCTCAACACTAGCTGGGGCGACTGGTATGCAAACCTGACCAACTACAACAACATCCAGGCTTCAGCGGCAAAGGACCCGAGCCAGGCAAACTTCCAGGCGATCGCGATGATCATGAAAGCTTATGGTTTCCAGATGCTGGTGGACGAGTTCGGCGATGTGCCGTACAGCCAGGCTTTCCAGCCGTCCACAATTATATTCCCGGCTTACGATAAGGCGCAGGATATTTACGAGGACTTAGGCAAGCAACTTGATGCAGCCATCGCTTTGATTCAAAAAAGCGGAGCAGCTGCTGCAAGCCCCGGCTCATCGGATATCGTATTCGCCGGTAATATGGGTAACTGGGCTAAGTTTGCCAACTCGCTGAAGCTGCGTTTAGCGGTTCGCGTTAGCGGCCCGCTCGATGCCAACACATCCGACGCTTTGGTTGCAGGTCTTGCAGCAACCGCTTCGGTAGGGTATCTTGATGCATCGTCTGAAGCCTATGCTAATCCGGGTTATATAAACGCGGCCGGCAAGCAAAATCCTTACTATGGAGGTTTTGGATTTGACCAAAACGGCAACCCGGGCGGTAACGGCGTATATTACCGCGCGAATGCTTTTGAGGTGGATCAAATGGAAGCCTTTAACGACCCGCGTCTTACGCAAATATTCAACCTGGTTTCGCCGCCCCCGGGGTCACCTGCCAATACACCGAACGGCGTACGCGGTAATATTTTCGGGGATGTAAGTTCAAACTTGCTGACAAATAGTTATACCAGCACCACCGCGGGGCCCGGCCTGGTTGTATCACCGTCCCAGGGCCAGCCTTTATTTTTGGGATCTGAGTCCTTATTTCTGCAGGCTGAAGCCGTCAATAGCGGTTTTCTTCCGGCTGCGACTGTAGGTTTAAGTGATGTGGCAGGCGCGCAAGCGCTGTACCAGGATGCTATTACCGCCTCCTTCAAGGAATTGGGTGCAACGGGTGCAGATGCCTATTACACTAACGGGAAAAATAATGTGGACTGGACGGCATCGCCAAATAAAGAACAGGCTATCATTACCCAAAAGTGGATAGCCCTTACCGGTAACTTCCCTTTTGAAGGATGGAATGAGTACCGCAGGACGGGTTATCCGGCCGTGCCGGCGTCCATCGACCCGTCAAAGGTTAACGCAACAACGCCATACCGGGTATTGTATCCGAACACCGAATTAAGCACCAATACAGCTAATTTGGGTAAAGAGGGAACTATAGATCCTTTCAATACCAAAATATTCTGGATGAAATAATTTTAATTTTAAAAGACAATGAAAAAGAGATTATATATTTTAACCACAATCCTGGCAGCAATGGCGGCGTTAAGCTTAAGTTCCTGCTTAAAGGACCCGCGGTATGTTACCTTCAGCCAGGGTGGCACGGTGATCAACTTTCCTAAAGGGGGTTTGGGGAACTTCGGCGGCGATGCGGTGACCGATGCCGGCGATACCATCGTGAAACAATTTGCGATCGATGTGGCCTCGCCTACGGTGCCCTCCAGCCCAACTACAGTAACCATCGCGGTTGATAATACCATCGTAACGGCATATAATGCAACCGAAACCGCGGTTGTTTATTCTACTATGCCTACAAGTGCATATGTGCTTTCATCAACAAAAATTGTTGTTCCGGCAGGTCAAAGAACAGCCCTTGTATCAGTTACTTTTTACAAAGATCAGATGGATCCCTCGCTTAGCTACATGCTGCCCATTAAAATCGTGAGCGGCAACAGCGGCGATATCGTGAGCGGTAACTTTGGCGTGCATTATTACCACTTTATCGGTAATGATTTCGCCGGCGCTTACACATGGACCTACGCCCGGTGGCAGAATACCGTTGGGCCGGCTTCAGGTCCTCCGAATGGGGGTGGTAGCTTCGTAGATCAGCCGGGTACTATCTCGCCTATTACGCCTACTGAATTCCAGATGCTGACTGGTTATAATGGTACGGGTGTAAATTATGACGTTACCTTTACCAAAACGGGATCGGGCGCTACGGCAACGTATTCCAACTGGTCGGTACAATTTTTGCCCGCTGATATTGCGCTATGGGCAGGTGCGAGCATAACCAACTTTGTGCCGCCTGTATTTACCGTACCTCCGCCGGCTACAGCTACTGATCCTAAAGTATTCGAAATGCATTATATTTCGGGCGGGTCTCTTGCAAACGGAAGGTATATAGACGATACTTATTCGAAATAATAAGTATAGATATTTGCAAACTAATGCTATAAGCTGCCCCGTAATGATCGGGGCAGCTTTTTTTGTAACCTGTACAAGAGGCATGTATTGATGTAACGCACTTGTTAGCATAGCATCAGTTATCATCAAACATAAGCGCTGCATAGCAGTATGCCGTTACGTAAACCCAACCGGACATTTGTAACATCATTGTTAATCTTCTTCAACTAAAAGTTTCTTTTTTGTTTGGCTATAATCGCTTATATTGCAGGGCGAATATTATATATGAAAAAGACTTTATCAATACTGTTGCTGGCTGTCTCAGCGCAGTTAACTATGGCGCAGGGCAATATAGCCTCGGGTTCTGTAAGGGATGCAAGCGGAAAACCCTTACATTTTGTTTTTGTGGGCGATGTAGCCAACCGGAAAGCGGTTTTTACTGATAGCCTGGGGAATTTTGCAATCGCCATTAAACCGGATAGCAAACTGGCTTTCGAGCTTGACGGCTACCGCGATACGGTAGTGACAGGTATTAACACCAATACGGGGCTGCTGATGGTATTAAATCCGGTTCCCGAAGGATCCTCACCTTCACAAGGGCTATCGACTAAAATGCAGGTTGAAACCAGCGAAAGCCCGGAGATAACCTCCCTCAGCGAAGGCGGCCTGATAGCTCCCGGCCATAAAAAGGGCGACCTGAGAGGCAGCCAGTATTTGTTTGATGTATTCGTACATGGCTACCTGGTAAATAACTCCGGCGAATTGGTTTTCAGGCCCGCTTACCTGCTGGACTACGACAAAGTAGGCGGCGGCCTCATGCTGACGCCCGACCACCGGAAAATTGTCAACGTGATCTGGGACCAGGTGCAGTCGTTTACGCTGTATGGTATGAACGATCAGCGGTATGATTTTGAAAAAATACCAGCTATCGACCAATCGCACTATGTCCAGGTGCTGGCATCCGGGCCAAAATATAAAATATGCAAGTTGATCAAAACGAAATTTGTAAAGTCCGACTATATTAACAATGGCCTGGCCGCACACGGCCACGACTACGATGAATACGTAGACGATTTTTATTACTATGTGGTTCCGGAAGGCGGACAGCCTGTGAAACTCTCACTCAAAAAGCGATCTCTTAAGGAAGTTTTTGCCAAGGATGCCGACAAGCTGAATAAGTTTATGTCCCAGGCGTCAGGCGACATCGATGACGATTACCTTGCTAAGCTCGGGGCAGCAATGAATAATTAATTTAGTCCGTAAGTCCGCATAAGTCCGAAAGACTAATAGCGCGTGAGCCGTATTAATGGTAAAATTCATCTTTCGGACTTATGCGGACTTCCGGACTCATTTCTTATCCATACTGTACTTCCCGGACCCGATGAAGAGCAGGCCGGTAAAAGTCACGGCATCTTCTATTGCCTGCGCAGCGTCGCCCAGGTTACCACCGTGACCGAATTGTGAAAATGCAGCGACTACGAGGTTGATTACCAGCAGCAGGCACACCGGCCGGAAAGCAAGACCAAGTATTACAAGGAAGCCGCCGAATGTTTCCGTAGCTGCCGACGCCAATCCCCATAACATAGGTAAAAAGTGGACGCCTACGTAGCGCGTGGCTGTGCCCAGCTCTTCCCACTTGTGCGGGCCGCCCAATAACTTTGGAAGCCCGTGATAAATAAACAGGATACCAAGGCCGATGCGGATGATAAGCAGGCCGAAATTTTTATAATTGCCTAAATTGCTGAAGAGTGCCATAGGATGGTGATTGGATATTAGTTAATCAGAGATTAGGGGAGCAATTACGAGGAATATGTTGCGGTTACACCGTCTTTTTCCACGTTCAAATTTAGCGTTTTCCCTAATACCAGGGAATGGTTGTCGGGAATATGCCCTGCAGGGAAGTTAAAGCAAACCGGGTAATCATATTTCTTCATCACTTCCATGACGATCTCGGGAACCGTTTGCCCGAAAGGTATATCGTTATCCTTCAGATCGGTGAAACCGCCCACCATTAATCCCGCGAGGTTTTTCAGTTTTCCTGCACGATCAAGCGTGCGAAACATCCTGTCTATCGAATAAAAGTATTCGCCTACATCTTCGATGAACAAGATACCGCCATCGTAATTATAATCCGATATTGAACTTAAGACGGCCACCAGCAAGCTAAGGTTGCCCCCGATAAGCATTCCCCTGGCCTTCCCGGGCCGGTTTAAAGAATGCGGGCCGAATGAATATCCAAAATCCTCGCCGAATAGCGCCTTTCTCACCGTATCAAGCGAGTATTTCGAAGCATCGGGAATATTGATGGGCATTTGCCCGTGAATGGTTTGTGCACCGTAATTACCAAAAACGTGCGCATGCAGTACCGTAATATCGCTAAAGCCTACCAGCCATTTAGGATTGAGGGCGAAACGGCCGAAATCTATCTTATCGATAATGCGGACCGTGCCATACCCTCCCCTTGCGGCGATAATAGCCTTAATGTTGTCATCATTGATAAATTTTTGCAGGTCGTCGGCGCGCAATTCGTCATCGCCGGCAAATTGGTGGTATGAAGCATTTACCGTATCGCCCAAAACCACTTCCAAGCCCCACGATCGTAATAATTTTATCGCGTCATCCATAGGAGCAGGCAGCTTTTTAGCGGGGCACATGATGGCTATCTTATCGCCTTTTTTCAGGTAGGGGGGTACGAGTCCGGAAGTCCGAAAGTCCGAAAGTCCGGAAGATAGAGGGGTCATAGCCATAGGCAATAATAGAAAAAGTTTCTGTCTTTCCGGCTTGTAACCAATAATCCGCCTTAAGGAAGGTCCGAATGCATCTTTCGGACTTACGCGGACTTATGCGGACTTTCGGACTTATAGATTATCTTTGGCAAATGTCACAACTGGATAAATTTAAACGATTCACTGTCACTTCGGCCCTGCCGTATGCCAACGGCCCGCTGCATATCGGCCACCTGGCGGGGGCTTATTTGCCTGCCGACATTTTTGTGCGCTATCTGCGGCTGAAGAAAAGGGATGTGGTTTACATCTGCGGATCTGATGAACATGGCGCCGCAATTACCATTAAAGCCAAAAAGGAAAATACTACACCACAGGCTATTATCGATAAGTACCACCAGCAAATAAAGCAAAGCTTTGAAGAGTTCGGCATCGCGTTCGATATTTATCACCGTACCTCTTCGCCCATTCATCATGACTTGTCGCAGGAGTTCTTTTTGAACCTTTACGAGAAGGGCGAATTCGTAGAAAAGTATTCGGAACAATATTTTGATGAGGATTTTCAGCAGTTTTTGGCTGACCGTTATATCATAGGCACCTGCCCCAACTGCGGCAACCCGAATGCCTATGGCGACCAGTGTGAAAACTGCGGCACCTCACTGAATCCTACCGACCTGATCAACCCGGTATCGACGCTCAGCGGGAAACCCCCCGTTTTAAAACCGACCAAACACTGGTACCTCCCGCTGGATAAATATCAGCCCTGGCTGGAGAAGTGGATCGACGGGAAAGAAGGGGAGTGGAAGGTGAATGTTTTCGGTCAGTGCAAGTCATGGCTGAAATCGGGTCTGCAGCCGCGTTCCATGACCCGCGACCTGGATTGGGGAATTGATGTTCCGCTCGAAGAGGCCAAAGGCAAGAAGCTTTACGTATGGATGGACGCGCCGATCGGGTATATTTCAGCAACTAAGCAATGGGCCATCGACCACAATAAGGATTGGACGCTTTACTGGAAGAAACAAGAAAAGGCTGAGGATGACACCTGCCTGATCCATTTCATTGGGAAGGATAACATTGTGTTTCATTGCATCATCTTCCCCGCAATACTACGTGCCCACGGCGAATATGTGTTGCCGCAAAATGTGCCGGCGAATGAGTTCCTGAACCTGGAAGGGGATAAATTGTCGACCTCGCGTAATCATGCGGTTTGGCTGCACGAATATTTGGAGGAATTCCCGGGCAAGCAGGACGAACTGCGCTATGTTTTGACATCCATCCTACCTGAAACCAGCGACAGCGAGTTTACCTGGCGCGATTACCAGGCGCGTGTGAATAACGAATTAGTAGCCATCCTTGGCAATTTTGTGAACCGGGTGATGATACTGATGCACAAATTTTTCGACGGCAAGGTGGAAAGCAACAATGGCCATGTTGCCCTGTACGATGCTGATCTGACCATTGAGCTGGACCGTTTTTACGATGAGATCGAACGTAACCTGGAAACTTACAAGTTCAGGCAGGCTATGCAGGCGGTGATGGATATTGCCCGCATGGGGAATAAATACCTTACCGAGAACGAGCCCTGGAAAACCATCAAAACCAACCCGGATGACGCAAAGCTGGCATTACATAATTGCCTGGTACTGATCGGGCACCTGGCTATTTGCCTGCAGCCTTTTCTACCGGCGACAGCGAAAAGGATATTCCATATGCTGAATTGGGATGATGTGCATTTCGGTTTTGATAAAGAAGTGAAGTTTAAACATGGCCACCGGCTCAATCCGGCAGAACTATTGTTCGAAAAAGTTGAAGACGCTGTTATCGAAGCACAAATAGCCAAGCTGGCATCCAAGAAACAAGCGGCCGCACCTGTAATTGAGATCCAGGGAGCAAAAGAGAATATCAATTATGATTCCTTCGCTACGATGGATATCCGCATCGGCACCATTCTCGAAGCTGAAAAAGTGGCTAAAACCAAAAAGCTGGTGAAACTTACCATCGATACAGGTATTGATAGACGCACCGTGGTATCTGGCATTGCCGAACATTATGAGCCGGAGGCGATCATCGGCCGTAAAGTAAGCATCCTCGTGAACCTCGAACCACGCGAGATCAAGGGAATCGTTTCACAAGGCATGATCCTGATGGCTGAGGACAGCGAAGGCAAGCTAAGTTTTGTATCCCCCGCGGATGATCTGCACAATGGCTCGGTTGTTCGTTAATGTGCAGATGTGCAAATGGTTTTTGCCAACTGTTATATAATTCGCACCTTTGCAACAAAATAAATCCGAAATCGTAAATCTAAAATCTAAAATCGGACTGGCCCTGTAGTTCAACGGATAGAATAGAAGTTTCCTAAACTTTAGATATGGGTTCGATTCCCGTCGGGGCTACTGAATCAAAACTACCCTTGCACGCGGAAAGCTTGCGAGGGTTTTTGCTTTAAAGTTTACTGCTTTCCAGGATCCGGGTATATCTATAGCTAATATACAACGGTACAAATCCAACCACACCGAACGAGCAATCGATCAACAGCCAAAAGAAAGGTATTCCCCGGATAGAACCTGCGATAAATGCCAGCGGAAAAATGCCGATACAGGCTATCATGCCGAATTGTATCACCCAAATATTCCGTACCGGGTCCTTCAGCGGACCGATGAATAACACCGCCAGTACCAAATGCGCAAAGGCCAGCCAGTCGGTGCCATAGCTTAGCCAGGGGAACTGGTGGTTGGTGGTTTTTACAGCGTCGTATATTCTGTTCAGCCAGCCGCCCATCATACCGCTTGGCGAAAAATGATCTTTGAGGACGGCCAGTTCGCTTTCCAATGGAAATGCTGTAATGCCACTCAGCGCCAGGCCGATGATGACGATCCAGAGGCAAATTTTGATGCGGTATTTGACTTTTCGGTCAATCATGCCCAATCCCTTCCGCGCGTTGTTTGATCACCTGCAAAATGTTGTTTTGAATGTCCTCCATGATCAGGCCGGCCCACCACGAAGCGTAAAAATTGAAAGTGGTAGTCAGCTTAAAATGGCTGTAAAGATGCAAGCGATAAGTGCCCGGCGACAACTGCTGAAGCACATAGGTGCCATTCAGAACATCAAAATAATCGCCCCCGATCACAACGTGCTTGTCCATCGTAGTTGATGGTATTTCGTAAGGATGAGCCTTAATGGAAAAGTGCATGCTGTGTCCGTCGAGGTACGACTCTACGCCCTCATGAAACACCAGGCCCTTGCTGAAAATTGCTTTCCGGTACGCGCCTACACCATTGTAGTTCAGTTCCGCGCGAATAGGACGTGGAAAGCCAAGCGAACGCGTCAGCCAGCCCTTATCTTGTTCTTGCTTAATAGCTTTTACCCTTGTCACATTATTCCATATCTCCGCCCTGTTGCCCGCATGGATATCTATGTAGGTATATGCCTCATATTTACCAGGTATGCTGCCTATCGCCTGCTCGACAGGTGACACCATGAAGGGCAATAAAGCCAGCAGCGAGACCAGGGTTCGTTCGTTTCGGTGTTTCTTTAGTTTGAAATGCCCCGCCACCAACCCGCCCGCAGAGGCGGCAGGCAGGAACACCGGCAGCGCCATTATCCAGCATGCCCACCCCTCCATAGCGAAAGCTATGGTTAATGTCAATAAACCTAAGATTGGCAGCCAGGGCATACAAATGCGGTAGGCTATTTTTTCTACGTCTTGGATGCCGGAGAAATAGATCGTGAGTGCGCCGATGCCGAAGGGCACTAGGAATATAAAGCTGACAGACATCACACTGAGCAGCGTACTCCAGTTGTCGATGCCGAACAAGAAGCGCATCGTGAGACCAAAAAGCAGGGGTATACCAACAACAAGCAGGATTTTACCGAGCCGGTCTCTCAAACGTTTTTTTGGCCCGATGCATTCTTCCACTGCCACCTCCATTGTTGGATATCTGAACTCGTAGCCGGCTTCGGGCAATCGCTTTGGCAATACCCATCGGCTTTTCAGTTCTGTCTCGGTTCCGATAAACCAGGAACCAATTTCTAAGAGCCAGGCGGGCGCAGGCAAGCCGAAAGGCATGCCATAGGCCTTGCGGATGATGCGCATTTGTTCGGCATTCGTTACCGGGTTGGGAGCGGTTCCATTCACGGCACCATCGATTTCCGGGTGTTCAAGCAGCCATTCCGTTATAGCGGCTACATCCTGCTCATGTATCCATGATACATACTGGCGGCCATTGCCCTGCTTGCCGCCAAAGCCCATTTTAACAAGGTTCAGCAACCTTGGGAAAACACCATCGCTTCGCCCGAAAACAATACCGATACGCAGAGCCACTTTCCGGACTCCGGGGATTTTAGTCTCAAAAAATGCTTTTTCCCAGGCCTTGCATGTTTCTACCGAAAAGCCTTCGCCGATCTCGCCGTTTACTTCGTCCTGCGGGCGATCTTCCGCATGTCGGTAAATAGTGGCTGAGGCGCTGTTGATCCATAGTTTGGGAGGGTGCTTTAACCCGCCAACCACCTTGTTCAGCAAATTCGTGGGGTTAAGGCGCGACTCCAGTATCTCCCGTTTGTTCTTCTCGTTGTAACGGCAATTGACATTCTTGCCGCAAAGGTTTACCAGCAAGTCGGCGTCTTCCAATTCATTTATCCATTCGCCTTCGGTTTTGCCATCCCATAACAGGGTCCGGATGTTGCCTTCGGCGGCTTTGGGATGACGCGCGAGGATGATGATCTCCTCTGCAAGTTTTTTGTAATGATTTGCAAGTATGGTTCCTAAGAAACCATTCCCGCTTGCCAGTATGATCTTATTGTATTTCATTTTAAATAAGGTTTAGGATGATCAGGAGTAAGATAATTCGGTACAATGCCCATGTGATGGTTAGCAGCCAGCCCAAAGCTAATAATTTCGTCCTGCGGATATGCTCTAAAAACATCAGCCCCGCTACCAGCATAAAGTACAACGGGAAAAACAATGGCCAATGGATCAAATGGTGTAACAGTACCACCGGGATAAGCAGCAGCGCACCCGCGAAAGAAATCGTCATCATGTTGCCTAAATAATCCCAGCGTTTTTTAGGCGCATAAAAGCTGACGATGATTCCCTGGAACAAAATCTGCCCGCCGCAAATGGCGTACTCACGATAGGGGCTGCCCAGCGGAATAAATGTCGTAAGCAGTGCAGCACATCTCGTTAGAATAAACCCGACGGCCAGCCAGCTCAGTAACAGATAAGCTAAACGATAACCAAACCGGAATGTGGGTTGGAGGCCCTTGTCATAGGTATTTGACGGGATGATCACCCGTCTGTTAAAAGAAAAAAATGCATAAGCCTTGCTCATCACCCAAACGAACGGGCCAAATGAAAATAAAGGCTTCAATAATGGGAACGAGTTACCAAACACTTTAAACAGGCTTTTGACCCCATAATTTACTTCGCCGGTTTCAACATCCACCAGGGCGATCTCATCAACAGCTCTTTGCCTGTCCACCATCGGGCAAACCTCGGCAGGCATTTGCTGGTACGATGCCCAACCGCCCTGCTCCAGCATACCCCTATTGGTTAAAGCTTTCGTATACCGTGTACAAATCGGGCATTCGGCATCGTAGAGGATGATGTGGTTGTTTAAGGTTTTCATGATATTCTATCTTATTGTACTTTCAGAAAATATTGAAATATATCTATAAAAAAATTTACTTGAATATTTTAAAGATCGAACCCCAAAACCAGCTTTCCTCAGCCTTCACCATAGTGGTTAAAGTGCGGTCCACGTTCTTTGCCAGTTTGTTAATATCGGTAACTGACTTTTTAAAGGTTTTATATTTCGGGTCTTTCTCGTCACCTTTGACGTTGCCCAGTTCATTCAGCACTTTGAGTACAGGGTCGAGCTCGCGTTTCTTGCGCTCCTGGGCCACTTGCCTGGCTATCAGCCATACATCTTTTTCGGCATAGAAGTATTCCTTGCGTTCGCCGGCGCGGTGCTGCTTTTCGATCAGTCCCCAGCCGATCAGGTCGCGCAGGGTCATATTGGCGTTGCCGCGTGAAATGCTCAGCTGCGCCATGATCTCCTCGGTGGTCAGGGCCTCAGGCGAAACGAGTAGCAGCGCATGCACCTGCGCCATGGTGCGGTTGATGCCCCATTCAGAGCCCAGTTTGCCCCACGCTTCGATAAACTTTTGCCTGCCTTCTGCCAGTTCCATGAAGCAAAGGTAATAAAGTTCTTAAACTTTCAAAATATTTTGAAAGTTTATTTTTGTCAATAATTCTGATCAAAAGCGTCTGCACAAATAGACTATTTTATAGAAAGAACATATCAAACCACATAACAGCTTAGGGGATAGCATTTTGGCTTGCTATTTGAGTAAAGCGTACAAGGCCGTTGAAAGCTTTAGCGCAGCGATCAGAAGCCCTCACCATACATTCCGTATACTATGAAAAAATTCTTCATTCTTTTATTTGTGCTGTCTGTAAATATAGCTGCAGCGCAAACGACCGACAGCTGGACCTTAAAACAAGACAAAGACGGCGTTAAAATTTATACGGCCGACGTCCAGGATTCAAAGATAAAAGCCCTTAAGGTAGAATCTGAATTCAACGCGACGCCCTCGGCCGTGGTTGCCGCCGTAATGGATATCAAAGGCAGCAAACGCTGGATTTACAGTACCCAAACCGCTTACGTTATCAAACGGTCTTCGCCGTCAGATATTTATTATTATTCACTGATTAAAATGCCCTGGCCGGTAGCCAACCGCGATTTTGTAGGCCATCTCGTCGTAAAACAGGACCCTGCGACAAAAGCGGTAACTATTAATGGGTCATGCGTTGCCGGAATGGTGCCAAAAAAAGGCAAAACGGTTAGGGTGCTTAATTCGCCGGCGCAGTGGTTAATAACCCCGGAGGGTGCAAAACGCGTTAAGATTATCTATACCCTGCATGCGGACCCGGGCGGGAGTATACCATCGGGCTTAGTCAATATGTTTAACACAAAAGCCCCGTCACAGACCTTTAAAAAATTGAGGGTCGAGCTGAAAAGGCCACAGTATAAAAATGCAAAACTGGGTTATGTTAAAAATTAAGAGCAGAACGACGTATTCAATTTGAATGCCGTTCTGCTGGCAAACGGAGGGTTGAAAGTATTTATTACTATTGCTCCCCAGCCATTTTCGACGCAACCTCCAAAGCCCGGTATGCATTCACTATACCGCCGGTTTTGCAAAGGCTGCTGAAAGTAACCAGGTCCTTTGTGCCTGGTTTATAGACCTTTACGGTGTCTATCGGTTCTGCAGATTGCAGGATGGCCTGTTTCACCTGTTTTGCGCTTAAGGACGGATAGTATTCCCGGATGAGTGCGGCAATACCCGTAACGATGGGCGAAGAAAAGCTGGTGCCGTCATCGGTCGAGGTTTCCACATCCATGCCTGTTGAAGTGATCTTGACGCCCGGAGCGAAAATGTCTACGTTCTTTTGACCATAATTGCTGAAGTCAGCTGCAAGTAAAGTATCGGGTTTCATGCCCGATGCACCTACGTTGATCACGTTATCGGCGTCTTTTGTCCCATCGAGGAACTGGTCATTCGGGAATTCGGGCTTAGCATCCATATCCTGGCTCTCGTTGCCCGAAGCCTGCACCAAAAGCACATCATGTGCGGCAGCATATTTAAAGGCTTCGTCTACCCAGGCTTTATGAGGCGATATTTTCTTGCCGAAACTCATGTTAATGATCTGCGCGCCATGGTCGACCGCGAAATGGATAGCATTCGCAGCGTCTTTATCGCATTCGTCGCCATCTTGGGCACCGTAGCTGAGCCAGGGAACTGGCGGTTGGTGGCTATGAAGCATAGGTAGCGATGTTTTAGAATTTCTAAAAGTTATTGGAAATTTGTTTTTGCTGTGAATTCAAGCTAATGCTGACGATAAAAAACTAATCAGCTACATTAATTTATAATTATCTTTAACTTTTCGTATTAATAATATGTAATATTACATTTAGATGCCATTAATAAACCTAAACTGATGCCGTTTAAAATCATCAAACAAGAAGAGATAGAAATCACCATCTCGAATTCAAATAAAGCAGTCGCCTATTCCAATATTGGTTACCCGTTGAATGATCTTGATGATCGGATATTTGAAATTCTGACATATTCAATTTTTAAATGTCGCCTATTAGTTGGAGAAAAGCCACTTATAAAACTATATGATGACGTGGTACTTATGCAGGGAGTTGGTGAAAAAGGAGTCGATTGTTTTTTAAAAAAGGGAGATAAAATTACCGCAATAATTCAATGCAAGAAATATTCAAAGAATTTATCAGAAGCTATAATTGTCAATGAATTAGTAAAGTTTTGTTTACATCTAATCATCGATAGCTCAAATTTTGAATTAAATAAAAAATTCACTTATTATATAGCAACATCGACAGGTTTCACGGGAAAAGCCAACTTACTGTATGCAAAAATTCATAACAAAAACTTCTTCAAAACATATGGATTAGAAAATATTGTGCGGGGGGTTATCAATAAATATAAAGAATTTAAAAATCTTAGTTACCAGGATATAGAATCTCGGCTTTTTAAGTTGTTAAAATCCTTTGATTACCAATTAATCGGCCCAAACGATTATAATTTATGGATTAACGATTTTAAAGAGATTATTGAAACATTTTTTCAAATTAGGAAGGTAACAGATAATGCATTGATTGAAGAAAAGAGTCAAGAAATCATCGAGATTTTAAACAAATCAAGAAATGATAATTTCAATTTCTCTAAATTCTTAAAAACATACACTGAAATAGTCGCTGAAAAGCTTAATGTGGTTAATTTTATTGGCTTTGATATACAAAGACATCGACAGAGGCCGGATGATATAACTCTTACAGATCTCTTTGTCCAGCCATCTTTTAAACAGAGAATTGTAGAGAAAAATGAAAAAGTAAGAAGTATAATTGAAAGAGAATTAAAGATTACCAACTTATTTAAATCAGAAAACTGTATTGTTATTTTAGGAGATCCTGGAGCAGGTAAATCCTTGCTAGTAAAATTTATAATTGTCTCCATTTTAAAAAATAACGCGGAAAGAATAGGTCTAAAGCAATTTTCGACACATCTTCCAATCAGAATCGAGCTAAGAAAGTACAATGAAAAACGTGAGAAAAATAGTATAATTCAATATTTATCGGAGCAGATTAATCAAGAATATCAAATAAAAATTTCTCATAATCAAATTGAAGAAATATTTGATTCACATCCTGTTTTAATCTTTTTCGATGGGCTAGATGAAATATTTAATACAAATCATAAAGTAAAAACTAAAGAAGCAATAGAAGCATTTAGTTTAAGATACCCAATGTCAAAGTGCGTCGTAACTTCAAGATTTATCGGTTATCATGATATTAAATTTAATCCCAAGAAATTCGACGAGTTTGCAATAATCAAATTTGACAACAATCAAATAAGAGAACTAGTAACTAATTTTTATCATACTCAACATTCCTCAGAAGAAAAAAGAAGAAATGCAATTGAAGGTTGTTTAAGACAAATTAATGATGATGTCGATGAAGAGTTAAAATCCAATCCATTAATATTAACATTGATCTTAATACTTACCAGCAATAATATTATCATTCCTGATTCGAAATTAGAAATTTACGAATCATGTACAAAAACGCTAGTTGATAGTATTGACATAAATGAGAAGGAATTAAGGATTGAAATACCTGTGGCCAATAAAAATTTTACTTTTTGCCACTTAGCCCATTGGCAATATGTTTCTCAAAGTTGTAATGCAGAAATTAATTATGATACGGCTTTGAACGAGGTTGCATATTTTCTATTAAACAGGAATGAGTGTAACGATTTCAAAGATGCTGAGGTTAGAGCCGCTAAGTTTCTGGATTATGCTGAAAGAAGATCAATATATTTTGAAAATAACTTTACTCATAAAACATTCCTGGAGTATTTCACTGCCGAATTTCTGTATTCAAGCTGCATAGCTATTGCAAGTGATAATGGCCGGAGAAAGCTATTAGCTATAATAAACCAGTATTTATCGTCTTCATTTTGGTACATTGTATTTGAACTTTTATTCATACGTATAGACAGTTTTCAGCCTAATAATGATCTACTCGATGAATTATTCTCTAGTCAACTTCAAAGTAGCTCATTAGATGTTTTTTACTTCCTAATATCTAATATTGTCAGATTTAAGAATATTAGTAGAGCTGTACGAAAGAAAATAATTCTGAGGACAATCATGCTTTGTATTAAAGGCGAGAAAATGAAAAACTCAGGACAGTTAAGGCTTTCCTTTGATGAAGGTAGCATAGTATTTAAGTTGCATTTGTTATTAAATGATACCATTCATTCTATTATATTACAAGAAATATTTACTGAGTTGGAATCAGAAAAACTAACTGAGAAACAGCTCGTCGAGTTATACAATTTACACTTTGAGATATCAAGTTATTATGAGCCAACGAAAGAAAAATTAATAGTAGCAAAGAAAGAACAGCTATTGGATATATCTACGAAAGACCTACTTTTATATTCTCATGTAAATTTTGGACACGATATAAGAAAAAGGAAATTGTCAATTGATGTATTATTTAATCAGATTGAATATTTCGGGACCAAAAGTATTTTTAACTATATCTCGTTTAGGTATACAGAAACTTCGCAAAGAATTGACACTTTTGATTTATTCCTGATAAATGCCATAGAACTCAATGATTACGATTTGCTAAGAAACGTATTATATGGCATTAGCCAATATGGCTTAAAGGAAGAAGCAATAACGAATCATGTAAGGATTACTAACGTATATTATTTTATTCGTAGCCATAATCTGGATAAGATATTGAAACTTTTTCTAAAATCAAAAGATAGATTAGTTGACAAAGTTCTTATGCTTTTGCTAAATAGAAGCGACAACAATATGCAATTCGCTTATCAGAAGTTTAAAACAGAAAATAGCCATCCTAAACTTAGGTTAGTTGATAAAATATTCGAATCTAAATCCTCTTCAAGATTAAAATTTTAATAAGTCACAAAAGAAGCAAATCTTATTCCCCCGCCATTTTCGACGCGTTCTCCAACGCCCGGTAAGCATTCACAATGCCCCCGGTTTTGCAAAGGCTGCTGAAAGTAACCAAGTCTTTCGTACCGGGTTTATAGACCTTTACAGTGTCTATCGGCTCAGCAGATTGCAGGATGGCCTGTTTCACCTGTTTTGCGCTTAAGGAAGGATAATACTCCCTGATCAGCGCCGCAATACCCGTGACGATGGGCGAAGAAAAACTCGTGCCGTCATCTGTCGAGGTTTCCACATCCATGCCTGTCGAAGTGATCTTTACGCCCGGGGCGAAAATGTCTACATTCTTTTGACCATAATTGCTGAAGTCAGCTGCAAGTAAAGTATCTGGTTTCATGCCTGATGCACCTACGTTGATAACATTATCGGCGTCTTTTGTCCCATCGAGGAACTGGTCATTCGGGAATTCGGGCTTCGCATCCATATCCTGGCTCTCGTTACCTGAAGCCTGCACCAGAAGCACATCGTGCGCGGCAGCATATTTAAAGGCTTCGTCAACCCAGGCTTTGTGGGGCGATATCTTCTTGCCAAAGCTCATATTGATCACCCTCGCGCCATGGTCCACGGCGAAATGGATAGCATTCGTGATGTCTTTATCGTATTCGTCGCCATTGGGTACTGCCTTGATCGGCATGATGCGCACATTATCGGCAACGCCATCAATGCCATAGTTATTACCGCGTATAGCTCCGATCAGGCCCGCGACTTGCGTACCATGCGCCGCATCCTCAAATTTCAGGATGCCATTGCCGTAAGGCTTGTCGTGTAAAATATCCGGGTCATCGCCAACAATACGTTTACGTGCTTCCAGGTCAGGGTTTACTTCATTGTTCAGCTTATCTAAGTATTCGCTCATGCCCTTTAGCGCCTTCACATTAGTAGCTGTGGAAACTTCCCCGCTGAATGCGATCAGCCACAGCTCTTTGATCTGCGCTATAGTATCGTTTTTGGCATCAAGGTGCTCTACATCTGTCCTGGTGAAAGTATGATCATCCTTCAGGTTCAGCATATGACGGATGTAGCCGCTTGTTTCAACCAGGGCATTCATAATAGGAGTTAGCTGCTGCAGCTCTGTGTGCGCCTTGCTTGTGGTCGAATCATACTGCGTTTTCACCTGCAGCCAGAAGGCATATTCTTTTTTGTTCGGAGCAGTTGCTTCAGTCAGGTTGGCATATTTGTCTTTCAGCTTGAAATACTGGCGTACCTCTTCTTCGGTCTCGTTAAAGTCGCATTTGCGGCCGGGCCCTCCCAGGAAATCCCAGCCGTGAACGTCACCGGGAAAATCTTTATCCTTTTTAGGATTTACCCAAAGGATACTTTGCAGGTCCTGCTGCAGCGTATCGCAGCCGCTGTCGATGGTGGCTACTACCACGGTCTTGCTTTTTTTGCCTTGCAGGAATTTATAGGCCTGGTCAAGACTGATACCGTAATAGCCGTCGGTTTTCAGGTCCATGGCGAACCAGTTTTTCGGCGGATCGGGCTGAAAGGGGGGCAATTGCGCGAATGCGCTTTGACCGATCAGCAGCGACAATACGATGCAGCTTATAAAAATTCTTACGGGTTTAAACATGGAGTATTTGGTTATAAGCTACAGGTCGAACTTGATTCCTTGAGCTAAAGGTGATTTTGTTGAATAGTTAATGGTGTTGGTTTGGCGCCTCATGTAGACCTTCCACGCATCGGAACCCGATTCCCGGCCGCCGCCTGTTTCCTTCTCGCCCCCAAACGCTCCGCCGATCTCGGCGCCTGAAGTGCCTATGTTCACATTGGCAATTCCGCAGTCAGAACCTGCATACGACAGAAATTGTTCTGCCTCGCGCAAATTATTGGTCATGATGGAGGATGAAAGCCCCTGCGGCACACCGTTTTGCAAAGCGATGGCCTCGTCGATGGTTTTGTATTTGATGAGATATAATATCGGCGCGAAGGTTTCGTGCTGAACGATTTTGTAATTGTTCTGAACTTCGGCAATGCAAGGTTTCACATAACATCCCGAAGCATATTGCTCACCTTCCAGCTTACCGCCTTCAACTACGAACTTACCTCCTTCAGACTTGCATTTTTCGATAGCGCCAAGGTACATCAGCACAGCGTCTTTATCTATGAGCGGACCCATGTGGTTATGCTCATCCAGCGGGTTGCCGATGCGTACCTGGCTGTAGGCTTTCACCAGCTTTTCTTTGAACTGCTCATAAACACTTTCGTGGATGATAAGCCTGCGCGTGGTAGTGCAGCGTTGTCCTGCTGTTCCGACCGCGCCGAAAACAGCGCCTATCAATACAGTATCCAGGTCGGCATATTGGCTGACAATGATCGCGTTATTCCCGCCTAATTCCAGCAAGCTACGCCCCAGGCGAGCGCCTACCGCAGCACCAACAGCTTTGCCCATACGGGTTGAACCGGTAGCAGATACCAATGGCACGCGAGTATCATTCGACATCAATTCGCCGACAACACGGTCGCCGATAACTAAGCATGAAACACCTTCCGGTACATCATTCCTTTCAAAAACTTCCTGCACGATGTGCTGGCAAGCGATGGCTGTCAAAGGCGTTTTTTCCGAAGGTTTCCAAACGCATACATCCCCACAAACCCAGGCTAAAGCTGCGTTCCAGCTCCATACGGCAACGGGGAAATTAAA
The DNA here is from genome assembly GCA_035551775.1 of Mucilaginibacter sp. GTDB lineage: Bacteria > Bacteroidota > Bacteroidia > Sphingobacteriales > Sphingobacteriaceae > Mucilaginibacter. Next base: position 416,526 of record DASZMQ010000002.1, on the reverse strand, counting down.
AGCTGAAATAATACCTACGATTCCGAGCGGATGGTACTGTTCGTACATGCGGTGCTCAGGCCTTTCAGAATGCATTGTCTGCCCGAAAAGCTGGCGGCTCTGTCCCACTGCCAGGTCGCAGATATCGATCATCTCCTGCACCTCGCCGTAGCCTTCCTGCAGGCTTTTACCCATTTCATAGGATACCAGGGCGCCCAGTTCCTGCTTTTTAGCGCGAAGAGCTTCTCCCACCTGGCGGACGATCTCGCCCCGTTTCGGAGCAGGAACGGTACGCCATTTTTTAAAGGCTTCTGATGCTTTTTCTATTACAGTATTGTAGTCAGCCCCACTTGCCATCTGTACCGAAGCGATCTTTTTACCATCGACCGGCGAATAGATGGTCTTTGTATTGTCACCTTTGGCTGCGCCCCATGCCTTGCCGGTACTAAATGCGCCATTAGTGTCGTTTATATGTAAATGATTGAGAATTTCAGCAATGTTCAGACTCATAACCGGTATTTTTGCCAAAGGTAGAAATCTTTGAGGCAAATCATCAATTCAACCGCCGCCTGTAATCACGTAAATGCTTTTAATTTATTATCAGGCACTTGGAAAAATCCTTGTTAGGAATGTGTGGATGTTGAAAACTTAATTGTTACGCGGACAGCTGTATTTGTAATTTAATCTCAGAAAAGCCAAACAAACCCTGACCAAAACCGTACTAAATCACAGGGACTTATGGCCGCTCGCGTTCTGAAAAATATATTGAATGGAAGAAGACTTTGAATTTGGATTCACCGAAGACCCCAAGTTTTCGGTGGAGCGTTACGAAGAGATGATTCGTAATCACGACCAGTATTTTTTTGATGCGCAGGCGTTTGAAAACATTATCGACTACTACATTGAGAAGAATGACCCCGCTAAGGCACTCCAGGTAGTAGATTATGCGTGCAACCAGCACCCCTTCGCAGCTGTATTTTTAATCAAGCAAGCCCAGTTATTGGTGGTCACCAACCGCGTCAGCGATGCTTTTATTGCGTTGGAAAAGGCTGCTTTGCTCGAGGCTTCGGATGCGGACATTTACATCATCCGCGGCAACCTGTATGAGAATATGGAGCGATATTCCGAGGCGCTGGAAAACTACGAAAAGGCATTGGACCTGGCCGACGAGACCGACGAGATCCTGCTGCACATTTCCTATGTGTACCAGAACATGGGCGATTACGACACCGCTATCACCTACCTGAAGCTATGCCTCCAGCAAAACATGGAAAACCAGGACGCCCTGTACGAATTGGCGTTCTGTTACGATGTGATGGACAACCAGGAGGAAAGCGTGCAGTTCTACATGCAATACATCGACAGCGAGCCTTACAGCTATGCTGCCTGGTATAATCTGGGAAATGCTTACACTAAGCTTGGGTTGTTCGAGAAGGCGATCGATGCGTATGACTATGCTATCCTGATCAAGGACAGCTTTGCATCGGCTTATTTCAACAAGGGCAATGCTCTGGTGAACCTGGAAAAATTTGCAGAGGCGATAGAGGTTTATAAGCAAACCTTCGAGTACGAACAGCCCAATGCGGATACCTACTGCGCTATAGGCGAATGCTACGAGAAGCTGGAGCAAATGGACGAGGCGCGTGCGTTCTATAAAAAAGCCGTGAAGATGGACCCCAAGCTGGCCGACGGCTGGTTTGGTATAGGTGTGACGCTGGATTTTGAGGAGCGTTATTTCGAGGCACTGCACTTTTACAAAAAGGCCCTCGACCTGGATATCGCCAATGCCGATTACTGGTTCGCCATTGCGGATGCGGAATACAAGCTGGGCCACCTGGCCGAAGCCGAACAGGCTTATGAAAAAGTTGTGGAGCTGAACCCGGTTGACGTGGATGCGTGGCTGGATTACTCATCTATCCTGTATGAGCAGGGACGCCTGGCAGATTCAGTGGAAGTGATGGCACAAGCTATCAAGAACAATCCGGATTCGGCCGAGGCGTATTATCGCATGGTAGCCTACTTATTTGCCGCCGGCGATTATAAGGAAGCATTAAACCACCTTGAAATGGCCCTTGCCGCCGACCCGGAAAAGCATTATATCCTATTCGATTACCTGCCGCAGCTGCAGAAGAATAAGGTAATACTCGATATTATTAATCGGTACGCTAAATAAATGTGTCCCGATGGCTATCGGGATGCAGATATGCGGCTGTGCAAATTGTAAAAAGCGCATCCGCATATTTATTTTAGGCATAGTAATATCTTCATCCGCACATTGAAATCCGCACATCAAAAACTGACAATTTCGTACTTGGAGATTTGAACAATAATAACGTCCTTTGCTGCGTTAAAACTTTTAGTTATAGTCTATAACCAAACGTTACACCTATGGATTTTAATATAGCTAACGAAGTCATCGCCACACCAATGAATTACCCGCTGAATAACATCCCCGAGCGTACTGCTAAACCCCGGAGCAGAGGCATTACGATGGTAATGGACAAGGGGTTAAGCCTGCGCCAGGTTGAGGATTTTATCGAGGTCGCCGGCCCTTACACGGACTTGGTGAAGCTGGGCTGGGCCACTTCTTTTGTTACCCCAAACCTGGATGAAAAACTAAGATTATACCGTGAAGCGGACATCCCTGTTTATTTTGGTGGGACCTTATTCGAGGCCTTTGTAGTACGCAACCAGTTTGACGATTATCGCCGTACCCTGGATAAATACCAAATGGAATACGCCGAGGTTTCGGATGGGTCGATCGAGATTACTCATGAAGAAAAATGCGAATATATCCGCGCGCTTAACGAACAGGTAATAGTAATCTCGGAAGTGGGTTCGAAAGATACCACCAAGATATTCGCACCTTACAAATGGATACAGCTCATGCGCGCCGAAATTGAGGCCGGCGCCTGGAAGGTGATCGCTGAATCGCGCGAAGCCGGCAATGTGGGCATTTACCGCGACTCGGGTGAAGTACGCCAGGGGCTGATAGATGAAATTTTAACCCAAATACCTGAAGAGAAGATAATTTTTGAAGCCCCGCAAAAAGCGCAGCAGGTATGGTTTATCAAGCTTATCGGCGCCAATGTGAACCTGGGCAATATCGCTCCGGCAGAGATCATCCCGCTGGAGACTTTGCGTTTAGGTATCCGCAGCGATACTTTCGATCATTTCTTGAACCAGTAATCCGTTCGGCTAAAGCCGATACGGCTTATTCACCCTTATCCGTCGCATAAATGCGACGGCAATGAATACCCGGCCTGCTGGTAATGATCAGCGGGCTTTTCTTTTTCATTGCCGTGGCTTCAACCAAAGGATTAAATAATGCGCAAACGGGCTTTAGCCCAATAATAGCTATCTTCGACCATGCCGGAACTAATTTCCAAGGACATAGCAGATTTCTACACCTCCACCTCTGAAGAAGGCCGATTGCTATTGGGATTGGGCCCGTTGGAGCTTGAGCGTAACAAAGACCTGATCGGCCGTTTCCTGCCAAAAAAAGGCGTTATAGCTGATATTGGCGGCGGACCAGGCGTTTACGCCGAATGGCTTGCGGGATTGGGTCACGCGATGCATTTGGTCGACCCGGTGGAAAAGCACATTAAACAGGCCAACAAAAGATCAAAACAGGGCAAAAAACCATTCAAAGCGATCTTGGGTGAGGCGCAAAAGCTGGATTTGCCGTATAATTTTGCCGATTTGGTCATCATGCATGGGCCGTTGTATCATCTGCAACAAAGATCGGAACGGTTACAAGCTTTATCCGAAGCCAAACGTGTTTTAAAGCCCGGTGGCGTTCTATTGGGTTTCGCCATCAATCATTCCGCGTCGACTATCGTTTCTTTTGTGAACGGTACTATTCATATGCCTGAAATTTTGAAGATGTGCCGGGAGGAGCTGACCACCGGGCTGCACCATTCGCCCAAAAACATGCCCGGTATTTTTACCACAGCATTTTTTCATCGGCCTAAACAGCTTCGTGATGAGCTCGAAGAAGCAGGACTCACTTACATTAAGACCTTCGCTGTTGAAGGTATGATCTGGCTGGATAAAAGCTATTTTGAGACCCGCGCCGATGGGCAAAAGAAAACCGCGGTGATGGATCTGCTTAAACTCACCGAAAGCGACCCGGAGTTGCTGACACTGAGTCCGCATATGATGATTGCGGGGAGGAAATAAAACGCGTTCGGTCTCACAATGACAATTTTGGCTAAATCCCGGTTTTAATAATATAACCCAACACAAAATCCCGCCCATTCTTATTAATATTACAGCGTCATTTGAACGCGCCGCAGAAAATGTCTCATATCTCATATCTCAAATCTCATATCTAAAAGAAATGAAACATTACGGGCTCATCGGCTTCCCGCTTTCGCATTCATTCTCCAAAAAATACTTCACCGAAAAATTTGAAAGGGAGAATATAACCGATTGCAGGTATGAACTGTACCCGATAGAACATATCAGCGAATTGCCTGCTTTTCTTCACCGGCACCGGGGTTTGTGCGGTATCAACGTGACGGTTCCGCATAAAATCAATGTGCTTAAGTATCTTGATTGGATCGAGCATGACGCCCGTAGCGCCGGCGCAGTGAACTGTATACGTGTTACTGCCGAAAGCCCGGTTATGGCCGCTTTTACCGGCGAAGTCGGTGTGAAGGGCCACGATTTCAGGCTCGAAGGGTATAATACAGACATTTACGGCTTTGAAGAATCATTAAAACCGCTGCTGAAAAACAAGCATGACCAGGCGCTTGTATTGGGCGACGGCGGCGCAGCAAGAGCAGTAAAATGCGTGCTGGATAATTTGGGTATCACTTTTAAATGTGTTACCAGGCGGGCAATGCCGGGCAATATTTTGTTCAGCGAGCTGACGCCGAAACATATCAAAGATCATTTGCTGATCATTAATACCACGCCCGTTGGCATGTCGCCGAACGTTGACGAATGCCCGCCGATACCTTACGGGGCGATCACCGACGGCCATTTATTGTACGACCTGATCTATAACCCGGAAGAAACGCTATTTTTGAAAAAGGGCGCAGAATATGGCGCCGCTATCAAAAACGGCTATGAAATGTTAGTATTGCAGGCGGAAAGATCATGGGAAATATGGAACTCAAAAGAAAAGCACCCGTGAAGAAAGTAGTTATCCTGGTAACCGCCCTTGTGTTCCTGGCCGCATGTCATAGTAATTCTGATTATTCGCCAAAGCCAAGAGCCTATTCCAGGCTTTATTTCCCGCAAAGGGCCTACCGTACGTTTGATACCATTTACCCGTTCACCTTCGTTTACCCGAAATACGCGTATATTGAAAAAGACCTGCGCCCCCAGCCGTCGGACAAACTGTTGAACATGAAGTACCTGCTCAATATGCAGTTCCCGAATTTTAACGGCACGCTGCACCTGAGCTACGAGACCGTTACCTCAAAAAAGGTTTTTAATGAATTGACTGAGGACGCCCGCACTTTTGCTTTCAAGCATACCGTAAAAGCCACATCCATCGACCAGAACCTGATACGCAACCCTGTTCACAAAATATATGGCATTTATTATACCATTAACGGGAACGCTGCTTCGTCCATTCAATTCTTTGTGACCGACAGCACCAAAAACTATTTGCGCGGGGCATTGTATTTCAATACCCAGCCCCGCCTGGATTCAATTCAGCCCGTGCTCAATTTTGTGAAAAAAGACGTGGATACGCTGATCAAAACGCTGAGGTGGAAGGGAGAATGATGTCAGAGGCCTGAAGTCAGAGGTCTGATATCAGAACTGTTTTTGCGTCTTCAGGATCAGAAATCGTAATTCATATATCACAAAAATATCTATTCCTGAAAGACATTTCATGGGTTAATGCATGCTTTTAAATGAGGAACAATTTTCCTAAATTAGCGTTATAGTATCGTTGTATGCAAACTACAGTCCCTACGACCGCGCTTGACATTTACCGGAGCTTACCCGAAGGTACCAGGTGCGAGGTGCTATATAACCAGTTAAGTATGTCACCTTCGCCGACAACCGAACATCAGCTTATTTCATTTAAGTTATCTGGAATTCTTTTTGTTTTTTTGGAAAAAAACAAAAAGGGAATAGCCCTTGCCGCGCCTACTGATGTTTACTTTGAATCCGAACAATCGGTTGTGCAGCCCGACTTATTGATCGTTTTGAATGAAAACAAGAGCATCATTAGTAAAGACGGCATCTATGGCGCTCCCGACATCATATTTGAAATACTTTCAGTTAACCGGAAGTACGACACCTTAAAAAAGAAAACCCTTTATGAGAAAGCAGGTGTGAAAGAATATTTTATTATTGACCCGTCTGATAACACGGTTACCTTATTTGCCTTTAATGGGTCAAACCGGTACGAAATAATCTACGAAGAAAAAGGCAGGATACTTTCGGATACTTTGGGCTGCGATCTCCATTTATAATACCAGGGTTAGCCTTACTCAAAAAGCCGATTCAGGCGTTAATAAATCTATTCTTTTTTTAAATATGTCCAGGCTCCGTTCTTTTGTCAATAATCCTTACCAGGAAAATACTTATATCCTTTTCGATGAAACGCGTGAATGCGCTATTATTGATCCCGGTATGTATACCGGAGCTGAACAGAATGCGGTTATCAATTTTATCCATGATAATCAGCTAAAGCCGGTATTGCTCCTAAACACTCACTGCCATATCGATCATATACTTGGTAACAAACTGGTATTCGACCTTTACGGCCTGAAACCGCGTTTTCATAACGGTGAATTGCCCGTACTCATGTCAGCCCCTGCCTATGCACCGCAGATGGGGATGCAATATGACCCGTCGCCGCTGCCTGATCATTACTTATCTGAAACCGGCACTGTGTCCTTCGGTAACGCTGAATTGCAGCTAATCTTTGCACCCGGGCATTCGCCGGCACACCTCTGTTTTTATAACGAAGCCGATAATTTTGTCATCGGGGGCGATGTATTGTTCAGAGGCAGTATCGGCAGATGGGATTTTCCGGGCGGGAATTTTGAGCAACTGACCAATAACATCCGGGAAAAGCTATTCATCCTGCCGGATGACTGTACCGTTTACCCCGGTCACGGGCCTGAAACCACGATAGGCTACGAGAAGAAACACAATCCTTTTTTTAATTAAAAAGTTAAAAATCAAAATTCAAAGGCCAGAGTTATCTAAATTCACGACGAATTGAGACTTATAACTCAAAACCCATAACTTACAACTATAGTTGAACACCTCCATCTACATAGCTAAGCGTTACCTGTTCTCGAGGAAAAAGATGCATGCCATCAATATCATCTCGGGCATTTCCATGCTCGGGGTTTTTATTGGCAGTGCGGCACTGGTCATTATCTTGTCGGTGTTCAACGGGTTTGAGAAGGTGATCGTGTCGCTCTACAGCAACTTCACGCCCGAGATGAAGATCGAGCCGAGACAAGGGAAAACGTTCGACCCCAATACACCTTTTTTCAATGCGTTGCGCCGCGACCCTAAAGTATATTCGTTTACGGAGGTGCTGGAAGAAAAGGCGCTGATCCGCTATGGCACTACCGGGCAGTTTATAGGCACTGTGCGCGGTGTCAGCAGCGATTTTTTGAAGAACCCGCAATTGGACAGTACCATAGAAAAGGGTTCATTCACATTGCATGATAAGGGGCACAATTACGCAGTTATAGGCGCAACTGTCCAGGGCAAGCTATCGGTCAATATCCACGACCAGCTTTCGCCTTTGCAGGTATATACACCAAACAGGAAAGCGTCAAACTCTGCCGATCCGTTGGGGGAATTTAGTGTGAAATATATTTATCCGTCGGGTATCTTCAATATCCAGCAGGATTTCAACAGCCTGATCATTACGCCTATCAGTTTCATGCGCGACCTGCTTGACGAACCGACCAACATTTCCGCCATCGATCTCAACTATAAAAAAGGCACCGACCTGGCTGTAGTAAAAAGCGACCTGGAGGATAAACTCGGCGCGATGTTCACCATCAAAAACCGTGTTGAACAAAATGCCGACCTGTACAAAACTTTAAACTATGAACGCTGGTTTATATTTATGATCCTGACGTTCGTGCTTATCATCGCCATTTTCAATATCATTGGCTCATTGACCATGCTGGTGATCGATAAACAAAAAGATATCGCAATACTCACCAGCCTTGGCGCGGGCAAAGGGCTGATACAGGGTGTATTCTTTTTTGAAGGGATGATGATCTCGTTCATCGGGTGCATATCGGGAATGGTTATCGGGCTGATCTTCTGCATTTTCCAGGAGCAGTTCGGCTTTATCAAATTCGGTGACGCGCTCACCGCTATTGACGCTTACCCCATCGCCCTGAAGGCCTGGGACTTTGTGCTGGTGTTCCTGACAGTAGCCGGTATTTCTACCGTCGCATCAGCCATTAGTGCAAGATTAAGCATCAAAAGGTTAGGAGAGATCAAGGAAGAATTGTAGCTTTGAGAGCATAAAGCTGAAAGCTTAAGGCTCAAAGCTTTTATGAATTAAGCAAGCATATGGGCTTTTAGCTTTATGCTTTCAGCTCACGCAAGCTTAAAGCAGAAAGACCAAAGCAGAAAGCCTTAAATAAAAAAAATAAAATTCAGGTATTTAGCCTTAAGCTTTATGCCTTCGGCTTTCAGCTCATAAAACCATGGAATCTAAACGTCAGCAAAAATTTGCAGGAGTAATACAGGAAGATTTGGCCGCAATATTTCAGCGTGACCTGTCGAGCCTGCTGCCCAATACGCTCGTCACCATAACGAAAGTTCGCGTTACGCCCGACCTCGCACTGGCGCGTGTTTTCCTGAGTTTCTTTAACAGCGGCAACAAGCAATTGGCGCTGAACACCATTAAATCACATGCTTCCGAGATACGCTATAAGCTTGGCGCCCGCATTAAGGACCAGGTGCGTATCATCCCGCAGCTCGAGTTCTTCGTGGACGACACCGGCGATTATGTTGAGCGTATGGATAAGCTGTTCGATAAGATCAGCAAGGAAGAGCGTCAGCCGGACGGGGAGTAAGAAGACTTCTAAATGTCATTTCGAGTGAGGTACGAACGAGAAACCTTATTCGTCAGGACAGTAAAACGTCATGCAGGGCGTATAAGTTTTCTCCTCGCTCCAGCACACATTCCTTCGCAGGCTCGTCGAAATGACATTTATTTTTTAAATGGGCAAACTCAAACTGTTTAAGCAATACATCCAAATCCGTCAGGCCAACATCGGTAAGGTTGTTGATTTTGACCATCGAACCGATAAGCTTTACCATTTCGATTTTACCGTAGCCAATAAAGAATTAAGTCCCGGAATTTTTGAGGATACCGATCAATTCAGCAATTGGGTAAATCGGAAACTGAAAGAAAGCGGTAGCCGCTACGGCGTTGGTGGCTACATGGAGCATCGAACCATTTATTCCCGGAGCGATCACTTCAGCACCACGGACGAGCCACGACGACTACATTTGGGTATCGATATTTGGGCTGAAGCCACCACTTCCGTTTATGTCCCTATAACTGGAACGATACACAGTTTCGCAGATAACGATAACCACGGTGACTATGGCCCGACGATCATCCTGCGGCATGACCTAGACGGATTAGAACTATACACCCTTTACGGGCATTTAAGCCGCGTCGATCTTGAGGGTTTGCGCGCAGGTGAACCTGTTGAAAAAGGGCAAAAAATAGGCTTTTTCGGTACGCAGGAAGAGAACGGACATTGGCCGCCCCACCTGCATTTTCAATTGATGTTTGATATGGAAGGGATGCAGGGTGATTATCCGGGCGTAGCTAAATTTTCAGAAAAAGGGAAATGGATGGCGAATATTCCCGATCCAAATCTTATCCTGCGATTTCCGGATTTGTGATAAAGAGTTTATCTTTAGGTATCGATCCAAACCTTTATGACACCAAGAGACTTCTTTGCCCTCATCCTAAAAATAATTGGCCTTTATCTTATTATCGGAGCTTTTGTTTCCATACCGCAAGTTGTTGCGAGCCTGCTTTATTCTTATAAATCAGCCGCCGGAGCAAGCGTGGGTGAAATACTGGAAATTTGTTTTTATGTATTATTCGGGCTATCCTTTTATATATGGTTCCTGTACCTGTGCCTGTTCAGGACCGATTGGATCATCAATAAACTGCAGCTCGACCAGGGCTTTTCTGAAGAAAGATTCGAACTCAACATCCATCGCTCGACAGTATTGAAAATAGCCGTGATCGTTATTGGCGCCGTTCTGATCATAGATAATTTGCCCATGCTTTGCAAACAGCTATATTCTTTTATCCCAAGCAGCGAACCACGCAGGGTCTTTAGTGAGAGCCCGTCACCCGGCTGGACCGTGTATTATTTTGTCAAATTCTTTATAGGCTTTTCGTTGATAAGCGCTAACCGTCCGATCGTGAATTACATTGAACGGAAAAGAAAAGGGCCCGCCCGGAAAGTGGAGAATGATCAGGGAATTGATTAAAATAAAAAAGGGATGAAGCAATTCATCCCTTTTTATATCTTGTCTTTTAATTATTGTTGATTGTCACCAGGCTCATCCGATGGAGTGCCTACGATCTTGTAAGCCTTGTTCCCGTTCTGGTCCTTAGTTTCCTGGTAATAGTAACCATCGGGCGAAACCCAATATTTTTCGCCGTTGATATTGATCTTGCGGCACTGGTCGGGCAAGGCGTTTACGATATCGCCTACCTGTGGCAGTTGCTGAACATCCTGGTTATCGCCGTTGGTGTTCAGCTCGCCATCCTTACCGGCAACCTGGTAAGCCACCGAACCATCATCCTTAGTTATTGGCTCATAGTACACACCATCGGCTTCGTAGTACTGCTGACCGTTGATGACGATCGACTGTGCATTTGAAGGTAGCGAGGTCACTTCTGCGCCTACCGGGGGCTCGACAACGGTATACTCACTATTATCGTAGGAGTAGAATAAACCGTCGCTGTAGAAGTATGGTAAATCGTCATAATAGAACGAATAATACCCGTAAGGCAATACCCCGATCCTGAAGCCCAGGCGCGGCGTATAATATGTGTTATAATAGCCGTGATAATAGTGATAATAGTGATTACGGGTCCAATACGGCGAATAAAAACCACGACCGCCAACACCCACCGATCCGCGACCGCCCTGGCCCACATAACCGCGGGTACCTACCACATTCCCTGCACCGGGCGCAACATAACCACGGTTTGCGGCTGTCACCGCACCGCCCGGAATAAAACCAACGCGGTTTACCGGCGGTCTTATACCCTGGCTGTTCACGCGAGGCGGAGTAACCCCTACACGCGCTGCCCCGGCACGATAATTACCACCGGCAAAGGATGGCCTGCTGCCGGCGTTTGGCGAAGGTCTGTAGCTGTTTACGCTCGACGCCGGCCTGTAACTATTGGAACCTGACGAAGGCCTGCTACCGTTGTTGCTGCCGCCCCCCGACGGATGGTATGAACCACCACCCCCGCCGCCACCACCTGATGATGTGTGGGAACCGCCGCCACCGCTGCTACTACTACTGCTGTTGCTGCCGCCCCGCTGAGCCGCAGCGGGAAGCGCTAAGAACAGGCATAATAACCCGCTTAACGCGATGGCCGGCAAATATTTATAATTCCTTTTCATGATAATATTTTTGATTACGCGGCACGAGCCAAAATGTTGTACTGCGTCTTGAAATATTAGACAAATAATTGTTCTTCGGTTTAATGCTGATCAGTTAATGGCTTTGCGCTGACAATTACTTTTGAGACAGCGAAACTACTAACGAGTAAATATAGCAAAAATTAAGGGTTAATGCCTAATTTCTTAGGTCCGATATGATGGCATTCAGTGAAATCCTGGCGAATAATGCTGGTTTTTAACACTTTAAATTACTATCAAGCAATGTCATTTCGAACGAACAGCAGACTGTGAGTTGGGGTGAGGAGAAAACTTCGACGCTATTGCCAATCCGGATGCCTGTTTGTTGTACAAGATTTCTCCCTGCTCAATTGCCATTGCTTGCTCGTTCGAAATGACATGGTGTGTTTTTTCCGTATTTTCAAATATCTTCCGCAACAAATAATGAAGGCTGGTCGAATTTCAGGCTGAAGAAGCCATCGTGGGTGGTTTTAAAGCGATGACTGCCCAAAGGCTCCAGGCCGCTGCAGTGCAATTCGTGGGGATGGGTCAACATTTCGATCATTTCACCGGCAGGTTTCCATTTGCTGAAACCTGTGGTTACCGGGTATATCTTCCTGTTATCGTAAAAGATCACCAGGCTGATCTTGTTGACAAAAAACAGGTAATCCTTCAGTTGCAGGTTGTCGGTAACAATGTTTACTGCCGGGTAACCATGCGTCACCAGGTATTTGAGCGCGGCTTCGGCGGGGGTATCAGAGCCTAAAGACATCAGTTTGATATCGTGTTGCGCAGGTTTGTATTTGCCCGCCGCTATCACCCAATCGATCTTGATGCCATTTTCGTGCAATAACGGCGCTGTTTCGCGCGTGCCGATCACCGTGGGGTTCCATTCCAGCAACTGTCCCAGTAATTCGGTCGAAAAATTATTCAGCCCAAGCACCAGCAGCGCGGGTTCCTGTTTTTCGCGGACGATGTGGTGGGAGGACATGGTTGGCCGTGATCAGTTATTAGTTAACCGGTTAGCAGTATTTTTCCTGTCTGAAATTAAGCAAATACTTTGGTATTAATCCTGCTGATCTTTAGGGGGATCGACCATGAGCCCTTTGTCAAATCTTTCCACTTCCTCCGGGTGATAATGCTTCAGCCATTCCCGGTAAGTTGCGTTCTCCGGCTTGATGATATAACCGTGGTCCTTATCTTTCTGCGTGTAGGCGAAATGCTCCTGCATCTGGAACACCCGGATGACTACGGTGTCTTTCTTAAAATAAACATCCGTTATCAGGCGGCCGTCGCAGCTCAGCAGTGTGTCTTCTTTTCCATTTAATTCTGCGCCGACGAAACCTACGCTGTTGTCGCCGGAAAGTTCACGGTACCACGTAACAGTCAGGTCGCCGTTCTTAATGATTTTATACACTTGCCGGTTATCGGTACAACTGACGGCAAATAGAAGAAAAATTATAAAAATGATGCGATACACAAAACCAATTCTTCGGGTTGATCGCATTAATAACTGAAAACGGTGCCAATGGTTTGGTTTAATTGCCAGTTAACGGTTATTAGTTATCAGTTAACAGGTTGTTGGTTATTGGGGGACTTAAATATTGCGCTAATAGATCTTCTTATAAAATTCACGTAATGCGGTTGCCGGGTTTGGAGCGAGGTTGATGGCCGCCGAAACCGCAATACCATGTATGCCTGTTTGCAGCAGTGGCTCTAAGTCGGCCAGTTGGATGCCGCCCACAGCAATGACGGGTATTTCAATATTTTCACCGTGTAAAGCCTGGTAGCCTTCCACCCCCAGCAACGGTTTATTATTTGGCTTGGTATTGGTATGCGCAAACGGGCCATAGCCGCAGTAGTCCACGGCTCCTGTTGCCTGTACGCGCCGCAAACTCTCAATATTGGTGGCCGAAGCGCCTAAGGTTTTATCGTCGCCTATCTCATTGCGAATAGCGTTGAAGTCGGCATCAAAATCTTCGATATGGACGCCTTGGGCGTCAACCAGCCCCAATAGATGATAGTGGTTGGTAATGATAAGCGTAACGCCCCAGTCGTCGCAAATAGCGGCAATTTCGCTGATCTCTTTGATCAGCTCGTCATCCGTCTTGATCAGGCAGCGGTACTGTATCCAGTTGGCGCCTGAGCCGCAGGCGATATGCGCCTGGTCGACATGACTGCGATGTGGCAGGTCTTGCGTCAGGTAGTGGAATTTGGAAATGTATTTTTTCATGTTGTAGTCCGGAAGTCGGGAAGACCGAAAGTCCGGAAGAATGCTTTATGTTTAAATTATATCGATATCAGTCTTTCGGACTTTCGGTCTTCCCGACTTCCGGACTACTTCATCACCTCCGGTATCGGCTTACCGATGCAGCCGTTGGGCGCCTGGATATGCAGCAGCGCCGCCACGGTGGGCGCGATGTCTGTCATATGCGTTTCGCGGTTCAGATGCCCGTGCTGTATGCCCCATCCCATAAATATTAGTGGGATATGCGAATCATAGGGGTTCCACGTCCCGTGGGTAGTTCCGGTCTTCGATTGGCCCGAATACCAGCCCGGGTTGAGGATAATTTGTATGACGCCGCTATGTTCCGGGCTGTACCCGTTAATAATGCGCATGCGCAGTTCCTCGGGAACGGTAGTTTCCTGTACCTTTCTCATGTCAATAACATAAGACACACCTTCCTGTTCGCGTAAAAAATCGCAGCAATCTTTTGTCAGGGCTTCCTGGTCGATGTGCGCGTATTTGATGGAGGCGTAATTGAAGTTCACCTGGTAATTGGTCAGCTTCAGCACCAGGTTATCCAGCCTGTATTTGTCAGACAAAAATTTATTCAGATTTTTTAGGATCGAAGCCTCGTCCCATACGCCTGCGGGGATCTTGTGGTCCTTCAAAAACATGGGGTTGTGGGCTGCGCCGTGATCAGCCGTCAGGAAAACAGTGTAATTGCCTTTGCCGACGCGTGCATCCAGGTAGGTAAAAAACGATGCCAGGTCCCTGTCGAGTTTCAGGTAAGTGTCTTCTATCTCGACCGAATTAGGGCCAAACTGGTGACCTACATAGTCGGTTGATGAAAAGCTCACGGCTAAGAAATCGGTTACGTCATGCTGACCTAGTTGTTCGCCGTTGATAGCAGCTATCGCCATATCCAGCGTAAACGTATTGCCCGCCGGGGTTGAACGGATAAGTGAAAGGTTGCCTTTATACATGGCCGAGGTTTTTACGGGCAGGGTGGTGGTGTCGGCCCCTTTGAACTTGCCTTCATACTTGCTCGCGTCGGGTGTGCTTTGGATATAAGTGTTTGTTGGGTAAATCGGGTTCCAATCGTTTTTAAGGTAAGTTTCGGCCAGCTTTTGATCGTTGATGTCCTTTACCCACTGCGGCAGCTCATTCATATAATAAGTACTGGTGATCCAGTTGCCCGTTTTATCGTCCAGCCAGTATGCTGCATTAGCTGTATGGCCCGCCGGGAATATGCCGCCCCTGTCCTTTAACGCAATGCCGATAACTTTTGAACGGAAATTGGTGGCCAGCCTAAGCTCGTCCGTAACCGTATTGGTCAGCAGGTTTTTCGGCGACATCTGCCCGGCTGCTGTTGCCGGAGCGCCAACGGACCTTACCGAAGTATCCTGTGCACAATACATCGATTGCCCCGTGCCCTGGTCGATAAAATCGTTGCCCGCTATGCTATGCAACGCGGGAACGGAGCCTGTATAAATGCAGCTGTGGCCGGGGCCGGTATTGGTAGGGATGTAATCGACTTGCGTGTTATCACAGCTGAAACCTTCGTTAAGCAGGCGTTTGAAGCCGTTGTCCCCATAACGCTCATAATAGCGGTAAAGATAATCCCATCGCATCTGGTCGACCACGATGCCCACTACTAATTTCGGGCGGGGTATTGTATTAGTTGCAGTGGCAGAAGCAGTAGCAGGTGTGGTTGGAGCGGCAGAGGCAGTCGCTGTTTTCTTTTTCGGTGTTTGTGCCGAAACGCCGAACGACGACAGGGCAAGTGACAGGACGACCAGGTGTTTGATCTTCATTGCAGGTTGGTTTTAAGTAAGCGCAAATATCAGTAATGTGAACTATAGCAATGTGAATTTCCCGTTAACGTAATTTAAAATTTGATCAGCATAATGATAAGTATGACTCCCTCAAATTCGCCCTTTTAGACTTACGAAGTTTTAAAAACTTCGTGAGTCTGATTCCTTAGTGTTTATAGTCTTGAAACAGGCGGGTAAACTTCATACATACGGCGTTTACACTAAGTGCTGATACGGCGTTTCATGCTGTCAAATATTGCACAAAAGTGGCAAAATGCCGGAATTTGCAGACGTTTTCGTCCGGATTGGTCATTTTTGTGTGTACATGCTTTTTAGTACCAGTAAGCTCTATTACAGTAAGTTACACTTTTCATGTTCACAAAAAGGTCATGGTATATGTACTTTTCGCTCTTAGTGTAAACCATCAAAATGGTAAAATTCAATGTTTTATATGGTTATTTATGGTCGAAAGTGGTATGAACGTGAACACATAGTGTCAACGGATCAGAATTTCACGTCCAAACCTAACAGGAAATTGGCCGGCGCCTGCGGGAAGAAGTAGTTATAGTTTACTACTTTACCGCTTTCTATATCCGGGTATGTCGCCCCGTTCGACTCGTATTTCTCGTTGAAAATATTATTGATCAGCAGCGTAATGCCAATATTTTTTACGCCTTTCATGCTAAAATTATAGCCCAGCCGCAGGTTGTTTACAAAATAAGCGTTCAAATAACGGTTTGATGTTGGATCGGCCGGATCATATCCTCTGGGATCAATATTCGAAGTATTATCCAAATATTGCCTGCTCACATATTTGCTGATCAAAGCGATCTCGCCTCCTTTGAACGGCCTGAAACTGATCTCGCTCGATCCGATAAAATCGGGCGAGAAAGCAATATTCGAGCTGTTGACGGTATTTTCAACCTGGCTATTATTATCGTAATCAAATAGATATTCCTGGAAATTCTTCACCTTGTTGCTACTGAGCGACGCTGACGCCGTCCAGGTCAACTGATTGCTAAACCTGAACCGGCCGTCGAACTCCAACCCTTCTCGATAGCTATCAGGAACGTTGCTGCGTACCTGGTCGCCTACGTCATTCAGCGCACCCGTAAGTACAAGCTGGTTATGGTAAAGCATGTAATAGGCGTTCACGCCACCAGTAAATATGCCGCGCTGCGTGCGGTAGCCAAGTTCAAAGTCATCCAGGTTTTCGGGTTTCGGACGACTGTTCGGCGTCGATTGTACATAATCGTCCCGGTCCGGCTCGTGATTGCCTTCGCCGAATGAGAAATAGACATTGTTCTTTGGGTCGAACTCATAAGTAACGCCGGCTTTTGGGTTAAAAAAGTCGAGCCGAACCTGTTGTTGTTCCGGCTGCAGCTGGTCATTGAAGCCAAAGAACGAATAAGAAATATGCCGGTACTGCACGTCGGCATAAAAATTGAATTTGTTCAGCCGGTAATTCGCCTTGCCATAAATATTGAAATCGGTTTTCAAGGCATTATCACGGGCGTATTCATAATCCGGCGGAATGTTGGTGCTTTCCTGCGTCCATTCAATGTTCTCGTAATGCGCGCCATGGTACTGGTTATATGCGCCGCCAAGATTAAAATCGAGATTGTTTTGCGCCTGGTATTTGAAATTGTAGGTGAGGCCGTAGAATTTATTGTTCAGCCATAAACGGCGGACCAGGTCTGTCGTACTAATGGTATCACTGCCGATGACCGCCGGTGTTATACTATAGTTGGCCAGGTTTTGCTGAGGCTGGTATTCTTCATAATAGCCATAGCCATGAGTATAGTGCAAAGCGCCGTTGAACGATAGTTTATCGCTGAGCTGCTGATCGATCAGCAACTGAAAATGGTCCTGCCAGTAATTATCGGTCTGGTTCTTGTAATAGGCGCCGTTCGGTTCAAGGCCCAGGTCGTTATACCTGCGGTTACCGGCGCGCAAAGTATCTTCCGGGATGCCATCCCAGGCCTGGTAAGTATGTTCCTGGCCGGAAAAGGTCACAAAGCGGATGATGGTCTTTTTGCCATAATAAGCGCCGGTCAAAAAGTATGATTTCAGGTCAGCAAAGGCGCGATCTATGTACCCGTCGGAATAGATGCGTGAAAGACGCCCGTCGAAAGTAAAATGTCCACCCAGCAATCCTGTGCCGACATTAACTGAATTCCTTACTGTCCCGAAAGACCCGATGGAGTTGTTGAATTCGGCATAAGCTGTGTCGCGGCGGGTAGTGGTTTGGATGTTGATCGTTGCACCGAAAGCTCCTGCTCCGTTGGTTGATGTTCCTACCCCGCGCTGTATTTGCACATTTTCTACTGATGAAGCGATGTCCGGGATATCGACAAAGAACACGCCCTGCTCTTCCGAATCGTTATAAGGAATGCCATTAATTGTGACATTGATCCTTGTTGCGTCTGATCCCCGGATATGGATATAAGTATAGCCGATGCCCGTTCCCGCGTCGGATGTCGTCACTACCGATGGTGTTTGATCGAGCAGGTACGGTAAATCCTGCCCCAGGTTATTTTTCTGGATGTCTTTCCGGGTCAGGTCGGTAAAGGCCAGCGGTGCGTTCTTTTGCGCGCGGGTACCGTTAACCGTGACCTCGTCAGTGATGATGTTCCCTGCACTTAGCTGAAAATTGATCACCGTATCAGCTTTCAATGCGATGTTTTGGCTAATAGTTTGGTAACCGATATAGGTCACCCTGATTGAACATGTGCCGGTATTCAACCCGCCGATGTGGTAGCCGCCATTCGCATTGGTGACTACTTTATTTTGATTGATACTTACCGTCGCGCCGGGCAAAGCGGCGCCGGTTTGCAGATCGGTTACTTTTCCTGAGATGGAAAATTGCGCCGATGCCAAAAAAGGCAGCAGCAAGGCGGATACCGCCAGAACGAAATTTTTCAAAATGAATTAAACTAATTGAGTTAAACCATCTCCGCATCAGGGTTAACGCGCAGTACACTTAACTTTATTACCTCTCCCTACGCCGGCATTACCCGGATCAGGTGTTTGTTGCAGTATTAAAAATGTAGAGACGCAATGCATTGCGTCTCTACATTTTTAATACTGCAACAATGGGTTTGATCTCAGCCTGTCTTTCAGTTTGATCGCTCAAAGCAAGGCACCCCTTGAGAATATGACGCAAATATATGTTTTTAGTCCGGAAGTCCGAAAGTCCGCGTAAGTCAGAAAGAAGAATCCGAGTTTTTTGAGAGGAATTAATTCACCTGAGCCTGGAAAATTGGTGCCTGGAAATTATCGTTCTGCCTGAGCAGGCGAACCACTTTTACAAAACGGCGTTTGTAGGTGTCGTCAAGTGAGCTTATTGTCACACCGTATTCTTTGCCGGAAGTGGAGTGTATAAACTTAAGTTCGTTGCTTTCATTACTATAAACTATTCCTATATGCCCTATCGAATGCGGATGATGGCTTTTGGTTCCTTTGAAAAGAATGACATCACCCGGCCGGGCGTCTTCGATATTTATTTCTCTGCCGGCGTATGCGTAGTCAGAAGAAGAACGAGGTACAACGGCATTAAAGCTTTTGAACACATAGCTCACAAAACCCGAGCAATCAAAGCCATGTGCCGGATCCGAAGAAGCGTCACGATAGCGGATACCGATTAACGATTGAGCAAAATATAAAAGATTATATGGGGAAATGGTGTCGGTATTGCAGTCGGAGTAGGAAAGGATGTGGACTTTCGTTTTAGCCTTGTGAGTATGCCTGGTTTTATGCGCAAAGGCTGTGCTTGCCAAAAGCACCCACAAAAGCAAGAGGACTGTCAGGGCCAGTGATCTTTTCATTCTCTGGTTCGAAGGTATTTCTTTTTAATTAAAATCACAGAATTTTTAAAAATAAATCCTATGTTTCCTTTTACGTCTTTATCATAGCGACAGGTTTCAAACCCATGACTATGTCGCACCAGTCAACCTTTCGCCTTTAACCTTTTGCCTTTCGCCTCAAAACCATACCTTTGCAGTCCTTTACAATACATTTTTATGCTACGTACACACACTTGCGGCGAATTAAATATCAGCCATTTAGGCCAGCATGTTACTTTATGCGGATGGGTTCAGAAATCACGCGACCTGGGGGGAATGACCTTCATCGATGTGCGCGACCGTTATGGTTTAACCCAATTGGTATTTAATACGGACACCGATGCCGCGTTGCGCGAAAAAGCGCGCGAGCTGGGCCGCGAGTTCGTGATCAAAGCCAGCGGAAAAGTGATCGAGCGTACCAGCAAGAACCCTAAAATGCCGACTGGCGAGATCGAGGTAATCGTTGAACAACTAGAGATATTGAATGCGGCTAAAATACCGCCGTTCTTGATCGAAGACGAGACCGACGGCGGTGAAGAACTGCGCGCCAAATACCGCTACTTAGACTTGCGCCGCAACCCAATACGCAATAACATGGTGCTGCGCCACAAAATGGCGCAGGAGGTCCGTAAATACCTGGATGGCCTTGGCTTTATCGAGGTGGAAACCCCGGTACTGATCAAATCGACCCCTGAAGGTGCACGTGACTTCGTGGTGCCGAGCCGCATGAACCCAGGCGAGTTTTATGCCCTGCCGCAATCACCCCAAACGTTTAAGCAACTGCTGATGGTAAGCGGCTTCGATCGTTATTTCCAGATCGTGAAATGTTTCAGAGACGAGGACCTGCGCGCCGATCGCCAGCCGGAGTTTACGCAGATAGATTGCGAGATGGCTTTCATTACACAGGAAGACATCCTGCATATTTTCGAAGGGATGACGCGCCATTTGTTCAAAACGGTGAAGGACATCCATTTCGGGCCGTTCCCGCGGATGTACTATGCTGATGCAATGCGCAAATACGGTTCTGATAAACCGGATATCCGCTTTGGGATGGAGTTCGTGGAACTGAACGATGTGGCTAAAGGCAAAGGTTTTGGCATTTTTGATAACGCCGAGCTGGTTGTCGGCATCAATGCCAAAGGATGCGCTGATTATACCCGCAAGCAAATTGATGAGCTAACCGACTGGCTGAAACGCCCGCAAATAGGCGCAGGCGGCATGATTTATTGCCGCTATGGCGTGGATGGTACACTGAAATCATCGGTAGATAAATTCTATAATGAAGACGACCTGACCAACTGGGCCGCAGCCTTCAACGCCGAGCCGGGCGACCTGATGCTGGTGCTTTCAGGTAATTCAGACAGAGTGCGTAAGCAATTGAACGAATTGCGCCTGGAAATGGGCAACCGCATGGGTCTGCGTAATAAAGATGAATTCGCGCCGCTTTGGGTGACCGATTTCCCGCTGCTGGAATGGGACGAGGAGACCGGCCGTTATCATGCTATGCACCATCCGTTCACTTCACCGAAGCCCGAGGATATCCCATTGCTGGACACTGCACCGGGCGACGTCCGCGCTAACGCTTACGACTTAGTGATCAACGGCACCGAGATAGGCGGCGGTTCCATTCGTATTCATGACCGGGATTTGCAGGCATTGATGTTCAAGCATCTTGGTTTCAGCAAGGAAGAGGCCCAAAAGCAGTTTGGCTTTTTGATGGATGCCTTTGAATATGGCGCTCCGCCGCACGGAGGTATAGCCTTCGGTTTCGACCGCCTGTGCGCAATCTTCGCCGGGCTGGATTCGATCCGCGATATTATGGCTTTCCCTAAAAACAATTCAGGCAGGGATCTGATGATCGATACGCCATCGACCATTTCGAATGAGCAGATGAACGAGCTGAAAATTAAAACGACGATATAACCTTCCTTTGATTTGACAACTTTTCAAAAGTTGTCAAATCTTCACGGTATATAATTTTTAGGTAAAAAGCGAGTTATCTTTGAAAAGAAATTCAATGAAGAAATATTTACTGCTCCTAGCGCTATTCATTGTCACCATATCATCCTGTAGTAAGGATAGTTTCGATCCGGTAAAGCAAGCCTCGACAGATGATGCAGCCATACAGAATTATATCAAAGCCAACAATATAACCGCCACTAAGGACCCTTCAGGTTTATATTATTCGGTACTTGTCCAGGGAAGCGGTGATTATCCAACCTCTGGCTCTACAGTTACGGTAAATTCTACCGGCAAATTGCTGGATGGTACCGTATTCGATACTGAAGCTGGCCTTATAGTATCCCTGTCCAGCGTGATCAAGGGTTGGAAAATAGGCCTCCCGCATGTCAATACCGGCGGCCGGATATTGCTTATGATCCCGTCGGCGCTGGGATATGGCGACCAAAATCAGCAAGGCGTCCCTAAAAATTCGGTGCTCATCTTTACGGTCGACCTCCTGGGGTTCCATAACTGATAGAAGAATATCTTATGATAAGGGCGGTTCTCACAAACTGCCCTTTATTTTTTATATTCGGTGAAAAATCCCCGCGTATGAAGAAGCTTGCCACCCTGGTATTTTCAGTCATTGCATTACAGGCATTCGCACAATCGGTCGACCTGAAAGTAATTGTCGCACGGAAAGCTGACTCGATGTTCAAGCAAACGGTTGCATGGCGCCGCGACTTTCATGAGCATCCTGAACTGGGCAACCGGGAAGTGCGCACGGCGGGCATCGTTGCTGATTACCTGAAATCCCTTGGAATGGATGTGAAAACGGGCATCGCCACGACAGGTGTGGTAGCCATACTGAAAGGCGGTCACCCCGGTCCTGTTGTTGCGCTTCGTTCCGAGCTTGACGCGCTGCCGGTTACCGAACGAACGCCTGTCCCGTTCGCATCAAAAGTGACGACGACCTATAACGGACAAACTGTAGGCGTTATGCATGCCTGTGGGCACGATTCACACATGGCGATGCTGCTTACCGCGGCAACCATTTTATCATCCATGAAAAATGAGCTGCATGGAACGGTAAAATTCATCTTCCAGCCAGCTGAAGAGGGCGTGCCTGCTGGTGAAAAAGGCGGCGCAGAGGAAATGGTGAAAGAAGGCGTGCTGGAAAATCCCAGGGTCGATGTGATATTCGCGCAGCACATATTTTCCTATATGCCTGCGGGCACTATTACCTACAGACCGGGCGGAGCCATGGCATCGGTTAACGATATGAAAATTATCATAAAGGGCAAATCATCGCATGGCGCCGAGCCCTGGTTCTCTGTTGACCCGATCGTAACGTCGGCGCAGATCATCAATAACCTGCAAACCATCGTAAGCCGGAACATCAACCTGAAAGAAAACCCGGCTGTAGTGACCATTGGCGCCATCAACGGCGGCAACCGGCATAATATTATTCCCGATAAAGTAGAAATGCTGGGCACTCTGCGGGCTTTCAGCGATGCGGATGAGCAAACGCTGATCGCAAGAGTGAAAAAGATAGTGAATAGTACTGCCGATGCCAATGGCGCCACGGCCGAGGTTTATATTCCTTATAGCGTACATTACCCGGTAACCTATAACGATCGGGCGCTTACCGCGCAAATGCTGCCAACCTTACAGCAAACCGCAGGGAAAGACAACGTGATCCCCGGGTCGCCGCTAACCGTTTCGGAAGATATGAGCTTTTTTCAGCAGAAAGTTCCGGGCCTCGATGTTTTCCTGGGTGGAATGCCAAAGGGTTCTGATCCAAAAAATGTTGCATCCAATCACTCTCCCGACTTCTATATCGACGAGAGTGTGTTCCCGCTGGGTGTTAAAACCCTGTGCAACTTAACTTTGGATTATATGAACGAGAAAATTAAATAATAACTAATTTTACAGTTCCAAAAACTATGGGACGCCGGTTATCAATAATTATCCTCTCATTCTTCGTGGCGGCACTTTTGTCGCAGAATATTTGCGCTAAAGCGGTATTTCCGTATAGCGTACATCGGGCTGACTCGATAAGCACGCGTAAATTACTTACAGGTATAATCAGTAAAGTGATCGACGCCTCGGGTAGCTTTGATGTTGGCGCCGTCGGCGACTTGTATACGCCGAATGCGCTTGTCGCCGATGAGCAACCGCCTTTTTCGTGGAATGGCCCCACAGCCGGCGCGCAATGGATCGGGAGTATCGAAAAAACCTGCAAGGACCTTAAAATAAAGCACCTGAAGGGTCGCATGGGGCATATCAGCGTTTACTTGCAAAGCGACGAAAGCGTTTATGTGATCGTTCCCGCAACCTACACTGGCGATGCGCACGGCGATTCGTTCGAGGAAAGCGGCGCGTTTACCTTCGTGTTTCGCTTAGTAAACGACAAATGGCTCATCAAAAGCCAGGTTTGGATGCCGCGGAAAGGTTTGTAGTTTAAGTCAAAAGCTCAGAGTCTTAAGTTCTAAGTCTTAAAAATTGTCCAACTTACTTTTCATTTGCAGCAAAAACCAGTGGCGCAGCCCGACCGCTGAACTATTATTTAAAAATCATCCGGTTCACCAGGCGCACTCGGCAGGTACTAGCGACAAGGCACGCGTCAAGGTCGGCCAAAAACTGATCGATTGGGCCGATGTGATTTTCTTTATGGAAAAACGGCATAGGGATATTGTGAAGAAGGATTTTCATATCGATGAGCAAACGCTTGTTGTGCTGGATATTGAGGACAATTACCAGTTCGGCGATGAGGAACTGATCATGATATTGAGGGCGGCGCTTGCGGGTTGCCTGGAATGACTTAACTAAATGTTAATATGTTAGTATAATTCTATTGACGCCGCTTTAATACCGTGGTAACTTTATTATGTCAGTTAAAGTTACTTTCTATTGTTAGTTTGGTTTGATTAAGTTTCAGGTTAGCCGGGGTTTAAGGCCCGGCTAATTTTTTTGTAAAATTTCTCAATTTGTCATTCTGAACGCAGTGAAGAATCTTATACCCCACGCTTTGCCTTGCCTGCTTCGATAAGATTCTTCGTTTCACTCAGAATGACAAACGGGCGTTTTTAATGTACCTTTGTGCTTTTATGAGCACAAGCGAGATCAAATGTCCGCATTGCGGACAATGGACCATGTGGCAGGGGGATGTGGACGACCGGTGCATCAATTGCGGCGAATTCCTGGATTCGCGCCGTTTTTCGCGCGAGGTTGAAGAGAAGATCAACAAACAACTTAAAAAAGAGGAGGATTATTTCACCATTAAACCTACTGATGGCGAGCTCACGCGCATCTTCAAAAGCTTTTTCAATTTCTTCCGCTGGAGTGCCTATTATGTCCAGCTCGTCATTTTTATCTTTGTCACCATCCTGATGGCGATACTCAGTTTGCTTGCCGGGTAACTCAGTTTGCAGTTTTTAGTGAGCAGTTGGCACAAATGGCTTGGATATTTATTAAAGGCCTGCTGCAAACCGCCAACTGCGCACTGCAAAGTAAAATCCTCATAAGATTTGGAAGGTAATCATCTTTTTTATAGTAAATTTGGTTATAACCAGTACTTAAAACCCATGAGCGGGATCAGCGAAATCAAATGCCCCCATTGCGGAGAATGGACCAGGTGGAGCAGCCATGTCGAAGAAACCTGCGGTAAATGCGGCCAGCCTCTCGACCCGCATCGTTTCTCGCACGAGGCTGAAAGGAAACTTACAAAAACCAAAAAAAACCGGAAAGCCGATTTCTTCCCCATCAAGAAAAGCGATGGGCCTGTTACACGCGAGCTGAAAGGCTTTGTGAACGCCATGGGCTGGATCGTGTTCTATTCGGAAGTTGCATTTTATATCGGGGTAATTGGTGTTATCGCAATACTAGGGTTCCTGGCAGGCTAAATGAAGACCCTTCTGAATCCGTGGTTCATCGCAGGATGCCTCATATGGGTCACTGTGATGATCACACGCAAAACCGGCCATCCGCTGCCAATGTTTATCAATGGCTATGTCGATGATGTATTTGCCGTGCCGGTGATCGCCAATCTTTCCTTATGCTATATGCGGGTGTTCGTAATCGGCAGCAACTACTATGTGTTGTCGGCCTGGAAAGTGGTTTTTATTGTTATCTATCTGACCCTTGTGTTCGAGGTATTGCTGCCACTGATATCAAAAACCTACACCAGCGACTGGATCGATGCCGGATTGTATGTTTTCGGGGGATTCTTCTTCTATTTCGTTATGAATAAACCTTTGTTTAGTCGTAAGTATTAAGTTTTGAGTTCTGACTAAAAGCCAACTCAAAACTCACCACTCAAAACTCACTGCTTGACAAAATCATACGGATCATATTCCACGAAATCCGCAACTTTCACCCTTACACCGGTGACTTTTCCATCTTTCGCGGTAAACGGGAATATTGCTTTGCCCAGGATAGGGTCCGAGAAAGTCACATAAAAGCGATTCCCGCCCAGCGGCTGCAACTTCGCGTACATTCGTGTATGGTGCTCGAAACGCATCTCCAGATCATTATTAGCCCCTTGGGTAACGGTCATATTGCCGTACAGGTCGTTGTTGTATTTCCCCACGTATGCCGAGGGCGGCAATGCTGGCTGGGGGTTCATGGCAATGGTGTCGTGAAGTTTTTTGTCTTTCGCTTTTTCAGCGTCCTGTTGCGATTTGAAGTATGTCAGGTATTTACCACTGTAATCGCTGAAGGGCCGGCCGAAATAAGCATCCATTATCTCCCATTTCAGCGCTTCGAAGAAATCGTTTTGGTCGGTGTTGGTTAGCACGATGATACCCAGGTGATCCTTTGGCACCAAAGTCACCGATGAAAGGTAGCCATTCACCCCGCCGGTATGCATTATAATACGATGATTGTGATAATCCTCGATCTCGAAGCCCAGGCCATAAAGGACGTAGTCTGTTTCCCCGTCCGGGTGCGTATTGCTGCCCACAATATCCTGCGCCTGCCGCGTAGCCTGTATAGCCGCCCAAGGTATTACCTGCCGCTGGCCAACTTTACCTTCGTTCAGCAGCGCCAGCACCCATTTGCTCATATCATTGGCCGACGAACTGATGGCTCCAGCTGGTGCTAAGCCGTCGATCTGGCAATAGGGGATAGTTGTTAACTGCCCATTGACAAGTGTATGCGGAACAGTGCGGTTAAGCGATTTTGTTATATCTGCTGTGAGCGCAACGGTATTGCCCATGCCCAGCGGCGCAAAAATATGCTCCCTTACAAAAGTTTCCCATGGTTTACCGGTCACCACCGGGATGATCTGCCCTGCGGTCAAAAACGCGGAATTGGTATAACCCCATTTGGTGCGGAAGGGGTATGCGGCGTGAACATGGCTCATCTTTTCCATTACCTGGTCGCGGGTGAGATCGGTATTGTAAAAGGTAAAATCGCCCTGGAATGTACGGAAGCCGATGCGGTGACAGAGCAGGTCGCGCACGATAGCCATTTGCGTTGCCAGCGGATCTTCGAGTTTCCATTGAGGCAGGTATTTGGTCACCTTATCGTCGAGCGATAGCTTTCCTTCGGTTTGCAGCATAGCCAATGCTGTGGCGGTGAATGCCTTGGTATTGCTCCCGATCATGAAAAGCGTATTTTCGTCGACTTTGTTATTAAGCCCAAGCTCCTTGATCCCGTAGCCCTTCATCATCACCACCTTATTATCCCTTACAATACAAACTGCAACACCGGGAATACGCCAACCAGTCATGGCGCGGTTGATGTAGTTGTCCAGGCTGTCTTTGATGAATTTGCTGCGGTCGGCATGTTGCGCCGAAGCGGATGTAACGATTATAATACTAATGAGCAGCAGTTGTAGTTTTTTCATGCAGGATTAATTAATTTGCGGGGCTATCCGACCAAAAATAATGCAAATAACCATTGCGCGGGTACAAATTCTCAATTAACTGAACTATCAAAACTCATCCAAATGAAAACCAGGTTTTATCACTTAGGGGTTGCTTTATTTACCCTTATTTTACTGCTTGGCCTGCAGACCAAAGTTAACGCGCAGCGCGGCGGTATCAACTGGGCCAAAGACGGCTACCAGTACTACCAATCCGAACGCGGCGGCAGCGCGATATTCGAATACGATACGCGCGATTCAGGCAAGAAAACAGCTATTGTCACCAAAGAAATGCTTACGCCACAAGGCAAAAAACCACTTACGGTTAGCGGTTTCGCTTTCTCGGAAGACGGCAATAAGGTGATGATATTCACCAACACCAAACGCGTATGGCGCTACAATACCCGCGGCGATTACTGGGTTTATGACCTTACTGCCAAAACGCTGAGGCAGATCGGCGTTGGGAAGCCTGAATCGTCATTGATGTTTGCCAAGTTCTCACCCGATGGCACTAAAACCGCTTATGTGAGCGAGCACAACCTATATGTTGAGGACCTGGCCACCGGCAATATCAAGCCCCTGACTACCGATGGTACTAAAAGGCTGATCAATGGCACTTTCGATTGGGCCTACGAGGAAGAATTTGACTGCCGCGACGGGTTCCGCTGGGCGCCGGACAGCAAATCGATCGCGTATTGGCAGATCGACGCAAGCAAGATCAGGAATTATTTGATGCTGAATACTACGGATTCTATCTATCCTTTCACCGTACCGGTTGAATACCCCGTTGCCGGTGAAGATCCAAGCTCGTGCAAAGTGGGTGTGGTGGATATAAACTCAGCTAAAACCACCTGGATCGATGTTCCGGGCGATAAGATACAGCACTATATCCCGCGTATGGAATGGACTACCAATTCAAACGAGATCGTCCTGGAACAGTTTAACCGCGCTCAGAACGACAGCAAGGTATACGTTGGCAAAGTATCGGACGGCAGCACACATATGATTCACGAGGAGACCTCTGATACCTGGATCGACGGCAAGTCGCGCTGGAACGGCGGCAACCCTGTTGGCTGGGATTGGCTGAAGGACGGGAAGTCTTTCATTTGGGTAAGTGAAAAAGACGGCTGGAAGCACGTATACCGCATCGGTATTGATGGCAAGGAAACACTGGTCACGAAAGGTAATTATGATATCATTGGCCTGAGCTGTGTGGATGAGGCTGACGGATTTGTGTTCTTTACCGCTTCGCCCGATAATGCCACCCAGGCTTACCTGTACCGTGTGAAGCTGAACGGTTCGAGCAAGACACCGGAAAGATTAACGCCGAAGGACCTGCCCGGAACGCATACATACCAGGTTTCGCCGAATGGCAAAATAGCGATGCATAACTTCTCCAACAGCTACACCCCGCCACAAAGCGAGGTGGTGAGCATACCTGATAACAAACACATCAGCGGTGCGCACTTAGCTGTGAAAAAGGATGCGAAGAACAAACCGGTTTTCTTTAAAGTAAAAACTGTCGACGGTATTGAGATGGACGGCTGGATGGTAAAGCCGACGAACTTCGACTCAACCAAAAAGTACCCGGTAGTTTTTTCCGTTTATGCCGAACCTGCCGGTTTAACCGTTGCCGACCGCTGGGGTGTTGGTCGTAACGGGCTCTATGTGGGCAATATGGCCGACGACGGCTATATCTACATGGCTATCGAGGGCCGTGGCGCACCGGCGCCAAAAGGGGCCGCATGGCGCCATTCTATCTACAAGAATATTGGCATTATCAATATCCGGGATCAGGCAATGGGCTGCAAGGAGATACTGAAATGGCCTTTTATCGATTCTACACGTACTGCCGTACACGGCTGGAGCGGCGGCGGTTCGACCACGCTGAACCTTTTGTTCCAGTACCCGGGTCTTTACAAAACCGGAATAGCAGTTGCTGCGGTAGGATGGCAGCTTTCCTATGACAACATTTACCAGGAACGTTACATGGGTGTACCTACAGACGCAGCCGGCCGCGAGCCGTTCATCAAAGGCTCACCGGTGACTTATGCAAAAAACCTGCGTGATCACTTGTTGTACATGCATGGTACCGGTGACGACAATGTGCATTACCGCAACGCCGAGCTGCTGATCAACGAGCTGATCAAATATAACCGGCAGTTCCAGCTGATGTCATATCCGAACCGTTCACACGGCATATTCGAGGGTGAAGGCACAACTCTGTTCCTGCACACAATGTTTACCAATTACCTGAAGGAACATTGCCCTCCGGGAGCGAGATGATGTCGGAAGTCTGATATCGGAAGCCAGCGCTTCTGATATCAGATTGCAAGATTGTTTAAATAAGAAAGCCTCCATCGGAGGCTTCCTTATTTAAATAGAGTTTTGACTTCAGAACGGCATATCATCAGGTCCGGCGCTAAAGGTTTCATTTGGAGAACCTTTGCTTACCGGGCGGTGATTGCCATTGGCATCTTCGAAATCGCTCTTGCGCCCAAGCATCGTAAAGTTTTCGGCTACTACCTCGGTAGTGTACTTTTTTATGCCTTCTTTGTCCTCAAAAGAGCGTGTCCGCAGCTTGCCTTCAATGTAAACCAGCTTGCCTTTTTGTAAAAACTTCGCGGCAAGATCGGCCAGCCCCCTCCACATCACGATGTTGTGCCATTCGGTTTGTTCAACGCGCTGCCCATCCTTGGTAAAGGTTTCAGATGTGGCAAGCGGAAAACTCGTAACCGAAACTCCCCCTTCAAGACTCCGTAGCTCGGGGTCCTTACCTAAGTGACCGATAAGAATCACTTTATTAATCCCTGACATAAAAATAAATTAAGATAGATTATTATTTACTTATAAATTAAAAAACTTACTTAGAAATAAATTCAGGATTTTGGGCAAAGCTAACATTTTTATATTTTTTACTTCTATGAAAAAATATTTTTGTTCTAATTTAATTGCTTGATTTTCTACGTGTATGAACTGCGTGTGGATACGCTGATGCGTAAGCAAATGCAGTTTTTCGGGATAACAGGCAAGTATCCGGAAGGTGTCACTGAGGGGGTTATGTGTATGTAACAATTTTGTTACATTTTCAGGGGCGATGTAAGAAGGGGTTTCTATCAGGGGAAGATCATACATATTGGCCCATATATCGGTATCGTCGCGCTTCCTCATCAATACTTGGTCGCCGTCGGTTACAAGCAGATAGTTGAAATAGCGGTCGCGCACTTTTACAGTCTTCAGCTTTTTTGGTAATTCTCCGATCTTATTGTTGTTATAAGCAAAGCATCCTTCACGAACGGGGCATATTTCACAATCCGGCGATTTGGGCCTGCAGAGCACCGCGCCAAATTCCATCATGGCCTGATTGTGCAGCCCGGGATGATCGTGGTTCAGCACTTCATCAGCGATGCCCTGGAAGATTTTTTTCCCTTTGGTTGAATTGATAGGCTCGCCGATACCAAAATATCGCGCCAGAACGCGGAAAACATTACCGTCGACCACCGCTTTGGCCTCATTAGCCGCGAAGGACGAGATCGCGGCAGCGGTGTATTCGCCGATACCTTTCAACTTGATCAAATGTTCGTACTGCACGGGAAAAACGCCGTCGTATTGCTCGTTTATAAGCCTGGCGGTCTTCAGCATGTTGCGCCCACGAGAATAATAACCTAATCCTTGCCATAGCCTGAGGATGTCGTCCTCGGAAGCTGCTGCAAAAGACTTGATATCAGGGTAATGTTCCAGAAAGCGATCGAAATACGGCATGCCCTGCTCTACGCGGGTTTGCTGTAAGATTATCTCGGACAGCCAGATAACGTAGGCATCTGAAGTATCGCGCCAGGGAAGGTTGCGTTTGTTCTCAAGGTACCAGCGGGCAATTTCGTCCGGAAAATTCATGGCTACCAAATGTAATACGATATGTTGCAATTGTAACGTTTATGTTTAAAATGTCGTCCGTACAAAAAAAATGTGTTAATTATTTCAATTATTGCTAATAAAGCGATAGTTTTGCAACCCCAAAAGAGTTAAGTATTTACAAAAAATTAATAAACACATCTGATATGACTAAGGCAGAAATTATAGCTGAGATCTCATCAAAAACAGGTATCGAGAAAGTTGACGTTCAAGAAACTGTTGAGGCATTCTTTAAAGTTGTTAAGTCGTCTATGGTAAACGGCGAAAATGTGTACGTACGTGGCTTCGGAAGCTTCGTCGTTAAAAAGAGGGCGAAAAAGACAGCGCGCAATATCTCTAAAAACACAGCTATAATAATCCCCGAGCACTTTGTTCCCAGCTTTAAGCCTGCAAAGACTTTTGTTGATAAGGTAAAAACTGGCAACAAAAAGGCAGCTAAGTAATTTTTAGGGGATGAACCGGAAGCAAATAATCGTTTTAGCCATTGTTTTAGCTATCTCTGGTTATTTGTATTCGCTTCCGCCCAAGGCTTTGGTAAAGCCCAAGGCCACTAAATCGGGTACGGGCGTAGTGGCGGGAAGCCGCCAGCCGGCCTCCAATGTAACTGTCGGGGATGTATCGGCAGGAGCTAAGTCAGCCATCGGCGCCGCGCTTGCGGCAACGATAAATGACCTGGAGCAGCAGCTGAAAAACGCTTCGACTGATGCTGATAAACTGAGCCTCGAAAAGAAACTGGCCAAACAGTGGGATGATGACAATCAGCCCGCGCCGGCCGCTTTTTATTACCAGGCTGCGGCGCAAAAGGATAACAGCTTTGAAGACTGGCTGAATGCGGGCAACCGCTTCAATGACGCCTTCAAAGGTACGCAGGACACTTCGGTTCAGCCGGCATTTGTGGCCAACGCCATCGTCGATCTGAAGAATGCGGTAAAGCAGAAACCCGATGATCTTGATGCCAAAACCAGTTTGGGTATCGCTTATGTGAACCAAACGAGTTTAGGTATTACCGATCCCGATGGCGGCTCACCAATGCAGGGCATTATGATGTTGCTGGATGTGGTGAAAAAGGACCCGGGAAATTATAAGGCTAATTTAAGCTTGGGGCAGTTTGCAATACAATCCAGGCAGTTTGAAAAAGCTGTTACGAGGTTCAAAACGGCGATAGCCAGCGCCTCGAAGAAGGACAATGTTGTTGAACCGTGGTTTTATCTTGCAGAAAGTTACAGGCAGCTGGGCATGAAAAAAGAGGCTATAGACGCCTACGAGAAATGCAAGCAAATGATACCCGACCCGACTATCGGTCAAAAGATCGATCAGTATATAAAGGAATTAAAAAATTGATTTACACTTAAAAAAATTACTACTATGCCAAGCGGTAAAAAACGTAAAAGACACAAAATGGCTACTCACAAACGTAAAAAGCGTTTGAGAAAGAACAGGCACAAGAAAAAATAAGTTGCACCGGCAACTTTTTACTGTTTCGTCAGTAAAAGCCTGTTATGGTTTTACCATTAGATAAGCGACGTGCCATTAGCGCGCCGTTTTAAGAAATGGAGTAGCTTTGATAAAAGAATTAATTATCGATTCGACCCCGAACGGGGCTACCATTGCGTTATTACAGGATAAACAACTTGTAGAGCTCCACAAAGAACAGGTCACCAACAATTATACGGTTGGTGATATCTATCTCGGCAGGATCAAAAAGATCATGCCGGGCTTGAACGCTGCCTTTGTGGATGTCGGGTACGAGAAGGATGCCTTTTTGCATTACCTCGACCTGGGCCCGCAAGTGCAAAGCCTGTTGAAGCTTACCAAGCTGGTACGCGGCGGCGGCTATCAATCCAAGCTGCTGGATAACTTCAGGCCGGAACAGGATATCAATAAATCGGGCAAGATATCGGAGGTGCTAACCAAAAATCAGCTTATCCCGGTCCAGATAGCTAAAGAGCCGATTTCGACCAAAGGGCCACGCTTAAGTTCAGACCTGTCTATCGCCGGACGCTATGTGGTTTTGGTGCCTTTTTCGGAGACGATATCGATCTCCAAAAAGATCAAAAGTAATACCGAGCGGAATCGCCTGCGTAAGATCATCGAAAGCATCAAGCCGAAGCATTTCGGGGTGATCATTCGTACCGTATCCGAAGGCAAGGGCGTTACTGAAATGCAATCGGATTTGCTGGACCTGATCTCGAAATGGGAATCGTTCATCACCCGCCTGCCATCGGTTGAACCGGCCAAAAAGGCTTTGGGCGAGATCGACCGCACATCGACTCTGCTGCGCGATATCCTGAATCCCGATTTCCAGCACATCTACGTTAACGATAACGCCATATTCGAGGAAATACGCTCGTATGTGCATCAAATATCACCTGACTTGGAAAACATCGTCCGCCTGCATAAGAACAAGGAGCCGATCTTCGAACATTATGGTATCGAAAAGCAGATCAAAGGCGCCTTCGGCAAAACCGTGAACCTCGCGGGCGGCGCTTATTTGGTGATCGAGCATACCGAGGCGCTGCACGTCATCGACGTGAACAGTGGCAACCGTACGGCCAGCAAGGAAAACCAGGAGGTGAATGCCTTCCAGGTGAACAAGGAAGCGGCCCGGGAAATCGCGCGTCAGCTGAGGCTGCGCGATATGGGCGGTATCGTGGTGATCGACTTTATCGATATGCACAGGCCGCAGCACCGGAAAGACCTGTTCGATTATCTGCGTGCTGAAATGGCGCACGACCGTGCCAAACACACTATATTGCCCCCAAGCAAGTTCGGCCTGGTTCAGATCACCCGTCAACGCGTACGGCCGGAAATGAACATCGTTACCAGCGAGGTTTGCCCAACCTGCCACGGCACCGGCACCATTCGCCCGACTATCCTGTTGCTGGACGATATCGAAAACAATTTCAACTACATCCTCGTCGAGCAAAACGAGAAACATATCACCCTTGCGGTACACCCTTACCTTGAAGCTTATATCAAAAAAGGCCTATTCAATATCCAGTGGAAATGGTATTTCAAGTACGGCCAATGGATCAAGGTGAAAGCCAATCCGGCTTACCAGATGACCGAGTTTCATTTCTTCTCATCGAAGGATGAGGAGATCAAATTGTAATTTACGAATTACGATTTTTCGTAATTGCTTATTTTTATTCAAGATTAACACTCCCTTTTATTTTGTCAAACATAGGAGGGTTACGCCGTTTTAGATTTGCGATTTTGTGAATTTGGGATGTGCAGATAAGCTCGTATGACGTCTATTGTTTCGTACCTGACGGCACGAAAAATCGCTTCTATATAATCATTCTACCGAGCTTTGACCCCGCTGGGGTCGTTTCGAACGACATTTCTTGTCAATCCTCAGCACTTTGCGACGTTGCACCATAGGTGCAAAAGCTTGGTAGAAATAGATAAAAAAGGCAGTTAGCGTGCGGTAGGTACGCAACATATCAGCCATGCATTCCTGCCGAGCTATTTCAGCTCAGCAACAAGCTCAGCTGATCGGGATTAAATTTCCTGGTTGTAAAATTATGGTTTACACTTTTTTGCCTAAACTTGTATAAGGCGTTGATTGTCAAATGATTAAAGAAAAAATAGGCTAAAATGTGTAAACCATGTAAACCCA
The DNA here is from genome assembly GCA_035551775.1 of Mucilaginibacter sp. Taxonomy (GTDB): domain Bacteria; phylum Bacteroidota; class Bacteroidia; order Sphingobacteriales; family Sphingobacteriaceae; genus Mucilaginibacter. The sequence continues at coordinate 381,690 of DASZMQ010000002.1, read as the reverse complement.
CCTTACTCTGGCGAAATGGTATGTCGTAGCAAGCATCATGTTGAGCAATCGGCTGCATGCTAATTTCTTTAGTAATTTTCCTTGCTAATCAAAATTTAATCCGCACATTTGCATATCTGCACATTCGCACATCAATACATTGGCTAAAACGAAACTCGCGTACTTCTGCCAGAGCTGCGGCTTTGAATCGCCCAAGTGGTTGGGCAAATGTCCCTCATGCGGGCAATGGAACACTTTTGCCGAAGAAATAATCGAAAAGGGTAATACCGCTATTCCCAACTGGAAAAGCAATTCCACATCGCTCCAGCGTGCCAATAAGCCCATACAGGTTTCGGAAATAAGCTTTGCTGAGGAAGACCGTGTATTAACACCTGACCAGGAATTTAATCGAGTTTTGGGCGGCGGTATTGTTGCGGGTTCATTGGTGCTTATCGGCGGGGAACCGGGTATCGGCAAATCGACGCTGATGCTGCAGCTGGCGCTGAATATGCCGGGCATGAAGGTGCTGTATGTCTCGGGGGAAGAAAGTGAGCGGCAGATCAGGATGCGGGCCGAGAGGCTGAAGCCTTCTGAAATCTTAAACTCTAAATCCGAAATCGAACATCCGAAATCCGAAATAAAAGCCGAATGTTATATACTGACTGAGACTTCGACCCAGAATATATTCAAGCAGATAGAGATACTGGAGCCCAACCTGGTAGTGATCGACTCGATACAGACACTGCATTCGGCGCATATTGAATCCACGCCGGGCAGTGTATCGCAGGTGCGGGAATGTACTGCAGAAATGCTGCGGTTCGCCAAAGAATCATCGACACCGGTGTTCCTCATAGGCCATATCACTAAAGACGGCATGATTGCCGGGCCGAAGATACTTGAGCACATGGTAGATACCGTGCTGCAATTCGAGGGCGACAGGCATCACGTGTACCGCATTTTGCGCGCAGTGAAGAACCGTTTCGGCTCTGCATCAGAGCTGGGTATTTATGAAATGCTGGGTGATGGGCTGCGCGAAGTATCCAATCCTTCAGAGATACTGTTATCCCAGCGCGACGAACCTTTAAGCGGCATCACGATATCTGCCACTTTAGAAGGTATGCGCCCCATGCTGATAGAGACACAGGCACTGGTGAGCGAATCGCCGTATGGCACACCCCAGCGCACAGCGACAGGCTTCGATACCAAGCGTATGAACATGCTGCTGGCCGTGCTCGAAAAACGCTGTGGTTTCAAATTATCAGGTAAGGACGTTTTTCTGAATATTACCGGAGGCATCAGCGTTGAAGATCCGGCTATCGACCTGGGCTTGGCGGCCGCTATCATTTCGTCGCACGAGGATATTCCTATTCCATTCAAAACCTGTTTTGCGGGAGAGATAGGTCTATCAGGTGAAGTGCGTGCCGTGAACCGCATCGAACAACGTATTGCCGAGGCGCAAAAACTTGGCTTTGAGCAAATATTTATCTCCAAATACAACCTGGAATCGGGCGGAAAAGATAAGAAACGTATCGACCTGGCGCGTTATGCCATTGCCATTAAGACGGTAAGCAATATAGAAGAGGTTTTCAGCGCGCTTTTCGGTTAATTGTTGCTGACTACCGTTACCTTTCGAATCCGGTTATTGTTAAAGTCGGCTACGTATATGTTGCCACTGGCGTCGACGCAAATACCCATAGGTGTGTTGAACAATGCGGCTGAACCCGACCCGTCGGCATAGCCCTGGACATTATTGCCCCCGGCCAATACATAAAGTAATTTGTCAGCAGTAAGTTCGATGATGCGCCCCGATTCATCCGCAATAAACGAATTGCCGCTCGCGTCGATACAAATGGCTGCTGGATAACCTATCAGCGCCTGCTGGTCCTTGCCACCTGCTATGGTAGTGATCACGCCGGCAGGGGTTATCTGCCTGATGGCGCTATTGTTTTGATCGGTTACATATAAATTGCCTTTGGAGTCAAAAACAAGCCCGGATGGCTTGCTGAACGCTCCCCAGCTATTGGCAGCGCTGTCGACCGTGAGATTCAAATATCCGCCACCGATTCCGCCCGCCACCAGGCTCACGCCGCCGGTCGGTGTAATTTTGCGGATCATGTCATTGTTCTCATCGGCTACAAACAAATTGCCTTTGGTGTCGAAAGCCAACCCTGCGGGCCCGTTAAAAGCCGCAACCTTAAGCGCAGCGCCGTCAGCAAAGGCGGCAAAGCCATTGCCGGCATAGGTGCTTACCATACCATCGGTTCCGATCTTCCGGATAACATTATTACCATAATCGGCTACGAAAATATTACCTGAAGCATCGATGGCCAGGCCCTGCGGTGCATAAAACTCGGCATCAGCTGCATCGGCGTCCACATGTCCGGCCGTTCCGTTACCTGCAACGGTGGTTACGGTGCCATCCGGCGTCATCTTTCTTATGCGGTTATTAAAGGTATCGGATATATAAACATTCCCCTGTGCATCTACAACCATCCCCGAAGGGTTGCTGAATTGTGCCCCGGTGCCCGAACCATCGGCAAAACCGCTTGCGCCGCTACCGGCGAACGTAGTTACCGTTCCCGAAACACCGGATAAATTAGTCGGTGTCGAGAAGCTGATCGTTGCGCCATAGCTTGTTCCGTACGCATTAGTGGCATAGGCACGCAGGTAGTAAGTAGTACCGGGGGTAAGGCCGGTAATATTACTGGTGTAGTTATAGGTCGTGCTAATAACCGGGTCGGTCGTTTTATTATCCGCAAGCGTTGGAACCTTATCACTGGTACTATACACCACACCATTAGCAGTAATCGCACCGGTACCCGTAGAAGTTACTGTACCGCCGCTCTGGCCCGAAGTTGACGTCAGGTCGAGCATGACATCCTGTGTGGTTACCTTAGGCGCGCTGTTGGTAGTTGCCGTTTTTTTACAGCTGCTTACAGTTAAAAGAGCAAAAGATGATAAAAATATAATTACTGATAGTAGGGGTTTCTTCATTTATCAATTTATTTTATTACGCCGGCCTTAATACTGTTCATTCCTTTCAATCAACCCGTTATCGCCCAGTATCCAAATTTTTCCGCAAACTTAACCTAATTCGGCTTAAATTCTTAACAGATTTCAATAGTAGTTGAAAATTGTTACTTACTCAACTGATTTAACAAATATTAACAATATTGCCTGCCGCCAAAAACCTTCAAAAATTCGGGCTGTTGTACATTAACAATACTACTAACACCATACGATGAAAACCACCATTTTATTACTCTTCACGTTAATTTCACTACCTGTTTTTGCACAAAAACTGCGCGGACCGGTCCACGGGCAAACCTACGGTTCAAAAGCCGACACCTCGGGTGCAATGGATATAACCAAACTGGAAGAATTTATGGGGGCGAAAGCCCGTGTCAGTGTGGCTATAAAAGGTAAAATACTAAAAGTTACCAAAGAAAAGGGGGGCTGGTTCACAATGGATGAAGGCAAGGGGCAAACTATCGCCGCGCATTTCAAAAATTACAATGTCACGATACCCTCTTCACTGGCGGGTAGAACGGTAATAGTGGATGGCGTGGCCTCAAAACAGTTCGTTGCCGACGATCAGCAACATTTGGCAGGCAATGCCGGTTCAGGTAAAGCGTCATCGAAGCGAAAAGCGATCGCCTTTGCGGTGAACGGAATGTTTGTGGACAAATAAGATTATTTTCTTAATAGAAAAACAGGATCAAGCCTGGTGTCATCCATGAATAATTCTTTTACTTTTTGCTCGACTTCATTCCTGTTGACCGTATTATCCCGTCTTACTTTCAAATAACTTTCCCTTGAGATTTTATTAGCCAGGTCTCCCACGGTTTTCAGACGCATTTCTTTCCCAAATTTCCCCGCCAATTTAAATCCTAAAATTGATGCCAAAAGTCCGGCTGTACCAATCAGCCAGCTTTGAAAAAGCATGCAAAGAGATATGATTGCGAATATTCCGAACAAATCTATTAGCCATTTACGGGGCTGCAACAGGTTAATTTTAAATCCTAACTCACATTCGATTTCTTCGATGGCCTTCGTTCTATCCTCTTTAAGGAAAATTTTTGATAACTTACTATGTGGTGTGATGCTGCACCTGTCTGTATCTGTAGTAACGGCTATAGCGTTACGTAACAAGTAAAACGCATGCTGTGTGGTACAGGTATCGGAATGTTCAAGTTTTATTTTGTCAAATATCACATCGTAAAGCTGTCCGTATGTGGTAACATCCTTCAAACTTTGGTTGTCAAGAATAATATCGAATGACTTTTCGATCTTAAATAAGACCTCGTCGATATCCAGGGGATCTATTTTTCTATACTTCTTCATACTCACAAGTGCCTATCATACGGCACTTTCCATGCCAATGTTGGTTACTTGCTGAGATACATTGATTTTTCCTTGTACAGATGTCTGAAGTAAGGGTCCTCAATATTGGGTATAAAGCGTATCGCTTCGCCGGTTGATTTCATTTCGGGGCCAAGCTCTTTGTTAACTTCAGGGAACTTATCGAACGAGAATACGGGTTCTTTTATGGCGAAACCCTTCAGCTTGCGCACAATAGTGAAGTCTTTCAGCTTGTTCACGCCGAGCATGACCTTCGCCGCGATATTAATGTAAGGCACGTCATATGCTTTGGCAATAAACGGTACCGTGCGTGATGCGCGTGGGTTGGCCTCGATCACGTAAACTTTTTCATCTTTTATGGCGAACTGGATGTTCAGCAAACCTCGGACATTTAGCGCCCGGGCAATCTTCTCAGTATGGGCCTCCATTTGGCGGATCACGTTATCCGACAAGTTGAACGGCGGCAGCACAGCGCTCGAGTCCCCGGAGTGTATGCCCGCCGGCTCGATGTGTTCCATCAGGCCTATAATATGCACGTCTTCTCCGTCGTGGATCGAATCCGATTCTGCTTCTTCAGCACGGTCGAGGAAGTGGTCGATGAGCACGCGGTTGCCGGGCAGGCTACGCAGCAGGCTAACTACCGCTTTCTCCAGGTCCTCATCATTGATCACGATGCTCATGCCCTGGCCGCCCAGCACATAGCTCGGGCGAACCAATACGGGGTAACCTACTTTATGCGCCACCTCGATGGCTTCTTCAGCGCTTTCGGCAACGCCGTATTTTGGATAGGGTATATCGAGTTCCTTCAGCAAGTCGGAGAAACGGCCGCGGTCCTCGGCGATGTCCATATCGTTGAACGAGGTACCGATGATCTTTATGCCGTGCTCATGCAGCTTTTCGGCCATTTTCAATGCGGTCTGCCCGCCGAGCTGTACGATGACGCCTTCCGGTTTTTCCAGCTCGATGATCTCGCGCACATGCTCCCAGAATACCGGCTCGAAGTACAGCTTATCGGCCATATTAAAGTCGGTGGACACTGTTTCCGGGTTGCAATTGATCATAATAGCCTCGAAGCCCATTTCCTTAGCGGCCAATAAACCATGCACACAGCTATAGTCGAACTCAATGCCCTGGCCGATACGATTCGGTCCCGAACCTAATACGATGATCTTCTTTTTGTCCGATACTTTGGATTCGTTCTCGCCTTCATAAGTCGAGTAAAAGTAAGGTGTCTTCGCCGGGAACTCAGCAGCGCAAGTGTCCACCATCTTGTAAACACGGCGAATGCCGACGCTTACTCGGCGCTGGTAAACTTCTTCTTCGGTAGTGTTGGTGAGTACGTGGGCTATCTGTGCGTCCGAGAAACCTTTTTGTTTCAGGTTGAAGAAGAACTCGTTCGGGATATTATTTAAGGAATAACGACGCAATTCATTTTCAAGGTGTACCAATTCCTGTATCTGGTTCAGGAACCAGCGGTCTATCTTGGTCGCCTTACGCACCGACTCGATCGGTACCCCGAGGCTTAAAGCATCATAAATGTGGAATAACCTGTCCCAGCTCGGGTTTTCGAGGCTGTGCATGATCTCATCCAGGTTGCGGCTCTGGCGGCCATCAGCGCCCAGACCCCAGCGCCCGATCTCGAGACTTTGTGCCGCCTTTTGCAGCGCCTCGATAAAGCTTCGGCCGATGGCCATTACCTCGCCCACCGACTTCATCTGCAGGCCCAGGTAACGGTTCGATCCTTTGAACTTATCAAAGTTCCAGCGCGGAACTTTCACGATCACGTAGTCCAGCGTCGGCTCGAAATAGGCCGACGTGGTTTTGGTGATCTGGTTTTCTATTTCGTCCAGGTTATATCCGATAGCCAGTTTCGCTGCAATCTTCGCGATAGGGTAACCGGTTGCTTTTGAAGCCAGCGCGGATGAACGTGATACACGAGGGTTGATTTCTATAGCGATGATCTGCTCGTCAGCCGGGTTCACCGCGAACTGTACGTTACAACCGCCGGCGAAATTGCCTATGGCGCGCATCATTTTTATGGCCTGGTTACGCATGTTCTGGTAGCAGCGGTCGCTTAGCGTCATCATCGGGGCCACGGTGATCGAATCGCCTGTATGGATACCCATCGGATCGAAGTTTTCGATCGAGCAGATGATGATCACATTGTCGCGGCTGTCGCGCAGCAGCTCCAGTTCGTATTCCTTCCAGCCTAATACGGCTTGTTCCACCAAAACCTCATGCGTTGGCGAAGCTTGCAGACCGCGGCTCAATAACTGGTCAAAATCTTCTTTTTTATGTACGAAAGCTGCGCCTTTTCCGCCTAATGTATAGCTTGGGCGAATAACCAGCGGAAAACCGATCTCCTGCGCCGCCTCTTTGCCTTCCAGGAACGAGTTGGCGATCTTCGACTTGGCTACATCCACACCAATATCCACCATCAGCTGGCGGAAAGCCTCACGGTTCTCGGTCTTTTCAATGGCCGCAGTGTCCACGCCGATCACCTTTACATTGTATTTCTCCCAAATACCGCGTTCTTCAGCATCCTTGCATAGGTTCAACGCGGTCTGGCCGCCCATAGTGGGCAACACGGCATCGATATGCTGCTCCTGGAGTATCTTCTCTATACTGTCACAATCCAGCGGCCATAAGTACACATGGTCGGCGATGACCTTGTCGGTCATGATAGTGGCTGGATTGCTGTTGATGATCGAAACCTCGATGCCTTCTTCCTTTAAAGAAAGCGCTGCCTGGGAACCCGAATAATCGAACTCACACGCCTGGCCGATAATGATAGGCCCCGAACCAATAATTAAAACGGATTTGATGGAGGTGTTTTTGGGCATAGTTTTTTGAAGTCTTGAGTCTTGAGCCCTAAGCCTTAAGTCAGCCCTTGCAATCATTCGGCTTTGGACTATGAACTACCGGCTTTGGACTTTAAATACTATGCGCTGAAGAGCGATAACCCGACCTCAGCGTCGGGGTGCAAAGATAGATAAAATGGATGGATGTGATAAGCGTTTTTTTAAAATTTAACATTAGGAATTTTTATTGTAATAAGGTTGTGCATTTCTTCACTTATAATGCGGGAATTTATATATTTACCAGTGCACATGAACCTGTTACTATGTCCCGGATGCTGCGACGATATTTAATGCCCCTGATTGTTCTAAGTGTGTTGACCGGGGGCTGTGCGATGTTCCAATCAGTGGTTAAATCGTCCTTTCCATATACGGCAACGCTGACTGTTCCGGCTGCTGCACAGGCAGGCGCCGAATCCTCTGCGATCAGTACCGCAAACAGCTTCGACCAGAATTTCAGCAAGAATGGAAGGATGGCCGACAGGATCACCCTGGTACGGATTGTTTCAGCAAAGCTAATGTCTGTTGATCCGACAGACTATAATATAGGTAACCTAAGCTCGGTTAGGATATATCTTTCAAAAGGGAACGGCGATGATGAAATGCTGGTGGCGCAACGCAGCGATATCAGTCCCAACGCGGGTAATAATATTGTGCTCGACATTGACAATTCAAAAATGCTTGACGAACTGGTTCGCGAGCCAAGTATCAGGGTGCGCATGGCCTATAAAGTAAGGCAGTCCTATAGGATAGATGCCAATGTGCATGTGGTCCTCGGGCTGGCCGCTTATCCAAAGCGGGTGGATAAGGACAGTAAATAGCAGTTACGTTATCAGCTTATTATCCGTATCGGGAAACACCAGCAGGGGTTTGTAATTCCGTGCCTCGTCCATGTCCATATGAGCATATGACATGATGATCACGATATCGCCAACCTGGGCCAGGCGGGCCGTAGCGCCGTTGAGGCAAACCGTGCCGCTGCCGCGTTCGCCTTTGATCACATAAGTCTCAAAACGGGCGCCGTTGTTGTTATTTACGATCTGCACCTTCTCGTTTGGGATAATATTTGCCGCATCGATCAGGTCCTCGTCTATCGTTATGCTGCCTACGTAATTCAATTCGGCCTGGGTCACTTTAGCGCGATGTATTTTGGATTTCAATACCTCTATGATCATGGAGCAAAATTAGTTTTATTAATCGATGTTAGTGTCATTAGCAGTTCATAGTTGATTGGGCGTTGTTGAACCATTATCTATCAACTTAAGATGACATTATCAATCAGCCTCGTATTCCCTACCCTTGCTGCTACCAGGGCGACGATGTTTTGGGTTGATCTATCGGCCTGGTGCAGGTTCCTGCCATCGGTTATCTCGAAATATTCGGCTTTTACACCATGTTCGGCATTTATCCGGTCAAAACATTCGCGTTCCAGAGCTTCGATCCTATTTAGGTCGAAATTATCCCTTAGCCAATTCAACGTTTTGGAGAGGATGAGCGCGTGCTGCCTGTCTTCGGCAGAAAGATGTATATTCCTTGAGCTCATGGCCAAACCATCCGGTTCGCGGAGGATGGGGCACATCACCAGTTTCACCGGCAGCTTCAGCAGGTCGACCATGCGCTGAATGATCATGAATTGCTGGTAATCCTTCTGCCCGAAAAAAGCCAGGCCGGGTTTTACGATGTCAAATAGTTTGTAAACCACTTGGGTAACCCCCTGGTAGTGCCCAGGCCTGAACTTGCCTTCGAGCAGGGTTTCCAGTTCGCCGATGTCCAGGTGCCAGCGCTCGCCGGGGGCATACATCTCGTCAACACCAGGGTTAAAGAGCACATCGCATCCGGACTGTTCCAGTTTCGCGATGTCTGACGCTATGGGTCGCGGGTATTTTTCCAGGTCTTTCAGATCATTGAACTGTGTCGGATTGACGAAAATACTGCAAACTGTTATATCGGTCTGGCGCTGGGCAAATGCTAATAAGGATAAATGTCCCTGGTGCAAAGCGCCCATTGTGGGCACAAAACTAATAGTATTACCCTCATTGCGGAGCTTTTTAAGATGCTCGCCGAGTTCTTTTTTGGTGGTAAAGATGTTCAATGAAGCCGGGTTCTATAAAAATGGGGCAAAGTTGTGTATTTGGACGAACATAACCAAGATTTACTTGCATAATCCGTTGGTAATTCATAACATAATGCTTATATTTGCAGTCTCAAATTTTTTGACTTCTTTACATAATATTAATACTGATTAGAGATGGGTAAATCTAAGCTTCTGTTCATTGCACATGAAATGTCGCCTTTCCTCGAACTCACAAAAATTTCTGAAATCACCCGGCAGTTACCGCAAGCTATGCAAGACAAAGGTTACGAGATCCGTATCCTGATGCCGCGTTTCGGGAATATCAATGAGCGCAGGAACAGGTTGCACGAGGTGATCCGTTTATCGGGAATGAACATCATCATTAATGACAATGATAATCCTTTGATCATTAAGGTAGCGTCGATCCCCGCGGCACGTATGCAGGTGTACTTTTTGGACAACGAAGAGTATTTCCAGCGTAAAAACGTGTTTGCAGACAAGGACGGTAAATTTTATGCCGACAACGACGAAAGAATGATCTTCTTCTGCAAAGGCGCATTAGAAACTGTTAAAAAACTGGGCTGGGCCCCTGACATGATCCACTGCCACGGCTGGATGAGCTCGCTGGTTCCTGCCTACCTCAAAACAACGTACAAGGACGATCCTACCTTCAAAAACTCGAAAGTTGTTTACTCTATATACGACAACGATTTTTCAGGTAAGCTTAACGCTGATTTTGCAAACAAGGCCGTGATGACCGACATGACGGAACAGCACACCGAAGTTTATAAACCAGGCACTAATTCATCATTGCACATCGGCGCTATCCAGTATGCCGACGGTGTGGTGTTCGGCAGCGAAAACATCGATGATGAAGTGTTAAATAATGTTAAAAACAGCCATAAACCCGTTTTAGAGTTCAATTCCACTTCTGATTTCGAAAATTATTACAATTTTTACGACGAAATTATCAATGAAGAGTTGGTACATGTTGCATAAGTTTTGATATCAGATATGAAATTTTTCCGGTTAGACTTATTGACCCTGTTAATAAGTCTTTTTATTTTGAACAGCTGCCGTAATAATGCTACGATCGGACTGCCGGCGCCATCAACGCAGCTGAACGGTAATTTGATCGATACTTCTACCGTAATAGTTAATACCGTTACCGATGCGGGTTTTCTTGCCCCCGGTGTTACCCCAACCGATTCGATTGTTACATCAGGCCTTACCAAAACTCCGATGGGCCTATTCCGGGACCCGGCGATGGGCACTGTTCAATCGGATATTGCAGTGGGACTTGAATTACCGGGTGGTGCAGCATATACACTGCCAACCGGTACTGTTGTTATTGATTCGGCCGTACTGGCACTTAAATATGCCGACGGATTTTATGGCGACTCGCTCACTTCGAAGTTCAAGGTGAATGTTTACCAGTTAGGCAGCCGCCCCGTAAACAAAACTTACTACAATACAACCGACTTTTCAAAAAACCTGGGCCCGCTGATAGGCACGCGAACATTTTATTCGCGTACGCATGATAGCGTCAGAGTCTATAATATCATTACCGGTGCGCCTGATACATTATGGAAAGTGGCCCCGCAGTTGCGCATCCCCATCAATACCAATTTTATCAATAACTTCCTGTTCAACGCCAGCGCCGATATGCTTGGGTCGAACACTGTTTTTCAGAATGTTGTCAAGGGGCTATATCTTACGATGGACCAACCGGGTACGCAAGGTGCCGGCGGCACTTTCATGTTTAAACTAACGGATTCGCTGAACGTATACTATCACACCATCAACGGCACAACTATCGATACCGCTTCTGTAGCTCTGCCGTTGTCGCAGGTGCATGCCGCTCATATCATTCGCACACCTTCGCCCGCTGTTACCTCGGCGCTTGCAAATAACAATCCTAATAATGTGATTTACCTGCAGGGCCTGGCCGGTCTGAGGGCAAAGATCAGCTTCCCATATTTAAAGAGCCTGCTTACCACATTAGGCAGCAACATCGTACTGAACCGGGCCGAGCTGGTTGTAACGCCGATGCAAGGTACTACTATACCTTTCAGCGCGCAGCCAAAGCTGACCATGTACCGGTACGACCTTGCCCGTACGCCGGTAGAGGTGGAGGATGCCAGCACTTCCGACGGGCGGGCCGGCGGTATAGGCGTATTCGGGGGATATTACAACCGCGTGAAAAATGAATACCATTTTATCATTACGGGCTATATCGAGGACCTGATGAATGGTTATTCAGTTGACTATGGTACTTACCTGGCTACTATCGATACCACCAATACTTCAACGGTGGATATTAATCCCACGCCGCAAACTGCAGGCCGTACGGTGGCAATAGGTACAGTTACTGATAAGAGTTCTCCCTATTATGCTTCGCGCATAAAACTCAATCTTATTTATACCAAAACAAGTAAATAGGATAGTTGATTGGTTTGACTAAGCGGATGATTGCGCTGAACAGCCGGTCAAAACTTAGTCAACTTAATCTAACTAATCAACCTCCATTAAATAGTATTAAATATTGTTAGTACATTGATATTGTTTTTATCGGACAGCAATCTATTTTTGTACTTTTTAAATTTAAAAACTTCTATTTATGTGTGGCATAGTTGGCTATATAGGCTTCCGGGACGCTTACCCAATAATTATCAAGGGGTTACACCGCCTTGAATATAGGGGATATGACAGCGCCGGTATAGCTTTAATTGATAAAGGATTAAAAGTTTATAAAAAGGCTGGCAAGGTTAGCGACCTGGAGCACTTTGTCGAGGGCGTTAATGTGAGCGGTACTATCGGCATGGGCCATACCCGCTGGGCAACGCACGGAGCACCAAGCGACCGCAACTCGCACCCCCACTCTTCGGGAAATCGCAAGCTGACCATTATACACAACGGCATTATTGAGAACTATGCCACGATAAAGGAAGCGCTGATAGCCAAGGGCCATGTATTTTTAAGCGATACGGATACTGAGGTATTGATACACCTGGTTGAAGATATACAACAGGAAACCCGCTTAGACCTGCATGAAGCCGTGCGTGTAGCGCTGAATAAGGTGATCGGCGCTTATGCTATCGTGATCATCAGTGCCGACGACCCGGACCAGCTGATAGCGGCGCGTAAAGGCAGCCCGATGGTGATCGGCGTGGGCGAAGGCGAATACTTTATTGCTTCCGATGCTACACCGATAGTAGAATACACCAAAAATGTGATCTACCTGAACGATAATGAGATCGCCTATATTCGCCGTGAAGACCTGTTGATAAAGAATATCGACAATACGGTTCAGACCCCATACATCCAGGAGCTTGACCTGAAACTTGAGATGCTGGAAAAAGGCGGATTTGATCACTTCATGCTGAAAGAGATCTACGAGCAACCCCGTTCTATCCGCGATTGTATGCGCGGCAGGATATACCCGCAGCAAGGTAAAGTGCAGTTGGGAGGCATCAAAGAATATACCGAAAAGTTGAAGAATGTCGACCGCATTCTTATCGTCGCATGCGGTACCTCATGGCATGCGGGCCTGGTGGGCGAATATTTGATAGAAGAATACGCACGCGTACCGGTTGAAGTAGAATATGCTTCGGAGTTCCGATACCGGAATCCGATCATTACGGAAAAGGACCTGGTGATCGCTATATCCCAGTCCGGCGAAACCGCCGACACTATGGCAGCCATCGAACTGGCAAAGGAAAAAGGCGCAACGATATTCGGTGTGTGCAACGTTGTGGGCGCTTCAATACCACGTATAACCCATGCAGGGGTTTACACCCACGCAGGGCCCGAGATCGGTGTGGCATCGACCAAGGCATTTACCGCGCAGGTGACCGTGCTCACGCTCATTGCATTCTATATCGCACAGCAGCGCGGTACCATCACCCAGGGCAAGCTGGTAGAGCTGCTGACCGAGCTTAACCAGGTACCAGAGCTTGTTGAGCAGGCGCTGCAATCCAATGATCGCGTTAAAGAGATAGCCGAAAAGTTCAAGAATTCCACGAATTGCCTATTCCTGGGGCGCGGCAGCTCATTCCCGGTAGCATTGGAAGGGGCTTTGAAGCTAAAAGAAATTTCGTATATCCATGCAGAAGGTTACCCCGCTGCAGAAATGAAGCATGGCCCGATCGCTTTGATCGATGATGATATGCCGGTTGTCTTCATTGCTACAAAAAGTTCCTCCTATGAAAAGGTCGTTAGTAATATACAGGAAGTTAAAGCCCGCAAAGGCCACGTAATTGCTATTGTGTCTGAAGGAGATACCGTTGTTAAAGAAATGGCCGAATTCGTTATTGAAATACCCGAAACTGCCGAAACATTCGTGCCGCTGCTGGCAACCATACCGCTGCAGTTGCTGGCGTATTACATTGCCGTAATGCGGGGCTGTAATGTCGATCAGCCGCGGAATTTGGCGAAATCGGTGACGGTTGAGTAGGTTGTTCGTTTGACGTTATACATGGTGCGTTTTAATCCTGGTGTGAGATATGCCGGGATTTTTTATTTTTGATGTTTATATAGTTAAAATCTAATATTTTCTATATTTGAATAGATTTTATCTATATGACTATTACTCAATTAGAATACATTGTTGCAGTAGACACTTACCGCAGCTTCGTTATCGCGGCCGAAAAGTGCTTTGTCACCCAGCCGACGCTTAGCATGCAGGTGCAAAAGCTCGAAGATACGCTCGGCGTAAAACTGTTCGATCGCAGCAAGCAGCCGGTAACACCGACTGAAATAGGCATTGATGTCATCGAGCAGGCTCGGGTGCTATTGAGCGAAAGTGAAAAGATCAGGGAGATCATCAGCGACCGGGAGCGGGAACTTGCAGGCGAACTAAGGGTCGGCGTTATTGGCACGGTTTCACCCTATGTCCTGCCGCGCGTTATTTCAAGTTTTGCCGTGAAATACCCGAATGTGAAGCTCATAGTACAGGAGCATATATCGGCCGATATCATCCAGCAATTAAAACAAGGCACCCTGGATTGCGGTATCATGTCAACCCCTTTACACGAGCCTTCGCTGACAGAAATACCGGTCTTTTATGAGAATTTTGTGGCCTATACATCTAAAAACAGCAGGCTTTTCAAAAAGAAGAATGTCGAGCCGGATGACGTCGATATAGAAGAAATTTACCTTTTAAATCAGGGTCACTGCATGCGCGAACAAGTACTGACCATTTGCAGGCACAGGCATTCGGCCAAAAACTCCCGGCATTTTGAATACAGTACGGACAATTTGGAAACTCTGAAGCGAATGGCCGACGAGAATGGCGGCGCAACCATACTGCCGGAGTTGGCTTTAACAGAACTGAGCGACAAATACCTGGAAAAGGTGCGCTACTTTAAAGACCCCCAGCCTGCCCGCGAGATCAGCATTGTGATCCGGAAGAATTTCCTGAAGCGAAGGATGATCGAGGCGCTGAAGAACGAGATGCTGGAGTTTGTACCAAAGCGGATGCGGAGTAAGAAAAAGAAGGAAGTGATCGGGCTTTAAGGATGTCGGAAGTCTGATTTCCAATGTCGGACTTTTTGCATAGTATTCCGAAATCGAAATTCCTAAATCCAAAATCAGATGGCTTGCGTGCCGTATTCGATAACCACATCATCACTCACGGGATGGCCGGTGCAGGTGAGTATCCAACCCTGTGCCAGGTCGCTGTCAGTTAAAACCTCATTTGCTGACATCACCACCTTCCCGCTTTTACATATCGCCGAACAGGTCGAGCAGGAACCGACACGACAGCTGTAAGGCAGTTGAATATTGTTTTGCAAAGCGGCTTGCAGGATCGATTGATTTTCGCCGGTGGTGATATCGTAAACTTCGCCGTTGAAATATATCTTCACTTTTCCGGGCGGATAATTGACCAATGTATGCGCGACGGTGACAGTTTCGATCACAAAATTTTCGCGCCGGATCTTGCCGGGATCAATACCAATGTAGATTAGCGTCAGCCGCACCATGCGCATGTAGGGGAATGGTCCGCAAATGAAAAATTCGGCTTTATCCAGGCCGAATTTGAGGTTTTGTTTTACCAATTGTTCGGTCATAGTATTATTCAGCCGTTTGCCTGTACTGCTGACGAGATAAATGATCTTCAGCCTTTCCGGATTTTCTCCTGCAAGCGCGTCCAGCTCCTTTTTAAAAAGAACGAGGGTATTATTATTGCTGTAGATCAAAGTCAGCCTGCTTTTGCCATCTCGTTTGAGCAGGTATTTCAGTTGCGAAAAGACCGGTGTAATGCCGCTCCCGGCAGCGAAGAAAAAAATATCTTTTTCCGGGTGAAAGCTATTTACGACGAATCTTCCTGTGGGTTCTACTGAGGACAGTATATCGCCAATGGCCAGTTTGCTGAGCATATAACGCGATATTTCACCGTTCACCTGGCGTTTGATAGTTAAGGCCAGCAAATCTTCGTCAGGGGACGAGCTAAGAGAATAAGAGCGACGAATTTCTTCATCACGATGAGTAAATACCAGTGTGATAAACTGTCCGGCTTTATAATTTATCTTCCTGCCCGACATCTCCCTTAAAAAGAATGTCGCAACATCGGGCAATTCCCATTTGATGGATTCGATCCGCAATTGGAGCATTATGCTCAGGTTTTAAGCACAATTTTACCGAATTGGGTTGAGTTCTCCATCTTGTGCACCGCTTTGTCTGCGTCAGCCAGCAGGAAAACCTCATCCACTACCGGGACGATCTGATGCTTGTTCACAAAATCCACCATCGCCCGGAAATCGTCCGGAGAGCCCATCGTTGTGCCCAATATTTGCAGCTGCTTCCAGAAAATTTTTCGCCCGTTCAGAGGCGGTACGTTGCCGGCTGTTCCCCCGAAGAAGACAATTCGCCCGCCGGGGTTGGCAAGGTCGACCAGCTTTTCAAATCCATCACCCAAAGCGCTATCGACGATTATGTCAAAACCCCCTGCCAGTTGTTTCAATTGGCCTGCCCAGTCCTGGGCTTTGTAATTGACTCCAGCGCAAGCACCCATCTGACGGGCACGTTCGATCTTTTCACCCGAGCCCGAAGTAACAAACACCTGGCAACCTGCTGCGACGGCCCACTGCAGTGAAAAAGTACCTGTACCCCCGCCGACGCCTGTGATGAGTACTTTTTCTGCCTTTTTTGCTTTGCCTTTGGTGAACACGGCGCGGTAAGTCGTCAGCCCGGCCAAAGGTAAAGCCGCAGCCTGTTCCCAACTCAAGTGGCCTGGTTTTGGATACAGGTATTCAGCTTTTACTTTGACATATTCGGCAAGAGTGCCATCTTCAGGAAGGCCCAATATTTTAAAATCGTCACTCTTGTAGTCGTTGTGAGGCCCCCAGTTATGCGAAGGATTGACGATAACTTCCTTATTCAACCATTTTTGGTCGACCTCATTGCCAACTTCAGCTACAATACCCGCACCATCCGAGCCCAGGATCGATGGATATTTGATGCCGGCGTATTTGCCGATGGTTATCCAATAATCGCGGCGGTTCAGCGCAGCCGCTTTAATCTGCACCAAAGCCTCATCTGCCCCGATCAAGGGCTTATCAACTTCTTTCAGCACCAAAGGCTTATCAGCTGCTTCAAGGACTATTGCTTTCATATTTTGCATTAAACAAAAAACGGCAGGTAAACCCGCCGTTCAATTCTTGAATTTTCCTATCAGGACATTGCCTTACCATAAAGTTCGGCAACATGGTTCCAGTTAACTACGTTCCAGATAGCTGCCAGGTAATCCGGACGGCGATTCTGGTATTTCAGGTAGTAAGCATGCTCCCAAACGTCGATACCGAAGACCGGCGTACCTTTTACTTCTGCGATATCCATCAGCGGGTTATCCTGGTTGGGGGTTGACGTTACCGCCAGCTTTTTATCCGGTGTAACGATGAGCCATGCCCAGCCTGAACCGAAACGGGTTGCACCTGCTTCATTCACCTTGGTTTTGAAATCGGCAAATGAACCGAAAGTGCTGGTTATTGCTGACGCCAATGCACCTGACGGCTCACCGCCGCCGCTTGGTGAAAGCCAGGTCCAGAACAACGAGTGGTTATAATGACCGCCGCCATTGTTGCGAACCGCCATGGGGAATTTGGAAATATTTTTAATGATGTCGTCAATGCTGCTTTCCGCCTCAGGTTTGCCTTCGAGCGCCTTGTTGAGGTTGGTAACGTAAGCCTGGTGGTGTTTTCCGTGGTGGATCTCCATCGTCATCTTATCGATGTGAGGTTCCAAAGCATCGGTAGCATAGGCCAATGCCGGTAGTGTGAATGCCATAATGAATTATTTTTTAAAGGTTGTGAATCGTTGTCACAAATATAAAGCTATGAGTATGACTTTTGTTCTAAATATTGTCAAGTTTTTGCCCAGACAGAAAGCGTTTAAATTACTACCGGTATTGCTGAATGAATAAGCGTTTTCATTGAAGTAATTTTCTAATAATCAGTTGTATACGTTAGATTTAGGTTATGAAAAGATTAGCCCAACTCCTCACCGTCATGGCGCTTGTTTTGGCAAGTGCCCCGGTATTCGCGCAGTTTACCCAAAAAGAAATGATAGCCGAATGGCAGCGCGCAAAGGATTACACCAAATCGTACCTGGATGCGATGCCCGAAGACGGCTACAGCTATAAGCCTACGCCCGAGATCCGGTCGTTCGCGCAGCAGATGTTGCACTTGGCCGATGCCAATTACCTTTTTACCTCGTCGGCGAGCGGTAAGGCAAATTCGCTGGGTATCGATTTGCCTCACCATGATGTGCTCCAGAAAACTTCAGCCGAAACCAAAGGGGCGGTCACAAAGGCGGTGATGGATAGCTACGATTTTGTGATCAGCAGTTTGCAAAGCATGACGCCTGAACAATTACAGGAAAATACAACGTTTGGCAGCAGAAGTGCGATCACCAGGGGAGCCTTATTTGCCAAAGGCTTTGAACACCAAACGCATCATCGTGGTCAAACAACCATTTACCTGCGTTTGAAGGGCGTAACTCCACCGGCTGAAAGATTATTTTAACGTTTCTTTTTAAAGAATTCGCGCATCAGCTCGGCGCATTCGTTCTCCCGAATACCGCCTGTGACTATAGTTTTCGGGTGGGTGATTTTTTGGTTGATCCGTCCGAAACCCATTTTGGCATCATAGGCTCCAAAGACGATCTTGCTTAACTGGAACCAGTAACTCGCGCCTGCGCACATCACGCAAGGTTCAAGCGTGACATACAGCGTACAGTCTTTCAGATATTTTCCGCCTAAAAAATTGGCGGCAGCCGTTAAAGCCTGCATTTCGGCGTGCGCCGACACGTCGTTCAGCCTTTCGGTCAGGTTGTGACCACGGCCGATGATCTTGCCATTGCAAACCACCACCGCGCCGATGGGAATTTCGTCCGCGGCTAAAGCCATTTTGGCTTCCTTCAGCGCCTCGTTCATGAAAAAATCATCGGGCGATATTTGCTGTTCTTCACCGAAAGTATAGTACCGCATTATACCAATTTACTGCCGTCAGGCACTTTTTGTTCGACAGAAGTTAAAACAATATCGCCGTTCTCGTCAGCGAAGCCAGTTATAAGAAATTCAGACATGAAAGTCGCTATCTGCTTTTTTGGAAAATTGATCACACCAACGATCTGCCGCCCGCGCAATTCCTCTTTTGTATAGTGTTTAATGATCTGCGCGCTCGACCATTTGATACCGAAAGGACCAAAGTCGACCCTAACCTTATAGGCGGGTTTGCGGGCTTCGGGAAAGTCGGCCACTTCAAGTATCGTTCCTACCCGCAGCTCCACTTTTTCAAAATCGTGCCAGGTGATGGTTTCCATGGAACAAATGTAGTCTTTTGACCGGCATATGGGTAAGGCCTTTCCGCTCATCCTTCGAGTACCTCAGGATGACACCAAGCGCGCGATTAATTATCCTCAAACACTGATAATACCGCGTTTAATGGCGAATATCACCAGCCCGACGAGGTTTTTGGAGCCGGTTTTTTCGAAAAGGCGGGCGCGGTAGCCTTCCACAGTACGTACGCTGAGGAATATGCGGTCGGCAATTTCCTGGTTGGAATATTCCTGGCAAACGAGTTTCAGAACTTCAATTTCCCTGTCGTTCAACTCTACATGCTGCTGCCCTATTGCGTCGCTATGACCTGGGCCCACTAATTGTTTGATCAGTGTAACTGAAAGGTGCTCATTAAAATAGAAACCCTTATTGTGTACCGTCAAAATGGCTTCAATGATCTCTTCCGGTTCCGCATTCTTGAGCAGGTAGCCCGAGGCCCCGGCACGCATCATGTCGACAATATATTTATCCTCGTTATGCATGGATAGCGCCAACACCTTAACGCTCTTATGGTTTTGGTTGATGTATGCCGTGGTTTGCATGCCATCCATTTCCGGCATCTTGATATCCATAAGCACCACATCGGGTGTATAGTCGGACAGCAGCCCGATCAGCTCCCTGCCGTTCGAAGCTTCTGCCATCAGGTTGAAATCGGGGTAATCTTCCAGAGTAGCTTTTAAGCCGTTGCGGAAGATCTTATGGTCGTCGGCTATGGCAAGATTGATCGGCTTCATAATGGTAAATTTCGGATAAATATATTAATTGAAGGTTTATTTTTTTGGCAAAGGAACGTTAATCGTTGTCAGGGTCCCATTGAGTGGCTTTGAATAGATGTGGATTTTGCCGTTGACCAGGTTTGCACGGCTGCGCAGGTTTTTTAAACCAAAGCCATGTTTCACGTTGTCAATATTGAATCCTTTGCCGTTGTCTCGGAAGGTCATGGTAAGGGTATTATCCTGTTTGCTTAATTCCACTTGTATCGATGTTGCTTCGGAGTGTTTCACCGCGTTGCCGAACAACTCCTGCGCAATGCGATAAAGCGTCAATTCTATTTCTGAAGAAAAGCGTTCATCATCCAATTTTTTCAAAAAGGTAACCTGGATCGGCGTGGTATCGTCCATTTTGGTACACAGGGCCTTCAGCGCATCGATCAAACCAAAATCAGTCAGAACCGGGGGTAGCACATTGTGTATGATATTTCGTATTTCCTGTATGCATTCATCCGTCAATTGGCGTGTATCGGCAAGCAGGGTGTTGGCATTTTCACCGTCGGCAACTTTATCGATGCGGTGCAGCTTGAGCTTGATGGCCGACAGCACTTGCCCTACACTGTCGTGCAAGTCCTCGGCAAGGCGTTTGCGCTCGCTTTCCTGCGTTTCCACCACCGCTTTAAGCAATTCCTGTTGCTGAACATCCTCCAGCTGGCGCAACTCCACCTGGTTTTTGATCATCTTGCGCTGGTAAATGATTACGAAGAAAAACAGCCCCGTTATGAGCACCACGATGACAAGGGTGCCAATAATGAGCACCGGAATAACATTGCCTGGTTCGACCTGCGCCGTTATGATGCTAATTTCTGTGGCCTGCAAAGTAATGCTGTTGTATAAAGCAAGTTAGCGATAATATTAGTAATGTTGTTGATGATGAAGTAGAACGACCTGTCGTCCTTAGGTATCATATTGAACAGCATGAACAGGAATATATTGATGGAAAAGTAAAACAATACGCTGGCATTGAACCAAAACAAGCCTTGCTTTTCTATGTGTACAAACTCCTGCCGGTTAAGGAGCTGGTAAAAATAGATAAGCGAAAGCACGATAAAAACAATACTCGAGGCTGTATTGGCTTCAGAAGGGTAGAGGAAAAGATTCCTGGTAAAGTAAACTGCAATTGCCAGCGCCAGCGAGATCAGTATAATAGTAAGTGTTTTCAGTTTAGGGATGAAAAAGGCTTCGTAGTAAATGACGCCAAAGAATACAATGTTGACGATAACGAAAGCGTGCACTGCAGGCATGTTGTTATCTACTCCTAATACCGGCAATATCTGCAAGGCAACATCAAAAACTGCCGCAATAACAAAAAAAGCGCCTATTGTGCGCGATATCCTATCCAGCCACCCGAAATTATAAATGAACGCGATTACGGGCAAAATGCCGGACGCAGACGAAATATAATCAAACAACACTCCCTCCTGCATATGCTGATAATAATTTAATTTCCTCCTGTGAGCACATTTTTAGGGCAGCCTGCCGAACCCGGGCAGGGATGCGCCTGTTCAACCACTGTTCCATCTGTAGTGCCGGAGGTAGTCGCCATGTACGATGCATTAACTTTTTTATCCCGGGGCAACATGTCAAGCCCTTCTGCGGTAGCGCCAACCAATATAAAATGGTCCTCGCCAACAGCCCCTGCGATATATTTTTTAAGAAAATTGGATATCGCTAAAATGAACTTTTGCCAGCCATTCAGCTTCTGGCTGTTGGCATAGTAAATACGGATGCCAAGGCAGCCGGGCTGGTTTAAAAGCTTTTGCAATATTTCGTTACCGAAGAACTGCGAGATAGAGTTATGCGGGTGTCTTTCGCGGTGATTTTTTGTCCAGTCGGCAGCAACGGATAGTTCAATTTCGGCACCTTCCTTTCCTGTGATCGGAGTGGTTCTGGCGGTTGTTTCCATAATGATGAATGATTGTCAGGGTTTGTTTTACTAAAATTAGGACTAATTGGTTACTTAACCAACAAGGCCCGATCTGGCAACGTACGTATTATCCGCCACCGGCAAAAACATAACATGCTGATTTTGAGCTATATTTAATTAGATTACCTACAGCGAGTTATACCACAATACGTAGTTTTACGCATCAAAAACAGTACTGATACGGGTGCTAAAAAACAATGTTCACCTGTTCCAGGAGTGCTTATTACGATTAGCTTCTTTTCATAAGTAGCGAATTTTGTGTAACTTTAAGTATTTACAAAAGAGATAGCGATGACTACAATGACATTACAGGTTCCGGATGAACTCGAAAGAGAACATGAGGAGACCGCCCGTTTTATTGCGGCCAAGCTGTATGAAGCAGGTAAGATCACTTTAGGCAAGGCAGCAGAGATGGTAGGCATGGAAAAATGGGATTTTGCAGAGATTTTAGTCAATTATGACGTCCATTTTTTCAATGCAAGCGCAGAAACCGCTCTAAGCGATGCCCGAAAGTTCTAAGATCATCATCACGGATACCAGTTGCTTTAGCTTATTGCGTAAATTGGATGCGCTCGAACTTTTAAACCAACTCTTTTCTGATATAATTACGACACCTGAAATAGCCGCCGAATTTAGATTCCCTTACCGGAATGGGTTACAATACAGAAGGTCACTAACAAAATACTTCAGGAGGAATATCTGAAATTTTTAGATCCTGGTGAAGCCAGTGCGATTGCTCTGGCCGCTGAAATCGCCTATGATTATCTTGTCCTGGATGATAATGATGCCCGAAAATTTGCTGAAAAATTAGGCTTACCCGTAACAGGCACTATCGGCTTATTAGTCCTCGCCAGAAATAGGGGATTTATTCCTTTGCTCAAACCCTACTTTGACCGAATTCAGCAGACCAATTTTCGGATTTCAGCGGCTCTGTTGGAACGTGTCCTTAGAGATGCAGGCGAATAGGCCATTTCATTCTAATCACTTCAGTTGCAGGTACAGTAATGCTGCTGTCACTCCACCCAATACCGGCCCAAAAACAGGTATCCAGGCATAGGCCCAGTCGCTGGTGCCTTTGCTTTTGATGGGCAAAATGGCGTGCATGATACGCGGCCCCAGGTCGCGTGCGGGGTTGATGGCGTAGCCTGTTGTCCCGCCAAGAGAAAGACCGATGGCCCATACTACAAAAGCCACAGGCAGCGCCCCGACCGATCCTAAACCGATAGGCGTTTTGGTAGCGACGATCTCACCGCCAGTTATATAAAATACCACGAAAACCAGCACAAAAGCGCCGACGAGCTCGCTAATAATATTGGAAGCATAGTTCCGCACGGCCGGACCGGTACAAAACACGGCCAGCACCGAACCGGGGTTATTGGTCCGCTGGAAATGGTTATAATACATTGCCCAAACAAGAAAAGAGCCGGTCATGGCGCCTAATAATTGTGCGAGGATGTAGGTACCGACTTCGGCCCAGGCAAATTTACCTGCTATAGCCAGCCCGATGGTAACGGCGGGGTTCAGGTGCGCGCCGCTATAAGGACCGGCAACGGTGACACCTACGAAGACAGCCAGTGCCCAGCCGGTGGTGATCACTATCCAGCCGCTGTTGTTGCCTTTGGTGTCGTTCAAAACTACGTTGGCCACCACACCGTCGCCCAAAAGGATCAGCAGCATTGTGCCTAAAAATTCAGCTATGAAAGGAGTCATTGTTATGGGGTTTTAGTTGTTTTATTACGATCCGCTCCACGCCTGTGCGGCATGAACAGCGCGTTTCCAGCCCTGTACGCCTTGCTCTATCCCGGCTCGATCTGCAGCCGGGTCAAATTCTTTTTCGGTTTGCCAGAGCCTCTCTATTTCTTCAACGCTATTCCAGTAACCGGTCGCCAAACCGGCTAAATAAGCTGCACCCAGCGCGGTGGTTTCTACTATCGTCGGGCGGATTACTTTGCAATTGAGCAAATTCGCCTGGAACTGCATCAGCAGATCGTTGGCTGTGGCGCCACCATCTACACGCAGTTCGCTTATTGGTACGCCTGAATCGGCTTCCATGGCCTTCAGCACATCCCTGGTTTGGTAAGCGATGGACTGCAGCGCGGCGCGGGCGATATGGCCGGCGGTTGTTCCCCGGGTCAAACCTACTATAGTTCCTCTTGCTTCGGGGTTCCAGTAAGGGGCGCCCAGTCCAGCAAATGCGGGGACGAAGTAAACCCCGCCGGTATCGGGAACGCTTAAGGCCAGCTTTTCTACTTCGGCGGATGATTTAATGACCCCCAAGCCGTCGCGCAGCCATTGCACTACAGCTCCTGCGATGAAAATGCTGCCCTCAAAGGCATACAGCGTTTTACCGCCGATTTTCCAGGCAATGGTGGTAAGCAGGTTGTTTTTCGATTCGATGAATTGCTCCCCGATGTTCATCAGCATGAAACAGCCGGTGCCATAGGTATTTTTCACCATACCGTTGCCGATGCACATTTGCCCGAAGAGCGCCGCATGCTGGTCGCCGGCGATGCCCGCGATAGGTATTTTGGAGGCGAAGATGGTGGTTGCTGTTTCGCCGTAATGCTCGCTGCTTTGCTTCACTTCGGGCAGCATGCTTTTGGGGATGCCGAATATTTTCAATAGCTCGTCGTCCCATTCCAGCGTCCGGATATTGAACAGCATCGTCCGGCTGGCATTGGTGACGTCAGTAGCGTGCACCGTTCCTCTCGTAAACTTCCAAATCAGCCAGCTATCCACCGTGCCGAATGCTAATTCGCCCGCATCGGCCTTGGCCCGTGCGCCGGGAACATTATCGAGTATCCACCGAATTTTTGATCCGGAAAAATAGGCGTCTATCACTAAACCTGTTTTCAATCTGATCAAATCACTGTGGCCGTCATGCTTCAGTTGATCACAAAACCCTGCTGTGCGCCTGTCCTGCCAGACGATGGCGTTATATATTGGTTCTCCGGTGTTCCTGTCCCAAACAATGGTGGTCTCACGCTGATTGGTAATACCGATAGCCTTGATATGCGATCCGTTGATCCCAATTTTCACGGTCACCTCGGCGGCAACGCTGGCCTGTGACGACCATATCTCGTTCGGGTCATGCTCCACCCATCCCGGCTGTGGAAATATCTGCGTAAATTCTTTCTGGGCGACTGACCTGATCTGCCCTTTGTGGTCAAAGACAATAGCGCGCGAACTGGTGGTGCCCTGGTCGAGGGCCAGAATATATTGCTCCATTACAGGTTTAAAGAATAATTGGTGCTTAAAGCTACGGGATAGTTTTAAATAATTATAATGCTGAATAGCATATGATCACACTATATCGCAACCACAGGTTAAGTCTTCAGCCGGCTGAAGTTCTTTTTAAGGTTCAGAAAGAATCTCTCGTACAGGTAATAGGAGGCGCAACTCACCACAATGATGCACAAGATATTATATGGATAAGCGATCATAAAATGCGGCAGCTTTTGATCGTTCGATGTGAATACCTGCTGCCAGATGTAGATACTATAGGATAAAATTCCTATTCGCTTCAGCAATTTCGTATTGAGCAGCCAGAACACCGGGCCAGGCGATGGCGCCAGGTTAGTAACGATGATATAACCTGCAAGCAAGGATATTACCAGGCCAGCAACTACGCTTTCCATGCTGAAGAAATTGTCGTAGCGCAAGTACAAGACCACCGCTATAGCCAGTAGGTTGGTAATAATCTTCACAGTGTTGGGGATGGCTGCTAGCTTTGGATACTTGAACAGCAACACTGCAAACAAACAGCCTATCGCTATCGGCTGGAATTTGCTGAGCACGTGCGTTGCTACATAAAATAGCCCCGCATTTAATACAGGAACCTGGTATTGTAAAAAGATAACCGGTGGTAAAATAAATGCGACGAACAAGATAAGCAGCAGGTAAAGCCTGAAATTCTTTTTTAATAAGAAGGGCATTACCAGGTAAAATTGCTCTTCGATGGAAAGCGACCAAAAATGGGCGGTATGCCATGTGAAATTATATTTCCTGAAAATGGAAGTTATGTCCATCAGGTAAAGCGCTGCGCCTATGAAATTGAGGTAATAGATATTCAGCTTGAAAACAAAATTCAGGACTAAAATGACCAAAAGGTACAGGTAGGCCACCGGGAATATGCGCAGTACTCTGCGGATATAAAAGTTTTTGAGAGAGAGATTGCCGGTAGCAACTTTTTCTTTCAGGCACAGGCTGGTGATCAGGAATCCGCTCAACACAAAGAACAGTACTACGCCAAGCTCACCGTTAAAGAACAAATGATAGGCAAAAGCTGCGCTAAGGTTGAGATGGGATAGCACCACCATTATGATCGCAACACCCCTCAACCCATCGAGCGAATAGAAATGCGGCCTTTGTAGGTCGGGCGGGATGGATGTGACATCCGCAAAGAAATTTTTCAGGTGCTTATTGACCAACTTGTAAATGGATTGAGATTGGCTCCGGCAAAAAATAAACAGCCATAAGTATAAAGATATTTTTTAAATCAACCATCATCTTCGGCGGTCACAAAGCTGACCGGTCAGGGCTGAAGCAGGTATTTGCTCGCCAATTCGGTAAATGATGCCACCTGCTCATTTTGCCATCCTGCGTCTTTACCCAATTCATTGGCCATCAGCTCAGCGGTCAGCGCCGCGGCGGCTATAGCGGCGCGGGCGTCAAGGAACAACAGGCGCAGCCTTCGTGCAAGAACATCTTCGACAGTTCTGGCCATTTCGTGGCGAACGGCCCAT
The DNA here is from genome assembly GCA_035551775.1 of Mucilaginibacter sp. Classification (GTDB taxonomy): domain Bacteria; phylum Bacteroidota; class Bacteroidia; order Sphingobacteriales; family Sphingobacteriaceae; genus Mucilaginibacter. Next base: position 355,137 of record DASZMQ010000002.1, on the reverse strand, counting down.
ATCACTTCAGCCTCCAGGTAATTGTAGCGTGGGTGAAGTTTATCATTCCAACGCTTGTTCTCGTTGGTGAGCGCGAGCACCTGTTCCAGGTCGCGGCCGTAAACATACATATGGTTATGCTGATCGATACTTTGGGCACTGCCATGTATCGGAAGGTTTTCGGTTTTACAAACAAAAGGCGACAAATTGCCGATCCCGATGGCCTTGTCTACGGCGTCCTGAGCCATTTTACGGTAGGTGGTCCATTTCCCGCCGGTTATAGTGAGCAAACCGGAAGGCGATACGATGATCTTGTGGCTTCGCGATATTTCCTTGGTTTTGGATGAGTCGCCCTGTGGCGCGGCAAGCGGGCGAAGGCCTGCGAAAACGCTCAACATATCCTTTCGCTCAGGTGCTTTGGAAAGGTATCTGGCGGCGGTGTTCAGTATAAAGTCAATCTCTGAATCCATAGCCACCGGCTCAAGACTATGCGAATTGAGCGGCGTATCGGTAGTGCCAACCACCAGCTTATCATGCCACGGAACGGCAAAAAGCACGCGACCGTCGTCCGTTTTAGGGATCATTAGGGCATCTTCCGAAGGCATGAAAGACCGATCCAGCACTACATGCACGCCCTGGCTTGGCCGAACCGTGGGCTTCTTTTCGGGGGAATCCATTTGCAGGATATCGTCCACAAAAACCCCGGTCGCATTGATGACTACCCTGGCTTTAAGCTGGTATTTCTGGCCCGTTTCCTGGTCGATAACTTTAACGCCGCTTATTTTGTGTTTACTTTTAATGAGCCCGGTTACTTTGAAATAATTCAGTACCATCGCATCCTGTTCCAGGCAGGTTTGGGCGAGATTTATGGCTAACCGCGAATCGTCAAACTGCCCGTCATGATAGACCACGCCGCCACGCAGTTTCTTTGGCTCGATTCCGGGCAGGAGTTTCAGCACTTCCGCCTTTGATATGCTTCTTGTCTTCCCAAAACTTAGTTTGCCGGAAAGCAGATCATACATGCGCAAGCCTATGCTATAAAACATTCTGTCAAACCAGCTATAAGCGGGGATAATGAAAGTCAGGTTTTTGACCAAATGAGGGGCATTTTTGAACAATAACCCGCGTTCCCGCAAAGCCTCGCGCACCAGGCCGATATTGCCCTGCGCCAGGTAACGTACGCCGCCATGCACCAATTTTGTGCTTCGGCTGGAGGTTCCTTTGGCGAAATCAGCCTGCTCCAACAACAGGGTTTGATAACCGCGTGAAGCAGCGTCAAGCGCTGTCCCTAAACCCGTTGCACCGCCGCCAATTACGATGATATCCCATATTTTATCAGGATCATTCAACGGTTTTAACATTTCTTCCCTGGCGGCGTTCATGGATGGCAATTTAATACCTAAAACGCAGAGGTGTATTAAGTGTGAGCAATGAAATTGAAAAGGATGCGTAAATCAGGCGCTGTAGTGTCAGCAGGGCAAGGAAATGATAAATTCCGAACCTTCACCGTCGACGCTTTTAACATCAATACTGCCGCTGTGCCCCTTGACGATGATGTCATGAGTTAAAGACAAGCCTAATCCCGTACCTTCTCCCGTAGGTTTGGTGGTAAAGAACGGGTGCATGATCTTTTCCTTAATGTGAGCCGGCATCCCCACGCCGTTATCTGTTATTTTTATAATTATTTTGTCCTTTTCCTGTAAAGTGGTGATAATTACGAGCGGTGTATATATTTCGCCTTTTTCTTTCGCCTTTTGGGCCAAGGCATAGAACGCGTTGTTAAAAATATTGACCAAAGCCCGTCCTATGTCCCGTTTTACGACATTTGTTAAAGGCAGGCCCCGGTCGAAGTTGGTCTTCAAATCGCAGGTAAACGATTTGTCTTTCGATTTAAAGCCATTGTATGCAAGCTGCAGGCATTCTTCGGCAAGTTGGTTGGTATCGGCTTGTTCTTTACCGCCGCTTGCCGCCTGGCTGTGCTGCAGCATGCTTTTTACTATCCCATCGGCCCGTTTGCCGTGCATGTTTATCTTTTTGGAGTTTTCTTCGATATCAAATGCAATGGCTTTGATCTCTTGCAGGTCGCCTTTTTCGATCTCTTCCTTCATTTCCCCGATCAATTCAGTATTAACCTCCGAAAAGTTATTGACGAAATTCAATGGATTCTGAATTTCATGGGCGATGCCGGCAGTCAGTTCGCCTAGGGATGCCATTTTTTCTGACTGGATCAACTGAGTTTGCGTCTCTTTAAGCTGGGTTAGCGCGTTTTGAACTTCTTCTTTTTGCCGGTTCAGCAAGATGTTGGCCCGTTGTTTTTGACGATTGTTCCGGTAAAATATCAGGGCGAGCAACATAAAGACGGCAATGCCGGCCGAAAGCATGTAAATGCGGTTACGGGCGGTGATAACGGCTTTTTCTTTTTCCAGTTGCTGTAGACGAAGCTGATCGGTGAAAGACGACTTTTGGAAGTTGGTTAGATTTTTTATGATTGCATCATAGCTGCTGTCTTTGGCCGACAGGGCAAGCCCTTGGTATTTATAAGAGCTGTCAAGCTGGTTCCGCAATCTGTAACTTTGATAGAGCACTTCATAAGCATTACCTAAATCTTTTGAATTCATGGAATGAAGTATGCCGACTATTTTTTTGGCGTAGTAGAGGCTTGAATCTTTTTGTTTTTTGGAAAGATAATAATGCGCAAGGTCGTCATAGCAATAACCGCTGCATTCTATGGCATTGTATTCGAAGCCCGCCGCCGCACCCTTGTGAAAATATTCCAGCGCCATACCTTCCTGGCCTTTCCTCAGGTAAGTAATTCCCAAGATCTCCAGGTCGTAACATAAATATTTTTTATTGGCTATCTGGTTAAAATATCGTTCGGCTTTCTTTTGAAATTGCAGCGATGAGTCGACCTTATTGTGCTCCAAATAAAGCGAACCAAGATTCATGTTTACCAGGCCAAGCAATTCGAGGTTTTGTAATTGGGTGGCCAGTTTTTCAGCTTTTTTAAATTGTATGATCTGTTCGTCGGTATTGTCGATGAAATTCATGAGCAAGCCCATGTTGTGGTAGCTAAAAGCTTCCACAGTTAATCGGAATTTGTCGGACGCGATAACTTCGTGTGTTGGCCAAAAAAAATACCAGCTTTTCTTTTCGTTTTTCGGGTCTTCGGCGATAGCTATTTCCTGGCGGAAGTATCGATATGCTTCTGAATATTTACCCAAATGCATCGAGATATACCCTTTGGCGCCCAGGCAGACAGCCTCATCAAGTAAATGACCGTTTCGTTTTGCCACGAAAAGACCCTTTTCTATATAGGAAAGCGCCGAATCCCTGTTGGTTTCAGCATAATAATATACGAAATGGCCGAGTATTGAATAACGTGCAGAGTCCGTTGAAGCATTTTTAAGAGTTTGTTTTAAGCTATCGATATAGTTTCGCTGTCCCATCCCGTAAATCGGTAATAGCAGCAACAGGATTTTCAACAAATGCTTCATGAAATCTACAATGGCAAATAAATAGGGTTGTCCGGCGCACGTATCGCACTGGTTCTAAAGATATTAAAAAAACAATTAGTTTATTTGTTATCGGTGGTGTCTGCTTCTTCCTTCAGCTCCTGACCTTGCTTGCCCATTTTGATGACCGGTTTTTCCTGCGTACCGGTAATGGTCATGGGTATGCCGAAGATGCCCAGCGGCGGCAGGCCCAACCTGAATTTCAGGTTCAGGTTGCCGCTAAAATCCACCTGCCCCTCGAACCTCGGCCTGAAACCGGCGAAACGCATTTTGGTGCGCTCGATCGTGATGATATTATTGGCGATAGTGGTTTTGATATCTACTTTGGAAGCGTCGTTTGGTTTGGCCAGGCTGTCTTTACCGGTGGCCTTAGCAACCGAGCCGAACAACTTAAAGCCCTTGACTTTTACCTTTTGCAGCGTCAGCACACCGCCGCCCTTTAGCGAAGGATACACAGGATGCATGTTTTTATCCAGCTTGCCGCTTAGCTTATAATCCAACGAAACGATACCAGCGGCGCTTTTTGCCGAACTGGCCATATCATGAAAGAGTTTGATCCGCTGATAAGCCTTTTGTATGTCGAATTGCTGCGCGGTGATATGGTAATCAAAAAATGCCTTTTGAGGATTCAAGCTGCCGTAGGTAGCATCCATCACCACCGGCGCATCGACGATGGTAAAGCCTGCGCCCTTTAATTGGATATGTCCATTACTGATGATCATTTGCCCCTTTACGCTATCGATGTCCAGGCCCTGGTATTTTACCTTTTTCACGTCAGCGCTGAAAGTCAGGTTCAGGTTCGATGGCACCAGTACCACGCCTGTCCCCGCTGCCGCTGTTTTTGCCGGTGTAGCAGATTTACCGGGCTGGGCCGGCGGACCGCCCGCAAAAGCCATGAAATCGTCCGCAACGATAAGCCCGCTTTGCAGGTTGAACGTACCTGTTAACGGCGCATTGGATTTCGTTGCATAATCGATCACATTGGACAAGGCGCCATTCATCACGATCACCGATTTGCCATAATTGGCGGTAAACGCGTCGAAATTCATCTTGTCCTGTTTGAAACTGAATTTTCCAGATTTGATGAAGAACGGTTTAGGGAATAAGTCGGAGCTTAGGGTCAGATCCTTTACATTCATTGTTCCCTTGTTGAATAGCTGATCATATCGCCCGGCGGTAGCATCGCTTTGCTTGCCCTTCAGCGTAAAGTTCGTAGTGATCAACCCTGAAACATTGTAGCCTTTCATTGCGAACACTTGGTATATTTTGCCGATATCGAGAGTGCCCTGTGAATGAATATTGTATTGCAGGTCGGCAAAGTTTTTCAGATCGGCCTGGACCATGAATGGCTCTCCCTCGAACGTTAGCGAAACAGGCTTGATGTTTACCCTCAATCCTTTTAGCGAACCGGTGTTGTCGATCAGATTGGCGCTCACCTGTAAATTCTCGATAGGGTGCGGGTAGTATTTCGTTTGAATATAACCGTTCGCGAGGTTGATTGAAGCCATAGTAACCGGATACACCTTGTGCGCTGGGATATATTTGCCTTTGGTCTTCAGATTGATAGCCAGGTCGCCGCGGAGATCAATGCCTTTTACAGGATATAGCTTTTTAATATCATCTAGGTGGAACCTTGAATCAATAGCGCCGTCCATCGCCAGGCCGTTTTTATTGCTTAGGTTGAAATAGCCTTTAATATAATTGTTAAGCGCGGACACATTCAGCCCGGCTAGCTGCATGGTAAAGTTCTTCACATTATTATCCGGGCAGGAGGCGTCCAGGTCGAAATGAATATCCTTCACGGCCTCGGGCACCTCGGCATATTTAATGTAGCCATCCCTGAATGACGATTTCAGGCTAAATCTCGGTATGCTGGTAATCACTGTATCCACATGCCGCAGGCCGCGCTTTTTTAGTCCCGTAGCGTACTTGCCCTGCGCCAATAAATGGAGTGCGTAACGCCCCTTCAGGTCGACAGTTTTTATCCCAAAAGCCCGGTTCCATTTACCGAGGTCGATCTCGGTATTCACCCGCGCGAATATCTCGGGCGATTTGATGCCTTTGACACTGAATTTTGAATTGAACTGGTCCTTATCGATCCGGAAATGCAGCGAATCGATGCTGAACACAAGGCTGTCGGGGTTGAAGTTCGGCACTTTGGCGTTCATGTCCAGATATAGGTCCTGTACTGGAGAAGGCGTTTTATTGTTAGATATGTACCCGTTCCGCGCCTGCATGCTGAAGGTGAAATCGGGCATTTTATTCTTCGAGGCTATATATTGACCGGTAAGCCCCACGTGGATCACGCCAGTGCCATTCAGCTCGGTATTCTTCACCCATTTGGTGTACGCCGGGGGCAAAGCTGTAAAAATATCGCTCAGGTCGCTCTGGTGCGAGGTGAACTGGAAGTCCATATCATAACCGTTCTTAAGGAAGCCAAAGCGCCCGACGAAATTCACAGGCAGCTTGTTGATCATCATATTGTTCTTGCGGAAAGCAAACTCCAGCGACTTGGTGTTAATGCTCGTCACCAGGTCGGCATTCACGGTTTTATTGCTCACATATTCCTGCTTGTTGTAAACGAAATCCGTGGAGGCAATTTCCAGGTGCGATTGCAGGTCGAATACATTTTTGGTGAAGTCGCCGTTGCCTTTATAATTGAAATTCCGGGCGTCGATCAGCATCGGGATCGAAGCATCATCATAAACCAAATGGCTCTTTTCAATGTCAATCAGCTGTATGCCCAGTGAAGCGCTTGAAGTGTCGGTTTTTGCATTCGGGTTTGCCGGCTGCGATCGGTATACATTATAGTTTGGATGCCCGGCGCTATCCACCTCTATATTGATGAACGCGTTGCTCAGGTATACCTTGCTGATATTGATCTTGGAGCCAAGTAAGGAGGTAAGATCGACGGCGAACGAAATGTCCTTGGCCGCGATCAGCGTATCCTGCTGGAACGGCGCGCTGCCTTTCAGCGAAAAATCCTCTAAGGTAAGCGTCAGTTCGGGGAAGCGTTTGAAGAACGAAAGGCTGGTTGAAGAGAAATTCACCTGCCCGTTGATCTTCTGATTCATCACCTGTTTGATCTTTTCGGTAATGGTTTTTGGGAAAAGCACGGGGAGCAGGAACGTTAAGAGTAGCAGGCTTCCTATAACTATACCCGTAATTTTCAGCGTTTTAAACAGGATCTTCTTCATAAGTAATCAACCAGGGAACGGCTGTATGAATATAAACAATATTGGGAATGTGCTAATAGTATTTCAGTTTTTTACATGTACCGTCAACATGGATACACTTAGTGTTCACATTCATGCTGCTTTCGACCACAAATGACCACATAATGCATTGAATTTTAGTGTATTTGTTGTTTACACTAAGAGTAAAAATTACATAAACTCAGGCTTTTTCGTGAACGCATAGAACGCAACCTGCTGTAGTACAATTAATTGGTATTGAAAAGCATGTACACACAAAATTGCCTGATCCGTACGAAAACGTCTGTAAAATTTCACTTTTTTACCATTTTTTACCATTTTCTGGCGGGGTTGACCGGTAAAGGCATGGTTAGTGTACATTGAGCCTTGATAAACTTTTGACTGTGTTTTTGAATGTGGCGACACTATCACCTTGTTGGTGACAGCAAAGTAAATAGCGCCGATACTAATCGCGGCATAATCAAGTTAAACAGGAAACAAATTGATTAGCTTTAACGCAGAAAGGTAACACATGAGTTTTGCTGCAGATAGGCAAACCCTCGACGATCTGTCATTATTTCCCAAAGACCAACGCCAATCCGTGCTATCACTTTTTGGTAAGACGCAAACTATCGGCGGGCAGGAAGTATTAGCTTTATTGTTCAGCAAGCCTTTAGACAGCAGGGCAGAAATAAAAGACAGGTTGGCTGTGTTTCGTTACCTTCAACAGCACAGGGCTGTTTTTAAATCGGATCGAAATACCTGCGATTTCGCCGAATTTTATTTAAAGGGACAAAACACTAGAAAGTCGTTTCCAATTCTTACGGGCTTAATTAACCAGCTGATTTATGCCCTTAACAGCAACAATGATTATTATATATCCAAGCAGGGAGTTGCCAGTGTATTATTGCTACTCGAAAATCTTTTGATATTTACCAACCAGCTCACAGTCTCAGCGCCGAAGATATTTTGGGATCAGAGAGCGGCTATTCTCATCGCATTTACAGAAAGCGAATGGGACCTTGTAAAGCAATGGATCGCCAAGCCCAAACTTACGGCAGCCGACATCGCCCGGGCAAATCACTTGTTCAGAAACAAGGCATACTCCGAACTGAAAGGGCTCTTAGATATCGCTTATCATTTGGATGCTTTTCAAACGATAAGTGTAAATAGTGCGGCATCAGGGTTTACGGTGCCTGACCTTGAGGAAGACGGCGGACCCGGATTGATATTAAAGGGACTGTTTCACCCCTTTATCAATAACCCGGTCGATAACGATATAGAGTTTCGGACCGATCAGAATGTTTGCTTCGTTACAGGAACCAATATGGCGGGCAAGTCAACACTGCTCAAAGCTTTAGGCATTTCAGTTTATCTTTCACAATTGGGTTTCCCGGTTCCTGCAAGCTATATGAAAACCAGTTTTTTTGAAGGTTTAATGTCCACCATTAACCTACCGGATGATATAGATCAGGGTCAAAGCCATTTTTATCGGGAGGTGTTAAGGGTGAAACAGGTAGCTGAGCAAGTAAGCCGGTCGAAAAACATGTTCGTGATTTTCGATGAGCTGTTTCGTGGCACCAATGTAAAAGATGCCTACGATGCATCCCTGGCTATCATTTCAGCTTTTGCAAATGTCCGTAGCTCGCTTTTTGTCGTTTCCACCCATATTGTCGAAGTCGCACATCAACTATCCGCTATCAGTAACATCGATTTCCGGTACATGGAAACGATTTTCGACAACGATCATCCCGTTAACAGCTACAAGCTGCGGAGCGGCATTACCGAAGAGCGACTGGGTATGTGGATAGTGAAAAACGAAAAAATTCTTGAATTGATTCAGGGAAGAAGCTGATACCTTAATTTTTCAAAAAAATTTTTGCAAATCCAAAATTAATCGTAATATTGCGATTGATATATGGGCCTCACCAAGACAGAAATATTTACCCAAGAGCAAAACAGCCTGGCGGTGCAGCTCAAGGCTATTGCGCATCCCGCCCGCATCGCTATTCTGCAGGAGATCATCAAAGCCAATGCCTGCATTTGCGGCGACTTAGTGGATGAACTTGGATTGGCGCAGGCCACCATTTCCCAGCACCTTAAAGAGCTGAAGAATGCTGGTCTTATAAAGGGGACGATTGAAGGGGTGAGCGTTTGCTATTGTATTGAGCCGCAAGCCTGGAAGAATTTGCAGGAGGAGCTGAAAGAATTGTTCGGAGCCTATAAGGATCCTGGCACTTGTTGCTAAAAAATTTTAAACTAATTAATCGTAATATTACAATAAATAAAAATGCTATGAAAACTGATGAAGAATTGAAGGAACTGGTTCGCCAGAAATACAGCGAGATCGCTTTACAGGACAAAGAAACCAACCAATCATCGTGCTGCGGTTCAAGTTGCTGCTCAGACGAGGTTAATAATATCATGAGTGATGATTATACCCAGCTCAAAGGCTACAACGTTGACGCGGACCTGGGCCTGGGCTGCGGTTTGCCAACGCAATTCGCCAAAATAAAGAATGGGGACGTAGTGATCGATCTCGGTTCAGGCGCAGGCAATGACGCCTTTATAGCAAGGGCGGAAACCGGTGAAACCGGCAAGGTGATAGGGGTTGATTTCAGCGAGCCTATGCTGAACAAGGCGCGTGCAAATGCTGATAAGCTCGGGTTCAATAATGTAGAGTTCCGTTATGGTGACATTGAAAAAATGCCGGTGACCGCGAATACTGCCGATGTGATTGTTAGCAATTGCGTGCTCAACCTTGTACCAAACAAAGATGCCGTGTTAAAGGACATCTACCGCGTATTGAAGCCGGGCGGGCATTTCAGCATTTCGGATGTAGTACTTTCAGGTACCCTGCCTGACGTCCTGCGCAAAGACGCTGAAATGTATGCAGGCTGCGTTTCGGGAGCGATACAGAAAGAAGTGTACCTCGAATTGATCAATGTGAACGGATTTACTAATATTACTGTGCAAAAGCAGAAGCCTATCGTGCTTCCCGACGATATTTTAGGGAAATATCTTGATTCGAATGAATTAGCAAATTTCAGATCGGGTGCTACTGGCATTTTCAGTGTTACGGTATATGCTGAAAAGCCTGAAAAAACGGCCTGTTGCGAACCAGGCTGCTGTAACTGACATCCTTTGATATTGTAACAAAAAGAAAAATTCAAAAAGAAAAGTTATGATACAACGTAAGATCTTATTCGTGTGCATTCATAACTCCGCACGCAGCCAGATGGCTGAAGCATACTTAAATATGTTTGGCGGAGAGTCACTAATTGCGGAAAGCGCAGGATTAGAACCGGGCAAGTTAAATCCCTACGCGGTGAAAGTTTTACAGGAAGACGGAATCGACATCAGTCGCAAAAAGACGCAGGGAGTATTTGATCTGTTTAGGAAGGGCCGGATGTTTCAAGCCGTAATTACTGTTTGTGATGAAGCCAGCGCCGAAGGCTGCCCGATCTTCCCGGGTGTGGTAAAACGTTTAGGCTGGTCATTTCCTGACCCTTCGACTTTCACCGGAACCGAAGAAGAAAAATTGGAACAAACCCGCAAGGTACGGGACCAGATCAAAGAAGCTGTCCGGGAATTCGTCGAAGAAGCAAGGGACTTGAAATACTGGGTTAAGGAGCATCATACCGATGAAAAAGTACACAGCTGAATTTATCGGTACTTTTGCGCTCGTGTTTTGTGGTACAGGCGCTGTCGTTATCGATCAGCAATCGGGCGGCGCGGTAACCCATGCCGGAGTTGCAATAACTTTTGGGCTGATCGTGATGGCCATGATCTACAGTCTTGGCGAAGTATCCGGCGCGCACATCAACCCGGCGGTGAGTATTGCCTTCACCATTACCGGGCGGTTTCCGTTGCAGCGATTACCCGGGTATGTTGTTAGTCAGCTGGCTGGCGCCGTAGCAGCAAGCGCGGTTTTAAAAGCGTTGTTCCCGGCAAATCAATTGCTGGGGGCTACCATGCCTGCGGGAAGCGAAATTCAATCGCTGATCCTTGAATTTATCCTGACATTCTTTCTAATGCTGGTCATTTTAAGCGTGGCGATCGGGAGTAAGGAGCAGGGCATGTTTGCCGGGCTTGCCATCGGAGCGGTCGTGGGGCTTGAAGCCATGTTTGCAGGCCCTATTTGCGGAGCGTCTATGAACCCGGCCCGGTCATTTGCACCTGCCATTGTTTCCGGTCATCTTGAACATCTGTGGCTTTACATTGTCGCGCCTATAACCGGCGCAATAACAGCAATACCGGTTTGGAAATATCTGACTTCAAATAAATCTGCTCAATGAAAATTGCACTTTTCTCCGATATACACGCCAACCTTCCGGCCCTGGAAGCATTCTTTGCACACGTGGACGCGCAGCAGGTTGACGCCATCTATTGCCTGGGCGACCTGGTAGGCTATAATATCTGGCCGAACGAGGTGATCGACGAGATACGCAGCCGTAAAATTCCAACCATCACCGGGAACTACGACTTTGGTATCGGCCGCCATAGCGACGACTGCGGCTGCGCCTATAAAACCGACGAAGAAAAAGCGATGGGCAAAATATCGATCTCATTTACCAATGAGATCGTGAAGGACGAGCAGCGGGCTTATTTGCGCGCGCTGCCGCATCATATCCGCCTGGAGTATCAATTGAACAACGATAGGCTGAACGTGCTGTTGGTGCATGGCAGCCCGAGAAGGGTAAATGAATACCTGTTTGAGGACCGGGACGAAAAAAGCCTGCTGCGAATTATGGAGCAGGCAGATGCCGACGTGATGTGTTTCGGGCACACGCATCAGCCATATCATCGCATTTTGCAATCCGCTGATAGTGAAACCGCCCATTACCGCCATGCGATCAATATCGGTTCAGTAGGCAAACCAAAGGATAAGGACCCGCGCGGCTGTTATGTACTGCTTCATATTGACGAGCATAGCTCTATAATGGATAAAGCCAGCGTTAAAGCAGAGTTTGTACGATTTGATTATGATATCGAACGCGCCGCGAAAGCTGTGGAAGATAGTCCGCTGCCGAATGGATATGCGGATATGTTGCGGAATGCGTGAGTTCGATACTGCTAAAACAAACTATACTGCACCTGCCCGTTTTCAACTATCGTCCTGGTACGGTCGGGTTGTAATAGATAGGATCCGTCAATATAAAAAACCTGTGTTTCCGCATGCCGCGAGGCGACAATGATCTGGGTGCCATTGGCATGTTTAGTGAAAAGTTCATGCACCAGTTCAGGGCGATTGTTATCCTGCGACAGGTGAGCAAGAAACAAATGGCTCATAAATGCAGGGCGATGCGCCAGAAATACGTCCAGGGCCTGGCGGTTGGACAGGTGACCAAGTCCTCCGCTGATGCGGCGTTTGAGGTGGTAAGGATAACGGCCGTTTTGCAGCATTTCCTCGTCGTAGTTAGTTTCGAGGTACGCAGCATGGCATTTGGCGAAATGGTCGGTCAGGTGCTTGCAGGCAATGCCGATATCAGTAAATACGCCGATGGTTACATCCTTGCTGGTCAGGATAAAGCTGTGGGCATGGGCGGCATCATGAAACTTGGGGAAAGCAGAAATGGTGATGCTGCCTATGGTTACAGGCTCGTAGGCTTTGAATGAAACTACCAGGTGATGTTCCAGCTGCAATCCACTATTATGTAAAGTGGCGGGGGTAATGTAAACGGGTAGTCTATATTTCCCGGATAGTACCCCGATGCCGTTAATGTGGTCGCTGTGCTCATGCGATACGAAGATAGCCTTTACCTTATGCATCGAAAGGCCGAGGCGTTTCATACGGCGTTCGGTTTCACGACAGGAGATTCCCGCATCGATCAGCACGGCCTCATGCTCATTGCCGATATAATAGCAATTGCCGTTGCTGCCTGAGTTTAACGATGCGGTGAAAAGCGCCATGAGAATACAAATTAACCGCATTTCGGCGGTATTTTACAGGATTGTTTAAAATCTTCCGGTTCAAACTTACTGGCCTAATTATGAATGATTTATGCAAACAATCAATTGGCTAAGGTGTTAACCTTATATAAACACTCTCCCCATGCAGCAAAAAAGACTTACTCTGATTTAATATTTAATACTAATTAAAGTTTAACATCATGAAAAAGTCGATTCTTCTTGGCGCGCTGGGCCTGTTATTTGGCCTTGGCGTCAGTTCTGCAGCCGTTCCTAAACCAAGAAATCATAATGAGGACCTAAGCGCCCGAGCGGGCGTAAGCATCATTCCGCTTCGTCACGAGGCCGGTTTCGCCGTAATGGTTGATAAAGAAAGACCCGGAAACTCGGTGGTGATCATTTCAAACCAGGATGAAAGCTACAATTTTAAGGATTTGTTAACCAAAAACAGCACATCCGAAAAGAAATACAACTTATCGAAGCTTGATGCCGGTAATTACATCGTAGAGGTAGTTACCAAAGGGCATGACATTAAGACCAACTTTTATGTCTACAACAAGCCAAGCGGTAAAGTGATCTTTGTTAAATAGCCAATGCTGTTATTTTTGTTAGGGCACCGATCCCGTAAGAGAACGGTGCCTTATTGTGTCGCTTTAACACTATCACAACCGACGAACGCCCGGATTTAACCGTCGAACAGCCCCTCACAATCTGCCAACGGTATATTTCGCTAATTATTAGGCACTTAGAAGCCAAAATCCTCCAAAAGAACCCGTTTGTCTATACCTTTCGGGCGATGGTCTAATACATTTTATTGGGTGAGAAACAACTTGTTCCTTTGATCATCAAAACAAAAAAGGATATAAGGTTTAACAATAAAATTAGTAAAAAAATGAAAAAGACACTCACCATCGCAGCCCTGATATTAGCAGCAGGAACAAGCGTGTTCGCTGCACCGGGTAAATCAAAAGCTCCTAAAGCCAACAACACTGTAAGCTTTATCGAGCCCGCAAAAGAAAATGTTTTCAGCGTAAAAGTAGCCGCTGAAAGATCAGTAGTAATTATTTACGACCAGGACGGCAACGCTATCTACAAGGACCTGGTTTCAAAAGGCCTGCCTACCGAAAAATCATACAATGTATCGAACCTGGATAACGGCGAATACACCGTTGAGATCAAATCGGAAAAAAGCGACATCAAAAAACACATGCATGTTTACGATGACGGACAGGGTAAATCATACCTGTTCATCCAGTAATTTCAGCGCCAATTCGTTTTAATTATATGCAGATGCGAAGCATCGTCCTGGTTGGGGACGGTGCTTCTTTGTTTTGATATAGATTTGACAAATTTTCAAAAGTTGCCAAATCTTACTACCACACCAACATCCGCATTCTGACCTCCGACTTCGGACTTCCGACCTCGTTTCCTATCTTTAGCGCATGGATCAATTACCGCAACTGGATGATGCCGAATTGCGTGTGCTCGGCTCTATGATGGAAAAAAGCCGCACCACGCCAGATTATTACCCGATGACGATCAATAGCCTGGTGGCTGCTTGCAATCAGAAGACCTCGCGCAACCCGGTGGTACAATACGAAACGGAAACCGTGGTGAATGCCATAAATACGCTGAAACGCCGCGGGCTGGTTTCCACCGCAACAGGTGGCACCGACCGTGTGGTAAAATACAAGCACAATTTTGCCATCGTTTACCCGCTCATTCCCTCGGAGTTGGCAATCATCTGCCTGCTCATCCTTCGCGGACCGCAAACGCCGGGCGAGCTGAACACCAATTCCGGACGCCTATGGGAATTTGAATCAATAGAAGAGGTGCAGGAATTCCTGGATAAGCTGGCGGCAGGTGATACTCCTTTCATTAAGCAACTGGGCCGACGCCCTGGTCAAAAAGAAGCGCGTTATATTCACTTGCTCGGCGGCTCAATAGATTGGAGTGAAGATAGCTTTGCCGTTGATACCCCATCCCGTTCTTCCGGCGATTTGGAAGCTCGTGTCGCCAAACTGGAAGCTGAACTGACGGAGCTGAAAGAAGCTTTTGAAAAGCTGATGAAGGAATTAATGTAGTTCCTCTAATATAAAAAATGTCATTTCGAACGAGCGTAGCGAGGAGAAACCTTATACGCCATACCTGCGGCCGATTAGCAACAGTGTCGAAGTTTTCTCCTCACCCCAACTCACAACCTGGTAAGTTCGTCGAAATGACATTATTTTTAATTCTCCGTAAATCCCGTCGCATTCCCTGCCTGGCTTGCAGCCATATCCAGGTTCCAGGCTGAGGTTTGGAAATACGGCGCCGCACCATTGGCGTCCTTAGTGGCATAACTGCATTTGATCACACGCTTTTCGCCCGGGGCCAGTTCAATATAGTTGTCGCTGAAGATCACCGGAAGAATATCATCGCCGCCTTTACCCTTCAATGCCCTGATGTGTACCTGGAATGCTACCGTTTTCCCCGTGTTGGTGACAGTGATCGAATTGTAGGTGCTGTCGGCAGCTTTATCGGTGCTATAGGATACTTTCAGCCCCGTTTTGCCGAGGTCCTTCAGTGAAGTATAGTCGGTATACGAAGTTTCCGGCGTCATATACCATTTAGACTTCTTCCAGTTCAGCACATCAAATTTCTTCGACAGCCAATACCAGTTGATGCTTTTCAGCGCCCCGGTATTGTCAAATAGCTGCAGCTTCAGGAAGTAAGTGTCTGAAAAACCGCCGGGGGCGGGCAATGCAAAACATTTGGCAGTGCCGTCGGCATCGACATTTATGGTTTCGGTATGATCATATTGCTGGCTGCCGTCGAGGTTATAGATCGTCGCCCGGGCTTTCAGTCCGTTGAATTTATCCAATAGCGAATTAATGACATCCACCTGGTTGGTGCTGTAGGAGTACATGATATGCAGTGTCTCCATCGACTTCTTCATGCCATAGTAAGTTCCTGCGGGATACAGGTAATAGTCATAAGTGTGCCAGATCAATCCCGGCCATGGGTTGGCGCCCATCCACTGTACTACGCCTGTGGCGGTGTTGTATTTATGCAGACCGTATCCTTCCATCATCGCACGATGACCCTCGTAATTCTGAGCCTGCGCCATTGCAATGTATTGTTTAATATCTGCCGGTTTTCCGTAACGACCTATCAGCGCAGCGTCAAAAACTTTGGTGGTGCCAAAATTGCCGGTGCCACAGTGGTAATTCCAGTCGGCTGTGGTGAACCATAGGGAATCTTTTGGAATGAACTTAACTAAGCTCTCGTAAGGTGGAATAGATGGCCCCGGCGAAATCTCCGTAGCGAAACTGTAGGTACCACCACCGAATTTCTGTAAAGTGTCCGTCTCCCAATAAATAGGAGGAACCCACTCATAAGGGCCAGCCATTTTCACGCCGCTGTAGCCCGATACTTTGGATTTGCTTTCATTCGCGGTTGAAATGGTGGGGTTAGGCCATTTCAAAGCTGCTTCGATGTTCAGGTAACCGCGTTCGACGCTGGTGTCGCGCGGCGGCATATCGCTGCCGTTCAGCCATACCATGATACTCGGTTTGTTGCGCAGCCAGTACATCACGCTGCTGTCGGATTGCATGGCGACTATCCGTTTGGCTTTGTCCCAGTTCTCGGGGTATTGCCAGGCGCCGCAGCACATCCAGCCTGTCATCACCAGCATGCCGTATTTATCGCACAACGCGTAGAAATGATCATCTTCCAGTTTGCCTTCGGAACGGACAATGTTCATGTTCATATCGCGATAGTACCTGATCTCTTGTTCCTGCCTTTCCCGTGAACGGCGCTGGAAAATATCCGGCGACCAGGCCGCGCCGCGTATCATAATGGGTTTACCGTTTACAATAAACTCACGCGATTTATTATCGATCAGCTTTGAGGTGATCTCCCTGATACCGAAGTCTTCTGAAATGGTATTGCTGGCAACAGTGCCGTGGTTCACCGAAAGCTCGATGCGGTTCAGCTCGGGTTTGCCATACTGCCAGGGCCACCAGATCTTCGGGTTCCTGATGTTCAATTGTGAATAGTCAGCGGGAGTGAAGGTGATGTTTTTGATCTCGTTCGGACCGAGGTGTACTTTTTGTTCAAAATTGATATTATCATTGATCTTGCCCTTTACCACCACATCCTGCGGATTTTTGGAATAGTTGGTTACCAATGCATCTACGCTCAGGTGCGCTGTTTCCAGCGAAGGCATATCGAAATGGGTAGTCACCAAAGGATATTGTATACCAACCTTATCAAAGGTTTTGATCTCGATATCATTTACGATACCGCCATTATAATCCGGCGGATAATGGATCCAATCGGCATAATCGATTGCCAGGTCACCGCCTTTATGCTGCGGATTTACCGGCCTTTTGATCTCCAGTGCCAGCACATTGCTTCCAGGCCTGGTTTCTTTGGTCACGTCCAGCTCGATGATGCGGAATGGCCCCATGGTTTGGGTTGAATCGGCGATCTTGACACCGTTCAGCCAGACATTGGCTTTGTAGTTAATGCCGTGCATTTTGAGCACTACGTTCCTGCCTTTTTCCGATTCAGGCAGCGAGAATTCCTTCCTGAACCACCAGGGTTTATCCAAAGCAGGATCGTCCAGCTTTTTAAAGTTCATGCCCATGAATGGGTCGAAGTCATAAACCTTATTGGCCAGCAATCCGGCAATGATCGTTGTCGGTACGCTCACTTTGTACCAACCCTGCGGCTGATATTTGCTTTGCGAGATCGTATTGCCGTTGTCGGTAACTTTAAGCGACGATTGCATTTGCCAATCGTCTCTCAGTATCATCCGGTTGGTTTCGCTGTCCTGCGCGAAAGCCTGGAAAAGGAATAGTGATAGCGTGATCACCAGGCCGAGCTTTTTCATAATGGTTATACTTGGTATGGGTTTGGTTTTATTATTCTGACGATGGATCAAACCCCATCGCTATAGTCCGTTATTGGGCATCA
The DNA here is from genome assembly GCA_035551775.1 of Mucilaginibacter sp. Taxonomy (GTDB): domain Bacteria; phylum Bacteroidota; class Bacteroidia; order Sphingobacteriales; family Sphingobacteriaceae; genus Mucilaginibacter. Next base: position 337,580 of record DASZMQ010000002.1, on the reverse strand, counting down.
TAGTATAATGCCGCAGCGCCTAAAATACCTGCGTTTTGCAGCGCCGACGTCTTGATCTCGAGCCCTTCGAGGCTTTTCGGGAAACCGAAGGTCTTGATCCGTTCCCACATGTTTTTTTCAAACATGTCAAAAGCCATTTGCACCGATCCGCCTAAAATGATCAAGCCTGTATCATAGGTGTACATGATCATTTTGACGGCGTTGCCCAGGTGCGTGCCTAGTTCTTCATAAAGTTTTAGTGCGGCCTTATCGCCGTTCTTTGCCTTCTGGAAAACTTCTTCGCCATTTAATCCATGTACATTCTGGAAGAATGACCCGCTGGCATAAAACTCATAGTTATTCTCAAGATAATCCACCATGCCAAACTCACCAGCACCGCAATTTTTGCCAGCATAAAGGTGCTTATTGACAATTACGCCGGCGCCAAGGCCGGTGCCAATTGTCAGCCCGATCATGTCTGTAACACCTTTACCCTTTCCAAAGTAATATTCCCCTAAAGCAAAGCAGTTCGCGTCGTTATTGACAAATACCGGGATATGGTATTTTGTTTCGAGCAATTCCTTTAAATGCACTTCTTTCCAGGATGGAATATGGATCACATCGTACACAATTCCCCGCTGAACGTCTACCACGCTCGGTACGCCTATGCCTATAGCTTTAACATCTTTATCGATCAGCGAATCAATTACCCAGTAAACATCCTCCAAAACCTGCTCTTTGGTACCTTTGGTGTGGATGCGCCGCGAAATGATATCCGATATTTGATCATCGCTCACTACCGCGCCGCGGATGTTCGTAGCCCCAAGATCGATCCCTATCACTTTAGTACTCATACGGCCGCCTTTTCTTTTTTATCGAAAATGGTTTGGTTCCTGATCAATGGTTTTGCCCAGAAACCGATGCTCAGCATATAGCCGAATGTGAGGTACAGAAACGTCATACCCGCGCGCAGACCGATCATATTACCCAGCGCCCCGATAAGCAATTGCACTACCGCGCCGCCAATAATCCCGGTAACCAATATGCCGGCGAACGAGCCATGATCTTCGCTTACCGAGCTCAATGCCAGCGAGAAAATGATCGGGTACATTACCGACATAAAAAAGCCCGTGATGGAGAATGCATATAAGGAAACCTGCGCACTGCCGAATAAACCTAATGACAAGCAGATCATAGCCGGTATGGTAAACAGGATCAGCAGTTTACGGCTGTCCATCAGTTTCAGTAAAACCAGCCCTAAAATGCCGCCAACCATCATCAGGCCCCAGAAGTAGGCCACTGCGTCGGCGCCTTTGGTTTGCGGGTCAAACTGGTGATAACGGTGCAAAAATTCCGACATCCAGTAAGAAACTCCCTGCTCCGTACCCACATAACAGAACAAAGCAATGAAATAGGCAACTACGACGGGCTTTTTGAAAAGATCAACATGCGTTTTCCACGGGCCGGCCTTTTCATCGCTCTGAAGTTCGACCTTGGGGAATTTCGATAACAGGATGATCACGAACATCAGCAGGCTTATCACGGTGAACAGCCAGTACAATGATATCCAGGGCATATTTGCCGGTACCAACGGCTGCAATATTGATGTTATGCCGCCGCTTTTGTGCTGCAGGTGCAGCACCATATACGAATAAACCAACGGGCTGATAAAAGACGCGCCCCCAAATATCAATTGCGCCAATACTGAAGTGAATGCATAGTTTTCGGCTCCCCCGGCCACTCTTAGTAACGGGTTGATCACTACCTGCAGCATGGCCATACCGCATCCGATGAGGAAAAGCGATATTATTGCCGTCAGGTAGTTGGGTTCGGCCGCAAGCAATAGTGACCCCGCGAAAGCGACAATAAAAGCCGCAACCATGATCTTCTTTTCATTATACTTCTGCACCAGCATGCTTGTCGGGATGGACATAACACCATAGGCGACGAAAAATGCGAACGGCAAAGCTCCTGCCAGGAAATCGCTAAGTTTAAAATCACTGATAAATTCAGGCGAAAGCGGCCCGATCACGTTTGTCAGGAACGAGATCACGAAAAACGTGAGCAGGATCAGAACTACTATATAGTAGTTAGGTTTACTTTGCATGAAGCTGAATTTAGGTGTAGTGAAAGCTTATCTAATATCGCTAAAAATATGACATCTCCTAACTTATTGAAATTTTTTAAAAAGTTACGTTGTAAAAATCCTGATATAAAAAAGCCCGGCAAGTTTATTTGCCAGGCTTTTGCTTTATCTATATCGAATCAAATGTCAGTTCAGTTTCTGGATCATGTCAAAATGATCGAACGTACCAGAGCCGTCGGGCATGTTCTTGAAGGCTGAATAGTAAATTAACTTATTATCCTTGTCGATGCCGGGGATCACTTTGGCTATTACTTTCTGGACATTGGCATTTTCATTTTTTAATGCGACCGTGTCAGCAAGCTTCAGGTGCGATATGTAATATATCTCAGGAAAATAACCCTGCGGAGTTTTCTTGCTGAATATCCTGAATATCCAGGGCTGGGTGTTCACCTGCGCCACGGTATAAGGGAATTGATATTTGCGGTTGGTTTCCTCTATTGCTTTGGTGGAAAAATCGTCCATGGCTTTCACATCGGGATACTGCCAGGTGAGGGCCGGGTTTATACATTTCCCAGCCTGTTCCGCTATGGCTGTAGCCATGGCAAGGCATTTGTTGTCGTACCGGTCCTTAGCCACTTTAAACAATTCGGGAGCGGTTTTGCCATTGATAGTGTACTGACCAACGTCGAGCTTGATCAGTTTCCAGCCGTAATTCAGCTTGCAGAACTCTGCCGTAACCAGATATTGGTTGGGAATGGATTTCGGCGTAAAGAAAACAATGTATTGTTCCTGGCCATTATTTTCGTAGGTGTAGGTATAATTATTTAAGCCTTTGTTTGTCACATTAAGCTTTTGCACGCCGGTATCGGTTGGCTTGTGTACAATGTAAAACTCGTCCAGCACACTATAATCGCCTTCTTTAAGCCGGTTACTGATTAGTTCGATTGTTCGTAAACGACTGTTATCTTCCAGCATTTCCTTTGACATCAGGCCCTCCAGGTCGCGGGGTTTGTTTGCCTTAAGGCCCTCCATCATCTGGTCGTTCAAAGTGTGAAAGTCTTTACGCTGATCGGCCGCGATCTGATCATTTTGATAAGTACCGGGCTTCGCGGGTTTGCGGCAGCTTTGGAAAGCCGCAACGGTAATTAAAACAAAAAAGAGGTTTTTGAAAAGGGATTTGGGGTTCATGACAATTGCAATAAGGTGTTATATATTTAAGATAGCACGATAATAAAGGTTTTATCGCTGTCGTGCAAATGGTAACAGAAATTTTATTTCATGCTGGTACCGTAAAATTTCAGACCGAGGATACCGGTCATGATGAGCAGCATGAAGAATATTTCGAAGAACGAGATGCGCTGTTTAAAGAAAAGTACTTCGGCTAATTTGATAAGCACCAGTGTGACTGCCGTCCATACGGCATAAGCAGTCGCTGTAGGAACTTGCTTGATCGCCATGGAAAAGAAATAGATGTTCCCGATGCCGAACAGGATATAACCCAGAAAAGGTATAAATATCGGGAGGCCCTCGGCGGCCTTATAAAAGTTGGTGAAGCGCAATGTTTTAATATCGCTGAAGCGCATGAATTTGAGCGAAAACGTCCATGCCGATTCAAAAATAGCCGCGATAAACAGGTATAACCAAGCCAATGTTAAGTTAATTTTGCGTTAATCTTCGCAAGATATATAATTTTCCTGTGGCTGACTCAATTCCGGTGAAGGTTCGGGTGTATTTTGGGCAATTTCCACCTTGGTCTTCTTAGCTTTTCGCAAATATCTCCACTGCGCGATTGTCCATTCCAGGAAGCGCGGCCTCAAATTGTAGTACCAGTTGAACCAGCGGAGGCGCAATAACTTTTGCTCATCAAAACGCTTCACGGAGAAAGCATGTTGCAGGAAGTAATCTTTAGGATAATCATAATACAGGCCCCAATTATCGCGCAGGTCTCCGGGTTTTTTTCCTGGGTCATACACCGTCCCGAACAGGTAATCCCACATCGAGAACTTGGTCGAGAAGTTCTTGTGAAAAACCTCCCGGTAATTAGCATGGTGCCATAGGTGCAGCTCGGGCGTATTCAGGAAATATTTCAGCCTGCCGAATTTCACGTTGATATTGGCGTGGATGAACATACCGAACATGGCATCCAGCAATGCTTTGATAGGAACAATGATCTCGGGGTTTGGACTCAGGATCATGATCGGTGCAAACTCGATGGTTTGGTTGATGATGATCTCCAGGATGTGCGACCGTGAACCGGCCAGGAAATCTACCTCTTTACCCGAATGATGTGCCTCATGGGTTCGCCACAATAGCTTGCTCCTATGCTGCAGGCGATGGAATAAATAGATATACAGGTCGTGCGTGAACAGGAAGAATAATACCTGCTCGGTTATCGTCCAGTTTTTAAAAAGTTCCAGTCCTGTTACGCTGAAATGATGCTGGATCGGTGCGATGATGTAATCGAAGATCAGGATCTTCAGAAAGTAGCTTTGAATAATAGTATACCAGACCAGGTCAACCCAAAAGCCATCTCTGAAAAAGGGCAGGCCCTTGCGGTATGGCGATATACGCTCCCAAGCTATAATGAAAGCGATCCAGCATACCAATATAATTGTTGTTATAAAAACTAATTTCGATTGATCCATTTTATTAAAAAACCATGTCATTTCGACGAGCGCAAGAGGCCTGTGGGTTGATAGCGAGGAGAAACCTTTTACACCATGCTCCCATTTTGCAAGCCGGCGAAGGTTTCTCCTCACGCCCCTCGCTCTATCCCAACGCTGTTCGTCGAAATGACATTTCCTTTTTAAGACTTATATTCCGGACTGATATTCACCCTTAAACGCTTCATCGGCCCTAATTCTGATTCGTAAACTTTTTTCACTCCATCGCCGGCAGCAATCTCCACATCGCGGATATCGCGTACGAGGCGCTGCAGACCTTGCGGCTCAACAGAAGCGGCGTGATCAGAACCCCACATGGCGCGGTCGAGCGTAAAATGTCTTTCCACAAAAGTCGCGCCCAAAGCTACAGCCGCAACCGTGGTAGCCAAACCCGTCTCATGACCGGAATAGCCGATAGGCACAGCCGGGTATTTCTTAGATAACGTATTGATCATGCGCAGGTTTAATTCTTCCGGCTTGCAGGGATATGCCGATGTTGAATGTGCTATGAACAATGGATATTCAACATCGAATTTCCTTACCAGGTCAACGGCATCTTCGATCTCTTTAACAGTCGACATGCCGGTTGACAGCATCAGCGGCTTGCCGGTGAAAAGGATGCGTTTGATCAGGTCGTGATCAGTCAGCGAAGCGGACGCCAATTTGTAGATCGGCGTATCAAATTGCTCCATGAAGTTTACCGCTTCCACATCCCAGGTTGATACGAACCAGTCGATGCCCTGTTCGCGGCAATATTGATCGATAGCGGAATATTCAACCACGCCGAATTCGGTTTTACGCTTGTAGTCGATATATGTCATGCGGCCCCATGGCGTATCGCGCATCACTTCCCATTGGTCTTTCGGAACACAGATCTCGGGTGTGCGTTTCTGAAATTTCACAGCGCTTGCTTTGGCGGCTACAGCCTCGTCGATCAATTGCTTCGCGATTTCCAGCGAGCCATTATGGTTGATGCCGATCTCAGCAATAATATAACAAGGTTCCCCCGGACCAATCCGCTTGCCGGTACTCAGCTTATAAGTTTTGCTGATCGATGCAAATTGCGATTCCGCGCGGTTCGCATTAATGAGCAGTTCAGCTAATTCCCTGAATGCGCCTTCTCCGCCCCTGGCCTGGCATACATAGTCTACTCTTTCCTTAACAAACGAAATAGCGTCAGCAGGTGCGGCGGTAAGACCAACCAATTCCATGATCTGCAGGTCATTGCTGTCATCGCCAATATAAGCCACTTCTGACGAATTAAGGTTAAGCCTTTCGAGTATCTCTTTTAGAACAGCGGGTTTATCCTTCGCGCCCAAATGAACTTCGGTTATTTTCAGTTTTTCAGCGCGTTTAACTACCGATGGCGACAATTCGCCGGTGATGATGCCGGTGTCGATATTGGCCAGGTTGCGCATACGTTCCACGGCCATGCCGTCGCGGATGTTAAATTTTTTCAGTTGTTCGCCTGATTCGCCGTAGTAAACCCCGGCGTCAGTTAATACGCCATCGCAATCAGTAAGCACCAGTTTGATGCCTGAAAGCTTTTGTAATAACTGTGTTCCCATGTTCTTTGATCTTTAATTGGTTTTCAAATTGCTGTCCATCCGCCGTCCACGACCAGGTTGGCGCCTGTCATATAAGCCGAAGCATCGCTTGCTAAAAATATCAGCGCTCCCTGGTAGTCGGAAGCTGTGGCCATGCGGCCGAGCAACGTTTTGGCTGAATAATTTTTGATAAAGAACTCGTCCTGGCTGTTTTCCACGCCGCCGGGTGATAGCGTATTTACTCTTACTCCTTTGTTACCCCAGTAAGCCGCGAGGAACCGGGTGAAATTGATCACCGCTCCCTTGGTTACCGGGTAAACCGCCGATTTAAAGAACGTTTGGTTGCCTTCCTTGTCACGGTAAATGCTTTGATCGGGACCAACCATGCCGTAGGTTGAAGCGACATTAATGATACTACCGCTGCCCCTCTCGGCCATTACCGTTCCGAACACCTGCGATGCCAAAAATACGCCAGTTACATTCACCTCAAGTGAAGCGCGAAACGAACTCAGCGGATAATGCTCAAAAGCCGATTGCTCCTTCGCCAGATTCGGGTTCTCGAACATATCATTAATAGCCGCGTTGTTTACCAATATGTCGATACTACCGTATCGATCCAGTATTTTAGACCTCGCAGCTTTCAGCGAGTCCTCGTTGGTCACATCCAGCGCAATGCCCAGATGTTTATCGCCAAGTTTGGCCGCAAAAGCTTTGCAAGCTTCTTCATTCATATCAGCAATAACCACATTAGCCCCGGCTTCAGCCAGCGCCTCGCAATGTTTTTTGCCGATCAACCCCACCGCGCCGGTTACGATGGCCGTCTTATTTTTTAGCGAAAACAGCTCCATCAGGCCGTTTTGGGTTTGATATTATAATTGCTCACCTTGCGGAATACTGCTTCCAATGGCTCGCCTTTCATATACTGCTTCACATTTCCACTGGTGATCGCCTCCTTCAATATCGGCATCACATCGCGGTATGCCGAAAGGGTATAAGCGATATCCTCGTCGCTATGGCTAAAACACATGTTATGGAAACCGCCCCACAATATGCCGCGCTTGATCATCTCCTGCTGCATCAGGGCCTTTACTTCGAGACCATTGCCGGCTTCAGGAGTGAAGGTCACCATTGAGCGACAGTTATAACCCACGCAGCGAGTGTAAATATCCATGCCAAGCTCAATAGCGAGCTGGTTGTAGCCGTCTTTTAGTAAAGCGCCTTTTTCGTCCAAATATTTAGGTACGTTTTTGTCGCGCAATTCATTGATCGTAGCTACCGTAGCCGCCAGCGACAAAGCTTCTCCACCGAAAGTGGTATAGCTAAACACGGTTGAGTTGAGCGCTTCCATCACATCAGCGCGACCTGTCAAAAAAGCGATCGGCATACCGTTGGCACAAGCTTTCGAGTAAACGGCCAGGTCAGGTTTTACATCGAAATATTCCTGCGCGCCTCCTAAAGCAATGCGGAAGCCGGTCCACATCTCGTCAAATACCAGCAGCGTCCCGTTGGCTTTGCACACTTCAGCCAGTTCTTTCAGGAACCCCGGTTTTGGTGCTTCGAAGATAAAAGGCTCGAGGATCAGGGCAGCAACCGTATCATCCAGCGATGCTTTGATCGACTCGATATCGTTATACTCGAAAGTATAGGTCATGTTTTGAATCGCCTCTGGTATACCCGCGTTGCGGCTGGTGATACCGATATACCAATCGTGCCAGCCGTGGTAACCGCAGCAAAATATCTTGTCGCGGCCGGTAAATGCCCTCGATACACGAATTGCAGCCGAGCAAACATCAGCGCCGGTTTTAGCTATTTTAACGGCCTCAGCATTCGGGATTATTTCCTGCAGCATTTCGGATACTACCACTTCAAGCGGGTGTATCAGCGAGAACGTAATCCCATCTTCCAATTGCTTTTTGATCGCCTCGTCAACCGCCGGATAGCAATAGCCGAGCGATAGCGGCCCGATCGCAGCATTGTAGTCGATGTATTCATTGCCATCCACATCCCACACGTGCGAACCCTTGCCGCGCTGCAGGTATTTCGGCGCGACGCCTTTGGTATACTGGCCAGGGCCTTTGGCCAGGGTTTGTGTAACCGGTTTCTGCACTTTCAGCGCTCTCGCATACCACTCGTCCGATATGGTGATATCGGGGTAGTTCTCATTAAATTTTACTGTGTTTGGCATATCGTTATTCTTTTTATCCATTTAAAAATAATGTCATTTCGACGAACAAGCGATGGGATATGCGTTGAGTGAGGAGAAACCTTATATGACATGCATCCGTCAGCTGTCCGCTCGTATAAGTTTTCTCCTCGCCGCTAATCTCTGCCTCTGCTGCTCGTCGAAATGACATATTCTTTTAATTCTTATTCACTTATTATTCAGAAAATTCCTGTGCAGCTATTTTGGGCTGAACAGCTTTGGTGGTATAACCCAGTATCCTTTCGGCGATCTGTTTGCCGGTGAAGCCTTCATGCTGCAATACCTGCGGCAGCAGTGACGGCTTGAACCATTTTTCGTTCAGCGCGAACGGCACAACTTGTACCGTTGTTCGATGCTTTAGCAATGTCTCGGCAACAATCGTGTAAAGGCCACCCGTAAGGAAATGATCCTCAACAGTTACGACCATACTACTTTCGGCGGCTTTCAAAATAGCTTCTTCATCCACGGGTTTCAGACTGCGAATGTTTACCAGGCCGATAGAAAGACCTTCATCCTTCAGTATTTTAACTGCTTCGAGGGTTTGTTCGAATAGCAGGCCGTAGGTTAATATGGTAACATCGCCTCCTTCGGCAACGATTTCAGCTTTGCCAATTTCAAAAGGCGCATGTTCATAATCCGTTTTGCGGGTATTAATGCGCACATAAGATGGTGCGGGATAGTTCCAGATATCGGGCAGCATTTTCAGCAGGTCGTCTTCATCGGCCGGAGCGAAAACGGTCATGTTCGGGATGCCGCGCATCAGCGCGATATCTTCGATTGCCTGGTGCGTCGGTCCGTTACCGTCTGACAGGAAACCGGGAATGAAGCTGCTTAATTTCAAAGGCAGATTCGGAATGCCTGCGTCGGTGCGCACAAATTCAAAGGCACGCATCGTCAGGAATGAGGCCAGCGCGTGCACCACAGGGATGCGTCCTCTCAGGGCCAGTCCTGCGGCGGCGCCGATCATGGTTTGTTCGGTGATGCCGGTATCGATAAAGCGACTGCCGAGGTGGCTATATATATTGCGTACCAGGGCGCGGTTTTCGGCCGTCATCACCACAAAGCGCTCGTCTGCTAATGCTTCCCTGGTCAGTAATTCTTCGTAGGTCATATTATCTTACCACTAAAGTTTCGGATGTCAATTGGGTTTGGTGCTCGCCATGTAGCTCCTTCAACAGGCTTTCGATCTCGGGCGCTGTGAAATTGCAGAACCAACGGTCGGCACGGCGTTCGATGCTTGGCAGACCCTTGCCGCGAACGGTATCTGCGATCACGACGTTTACCTTGCCCGGCTGGAAAGGGTAGGATGAAAACGTCTCGTGCAAAGCCTCAAAGTCATGCCCGTCAATGCGTTTTACCGATGCTCCGAAAGCAGTAAATTTATCATGAAGCGGTTCCAGCGGGATCAGCTCCTCGGTAGGCATGTTGGCTTGGAACTGGTTGCGGTCCACCACAAAAATCAGATTGTCCAACTTATAGGCGTTGGCGACTAGCATAGCCTCCCAGCATGTGCCTTCATTCAGTTCGCCATCACCCAAAATACAAACTACGCGGTTTTTACCGCCGCGAATTTTGATGTCCAGTGCAACGCCAATGGCCACTGAAGGCAAGTGGCCAAGCGAACCCGAATGAAATTCGATACCCGGAATTTTAGTGTTCGGATGCCAGTAAATATGATCATCGATGGATAAGTGATTCTTCAAACGTTCCCTGTCCATCAACCCAAGCTCGACAAAGGTGCCATATAGCCCGGGCACATCATGACCTTTGGATAAGAACAGGTAATCCCTGTCAGGATCCGTTAAATTATCCTTATTTACATTCAGCCATTCCGAATACAGGTACAGGATCAGGTCGGCTGCAGAAAGCGAAGCGCCTACAAAGCAGCCACCGTCCGTCGCCATGCGGATGATATGCTCACGCACTTTCAGCGCTGTCGCCTGTAATTTTTGTTTATCTATAGCGGTAACTTCCGTCGTCATAATCTATTTAATTTATCAGCTCGCAATGATCTTGGTCTGACCGGCTGATATCGTCTTCAATTCGCCCAGGTGATTGCGGTACCAGTTCACGCCGGAGTATTCGGCGTTGATTTGGTAAATGTCGGGTCTTTTTTCGAGCAAATCCAAAATATCCTCACAAGAAAAATCGGGCTTCTTTGGATACAATTCCTCAAAAACCGTCTTTATAAATTGGTAGTCGGCGGCGTAATCAATGGTGAAGCGGTGCGACATGGAATAATCTTTTCCGGTATTCCAAACTACGTTACCAATTCTGAATTTTTCCGGGTTTTCCCAGATGTAGGGAGTAGTATGCTCCAGCTCCAGTTTTCGGGTGGCTTCTTTCCAGGTTTTTTCTATACAGGCCATGGTCATGATCTCCACATCGTTGCCGTCAGGAAAAGTAGCCGGGTGCAGGTTACTCACATAATCATACTCACCTTCGTGCTCAAAAAAGAAATCAAGCACCTGGTCTATAATTCGCGGGTCGATGAGCGGGCAATCGGAAGGAATTTTGAGTATGATGCCGGCATTGAACGCGTTAGCGAGTTGGTAGTGCCGGTCGAGCACATTATCACGGTCACCGCAAAAGCAGGGGATTCCCATGCGGCCGCATTCCTGTTCTATAGCGCCTCCCCGTTCCTCGTCAGGTATAGCTACTACAAATTGGGCGGGATGTTTGATCATTTGCAGGCGTTCCATCATGCGGTAGAGCAGGCTTTCGCCAAGAATGGGCATCATTACCTTGCCGGGCAGCCGGCTCGATGTCATCCTCGCCTGTACAACTATTACAATTTTCTCTGCCATAAGCTCGATCAGGCGTACACTTCTTCCAATACGGGGACCTCTTCGGGCCGATAGGCAAATTGCCTTAAGAAAGCGTTATGATCGCCTTCGAATTCAATATAAGCGCGGCAAATATTAGCAATGTTTTTGGCCGATGTGCCTCCATTTTGCAACGGCGCAAGTCTCCTCAATTCATCGATATCAAAGTAGGAATGCACCTTTTTGCCCAGCGCCAAACCCGTGTACACGACTGTGGAGTATTGGGTGATCAGCTCAGAACAATTAGCGATCATGTGGCTGGTATTGCCGCTCTGGTAGATCAACGCATCGGCAGGCGCGTACATTTTTATCTCGGCCTCTGCACGGTCGAGTTTCTCGTTCGGATGCAGCTTGAACAGCATTTGTCTTCCTGCGGCGATCTTGGCCGTTTCCCGGATAAATGCCGGGCGGTCTTCCTTGCGGTAAGTTTCGCGCATATCGGTGGTTGCCACCATCACATAATCATGGTGAGGAAAATCGTTTTCCAGGTATTGCCGGCAATTGTCATGGTTAGGCATTCCGGTTACAAATATCCGATTCCTTTCCGTGCCATTTCTGCTGAAATGTTCTTTATAGCCTTTCGAAGCCGCACAATAGATATCGCAAATATTGGCCGAACCATTGAGTGAGGTATTCCCGCTGAGGGATGACGGCAACCGCAATTGCTTAACTATTTTACTCAGCAGGCTGGGCTTGTCGATCATTCCTTCCTGCACCCAAATGGTTTTATTTTTACGGAGGCTTTTGGCTATGAGCATGTCCGAACAATAAACCACAAGGTCATATTTATTCTTTTTGCCGGCATAATCCATCTGAAGCCCGTTGTTGCGCATATATTCTTCCGAACGAGCCCTGAACTGGCCGGCAAGTACAGTACCATCAGCGATCGGGGTATATTTAATAATGGATTTGATAAAAGATGAATCGGCGAATATCTGGCTGAACCAGCAATCATATTCGGGCAGTTGCTCAGCTATCTGATGCATCTGCGTAGTTTGGTTGATCGAACCTGTAATAAACAGTATTTTCTTCTTCAATTGAACCATAGGGGTTTAATTATTTGTTAGGTTCCGATGAAGTCAAATGTACAAACGACGTTTGGCTTTACTGTTAAATCGGATTAAACTTAATCCAATGTTAACATTCGGTAAATTTAACACAACTTTTTTTTATAACGGAAAATTTACAAAGGATTATTGAAAAAGGCTGACAAAAGGGAAACTTTCGAAAAGGCAAAAGGCCGTTGGATGAAAGCCAAAGGCCTTTGTAGCAGAAAAACCGGTCGCCGATGCGGATATTGCGGCAGGCAGGGCGTTGCCATCACATCACATCACATCACTAACGCCGCCCCGTCCCGCCGCTAAAAACTTAGTTAAGGCAGATCATATATTGATTTTTGGGGTTCTATTTTTGGCTGCCGTGATCACAACTTAAGTTATAAACCAAGTCGTCGCAATTGACTTTATTCACATATACATCCGAACCGCTTTTCCGGATATCTTCTATCGTACCGCCCAGGACAACAAATCCTATGCTAAACGCGGTCGATTGACTGCTCACTAACATTCTCTTATAGGTTGCGGTTTTTACGTCTTCGCCGCTATGTAATTTGGCTATATTATACTCTATCTGGCCTATCAGTCCTTTTATTCGCGGCAGATAGCTTTGCAAAAGCGCAGCTTTCTGGCTGTTGTAATTGTCCACTATGGCTATTATCTGCTTCCAGTAAACCCCATCCAAAGCGTTCACACATCCGCATCCGGGCATCCCTTCCTTGTCCACAGCGCCACAGCTATTATACTTGGGTGCGGCTACAGCGGCTTTTTCCTGGTCTTCCTGGACGATGAGGGCGCGGTATTTGGTATCAAATTCACTCTGAAGCGGCACAAGCTGGGTTGCGGCTATGCTTTGAGTAGCCATTACCAGCCTGGCTACAGCGGGGCTCTCGCTCATAGCATTGTTTTGCATATAAGAGTTTTGCATTTGCGAGGCCATCTGCATGACGTACGCCTTGCGTTCGTCGTCAGACATGCTTTGCATTTTGGCGGCTAAGGCTTTAGCATCCTGAACCTGTGAACCGAGCGCGGTCATATTTACAGAACTAGCGGCAGCCATAGTAAATGCCTGTGTGTTATCCTTTGAGGTTTTCTCGATCTGGTCATATTCGGTGCCGTAACCGGTAATAACTGTTTGTTTCTCGTCATTCTTACTGGTTTGGCAACTGCCAAAAGCGGTGGCAGCATCGCCCGGCACCTGGAATTGACCCATCAATGACAGGATGTTGATGTCAAGGCACTTTTGCGCGAATAACGATTGTGTTACTACGCAGCAACAAAGTAGAACAATGATCTTTTTCATGATTTGGGTCGTTAGGTATTGGATTTACTGATTAATTAGCTTTCGCAGAGCTTCCATATCCATTTGGCTTAAAATATTTTTAATATGGTCGGGTCTGCCTTCGATCGTGATGTCGAGGTTTTGCACCATGTCACATTTCATAGGCTTAATTGTCACAAGGTCATTCGCTGTTTTATCTGATATATAGGCTGCCGACACGTTATTATAGCTGTCGCGTTTAAGTTGCCATTTACCCAGCAATACGGTGGCGATGTCTGATGGGTGATCGAATAGATAGTCATGCTCGCCCATGTAATATGACTGTCCGTCGGGTTTATTAGGATTATGCAGCAAACCTGCGTAAAAGACATCGCTGACATCCAGCTTTCTTTGCGGCGTTATAGATCGCTGATCGCCATCGTTCAGCCCAAAGCCGGCCAGTCGCGCATTGGCGGAAAAATTTATCAGCACAATGGATGCGTTGGTATACATACCGGTTTTGTTGATCTTTTCGGCATCAAAACTGTTAAAGGAAGCTGAAGACGACGAACCCGTTGACGGGGCCTGTATTTTTTTCGAGAATTCATCTGCTTTTTTTTGATACCAGGCTACCTTGTCGTTGTACCGTTTTATCCCTTTTTGGTTATTTTTTTGTACGTCGCTCACATATTCCGGGGCATGGTCCTGCATGTATTTCGCGCTTAGCTGCGCATAGTATTGTATCGAATCGGCATAGGCCTGGTTTACCGCGTTGCCCTGCGCGTTCTGACTGTCTGTTGTAATAGCTGCAACGACCTGGTTGGCCTGTTGCGGTAGTACATTGCGATACCAATCCTGCCACGCAGCCAACGAATCCTTATTAACTACTATGACAAAACTGATGGAATATTGGTGAGGCGGCCGCTTTTCATACGGTGTGGCCAGCCATTTTGCGAAACTGATGAAACTATTGGGCCGGTCGAAATTCGACTCCATGATCTCGTACAATTCCCAATGATTGAGCCGCGTAAATTTTTGCAGGATGTCGGTCAGGACGTTTCGCAAATTGGCCTCCATGGCCATTTCCTGCGCGGTCACTTTGTTGTCGCCGGTACGCGAAGCGAAATCCATCGCTTCATTGATCTCCTCGCTGTGAGGGCAGGGGGCAGGCCATTGCGGACAATCGGTTACTTGCCCCCTGACCCAAAAAGGCAGTGATATTATTGCCGCAAATAGTATTGTTAGCCTGCCCATTGCCGTCATCTTAATTGGTTTTTACCCTGTAAATACTCATGCCGGTATCGCCTGCCAGTAAATAATTGCCGGACGCGGTTAAGCAATAGAAGGTTAGCGGAAGTTCCAGGCCTTTATGATAAGCGCTCCAGGTGGCGCCATTGTCGCTGCTTTTGTAAACCGCGCTATCCTTAAGTGCGGCATACAGATCATTACCGATAACAGCAAAATCGTTCACATTAGTGGTAAAGCCGAGATTACATTTAGTCCAGTTGTGACCACCGTCGGTCGATTTAAATATGCCTTCTGTAGTACCCGTAAATAAGTTTCCATTGGCTTTGATCATCCGTTTCACGTACGAGGTACCCGGATTGGCAAATGTTATCCCGGTATCACTATGAGCATATTGCTTGCTTTCGGGGTTCGAGCTGCGGTACAACGCATTGGCGGATATTGCGCCGACAAACAGCACATTATTATCGCTGAATAACCTGTAACCCGTTGAGAACCCTCCGGAGCAATCGGTCCACTGGCTCGAAAAATCGTTGGTGCTGCTTAGCATATATTCGGGTGGGTTCGGCGATACCCCATTACCTATCACCATATAAGTTTTGTTGTTCATGAATTCGAAGTCCCAGGGGGCAAAAACGTTTGGATTGTTCGTCCAGTTGGCGCCGTCGTCTGTCGACGTGAACAATCCTTCCAACTGACTGCTGTTGCAGCCCATCAATAAAGTACCGCTTACCGGGTCCTGCTTCAGACAATAAACATTGCCGTTGATATGGGCCGCATGCAGCGAATCGGCCTGGTGCCAGGTTTTACCGCTGTCGGTGGAAAAGAATAAAGGCGAATTTCCGCCGGCCCCACCGCTATTCAGTCCGGCAAATATCTTCCCGCTCGAGGTAACGGTGAGCACGCTGATTCCGCTGCTTGATTGCCCCGGGAAGCTCATTTTCGCCCATGTGGGTTCACCGTTCCCACCTGGCGTTGGCGTTTTCTTATCTTTCTTACAGGCCGCTGCCAATAATAGCAGCACAGCCAGGCTCATAGTTAAATTTTTCATGATTATAGGATGAGGTGATTTCAGTTGGTTTTGATCAATTCCACCCTACGATTTATGGCTTTGTTTTCAGGCGTATCATTAGGGGCCATAGGTTTGCTGTCACCATAACCTTTTGTGGTCAGCCGCGAAGCATCGATCCCCATGGAAACCAATTGAGTCTTTACCGCATCGGCGCGTTGTTGTGATAAGGTGAGATTATGAGCCGCGTCGCCGGTATTGTCGGTATGCCCGTCGATCTCAAATTTCAGCGATGGCGTTTTTGTCAATATGGAATAGATCGTGTTGATGGTGCCCATCGATTCCGGTTTAATGGTCGATTTGTTTACGTCGAACAGGATGCCATGCGTAACGATCTTGCTGTCGGTGGTCATTTCCTTATACATATCGATACCGCCTGCAGCTACCCGCACATTTTTGATCCACGAGTTTTCGTAGCCGTTGACGTCTATAGTTACATTGTTGGGCTTACCGGTCAAATTGTTCACGTTTGCAACGCGATACTGGTCGATATAAACTTTACCCACCGATTTGTTTATAGCTATGGCTACATGGTGCCACTTCATTGCCTGGTTGTCATTTTTGAAACCATCCGGGTAATCGAGGTCGCCTAATGTCCAGCTGATACTCCCATCGTTGATCGTCAGTCCGGGCATAATGCCGTCCCCGCCAGCATAATACACCCGCTGGCCAAAATCGACCATCAGGTGATCTATCGGGAACCGTTCATTTTTAAAGTCGAACTCGATGGTAAATTGGTCGGGCATATAGGATGTATTCTTCATGCGCGGGGTCATGGTTGCTCCCTCGCCGGCCGGTATGTGAATGGTATTTTCGCCATCTTCCTGCTGAATGTCCATTTGCCCATGTACCAGCGTGAATTGCGATGGTATCTCACCCACACTTTCGTCAGCTAATTGAGATTGGAAAATGATCTTATCGCCGGGAATAAAATCATAATTCTTGTAATCTTTTATATTGCCCGTGCTGCTTCCGCCTGCCGATGCCTGTGCGCTTTGTGCCTGCTGATTGTTCGGCTGGGTGTTGGTTTGCTGGTCATTACTTTTCTTCTTTTTCTTGAACAGCCCCTTAATGGTATTTTCAGCCTTGTTCACGCCATTGTCAACGGTATTATTGGCGTTGTTGTTCACCGAGTTGGCGGTGGCCGACTTGGCCTCGTCGCCCGGGTTGTTGATCTGCGCGTAAAGCGGGCCTGCCGCCGCAAATAACAGCAGGATAAGGATTAACTTTTTCATAGCTTTTTGGTTTACCTAAAGCTACCCTGATGCCGCACGGGCATCAATCGCAAAAAAGTGTTAATAGTGATTTTTGCCGTAGACTTTATTCAGCGCTTCGGTTCGACTTTGCACATGGAGTTTTTCGTAGATGCGGCGAGCGTGCGTACGCACGGTTTCAATACTGATCTTCAGTTTGGCCGCTATCTCTTTATAACGCAACCCTTCTGATAAATTCTTTAATATTTCCTTTTCACGGGGGGTCAATATCTCTGAAGCTTCGATGCCGTCCTCTCTCCTGAAAGACGCGATCACACGCCGCGCTATCTGTGTGCTCATTGGCGAACCGCCTTCGTAAACTTCTGTGATAGCTTCCAGGATACGCGCCGGAACGGTCTTTTTCAGCAGGTAGCCGGTAGCCCCGGCCTTTAGTGACTCATATATATTCTCATCGTCTTCGTAGACGGTACTCATGATGAATTGTGTACCCGGCATCAGGGGTTTCAGGTGTTTCACGCATTCGATGCCGCTGATGCCGGGGAGGTTGATATCCATCAGCACCACATGGGTTTCGGTTTTGGGTAATAGCTCAAGCGCCTGTTCAGCTGTCGAATAGACATCCTCGCATGAGAATCCCTCGCTCAGGTTTATAAGTATTTTCAAACCTTCGCGTATCTCCTTAATATCCTCAACTATGGCTACAGCTATCATTTAGCGTACTACAAAACTACCAGTTTATCAATTTTTTACACTCACAAAAAAGTGTTAGACGGGAATGGAAAGGGTAATCCATGTCCCTTCATTTTTTGCGGAAACAATATGGCACGATGCACCGATCTGGTTCATACGGTTGCGGATATTTTGCAGGCCGTTCGAAAATACGCCAACTTCTTTCAAATCGAAGCCCAGGCCGTTGTCTTTGACCGATATAGTTAATGTATTATTGCGAAACTTCAGGTTAACACCGGCTTTAGTACAATTGGCATGCTTTAGAATATTGTTGCAGCTTTCCTTTACCGCCAGGAAGATATTGCGCCGCTGTTCTTCTGATAAAGTTATCTGCACGCCTGTCCCTTCGCTGTCAAACTCATAATGTATCCCCGCAGGCTCAAAGAAGCTCTCCGTATATTCTTTGATATACAATTCCAGGCTGTTCAGCGAATCGTTTTTCGGGTTAAGAACCCAAATAATGTCCTGCAGGCTATCGACCAATTCGCGCGAAGAGGCCGATATGATATCAAGGTTAGCCGATGCATGAACCGGGCTGCTGATTTGTGTTTTCGCCACTTCACTAAGTATGGCGATTTTGGTGAGCCCGCTGCCAAGGTCGTCGTGCATGTCACGCGCTATGCGGTTGCGTTCGCGTTCTACCGCCTGTTCCTTTTCCAGCTTCAGTATCCTTTCGCGAAGGTTGCGCTGCAGCACATAACGAACCGCAATAAGCAACACCGAACCGACCAATATAAAACTAAGCGTCCTGAACCACCACGTGGCCCAGAACGGCGGATAAACAACCACAGTCATGCTTATTGGCGCGCTCCAGACGCCTGCATAGTTAGATGCCTTTAGACTGAATTTATAGGAGCCCGGTGCAAGATTGGCGTAGGAAACGAAGTTATGTGAAGTGTAAACCCAGTGATCGTCAACGCTGCTCAGCTGATAGGCGTAAAGATTTTGTTCGGGCTTAATATAGTTGATGGCACCAAACCCGACGTTGAGCCGGTTTTCATTATGGTCCAGCTTAAGCCCGCGGGCGAACGTGCCCCTGGCCAGCGTGCTATCGTTCACCTCAACATCATGAAAATAAAGGCTTATGGAGCGGGAGATTTTGGTAAGACCGGCTGGGGAAAAAGTTACGATCTGTTTATCAGCTGCGAGGAAAATCCGTTTATGGTCCGGAAAACGCAGCCATTGCAGGCCATTAGACGTGTTCAAGCCATCTTCATGCCCGAAAAGAGTAAAATGGTGGGTTTTTACCTGGTAATAGATCAAATGCTCGTCATTAATAAACCATATGTCGCCATTATTATCTACAGAAACGGCGAGGACATTACTGTTATCGATCAGCGGAGATGTGATCCTGGTGATCGCGTAAGTTTTCGTGTCCATCCGGTAAAGCCCGATCGCCGAAGCGACCACCAGGTCGCCGCCGGGCAATTCGGCCATATCATTTACCGCGAACGAGGTGCTGTCCTTGTTGAAATTGAATGACCTGAACTTGCTTTTAAGAGATGAATAAAGGTAAAGCTTGTTATTGCCACACAGCCACAGCCTGCCGTGATTGTCGGTATAGATGCGCTGCACGTAATCGTCTGTTAGCCCTGACCCGTCATTGGGCTTGAAACTTTTTAGTTTATGAAAATTAAGATCGTATAGGTCAACACCTCGTTTATAACATGCGATCCACACGGTATCGTTTTTAATTGACAGAAAGTTTGTCTTGCTGCTAAGTAGTTGGTCTTTGGGCGATGTTATTTTATCAGAATTGTAAACTTCTTTGAAATGCCGGTCCAGCACCTGCACCCCGCCCAGCGACGATATCCACAGCCTGCCATACTTGTCCTGTGCAATGCCGCCTATGTTGGCGTCATCCTGGTTGCTTTGCGAAGGTTGCCTGTATACGACTTGGTTTGTCGCATGGTCGGTAATGACCAGCCCCGACGGTGCATACCACGTCAAATAGGCAATACTTTTTTCTCCGCCCAGGTTAAGCGGATAAATGTCCTGCACGCTGCCGGAATAATCGACCGGAACAGGCTTGAACAGGCTGTTTCCGGCAAAAAAGCGTGATACGACGTTACTTGCCTCCCAAATGTATTGATCGTCATCAGCCAGGATGCTGGATGTATAGCCTGTAAATACCCGTTTTTTCGGTGCATTTTCCAGCGATTCGAGGTTGCCCGAGGGATTAGTTATTTTGTATACTCCCCGCAGGGTAGATATCCAATAGGTATTGTCGTGCCCGTAGTTGGTATTTATGATGCCGGTGATCACATTACCAATTTCATTCTCTTTGGCTTCTTCAATTTTTATCGTGGCTGTCCTTTGACTATTGCTGTCGTATACCACACAGCCGAGCCCCCATGTACCGAGCCAAAGCCTGTTCCGGGTATCGGTAAATGCGCGGATCACGGCCAGGTTTTTACCTGCCAGTGCTCTCCGAAATCCAAAGTTGTTCTTATTGATGAATACTGCTCCGTCGAAAGTGCCCATTACCAGCGTGTCTTTTTTCCATTGGGTAATGCAATTCGCATAACCAACGTTGAGCTTGTTCTTTACCCCGTATTTCCAGGCTTTGACGAATTTGTTTTGCCGGGCATCAAAGTAATCGAGCCCGTGGCTGCCAATGGCCCACATTTTGCCATCGGGGTCAACGTATATTTTGATATCATATTCCTGGTCGAGGTTATTTCGCCGCGCGTAGTATACCTGGCATGAAAGCGTGAGCGGGTCAATGGCGGCCGCACCTTCAAGCGTACCTACCCAGATATAACCTCGCCTGTCCTCTGTAATGCTCACTACAGTATTGTTCGGCAGGCTGTGCGGGTTGGCAGCATCATGCTGCAGCAGGTCGATGTTAGTGCCGTCGTATCGATAGAGGCCGATGTCGGTACCTATCCAGGTGAATTTATGACTGTCCCTGAAAATGCAGCGTACTTTTTTCACTCCGGCTTTCTGCAGCGCCTGGGGGTAATCGACGATCATATTTTTGCCGCTGTCCGCATACAAGCCTTCCGCTGGCGACGCCATTGCCGCAGCAGGTAAGGAGCAAAACAATATGAAAGCAAAAAAGCGCATTGGAGGCTTTGGATACCCCAATATAAACCTTTCGTTTCAGAATAAAGTAGTTGACGGCTAGATTTTTACGCGCTTGACGGTATTACCGCTAATTTTTTACGGCTATATAGGATTTGGTAAAGAACAAAAACTTTTCCCTTTTGATGGTTGCGTCAGGAAATAGCGACCTGAAGGCTTCAAAAGTTAAAAGCTTTCTTTCGTTCAGGAAATTATCGATATAGGCTTGGGTTGGCCTGGTAATTAGTCCCCACACCGTAAAGTTTCTCATCAGTTTCCTTTGTATTTTTTCAGGGAACCAATGAATAAAAGGCGTGATCACATGCGGCTCCACGAAAAATTCCTGAGCAGGGGTTTGCACATAATATTTTTTCCCGACCCGCTTGATCTCATCCGCAAAGGCTTTTTGATTTTCAAAGCTGAATAAATGCTCGATAACCGAATTAGAATAAACTAAACTAAATTCATTGTCCTTAAATCCCAGCCTCGTTCCGTCACCAATAACGGATCGCATATTTTTTTTGGAATAGTCCCAATCTTTCGGGGTATACAAATTAACAATGGTTAGCTGGGGATTTGAATGCACAAATTGCCAGTTGTACTGGTCTCCGCCCACGTCTAAAACGTCCACATTGTCGTTCAATTTGAATTCTTGTTCAAACTGCGACATCCTTTTTGCACGAAATTTTGAAGAGAAGATCCTGGAGACTTTGTGAATGAACATAATGAGTGTTTAGTTATTCTGATTAAAATATTTTAATCTAAAACCACCTTTGCCAAATTTAGTTTGAATTTTTTACGACTTAATACATTAGCACCGGTGGGAACTAAACCAAATTGTGTGCCAGTTAAGTAAACGGAAGGCGGGAATTAACGCGCGTAATGCCCGCAAGCCACTTGGTTAATTTTAGGCCATTTATTCCGTTTCCCTTTGGAAATCTTAAAATGTGCTTGTGGTTGTTTAAGATGGATTAATAGTTGATTCCTTCAAAGTAAAATAAAACCTGCTGCCTTCGCCCAGGTCGCTTTCCACGCCGATCTTGCCCGATTGGGCTTCAATAAAGTCTTTCGCAATAGCCAACCCCAAGCCAGTGCCGCTGTGTTCTCCCTTGGAGCCGGGAACCTTGAAATACCGTTCGAATATTCGCGATAAGTATTTGCTTTCGATACCCTGACCATGATCGGCAACCGAGAATTCGATCTCGTGGCCTTTAACCCGCTTCACGTTTAGCTCTACAATTGATTTTGCGGGGCTGTATTTGATTGCATTGGATAGCAGATTGATGAGCACCCATGTGGTCTTGTCCAGATCGGCGCGAACATCTGGTAAAGTATCTTCACAACTTACTTGAAGTGTTACCAATTTTTGATCTGCGGTAAATTTTACTGCTTTTATGGCATAGTCAACAATGTTTTTTGGATGCGTGCTGCCAAAATTTAAGTGTAGTTTACCGGTTTCCACTTGCGCCATATCCAAGAGCTCGCCTGTGATCTGTAACAGGCGACGGGTATCATCATCAATGTTTTCAAGCAATTGTTTCTGCTCAGGGTTCATTTCACCGACGCGTTCATCCTCCAATAGCTTCAGGCTCATTTTGATAGACGAGATCGGCGTTTTCAGTTCATGCGAGATAGTTGCGATAAAATTAGTCTTAGCCTCATCCAACTGTTGGAACTCGGTAATGTTTTTCAGAATGATCACCTTGCCTATTACCGTTTCTTTATTCATTACCGGCGTAATATCCTTGTAATAGTAGCTTTCCCGGTTATCTGCATATATCTTCATTTTATGCTGATCGGTTACCAGCAGGTTTCTGAGCAAGTCATTTTCCAATGCCACATCAGGCGCATACTGGCCAATGAGATTAGTTTCAGTAATGCCAACCAGTTCACAAGCAACCTGGTTCACGAATATGATGAAGGACTTTTCATCCAATCCGATGATAGCGTCGTGCATCGAGTTAATAATGGTTTCTATCCGTTTCTTCTCGAACATGATACTAGCGAGATTACTATTTTCGTATTCATTGAGCTTAAATGTCATGTTATTGAAAGCTTGGGCCAGCTCTCCAAATTCATCGTTCGACTTAAAATCAAGCTGCTGATGATAGTTGCGCCTGGATATTCCCTTGATGCGTTCGGTAAGTTCTTTGATGGGGTTGGCTATGTATCCGGGGAAGTTCACGATGAAGCTAAACGCTACCAGGAAAAGGAACGATCCGATCAGTGCGACTAACAGGGTAGCGTTGCCGGAAGTGCTCTTGGCTACAGAATTTTTATGCTCAATAGCTTTCATATTCAGCTGCATAATGCCATAAAGCAGCCTGCGGATATTCAGCCGCAAATCGTTTTGTTGCAAAGAATTTCCTTTTAATAACTTCAATTGCTCATACTTTGAGCGCAGTGAATCAGTCAGCTCCTGTTCACCTGGTTCGGTTACATTGTGTTCCTGCTTTACGAGGTTGGCTTCAATTATGTTGACCTGATGATTATTCAAAACGCCGTCTTTTTCATCCATGACAAGGCCTATATTTCGTATGTATTGCAGGGTCTCATAATTATCTTTCAGGATCACGCTTGATTCAGCCGAAAGGCGGTTGAGATAGTATATTGATAGTCCGCAGCAGACGAATGCCAATATGAATAAAAAGCCAAAGCCGGCGCGGAGTTTATTTTTTATGGTCATGATAGTATTACTAAGTCAATATCAGTTTTAGACATTTTATTCAGCAATTGGGTAAACACCGCGGTTTTCATTACCAACTGATAAAATTTGAAGTGTGGTTTGCCAATGCAGATTGTTGTGGCCTCATATTTTTCAGCCGTCTCCCATATGGTTTTAGCCACATTATTATTTTTTATTTTCAGCACCTCAGCCCCCAATTGCGTTGCATTCTTAAAATTATTGATCAAATGCCGTTGCGAGGCCAGATTGATCTTATCGGCGCTTTCGGTAGACCTTTGCACGTAAAGTACATACCACCTGGACCGGTAATAGGATGCCAGCCGGGCCGTTTTGCGGATAATGATCTTGGCTGACTCGTCATTAGTGCTAACGCAAGCCAGGAATATCTCGGACCGAAGCTTAACATTTTTTGGTATTTCGGTATCTATTTTTCTTTCAAGTTGGTGGGCTACTTCTTTGAGCGCCAATTCACGCAGCTGTAATATTCTTTCGGTCTGGAAGAAATTATTCAATGCAGTAGCTACTTTTTGCTGATCGTATATTTTACCTTCTTTAAGCCTGTCTATCAGTTCATCAGCAGTGAGGTCGATGTTTACTACTTCGTCGGCCATTTGCAACACTTTATCTGGTATCCGTTCACCAATGGTCGCGCCGGTTATTTTTTGTACGTCCTCATTCAGGCTTTCCAGGTGCTGAATATTTACGGCGCTTATTACATTGATACCTGCGTTCAGTATATCCACTACGTCCTGCCAACGCTTTTCATTCTTGCTGCCCTCGATATTGGAATGTGCGAGTTCATCGACAATGACCACCTCCGGCCGCAGATTGATGATAGCATTCAGGTCCATTTCCTCCAATTCCTTGCCTTTATAAAATAACTTGCGGCGAGGGATCACGGGCAGGCCTTCGAGCAATTCCTCGGTCTCTTTACGTTTGTGCGTTTCGATATAGCCGATCTTCACATCTATGCCGCTTCGAAGCAAGGTTTTGGCTTCGAGCAGCATCCGGTAAGTTTTGCCTACACCAGCACTCATGCCTATGTATATCTTAAACTTTCCCCGTCTCGATTTTTTGATCAGTTCGAGGAAGTGCTGTACCGATTCTTTGTTGTTACCATCCATTTCTAAAACCTCTAAAAGGGGATGATGCCATCCCCTTTGTCGCATGAGTCAATCAATCAAACTAATTATAAATATACCTCATGCTTTTCTTTTTGTTAGAATGCATACACCGCAGCGATCAGGAACTGACTGGCGCTGTTCGTTAGCGCCAGGTTGCTGTCCGTGAATGCGAACGGAAACGCGGAACTCCTGTTATCGAACCTTACTTCCGGTATTAGTGTAATATTGCCTGCCTTAATGTTTGCCGTAAAGGTCAACCCGGTCACATTGCTGCTTGGCGTAGTTCCCACGGCTTTATACTCAAAATATTCTCCCCTGATGCCCAGTGTCACCACTTTCGACACAGCCAGCTGCGGGTACAGGGCTACACCGCTGAAGCCCCCGCCATTTTTTGGCGCTGAAAAATCAGCCGCGTTCAGGCCGAGTTTAAAAGCATCGGTGATCTGGTAGGCCGTGGTCAGGTCTAACTCTGTTCCAGAGAATGAACCGGTAGCCAAATTTAGGTAAGCTGTCCAATTTTTTACCGGTACTACCATCAGTTGCGCGC
This sequence comes from Mucilaginibacter sp., assembly GCA_035551775.1. Lineage (GTDB taxonomy): Bacteria > Bacteroidota > Bacteroidia > Sphingobacteriales > Sphingobacteriaceae > Mucilaginibacter. The sequence continues at coordinate 312,281 of DASZMQ010000002.1, read as the reverse complement.
CGAAAGTCGATACATCGCCGGAGGTTGTCGTATTACCGTGAGTAATATAAGAGCTGTATATGTTCCAGTAATTGTTGAAGATACCAGCCATCAGGCTCACTTTATCCGAGAAGGCATAAGTGGCCTTGAAGCCTGCATTCTGGAACGGACCATTGGTGAACAGGTAAGAAGTAGAGTAGTTAAAGTTTCCTGTCGGCGAGATCACTTCGTAACCGATGAAGGTGGACATATAACCTGCGGTCAGGTTGAATTTGTCAGTCACATCATAAGATACATACAGGTTCTGGATATGGTAACCTGAAGTGGGGATCGATTGGTCGCTTCTCGGGCCGAAAGACAGTTCACCTACAAAGGCTGCCTTGCCTACTTTCTTTTTAACGCCCAGGTCCACCATGCCGATAGAAACGGAGTTCTGATCGGAAGCAAAGCTGGTCGGGATATTGCTATGACCGGAAAAGTCGTATTTCCAATAGGTGTCCACTGAGCCTGAGAAGATCAATGGCGGGTCTTTAGGGTCGGTGCCGGTGCCTACTTTGCCGGTGTCGGCAGGCATGGTGGCGGCGTGGGCGCCTATAATAGTAGCGGATAGTAAGAATATTAAAATGTAGTTTTTCATTTGAGTAGAGATATAGGGTCTTATTTCTTCATTTCATCCAGCGCAACATTCAATTTCAGCACATTCACTTTTGGGGGGCCAAAAACCCCCAGCAACGATTGCTCAGTATGCGAATCAACTAATGCTAAAACCTGTTGTTCGGTTATGCCGCGGGCTTTGGCCACGCGTGCAGCCTGTATTTTCGCGCCATAAGGTGACAGATCGGGATCAAGCCCGCTGCCCGAAGCCGTAACTAGTTCGGCGGGTATCTGCTCCTTTTTCACCGTTGGATTGTGCTTTAAGAAGGTATCGATACGGCCCTTTACATCTTTGTTCAGGTAATCCGGGTTGGTTGGCCCTTTGTTCGATCCAGCCGAAGCATCTGCCTGGTAATTGGCTGCCGAAGGGCGCGACCAGAAATATTCATCCTTAGTAAATTTTTGACCGATGTTGGCATAACCAACCACGCGTCCTTTGTAAGTAACAGTTTCACCGTCGCCATGGCCGCGGGTTAATTTCCCGATGGCTGCTATAGCAAGTGGATACAGACCCGACAACAGCACCAACAGGATGACGGTTATTTTTATCGATGGTAATATGTATGTTTTCATCTTTTTAAGATTTGAGATTCCTTTAAATAAATAATGCTACTACGAGATCGATCAGCTTGATTCCGATGAACGGCACGATGATGCCCCCAAAGCCATAGATCAAAAGATTGCGGCGCAGTAATGCACTTGCACCGATAGGCTTATATTCCACTCCGCGCAAGGCAAGTGGTATAAGCAGAGGTATGATGATGGCATTGAAAATAACAGCTGATAATATAGCTGACTGCGGGCTATGCAGGTTCATAATATTCAGCGCTGCCAACGATGGAATAGAAACCATAAACAAAGCCGGAACGATAGCGAAATACTTGGCTACGTCATTGGCGATAGAAAAAGTGGTCAGTGTGCCGCGTGTCATCAATAACTGCTTGCCTATCTCAACGATCTCGATCAGCTTGGTGGGATCATTATCCAGGTCGACCATGTTGCCGGCTTCTTTGGCTGCCTGCGTTCCACTGTTCATGGCCACTCCTACGTCTGCCTGTGCAAGTGCAGGAGCATCATTCGTACCGTCGCCCATCATGGCAACCAGCTTGCCGCCCTGCTGTTCTTTTTTGATGTAGTTCATTTTATCTTCGGGCTTAGCCTCGGCGATGAAATCATCCACGCCTGCTTTTTCGGCAATGAATTTGGCTGTTAACGGGTTATCCCCGGTCACCATGACGGTTTTCACACCCATTTTACGCAAGCGTTCAAAACGTTCGAAGATGCCGGTTTTGATAATATCCTGTAATTCAATTACGCCCAGTACCTTCTCATTCTGAGATACCACGAGCGGTGTACCCCCATTTGATGCAATCACTTTCACTCTTTCTTCAACCTCGGTTGGAAAAGCATTTCCTGCTTTTAGCGCCATGTTACGGATGGAATCGGAAGCGCCTTTGCGGATGCGCAAACCATCGGGGGTATCCAAACCACTTGAGCGGGTTTCGGCAGTGAATTTGATAAACACTGCATTATCCGGAGCTTTAAAGGTTAAACCGCCCGGACCGGTTTCAGCCAGCTCGACTATCGATTTCCCCTCCGGCGTTTCATCTGCCAATGAGCTTAGCATACATGCTTTAATGAATTCAGTTTCTTTAATTCCCTCGGCTGGCCAGAAGTGCGTGGCCTTACGGTTACCTATCGTTATCGTCCCGGTTTTGTCTAACAATAAGGTATCCAGGTCGCCAGCTGTCTCAACGGCCTTACCTGATTTGGTGATCACATTGGCGCGCAATGCCCGGTCCATCCCGGCAATACCGATGGCTGATAAAAGGCCCCCGATAGTTGTAGGAATGAGGCAAACAAATAATGAGATGAATGCCACAATAGTGATCGGGGTATTGGCATAATCTCCGAACGGTTTCAGGGTAACGCATACGATAACAAATATCAGCGTAAAGCCAGCCAGCAGGATAGTCAAAGCGATCTCGTTAGGTGTTTTCTGGCGTGATGCGCCTTCCACCAGAGCGATCATCTTATCCAAAAAGCTTTCGCCTGGTTGGGTGGTTACCATCACCTTGATGCGGTCTGACAATACCTTGGTACCGCCCGTAACGGATGACTTATCGCCGCCTGATTCGCGAATGACCGGTGCAGATTCACCAGTTATAGCCGACTCGTCGATAGTAGCAATCCCTTCGATGATCTCACCATCAGTAGGTATGGTATCACCTGCTTCGCAAAAAAATACGTCGCCCTTGCGCAATGATGATGACATTACTTGTTTTTCCTTGCCGTCAACCAGCACACGGGCAGGTGTTTCCTCGCGGGTTTTGCGCAGACTTTCGGCCTGGGCTTTACCTCTTGCCTCAGCAATCGCTTCTGCGAAGTTGGCAAAGAGCACGGTCAATAACAATACAAGGAAGATGGTAAAATTATAAGCAAAGCCTCCCTGGGTCGAATTCGTAAAAGAGAATATAGTTACGACAAGCGTTACCACGGTGCCGATCTCGACGGTAAACATTACCGGGTTACGTACCAGGATACGCGGATCAAGTTTAATAAAGGCATGCTTCAATGCATCCTTTACCTGTTCGCCCTGGAATAATGTATTTTGAGTTGATTTCATTTTCGTATTCAGTTATTTAAGTGAAAAGTGTTCGGCAATTGGCCCCAGGGCCAATGCAGGGAAGAATGAAAGGGCAGCGACAATAAATATGACTGCCAATATCATGATACCGAAAGTGGTGGTATCCGTTTTAAGCGTCCCGGCCGATTCTGGTATGAACTTTTTGTTGGCCAGTATCCCGGCAATTGCTACCGGCCCGATAATTGGTAAAAACCTGCTGAGCAGCATGACCACGCCCGCGCTTACGTTCCAGAAAATACTGTTGTCAGCAAGTCCTTCATAACCTGACCCGTTATTAGCTGAACTGGATGTAAACTGGTACAGCATTTCGGAAAATCCGTGAAATCCAGGGTTATTTAACCATGCCGAAGGCTTTTCGGCCCAGTTTATACCAGGGTAGTTAACCAATATGTACGAAGCTAAAGCGGTACTAACCAGTATGACAAACGGGTGCCACAACGCTATAAGAGAAGCTATTTTCATTTCGCGCGCCTCTATCTTGCGCCCCATAAACTCCGGTGTACGGCCAACCATCAAACCGGAGATAAACACAGCGATGATGATGAATATGTAGAAATTCATATAACCTACGCCGACACCTCCATAAAAGGAGTTGATCATCATGTCAAACATCTGACCGAGGCCTGATAATGGCATCATGCTATCATGCATGGCGTTTACAGACCCATTTGAAGTTACCGTTGTGGTTATCCCCCAATAAGCAGAGGCAGCAGGGCCAAAACGAACTTCTTTGCCTTCCATCGAACCTCCGGGCTGACTTATGCCGAGATGCGCAATAGATGGGTTACCGCCTACCTCTGCCGTGACTGACGAGAAAAGCATAATGAGGAAACCGACCGTCATTACGCCAAAGATGACCCAGGCCAGTTTCTTTTTATCGAGATAATAGCCTAATGCAAATACAATGGCGATAGGAATGAGTAGGATGCTGATATCTTCAACAATATTGGTCAGGTAGTTGGGATTTTCAAGTGGATGTGCTGAGTTTGCTCCGTACCAGCCGCCGCCGTTTGTGCCGGCCTGTTTAATGGCGATCATCGCCGCAGCGGGGCCGCGCGAAACATGCACCGTATCACCTTGCAGGGTTATTACAGTGTCTTTGCCCTTGTAGCTGGTTGGTGTGCCGTTAAAAGCTAAAATAATGGCTATAACAAAACTAACAGGCAACAATACCCTGGTTATACTTTTTACAAAAAAGTCCCAGAAGTTACCCAGCTTGTCGGTCACCTTATCTTTCATGCCTTTGAAAATGACCATCATGGCCGCAAAACCGGCAGCGGCACTTACAAAGTGCAGGAACATAAACACAAACAATTGTGTATAGTAAGTGGCGCCCGATTCGCCCGAATAGTCTTGCAGGTTGGTATTGGTTATAAAGCTGATCGCCGTATTGAACGCCAGGTCAGGCGTCTGACTCGGGTTATGGTCGGGGTTTAGCGGTAAATGGCTTTGGAAAAGCAGGCAGAAAAAGGCATAGATCAGCCATAAAAAATTGATGGTTAAAAAGGCCTTCAAATGCTGTTTCCAGTTCATTTCACGGTTAGTGTCGATACCGCTGAACTTATAGATCAGCCTTTCGAGCGGAACCATAAAGTCAAACCAGTTTTTTTCACCCTTAAATACTTTGGCAATGTATCTGCCCAGCGGTATGGCCAGGGCTACTGTTGCCGCGTACATGAAAATAATACCTGTATATTCAGTATTCATTTGATTAAGATTTTTTATAGTTTAAAATTTTTCGGGTTTAAGCAATACGTAAACCATGTAAATGAACACGGCGACGGACACAATGAATAATGCGATCATGATTCTATATTTTTTCGAAGTAATTGACTGTTTTAAAGAATAGCCAGAAGATGACTATGAAGCATAGCAGGTAAACGATGGTGAAGATTATATCCATTTTGATTTATAATTGAATGACATTTAAAAGTGAAGCATTTTGATCTTAAGCCATACGACATATAGGATACCGACTGCCAATAACCAAAGAATGATGATGGTCAGTATGTCCTTCAGTGCGTATAATTTTTTCATGCCGCAACCCTTACCAAAATGATGCCCTTGGAAAGTTTTTTCAAGAAAAGTGGTGAATAGCTATTAAAAACGCAGTTTTATTTTTTTAAGGCAGGGGAATGATGCCAGAAGCCTGATCAAAATGATAGGATTTTATCAGATTGATAGTGATAGCCCTCTTTGACGCGAATATTATTCCAGGCTGTATTCCTTCAGTTTGCGGTACAGCGTGGCTACGCCGATGTTCAGCAGCCTGGCGGCTTCGGCCCTGTTACCGTGCGTATGATTTAATACGCGTTGAATATGAAGTTTTTCGACCGCTGACAGGTCGAATGCGGAAAGTGTATTATTAGTTTTAACAGGCTGCGAATGCTGTATTTCATACGGTAGCATCGTTTCGTCCAGTTCCTGGCTATCACATAGAATTATCGCCCGTTCGATCACGTTTTTCAATTCGCGGATATTCCCCGGCCAATCATAAGCATCGAGTCTTTCGACGAAGCCTGTTGAAAATTGTGTGATCTGTCTTTTTATCCGCGATGCGAAATAGCGCATAAAGTATTCGGCCAGCAGCGGTATATCTTTTTTACGTTCACGCAGCGCAGGCAGGGTGATTTGAAAAACCGAAAGCCGATAGTACAGATCGGAGCGAAAGTGACTTTTTTCGATCTCTGCCTGGAGGTCACGGTTTGTCGCGGCCAATATTCGTACATTGACATGGGTGGGTTTGGTATCGCCTATTTTCAAAAACTGCTGCGATTCCAGCACCCGTAGCAACTTAGCCTGGAGTTCCAGGTCGAGTTCGCCAATTTCATCAAGAAATATGGTCCCGCCATTAGCTTCTTCAAACAAACCTTTTTTGTCTTTCGTTGCACCGGTGAATGAACCGGTTTTGTGTCCAAATAATTCGCTTTCCAGCAATTCTTTTGCAAAGGCGCTGCAATTCACAGCTACGAATGGCTTGCTGCTACGCCCGCTGGACTGGTGAATAGCTTCGGCAAACACTTCTTTGCCTGTTCCGGTTTCGCCTAAAAGTAAAACGGTAGTGTCCGTTTGCGCTACTTTTTGCGCCAGTTTGACCACATCAGATATAGCTGCCGATTTGCCAATGATGCGTTCAAAACCAAATTTCTCGTTGAGTTTACTTTCCAACTCCTGCACCCGCTGTTGCAGCAGAGCTTTGTCCATTGCCTTGTTCACTAATGGGATGATCTTTTCATTATCATCACCCTTTGTGATGTAGTCAAAAGCGCCCAGCTTAATGGCTTTAACCCCGTCATTAATAGTGCCGAACGCGGTAAGTACAATGATTTCGGTTGCCGGCCAATTATTTTTGATGTGTTCAGTAAGGTCTATACCGTTTTTATCAGGAAGCTTTACATCACTAAGAACTACGTTGATGAGTTCGCGCTGCAATATTTTAAGCCCCTCTTTGGCGGTAAATGCCGTAAGAACATCATATCCTTCCAGCTGCAAAATTCGGGCAAGCAGGCTTCGCAGCCGATCTTCGTCGTCAATAACTAACAGCTTACCCTTTTGCATATTGACAAAAATGAAGAAATATAATCTCTGTTACTCCAAATAGGTTATAATTTACCTGCTTTTATTGACAGTAAAAACAAAAACCCTCGTAAGTTCCTCACTTACAAGGGTGATTTTGATAGTTCAGTAGCCCGTAGGGGAATCGAACCCCTGTTTCAAGAATGAAAATCTTGCGTCCTAACCCCTAGACGAACGGGCCTTTTGTGAAGTCTTAAGTCCTGAGTAATAAGTCCCGAGTCAATGCGACTTTGGATTCGGAACTTAAGACTTTTGACTTAAAAGTGGGCGCAAATATAAAAAGATTGCCGTATCCGACAATCTTTAAAAAGTAAAAAAGAGATCAGGCGGCAAGTATGTTCCGGTACTTGAGCGGCGTGGTTTTGTAGCGGGTACGGAACAATCGGATGAAAGAGCTGGCGCACTTAAAGCCCACCATGTTTACGATCTCGTAGATCGGGTATTCGGTTTTGGCCAGTAATGATTGTGCCCTTTGCAGCCTCAGCTGTATCAAAAACTGGTGCGGCGACTGGTTATAGGCCAGCTTGAAAGTGCGCAAAAGGTGATTTACCGAAAGGCACGCGTGATCAGCCAGGTTATCAAGGTTGATATTGCGGCTGTAGTTGGCGTAAAGGTATTCTTTGGCCAGGTTCAGACGGCGCAGTATCTCGACTCTTGTGTTGTAGTGAAGGAAGTTAAGATTAGCTGCCTTTTGTAATATCTCCTCGTGGTAGAGTTCAAAATAACATAGCAGGCAGCGGGTCATGTATTCATCGATCACAGCGTTGTCAGGTGCGCAATTTTCCATGTAATCTTTGAACTGGCTGACAATGGCGCGCATTTCACCTACGAAAGGATAAATTGTTTCGCTCAGGTGCTGCATGGTCTCGTCGTCAATATCTTCGTCAGTGAGCCACGCTGCTCTGAAATCGTCAAGGAAATCTTCATCAAAGCCGATTGAAAACACGCTCATGGGCGTGTCCGAATCAACCCGGGCCGTGTAGCTGGTTCCCTTATTGAGGGCGGCAAAAGAGTCGTTGTGAATGGACAATTGCCGCCTGCCGATGGTGCAGTTCTCGCTGCCGCCGAACACGAACCTGAGCGTGAAATTTCCGGCTGTTTCAGCAGTCGTTTTTTGCAAAACAGAGCTATTGGTTACCCGGTTACCGTTAGCTAAAATCTTAATGTGTTCCATAGTAAAAATTTATGCTTTATAAATTTACTAAGGTGCTTTTAGCTTACGTTCACCCCTTTAGGGTGATTTATTATTTTAACTAACTATTTCGTTTGAACTCAGGCTGTTCGAAAGCTTAATTGGCAGGTTGTCCATCCAATTCTGCTTTTTCGTTATAATCCAGGTTAAGGTCGTTGGACACCTTTTCCCTGGTTGGCCTGAAGCTAAGAAAGTACAAAATGATGGCGCCCGTAATGGCGAGGAAAAGCAAGTTGCCGCTAAGCATAAAAGCAACGACCGAAAACAAAGAGGGTCCCTCCGCCAAAGCGGCGCGAAGTATAAAAGCTGTTTGATAAGCCGATATTTTCTGTGATAAAGAATTTTCAGGGCCAATTTTGCCAACCTGCTGCCTGAATAAAAAACTTCCGAGGAAGAATCCGCCTGCGGCGAGAATAACCGCTACGTAGACAAAAGGGTCTTTCGAACCATCCATTGAAAAGTCTTTTTGGGGAAACTGGAAATAGGCTACGAGACAGAATAATACCTGCCCGGCTATCAGGGCTAAATGGATTATCGGCAGCGCTTTGACCGCCCCCTGGGGGTTTAGATTTTGATTTGTGTAAGGCATATTAAAAGATCTTGCCCTAAAATACTATTTATAAACAAGCTTTATCAGATCAGCTTGTTTTCTTTGGCGGCTTTGATGGCATCGGCGCGGGAATTTACATCCAGTTTCAGGTAGATGTTCTTGATGTGACTGCGGACGGTTTCGAGGTCGATGAACAAGTCCCTGGCGATCTGGCTGCGGCTTTTGCCTTCGGCTACCTGTTCCAGTATCTGCGTTTCGCGTTTGGACAAAGGCGATTCCTGGTTCTTCCGGAAAGAACGGATCACCATACGTGCTATGTTCACGCTCATAGGTCCGCCGCCGTCCTTTACTTCGCGGATAGATTCGACGATCTTCGAAGCGGGAGTGTTTTTTGTGAGATAGCCAGACGCTCCGCTGGCCAATGCCTCGAAGATGGTTTTTTCCGATTCGTATACCGTCAGGATCAGGATATAAGCATGAGGCAATAACTTTTTCAGTTTAGGGATCGCCTGGATCCCATTAGTGCCGGGCAGCTCAATATCGAGCAGTATCACATCGGGGTAATCATCAGCAATGGTCTTAGCCGCTTCGTCAAACGAGGCGTAAGCATTCACGACGCGATAACCTTCTGTTCGCCCGATAAGCAAGGCATATCCTTCGCGGATAATCTCGTCGTCTTCTATCACCACTATCTGAATAGCCCTTTCCATATCCCGTTTAATTTACAACCGCCTGGTTTATTTTAATTTTCAGGTCGACCACCGTGCCCTGTCCTTTGCACGTTTTGATCTGCATCTCACCTCCGATTCGTTTGATCCGCGTATTCACGTTGTTGATACCCTGACCTTTGCGCGCCTCTGCCTGCTCAAAGCCGCAGCCATTGTCTTTCAGTGTCAGGTGGATGCTGCTTTTGTCGATATCGTCCAGGCTTAGGATGACGTGGTCGGCGTGCGCGTGTTTTAGTATATTGTTCAGCAATTCCTTAAATATCATCGGGATATTCCGGCTGTATTCCATCGGCAGCCTGATGTAGCTCAACGATTCATCTATTCCGTTAAATTCAAATGAAATTGCGGTATCTGTGAACAGTTCATTGCCAAAATCTTTGATGTGGGTCAATATTTCGTACAAATTGTCGCTTTGCGGGTTAAGCGCCCATAACACATCTTTGGTGCCATTGTAAAGCGATGCGGCGTTCTGCCTGATCTGCTCCAGCAGTTTTTTCTGGTCGCCATGCACGCCGTTCAGCTTGGTATCCAGTATCTCGGTAAGCACTGTGATGCGTGTGAGCTTGTTGCCCAGCTCGTCATGAAAATCTTCCGCGGTTTGTTGACGAATCTTCTGGCTTTCCTCATGGCGGGCAGCTTCTATAGCTTTTTGTCTTTTCTGTTTTGCCCGGTATCTTGAATTCTGCAGTATAATACCCACGAAAATCAATAGTGCCACGCCCGCTATCCTGAACCATAAAGTTTGATAAAATGCAGGTGTAATAGTAAAGACGAAACTGGCAGTATTCGCGGAAGGCGTGCCATCAGCAGCTTCAGCCTTTACAAGAAAGGTATAACTACCCGGAGGCAGCGAAGGATAATCTACCCCGCTGTTTTTTACCGGGGCCGAAAATCCGCTATCCAAACCTTTCAGCCTGTAACGGTAAGATATTCCGTTCGGGTCGTTCAGGTAAACGCCGAGGAAAGAAATGGCCAAATGGTTGTCGCCATGTGATAATGTTTGACCGTTAGCGATCAGCGCCCCATTCTCCCAGCTATCGCTCGGCACTTGCGGAACTATCCTCGCCGATTGGATCATCACATGCGGCGGGGCAGCCGGTATACCGATCGAATTTGGGTCGTATAAAATAACACCTCTGGTTGTGCCTATCCATATTTTATGATCAGCAAACAATGCCGCGTTTTGGTTGGCCTCGAAGATCAGTGTTTTGGAGCCGCCGCTGTTGCTTACAAAGAATCGATCGGTGTTTTTGTTAAACAGTAACCTGTTTACCCCGCGACCGGTTCCAGCCCATATGACGCCGTTGTCATCTGCGGCAAGACTATAAACAGCGGTCGAATTTAATCCCTCTTTCAATCCGTAATTCTTCACTTCGCCTGTGGCGCGGTTCCAGGTGAATATACCGCGGTCGTCCGTTCCGATCACGATCATATTACGGTATTGCAGCATGCAAAACACTACCGAAGTTTTTACTGCATCGATAATGAAGTCCCTTTCGATGTGCTTATTGGCGACCAGCGTAATGCCATCATCCGTACCGATCATCACCGAATCCCGCCCGGCCGCGATCACTGATGATGCCAGGCCGGTAAAGGAGCTAAGCTCTGTTGCCTTGTTATTTTCAATATAGAAGCACTTGTCATGGGCACTCACCCATAGTGTACCATTGCTGTCTTCGGTAATACCATTTACCGCGTATTTGCCCAGCTCTTCCACCGGTCTAAAGGTTTTACCGTTGTAGCTCCAGAGCCCCGCGTGTGTTCCTATCCAAATTAGACCCTTACTGTCTTTGTAAAGGCATATTACGCGCTGTAGTTGCTGGTCTTTGCCAGGAATTTTCAGGGGAAAAAGCTTATTACCGCTGAAACTGATCAACCCAGCCCCATCAATGCCCATGATCACGCCGCCGTTTTTATCTTTTGTTAGCGCCATCACCACCTCATTGTCTGGCATACCCTGCGATTTATCCAATGTGATAATATGGTTCCCCTCGTACCTGAAAAGCCCGTTACCCTGCGTGGCAAACCACAGGTTATTATCAATATCGTGGTACACATCGGTTACGGCGTTATCCGTGAGGCCATTGCGCGAACCAAAATGGATCAGGCGACCGTTCTTCAGATAGTAAACGCCGTTGGTGGTGCCGAGCCAGAAGCAATTGTCATTATCCTGCGTCATACTGAGCAGGTAATCTTTAATAGACGCCGTCACTTTGGGCTCGAAGGTCCCCAGTTTATTATCGATGATGGTATAGATACCAGTATAAGTGAGCAGGTATAGCTTATTGGGGTCGTTCCTGTCGGCTATAATCTTCAGGACGTACAGATCCTGGTTAGCTGCCGGGAAACCTACTATTTTGATCCATCTACCATGGTTGAGACAGTAGATCCCCCTGCGGTAAAGCGCAGCCATGATACGGCCGGAACGGTGAATGAACAGGCAGCTTAAAGTACCTTTCATGTTGATAGTGTCCCTGATCAGCGTTTCGCTTACCGAATTTCCCGTTACCTTAAAGAGCCGGCTGTTGATGATCGCCCAGATCGTGCCGCTGCTATCCTGTACCACGTTCCGCACACGACCGATGCCAATATCCGCAGGCAATTTTAACGTCGTTATTTTTCCGTTAGTGAGCCTTGAAAGACCGCTTTGGGTACCAAACCAAACGTTATCGCTTTTATCGACAAATACGGTATTCACAAAATTGCCCGGCATCCCGTTCTGTCGCGCCCAGGGAACAAACTCTCTGCCGTCATACCGGCAGGCGCCGCCAAATGTGGCAATCCAAAGCCGGTGCTCGTTGTCCAGGCACAGGTCGTTTACCTGCGATTGTATCAGGCCGTTCTCCAGGTCGTAATGCGAAAAGTTGTATTTCTGCGCATGGGTCAGCAGGGGAATGAACAGGAGCAAAGCAACTGCAAGCGTAAGGCATTTTGCACTTCTGCCACGAAAGAACCTTGTAAAAACCAACTGCATTATTTTATAAAACGCTCTCAGCTTAAAGCTAATATCAAATTACGCTTATTTTGGAAATAAAACAATCACCCTAATAGGGTGAATAAATAACGGGTAAGAGCACCTTATAGGTCAACAGGCTTCATCTTCGGCACCAAAAAGTGCATAATACACCAGGCAAGCAGGTAGGCGCTGCCGCAAACGAAGAACATGATGTAGTACGCGATCTCGATATGATGGATAGACCGGTAGTATACGAACATATTTTTTTGTACGAACAGCGACAGGAACACGCCGCCCACAGAACCAAACATGCCGCCAATGCCGGTTACCGATCCCACAGTCTTTTTAGGGAACATATCTGAAACTGTGGTGAAAATGTTGGCACTCCAGGCCTGGTGGGCCGAGGCCGCTATACCGATTATAGCAACCGCCAGCCACATGTTGATGCTGCCCAATACCTGCGCAAATACGATAGGCACAACGGCAAAAGCATAGATGAGCATAGACGTTTTGCGCGCCCTGAAAACCAGCCAGCCTTTATCGATAAGACTTTTGGGCAGGTAACCACCGTAGATACTCCCGAAAGTGGATATAATATAAACCATAGAAACAGGCAAAACCAAAGCTGTATCTTTTATACCATATTGGCTCGTCAGGAAATCTGGCAGCCAGAACAAATAGAACCACCAGATAGGGTCGGTAAGGAATTTGCCGATGGAAAAGGCCCAGGTTTGCTTGTAGCTTAGCAGCTTTCCCCACGAGATTTTCTCTTCCAGTTTATCGGTATGATCTTTTTCATCAGCATCGCTATGGATGTACTCTAATTCCGGTTTTTTCAGTCGTTTTTGCCTGGCTGGTATTTCATAGAACCATAGCCACAGTATGAGCCAAAGGAAGCCGATGGCGCCTGTTATGACAAAGGCCCAGCGCCAGCCGCAAGCCATATTAATATAAATTATACCGGGGGCCAAAACAGCGCCGATGTTCGCTCCGGAATTAAATATACCTGTGGCAAACGCCCTTTCTTTTTTAGGAAACCACTCGGCTACGGTTTTAATTGCCGATGGGAAATTCCCCGCTTCGCTCAGTCCAAGGGCTGTACGCACAGTAATAAAGCCCAGCGTGCTGTTAACCAAAGCATGCAGGGCCGCGGATGCACTCCATAAAAATGTAGAAAAAAAGTACCCCATTTTGGTACCCAGCCTGTCTACAAGCCGCCCTGCAAGTAATAGTCCTACAGAGTAGGCCGCTTTGAAGGCTATTTCAACATTGGCGTAGTCAGCGTCGTTCCAGTGCAGGTCTTTGCTGATATATGGCCTTAGCAAACTGATAACTGCGCGATCAAGATAATTGATCGTGGTCGCCATGAAGATCAGCGCACAGATAGTCCATCGGTAGTTGCCAGGTTTTTCGTTCGTCATTGTCTCGCTGTTTCAACTAATTGTAGCGCTTTAACCGTATCTTCATAAAGCTTATCGTAAAGCTTGTTTTGCAATATTTCTTTGGTGATCAACCGGCTGCCCATCCCTACGGCACCAACACCCGATTTGAACCAGCCGCTAATATTTTCCTTGTTCAGCTCGACGCCGCCCGTAGGCATGAATAATTGTCCTCTAAAAACGTCCAAAACCGCCGATACAAACCCGGGGCCAAGTACGTTCGCCGGGAATATTTTGATCAGCGCCGCTCCGTGTTCCTGGGCCAAATGAATTTCCGTTGGCGTCATACAGCCGGGTATCCATAGCCCGCCGAGTTTGTTTACAACGTCACCAACTTCGGGATTAATGGTAGGTGCGACTATCAGGTCGGCGCCGGCATCGGTATATCGGATCGCGTCGGCTTTGGTTTTGACTGTTCCAGCACCGAAATAAAAGCCCGGCATTTCCCGGTCGACCGCAGCTTTCAGTATTTTGAAATTCTCAAAGGCTTCTTTCGCCCGATTAGTATATTCCATAACCCGCACGCCGGCCCTATATAGGGTGCGCACCACCTGCACGCTTACTTCAGCGTCCTCATAAAAAAACAGCGGCAGCATGCCTTGTTTGATGATGCTGTCCAATACTTCCTGTTTAGCTTTCATTTGCCCTGGCCATTATTTCGTTTACAGATCGGTTCGTTACGTCGGCTTCAATAAATAACTTTTCAAATGCGGCTGCTGTGGCGAATTCCAGCGTTTGCTCCGGTGCCAGGTCATGATAAAATCCATAAACCAATCCTGCGAGGAAACAATCGCCGCTGCCAACTTTATTGATGATATGCGAAGCGCTATACTCATTCGAGCTGTAAAATTCACCCGCTGTATACAGTGCTGCATAGTAGTCCACTTCTTCATTCCCATCAAACCTGAAAGTGTTAGCGACAGCTTTGCAGTTCGGATATTGTTTCACAACTTCTTCCGACGTCTTCAACGCTTCTTTAAGATAAATGCTGCGCTGTCCCGACTCATGAATGTTCGGTATCACCGGTATACCAAGCATAGCCTCGACGGCCCACACATTGCCCATCACCAGGTCACAATATTTGACAAGCTCTGGCATGATCTCGAGTGGGTCCTTGCCGTATTTCCAGAGTTTCGACCGATAGTTCAGGTCGATAGAGATGATGATGCCTTTTTCGGACGCAACCCGCAGTGCCTCTTCGCAGACATCGGCGATGTTATGACTGATCGCCGGGCAAATTGCGCTGAAGTGAAACCAACTCACCCCTTCAAATTCTTTATGCCAATCAATCATGCCGGGTTTTAGTTCTGAAAATGCCGAATGCGCGCGGTCGTACACTAAAGCATCATTTTTCAGGTCGCGACCCTTCGTCAGGAAATACAGTCCGAGCCTGCCAGTGCCATACCTGACCGACATTTCAATATTTTGCCGCTCTTCAAAGGTTACGATGTGTTTAGCCATGCCATTATCCGGCAAAGCGGTTACATATTTTACGGGAATGCCCCATAAGGCCAGGGCTGTAGCAGCGTTCAGCTCAGCCCCGGCAATGAAGAACGGGAGTTGATTATCCTTCAGCCATTGGCCTTCCTCATCCGGCGATATGCGCAACAGCAGTTCACCGAAGGTAAGCACCTTTCCTTTTGAAGCTATGTTGAGCGAATCGGCCATCTAAAAAGCAAAATAGTTTTTGGCGTTATAATAGCAGATATCCTGTATGATCTTGCCTGTCCATTCGATGTCGTTTGGTAATTCGCCGTTATCAATATCCTCGCCGAACAGGTTGCAAAGCAGCCGCCTGAAATATTCATGCCTTGGGAACGACAGGAAGCTCCTTGAATCCGTCAGCATACCCACCATCCGGCTTAGCAAACCCATGTTAGATAAAGCGTTCATTTGCTTTGTCATCCCATCCTTCTGATCCAAAAACCACCAGGCCGAACCGAATTGTATCTTGCCTGCAACCGAGCCGTCATTGAAATTGCCGGTCATAGCGGCCATTACCTCGTTGTCGGCGGGGTTTAGGTTGTAGATTATGGTTTTAGCCAGTTTGTTGTCGGCATCAAGCCTGTTCAGGAATCGCGATAATGCTTTTGCCTGGCTGAAATCACCGATAGAATCCCAACCCGTATCCGGACCGAGCGTAGTCAATCCCCGCGTATTGTTGTTTCTCAGCGCACCGATGTGAAATTGCTGCACCCATCCTTTTTCATGGTCCCACAGCGCAAAATTATACAGCATCGCGGATTTGAATTTCAGTATCTCCAGCGGCATCAAAGTGTAATTATGCCGTATTTTCTTGAAGATCATATCGATCTCGTCGTCAGTAAAATCGGCTGCATACAGTTGTTCAAGCCCGTGGTCAGACAGTTTACAGCCATTGGCCGCAAAATAATCGTGGCGCGACTTTAATGCGCCAAGGTAGGCAGCAATGTCCCGAATAACGAGGCCTGTTATGCTTTCAAGCTTATTTATGTATGAATTAAGGGCAGCGGGATCATCGGCATTCATCGCCTTATCCGGCCTGAACGTGGGCAGCACTTTGACGCCAAAACCGTTGCCTCTTATTTTTTGGTGATGCTCCAGGCTATCCAGCGGGTCGTCCGTCGTGCAAACTACTTCGACCTTTATTTTAGTCAGCAGGTTCCGTACCGAGTATTCTTTCGTCTGCAGTTTGGATGAACATTCATCATAGATCGCTTTCGCAGTTTTGGGCGATAGCAATTCGTTCGAATCAAAATACCTTCGCAATTCCAAATGCGTCCAATGGTAAAGCGGATTGCGCAGCGTATAAGGTACCGTTTCCGCCCATTTCATGAATTTCTCTTCATCGCTCGCGCTGCCAGTCACATACTTTTCATTGACGCCATTGGCGCGCATGGCCCGCCACTTGTAATGGTCGCCGTAAAGCCAGGCATGAGTCAGATTTTTGAAATTCAGGTCAGCGGCGATCTCATCCGGAGGCAAATGACAATGGTAATCGATGATGGGCATCCCGGCCGCATACTCGTGGTAAAGTCGCTGCGCCGTTTTGCCGTTCAGCAGGAAATCATCATCCAAAAATGCCTTCATCTATTGGTATAGTGTTTTTTTGATACCCATTTCCAACCCGCGTAACTCGGCGAGGCCTTTAAGCCGCCCTATAGCTGAATAACCGGGGAACGTATCATAATTAAAATCGTCCAATAATTTATGACCGTGATCGGGCCGCATCGGTATAGCAATGTCGTCTCTGCCGTTTTCCGCACGTTTTTTCTGCTCATTCAGAATGCTTTTCATAATGACGTACATATCCGAGCTTCCTTCCAAATGGTTATCCTCATAAAAGCTGCCGTCGGCCTCATGTTTCACATTGCGTAAGTGCAGAAAATGGATGTGTGTACCTAAACGGCCGATCATCCCCGGCAGGTCATTATCGCCCCGCGCGCCCAAGGAACCCGTGCAGAATGTTAGCCCATTTGATGTTGAAGGGCAAGCATTCACAACATTTAACAAGTCTTCCTCTTTCGATATAACCCTTGGCAAACCAAATATCGGGAACGGCGGGTCATCCGGGTGGATGCATAGTTTAACGCCGACCTTTTCCGCTTCCGGAATGATAGTCCGCAGAAACCAGGCTAAATTCTTTTTCAATTGCGCCGCATCAATGCCTTTATATTTTTCCAAATGGCCTTTAAACTGATCGATGGTCAATACATCTTTTGTCCCCGGCAACCCGGCCATTACATTACGGATGAGCCGCTCCTTTTCATTTGCATTAATGCTGTCTAAGTATGCCTTGGCTTTTTTCTGCTGATCTTGGCTGAATTCTGAATAAGCGCCTTCTCTTTCCAAAATATACAGATCGAACGCAGCCAGCGCCGGGGCATGAAACCTTAATGCCGAAGCGCCATTTGGCAAACGGTAGTCTATATCCGTCCGCGTCCAGTCCAGCACGGGCATGAAGTTGTAGCAGACGATCTTAATGCCCGATTTTGACAGATTCCTCAGCGTTTCTATATATTTTTCAGCGTATTGCTCGCGGTCTGGAGAGGCGGTCTTGATGCTTTCATGCACATTTACGCTTTCCACTACCGACCACCGCAAGCCGGCCGCTTCGATTATGTGCTTACGTTTTTCTATCTCCTCAGTGTCCCAAACCTCGCCTGCGGGAATATGATGCAGCGCGGTAACCACACCTGTCGCCCCGGCCTGGCTGATAGCTTTCAGCGTCACCGGGTCCGACGGGCCGTACCAGCGAAAAGTTTGTTCGAGGTTGCTGAACATATAGATGAAAGGTAGTTTATAAACGAATAGCCTAATATAGGGGGTTTAGTTGGATTGGTTGTAATAGTTGTCCCGCACCTGCGGGATTGTAACGGCTAGCAAATGCCATACTTCTACCGCTCAAATACCATAATTTACACCATGCGTTCACGTTTAACCGCCTTTCGACCATGATTAGCCATTTTTTGACCTGATCACCAGCAAATTAAGGATTACACTAAGCGCAGAATTTGCATAAACTTAGCCATTTTCGTGAACGGCCAAAGTTTAAGGCGCTGTAAAACAGCTGGTTGTTATTGAAATGTATACACACACAAAAATGACCGATCCGGACGAAAACGTCTGTAAATTTTCACAATTTTACATTTACAGGCCACTTTTGATCATCAAAATTAAGCTAAATGCCACCTAGTGTAAAAGAAGTCTGTATAAACTTTTCGATGAATTTTTCGGGTTGCGAACACTAAGTATAGTAACATCAACCTGGGTGGCAGATTTGACAACTTTCAAAAAGTTGTCAAATCTTACGGATAAAAAAACGCCCCGGTAAGCCGGGGCGCCGTATTGAGAGTTGATCGATTGCTTTTTTTACCAGAACCTTACGTAAAGCAAAGAAATGATCATCAGTGTAATAACGATCATGGCTAGTACGCCTGGTTGAACTTTAAACATGGATCTATCCAAAGCGAATGCTTTCGGGTTGATCTTCGGCCCGCCAAGGCTAACCAATATCATGATGCCCATGGTAAAGAAGAAGGCCAAACCCATGCAGATATGGAAAGGAATTTCATATATGCCGGCGTCATTTCTGTATGCTGTATATAAAAATGTTTCAGGGCCGAACCATTTTGGTGCGAGTTCATTAAAAAATACGGAGAGCAGGAAGCCAACTGTTACACCGACAACTGCGGCGGCGCCGGTTGTACGTTTCCAGAACATGCCCAAAAGGAACATAGCGAATACCCCCGGGCTGATAAAGCCCGTATATTTTTGTATATAGGTAAAACCGCCCTCGCCGCCGATGCCCAGAGTATCTGACCAGGTAAATAATATGGCGATAGCCAGCGCAACAAGAATAGTAATACGTCCCACCCAAACCATCTTCTTTTCGTCGGCATTCTTATTAATGTGTTTCTTATAAACGTCAAGCGTAAAAATAGTTGAAATACTATTGGCTTTACCGGCAAGTGAAGCAACAATAGCAGCCGTAAGCGCGGCAAGTGAAAGGCCGATCAATCCATTTGGCAGATAACCTAGGATTGCGGAATAAGCGTTATCCGTTAATACATGGCCACTTTTACTGTTTACCAGCATTTCGTGCTGTATCATGCCTTTTTGGTGCAGTACAAAAGCCGCAATACCCGGAAGCATTACGATCAGCGGCATAAGCAATTTGAGGAAACCGGCAAACAAAATGCCTTTCCGCGCGGTCGGAAGGCTGGCTCCAAGGGCACGTTGCGTGATGTACTGGTTGCAGCCCCAATAATTCAAATTGATGATCCAGATACCCGCAACATAAGAAAGCAAGCCCGGAATGGTGAGGTAATTGTGAACTTCATGTGGTGTTGAGTTTGGCCCCGGTTTTTCGAAGATCATATGGAAATGATCGGGTGCGTGTTTGATCAGCTGGTTAAACCCTTCGATCGCACTGTCTCCGTAGCCAAACGCTTTGCTGACAACCGTCAACGCGATATAGGTAGTGGCCAGGCCGCCTATGATCAGTACGCTTACCTGGATCACGTCTGTAAAACCGATCACCTTCATGCCCCCCAGTGTAATAAAAACGGCGAATATGGATAGGGCAAAAAGGATAATATGGCCGGATGCAGCATTACCGCCGACCAGGTTGTTAATAGCGATCTCGCCCAGAAACAGGATGGATGTCAGGTTAACAAACACATAAAGCAGTAACCAGAATATACTCATGATAAATGCCACGGTTTCATTATACCTCGTCGTCAGGAATTGCGGCATTGTAAATATCTTGTTCTTCAGGTACACGGGCATGAACCATACCGCTACGACGATCAGTGCGATTGCCGCGATCCATTCATAAGCGGCAACAGCGATACCGATGTCATATCCCTGGCCGCTCATGCCGATAAATTGTTCGGCTGAGATATTGGACGCGATCAGCGAGGCGCCGATAGCCCACCAGGTGAGCGAACCTTCTGCTAAAAAGAAATCGTGCGATGCGCTAACGTCTTTATTCCGTTTCTTACGATAAACCCAGTACCCATAGCCTGCTACTACTAGAAAGTAAAAGATAAAGATGATGTAATCAATGGCTGTAAATTTGCTCATATCGGGCGTTTAAATTGGTTTTGGCTGCCGGCAAAAGCTCGATTTAGCCAGCAATGTGTTTGGTTTATATGTGTTGAATTGACAATTATAATCTATCCTTTTTATATTGTCAACAACGATTGACTAATATAGACTATTTTATTAATTGAATAACTGAGTGCACATACTTCACGCCCTCTGTGTAAAATCTCAGTGCCCTCTATGGTTAAAAATCACGCTTCATTATTTTTACCACAGAGCACACATAGGAGGCACAAAGAGCACGAGTTATTGGTTAGTTCAATTCCACCATTACCACCGATTTTGCAGGCAGGTTCACCACCACTTTGTCGCCGTCTTTTTTGGCACCATTAAAACTCTTCAGGCTTAGCTTATTCGGTTCTTTGAAGGTATTGATGTCGGTCAGGTTTTGCGACGTAAGTATTTGCCCGCTGATCTTAGTCCATCGCATGCCGCTCAGCGAAGCAGACACGGCAATACTTTGATGGGGATCGAGATTGACGAACGACAGATGTATTTTACCCGAAACATCCTGCGACGCCGATACGCTTACAGCCCGTATCTTTTTACCATCCATTTCATAATCCGGCGAATTAAGCTTTACCGGCAGGAATTTGGCGTCCTGGTGCACCTTGTACAGATCAAAAACGTGATAAGTTGGCGTCAGCAGCATTTTGTCTTTATCAGTAAGAATAAGCGACTGCAGCACGTTAACAGTTTGCGCCAGGTTCGCCATTTTCACGCGGTCGCAGTGATTGTTGAAAATGTTCAGGGTCGTTGCGGCGAGCAAGGCATCTCTCAAACTGTTCTGCTGGTACAGGAAACCTGGGTTGGTGCCTGGTTCGACATCAGTCCAAACGCCCCATTCGTCGACCACGAGGGCCACTTTCTTGTCCGGGTCATACTTATCCATGATGGCTGAATGTTTCGTCACCAGCTCTTCCATTTTCAAGGCATTCACCATAGTATTGAAGTACTCCTTCTCATCAAATGCTGTTGCAGAACCTTTATGCCCCCAGTTTCCGCTTGGGATCGTATAATAATGCAGCGATAATCCCCACATATCCCAACCGGCGTTTTTCATCAATACTTCGGTCCAGTTGTAATCGTCGGCATTGGGCCCGCTGGCTATCTTTTTCAGCCGGGCGCCGGGATAGTTTTTGGCGAAGGCGGCGTATCTCTTGTATTGATCGGCGTAAAATTCCGGCGTCATATTACCGCCGCAACCCCAGCTTTCATTGCCCACTCCCCAAAAAGTAACCTTATATGGTGCAGGGTGGCCATTTTTAGCGCGCAGCTGAGCCATCGAGCTTTCGCCGTCAAGGTTCAGGTACTCAATCCATTTCGACATTTCCTCCACTGTACCACTTCCCACATTCCCCGCGATATAGGGTTCGCAGCCAATCAGCTCGCACAGCTTCAGAAACTCATGTGTACCGAAGCTATTGTCGTCGGTCACATTGCCCCAGTTGGTATTCACCATTTTGGGTCGCTGTTCGCGCGGACCGATGCCATCGCGCCAATGGTATTCGTCGGCAAAACACCCTCCCGGCCAGCGCAGGTCGGGAATTTTGATCCGCTTCAAAGCATTGACCACATCCATCCGGATACGGTCCTGCTTTTCGACGGGCAGATTTTTGTCAACCCAAAACCCGCCGTAAATGCCATGGCCGAGGTGCTCGGCAAACTGCCCGTAAATAAAGCGGCTGATGGTTAACTTCGAATCGTTGCTGATATCAACAGTCGCGGTTTCCTGGGCGAAGGCCTTCAGGCCCAACGCCAGCGACAGGAACAGGAGGAGTTTCGCTTTCATTTGATAAATGTATCAACAACACTTATGCATCACAAAAAATGCAGCAAATAATTTGCTGCATCCTGGTATTAACTTATGAAAACGTGGATTGCTTATTGTTGCTTCGAAACGTCGCTGATATTGATCAGTTTTCTGCCCCTGATCAGCATCTTCATACGCCTGCGTTTGAGCGATATCTGCGTATTGGCAGTTTCATGTTCATCGATATGATGCTTATAGGCTGAAAGAATATCCTGGTAGGTAAGCAGCCCGATGATCTTATTGCCTGTAGCAGAAATGACAGGAAGTACATCTGTATCATGTTTGGCCATTTCTTCAGCCGCCATACGGAGTGTTTCGTCATTTTTCAGGAAATAGTTAACGTGGCTCGTTACCGATTTCAGCGTGCTACCGCCGTCAGGATTATTGATGTACAGGTCGGCCAGCTTCAGGATGCCGGAATAAGAACCGTCATCATTGACCGTGATAAAATAATCATCATGTTCTTTATTCTGGTTCAGCCAGTCATTCACTTCGCGGATAGTGTTTTTAGCGCTTATTACCACATCCCTCTCGTCCATTACCTGCGCCACGGTAATGGTTTGCAGCAAATCAGGCTCGTAAGAATCAGGCGTGAAAACACCGCGGCGGGCGATCTTTTCCGTCATGATGGTATTCTCCATCAGGAAGAATGAAATGAGATACGACGCCGTGCAGGCTCCCAGCAAGGGCAGCAGCGCGTGCGATTGCATCGTCGCCTCGAGGGCGAAAGTGATGCTGGTCAGGTAAGCCCTTGAAGCGCCTGCGAACATAGAAGCCATGCCTACGAGCACTGCCATGGGTATATTAATTTGAACTTCGGGAAAAAGACTGTTCACAGCAAAGCCTAATATGGCGCCGGTGGCGCCGCCGATAGTCATCAATGGCGCAAGGGTACCGCCCGAGGTACCGCTGCCCAATGCTATGGCCCATGATATAAATTTGAGCACGCACAGGTTAAGCACCAACATAAGCGGTAAAGTTCCCGATAAAAGCGACCTTATGTTATCGTAACCTACGCCCAGTGTGTGCGGCGCGAAGTAGCCGACAACGCCCACGACAAGGCCACCCAGCGCCGGCCACCACATCCAATGGATAGGTAATTTTTCAAAAGCGTCTTCTATAAAGTAAACTGCTTTGGTAAGGCCCATGGCCAGGAAGCCGACGATGACCCCCATAAAGCTGTAGATAGCGAGGGCTATATTTGATGGAATGGCCACATCAGGCATAGGGAATACAGGACCGGATTCAAATAATACATGGTGACCGGCCGCCCCTGTGATACATGCCAGCGCAACAGGCAATATGGCTTTGGGCGAAAATTCAAATAGCAATAACTCTATAGCGAGGAACACAGCAGCGATAGGTGTGCCGAAAATGGCGGCCATACCCGCTGTGGCGCCAGCAGCCAATATGATCTTGCGCTCATTGGATGTGATCTTGAAAAGCTGCCCGAGCGTAGAGCCCAGCGCACCGCCTGTGGCAATAATGGGACCTTCCGCACCGAACGGGCCGCCTGTGCCGATCGCGATGGCAGACGAAATAGGCTTCAGGAAAGTGATAACCGGTTTGATCTTGCTTTTATTTACAAGTATCTGCTCCATTGCTTCGGGTATACCGTGACCGCGGATGGCCTTTGAACCATATAGCGCCATGATACCGACTATAACACCGCCAATAGCAGGAACAATGATCACCCACAGGCCCAGGTGGTTATCAGCCGGGCTGTAAAAGTTTAAAGAGAACTTGCCGTAAAAAGAAATATTAGTGACCAGGTAGATGAGCGTTACCAAAAATTTGGCGATCAGGCTAACGGCCGCGGCCACACAGATGCACATGATCGACAAACCGATCAGGCGCTTCTTTAAAATTATATTCTTTTTAACGTCCTCGTTGTTTTCGGGTACATAGTTCAATGCAGGCGAAATGGGTATTCCGTTGGCGGAACTGGTTATCTTCATGATAGTAAAATAGTTAAGTGAAGTGCTTCACTTGGGAGAGTAAACAAAGGTAAAATTTGCCGCAAAGGTATGGAAAAAGGCGGCCTTTGTCAACACTTTGTGACTTCCCCGCTATTATAAATATAAATGCATTTGTAAAAAACTTGTTGCATTTTTCGTAAAAGTTAAGTATATTTATACAAACCAATTTCAGAACCTGGAAGGAGATTTGATATGAACGTAATTCACCGTATCGAAAAATGGGGCGACGGGCACCACCCCAAATTCCTGGATGTTATCCGCGTAGCACTTGGTATATTTTTATTTCTGAAGGGATTTGGCTTTATGCAGAACAGCGCCAACCTGAAAGAGATGATCGAAGGCCAGCCCGACATTGCCTTTTCTTCCGGCTGGCTGATGGCGGCGGTTTATTACGTCACCTTCGTGCATTTTGTAGGCGGCATACTGATTAGCCTCGGTATCCTGACGCGACTATCAGCGCTGCTGCAATTGCCGATCGTATTTTGTGCCATTATCTTTATCAATTACCTGCAATCGCCATTCAATACCGATTTAATTTCATCTGTAGCTGCGTTTGTATTGCTGCTGGTATTCCTGATCATAGGCTCGGGTAAATGGTCCGTTGAAAGCTACCTGGAAAGTTTTGGCGACATGGCGTGAAACTTCATTGCCTCACCGAACTCATACCAAAGTAATATTTCTTTACATGAGGCGTCATGAATATGTCTTTCCGCTAATTTGGCTCCATGAATAACGGTATAAAGTCAGCCATTGCCGGGCCAACCTATAAAGCAGCGCGATTGGTTTCGGGCGCTATCGAGCGGCATTTTATAGCGCAATTGGCCGCTGCCGCCGAACGCGGCGAATCCAACCTGGCTCCCGAGCCTTCCAAACATACGATAGAAACCATAATAGATACCGCATTTTGGGCCAGCCTGCGCAAAGAGGAGGGCAGGTCCCCAAAAATATCTATCGCTTTCCTGCCTCCGCGCCAGTCGGAACTGCCGCTGGCTTTTGAACAGCGCCTGCCGTTTTCGGTGGAAGCGCTGACCAAACTCGCGCCGGCCGTTGAACGTTCCGGCATCCACCTCGGCGTCTGGCAGGATGAAGATGAGATATACATCTGGGGAACGACGCATACCGTGCCCGGATTTTGCTTTGTGCTGGAAGTTGTAGAGCCTGGCTTGCTCGTTATCAAACATCGCCGCGTAGATGGCTTTGGGAAATATGTGAATGTCGCCGTTCTGAAAGGCGACGAGGTAAAAGTGATCGATGAACGCAGCATTTACCAGCCTGATTGCCCTAAGCTTTTGAATTCTCTATTAGGCTTCACGGCGCAAAGTACGTGGACAAGCCCTGTAAACCTGCACGTACAGTTAGCCGTTTCCATGCGGGCGCACGGACATGGGGGCATGCTGCTTATCGTTCCCTCGGATAGTGATAAATGGCGTGAATCCATCATCGACCCCATATCCTATGCGGTCAACCCGGCATTTACTGGTCTGTCCAGGCTGATGGCTATGGATGTGCACAAGCGCGATCTCGCGCTCTGGCAGGAACAGCTCGCCGACGAGATCGATTGTGTAGCAGGCCTTACGGCTGTTGACGGCGCCACTATTATCAACGACCGTCACGAATTACTGGCTTTCGGCGCGAAGATAACGAGGCCTTATGGCGCCGAAACGGTACACGAGATCATGGTCACAGAGCCCGTTATCGACAGCGAAGCGCAAATTATCGCCCCCGGACAAGATGGCGGGACACGGCATTTCGCGGCTGCACAGTTTGTCTATGATCAGAGGGATGCTTTCGCTTTAGTCGCCTCGCAGGACGGGCGGTTCACCATTTTTTCCTGGTCGCCAATGGATGATATTGTTCATGCGCATAGGGTGGAATCGTTGTTGCTTTGAACACGATTTAAAGATTTAATGGATAAACAGGATCATGACTATCAATCAAATCCTTTAACCGTGTTCTACTTTTTCACTTGTGCTATCAGCCACCTCGCCACATCATCCGCCGCTTTATCATTCTGGTAGTCTTTCGGCAGGCGGCCGTTAGTGTATTCATTGTAAAACCATGGGTCGCCGACGGCCAGCACCACGCCCTTTCCATATCGTGACGCCGCTATGATCACATTGTTACCATCCTGCAAAATAGGGTAGGCCGGGTCGGTTAACGTCAGTGAGCAAATATCCTTCATGTAGATTTTCTTAGCAGTTTTCAGCACCGGATTATCGACGATCATAAATGCTCCCTGTAAAAAATGTTTGTCGTCCATCACATGGTTCAGCAGGTCATCGTTAAAATGGATGCCGAATTTGGCGGCTAAAGTATTGAAATGGGGTAGCTCGACGTTTGCACTGTCATTTGCCATGATCAGCAGTACACCGCCGTTGTTTACCCATTCACTGATCACTTTTACATCCCTCGGTGTGATGTATTTCGGATCAGGGCTTTCCTTTTTGGTGTCCGGGTCGACGATGATATAAATATCCGCCTGCTTAAGGTTCTCTGCGGTTGGTTCCTGGTACAAGGTGCTGATCTGAGCACCATTTCGTTTAAATGCTTCACCGAAAATGGAAAAGCCGTTATTGTCTGTTTCTTCCCATTTGTAGTGGTACGAGATCAGCTTGCCGGAAGCATCTTTGATATGTTCGTCGTTGAACCAGGAATCCAGCATCACGCGCGGCTGGGCATATGCAGAAATCATCAGAAACAGGGCAGGGAGAGAAAATATCAGCTTCTTCATAGTGTTTGTAACAGGCAATTTATCCAAAGATGCTGCTTTTTTACTTATTTTGAGCCCGTTTATGAAATACGCCCGGCTACTCTTTTTGCTGTCCCTTGTTAGCCTCGCCTTTTCCTGTGAACGTTATAAGCGGCATTATATTCCCTTCGGCGACTTTAAGAACATTACCTATAACGAGGTGCGCCGGGTGTTCGACAATGGGCTCGTGTTCGACAAACAAGGTTACCAGCTGTCGCCGGTTTGGAAATTTCACTTCGTTTCTGACGATTCCGTGCAGGTGTTCAGCCCCAAGAAACAGCGCTACTATGGCTTCCATGTTTATTACGATCACGATCAGATCTTCAACATGATCGATTCGTGGCTGCAGCTGCAAAAGATGAACAGCGACAGCATCGTGTTCCGGTCGCTTCGCGTAAACGAAAAAAAGCAAATACTGATGGATGATGAAGGCTCGAAAGTTTTCATGACCTTCTATTCCGATGCTTACCTGGAAAAGAAAAATACCGGAGCGATAAAAAAGATGGGCCTGCCAGGCGTGAAGGATACTGTTTTTATTCGTCAGCGTTCAAACCTCGCGAATACGCATCCTGACAGCGCTTTCTCAGCACGCGAACCGGTGGTATTCAAAAGCGCCAGCCCCTACGTGATAGCGGAAAGGGTTGTTAACACGGGAGATCCCTTCAGCGATCTGGACCCAGATGAGGATTACCTGTATCCCGAGTATAATATCACCATTCACCACGCTTATGAGGATTTCGCCTATCTTTTCTCCGCTTTTGTGGATGACAAAGGCAAGATCACTTTCCGCAAATCGCAAATACCTTACTCGAAGGAGTTCGAAGCATCCTACGACAATGCCATCAAGGCAATTTTAGCCGGCTATGTCGCCCGGTATGTTCAAGTCATACCAGGCAACACATTGGGGATACCCCACACCAGCATCATTACTATAAATCTGACAGGTAAGAAAATTTAGTTTTGTGCTTCTAAAGTCAAAAATTTGCTTTGGAATACCTCTTTGGTATATATCAGTTGCTGCAGCGCTTCTTTCGTAATGGGCTTTAAGATATAGGCCTTCACAAAACCATATTGCTTCAGGCGTTCCACATCAGTTGGGTATTTGGAGGCCGAAAGAACGAATACCTCAACCGGCTTTGCCAATATTGGATACAGGGCTTGTATCCTGTCGAGGAAATTCCAGGC
The DNA here is from genome assembly GCA_035551775.1 of Mucilaginibacter sp. Taxonomy (GTDB): domain Bacteria; phylum Bacteroidota; class Bacteroidia; order Sphingobacteriales; family Sphingobacteriaceae; genus Mucilaginibacter. The sequence goes on along the minus strand of DASZMQ010000002.1, from coordinate 284,246 downwards.
ATCCAGGTACGGATTGTAAATATCGAGCAGGATGATGTCAGGAAGGTTCTCCCGGCGCAAACACTGACGTTTCAGTTCCACCAAGGCCTCTTCGCTGGTATCCACACAATTTACTTCAAATGGGAACCCGTAGCGGTTCAGTAGCTTTCTCAAAATGAATTGATCCAGGCGGCAGTCGTCGATGTAAGTAAGTTTGCTCATACGGCAGGTTTTTGTTTAAACCAAAAGTATAAGCGGCAATAAATTTAAAAGGCAGTGTTTATACGGTAAATGATACGTAATACTACGGATTTACTCGTTCCGGTTTTCCGCACGGAATATTAGAAATCGACCCGGACCCGGAAGATATTTTCGCGGGTAGTCTTGTTATAAGTGTAGGTAAACTCGTCGGACGAGTTCGTAATGATCAGGATACCAAAGTGTTCTGCAACCTCTTCCACTGAAAGGAAATCGTCCAGCGAACCCTCCTCGCTGCTAAAACGGATATGATTTTCGGTCTCCCAATTGGCATAAAGCGATGAAAGCGGGTCGGCGCTGATGAGGCGTTTATTCTCCGCTGTATTTTCAGGAACCGTGTTATTCCGGGTGTTAACGAGGTAAAGCGGCATGCCGGTATCGGTCTTGCGGATGATAAGCTTAGAGCCATCACTCTCCACGTCGAAACGGGTGCTACCCTTGCCGGCGTGCTTGATAGCATTGGTGAGCAGCTCGGTAATAATGGCCTTGCACCTGAATAAAATATCGTTCGAATCGGCATGCGGGGGTATACACGGGGTTATCTGCCCGAGCATATACTCCAGCGAGCTGACGAGCTTGTCAGCGCAGTTGTCGAATTCGAATTTCACTTTGCAGGTGCAATTTTGCATTACATCTTGTTTACCGCGAACGAGGCTTCCTCGGCGTAGTTGTAGATCTTAAAGACTTTATCCAGGCGGATCAATTTGATTAGGTCGCGGATGTCGGTTCTCAGGCCTGCCAGCACAATGTCCAGCTTCAGGCTTATGGCATACTTCAACGAGCTAACCAGCGCACCGAGGAAAGCACTATCTACATACTTTAACTCCTGCAGGTCGAGGATCAATATTTTGTGATGCTCGTCAAGCAGCTTCACCAGCTCAGCCTTGAACTCGTCCGAGTTGCTCAGGTTCGCTTCGGTAATGGTCACTTCGCCGATCAGGTATTTTGGCGATTCTTGTACGATCGTGATCATAGGGTCTATTGTTTTTTAATGTTAAGTATACTGCAATCATCTACCAGGGATGGCGACAGGTTGTGCAGCAGGCTTTGCCTGATCTGCTTAAAGTTCATCCCGTCTTCCACCATGCCCAATAATCTTTCTTTGAATAAGTTGTAATCGGTTTTTTTCTCGCCGTTCTCATCTTCGTAGTCTATCAGGCCATCGGTAAAGATGAAAAGCTGATCATTTGTCGCCAGTTTGATGTGCTCTTCGGTATAGCCGCCGTCAGGGAACAAGCCCAGCAGCAATCCGGAAGACTCCACCTGGACCATTTCACCGGTGCAGGCTTTATAATGCAAAACGGGCAGGTCGCCCGCGCCGGAATAACTCACTACCTGCTCCTGTTTATCGATCATGATCAGCGACATAGTCGAGAGAATATCCTTCAATGCGTTGTCGTAGCAGATCACGCTGTTTACTTTCTGAAGTATTTCCGCCGTGCAGAAATCGCGGTTCATTATACCGAATCGGATGGCTGCACGAATGTAACTCAGAAAGCTGAAGGTAAAGAACCACGCTACCCATTTTTTACCCATCACATCGCCCAGGACGATAAAGCTGTAGCGTTCGTCGACCTCGATAAAATCGATAAAATCGCCTCCCGGAACGTCCTGGTAGGCCTGGTGCCAGAAATCAACGTCAAAACCTTTAACTGCCGGAGCTACTTTTGGCACCGTACGGATGTTCAGCGCCAATGCAGCCTTCTTGATCTCCTGCACCGAAAGCTCGCGCTGTTTCTGCACGGTTTCAATCAGGTTACCGATCTTGGATACGATAACGTTTACGGGTGTTTCCTTCACCACGTAATCCACCGCCTGCAGATCGAGGCCTTCCGCCATCAGGTCTTCATCAGTGATATAGCTCAGGAATACGAAGGGGATATCTTTAAAGTCGGAGTTCTGGATCAAACATTTCCTGAACTCGATACCATTCATTTCGGGCATTTCATAATCCGAAAGAATAGCGTCGGGGATATTCATATTCAGGTAATCGATACCGTCACTTGCTGAAACGCAGGGAGTGCATTCGAAACCCGATTTGGTAAAAGCGTGTGTTAAAACTTTCAGGAATAAGGGGTTGTCATCTACAAGCAGTACCCTTTTTGCATTCGGACTCGACATAACTTATTCCCGCGATAGATTATAAAGCAAATTTTACGGCGATATAAGCGCCGCTGATAAGCATGCCGCCAGCCAGGACATAACGCATGATGCCTTCATTTGCAGTTGCAGGCATTAGTACCAGCACAACAGCCGCCACGCATAGCGTCGCACCGCCTACGCCGCCGATCAGTCGCGGCATACGGATGCGTCCAAGGTATCTTTTCGACATTTTGTTATCGAACCGGCGATCGGCCAATAGCGTATCAAACTCATCCAGCAGGTCGGTACGTGATGTAGCCGGCCTTTCATCGGTCTTTACGAAAGGCTCGATGTCGTGCCCTAAAGTTTTACTTTTGCTTTCCATACTCTTATATCAAAATTTTATCGGAAAAAACGTGAGTTTTCAGCGCTTTTTACGTTCAGTTCATTTCAAAGTTACGCGTTCGCGAACAATTAATCATAGAACCAGCCAAGTATCCAGAAACGGTTGCCGTCATAATACAGCTCGATACTGTTGATGCCCTGGCCGATTATTTTTCCGTTCGGTTCGTTCCTTTCTAAATAGGAACTCCAAACATGGTAAATGTTCCGGATGTTGAGTACCTGGCGGGCGGTTTCGCGCTCATAAAAGCCATTCTTTTCCATGTAAGCATCCGATTCTTTATGGTACTGCAGCAATGTGGTGTAGTGCAGAACGGGATGCCCTTTGGCATCAATTCCGGCCGAACCAACACGAACATCGGCGATATGCAGCAAGCTATCGCGTTCGTAGCTTACTTTTTCACCTTTCTTAACGCTTACTACATCATAGTAGGCTTTGATAATACCGTCGAGCGTGCCTACATCGTCACCAAATTTGTCCAGCACCTGGTGTTGCTGGGCAAAGCATGGCACTTTAACCAATGTTACAGCTGCGACTGCCATTATTACGAGTGTAAACTTTTTCATTGTTTTATTAGATCAATTAGGGTCCGATATCTTCAAAAAAACAATTAAACCAGTCTCACTATTCCGTTCAGTTTGTTGGATTTCAACCTGTTATACGTAGCGGCTTTCAAAATGTTAAGGTGATTTAGAAGATTTTGACAACATTTTTTGGTTTTGGACGCAGGCGCACTATGCTCATTTTTAAATACTTTTGGTTCCTTAATTTCAAGTGGTATGCAAAAATTATTGCGGGCAATCCCGGTTATGCTGATCCTGCTGATCTCCTGTAAGCACAAGGAAGTAAAACAGGGTTCGGTCACTTATACTATCGAATATGAGTTGCCCGACAGCCTGAAAAGTTATGCGGCTTTCCTGCCCAAAAGCGCCATCGTATACTTCAAAGGCGATTCTGCGGTAAGCATCCAACAGGCCGGCGCCGATGCCACGACCGTAATAATGTATAAACCAACATCTTTCATGCGGGTGCTTTTGCGTTCGGACAAGGCTCAATATGCCATTGATTACAAAAAATCCGAGCAGGCCGATATATTACTGCCCGCTGATTATACTTACGCAGCCACTGCAGAATCCAAAACTATTGCGGGGCATAAGGCCACCAAATATGTACTGACAGACAAAACCACCGGTATAAGCAACGAAGTGTGGTTTGCGAAGGACATCAAATTAACACCCAACTACCTTACAGCAGCGTTTGATACTACCTACGGCGTGCCGCTTGCTTTCAACCTGAATCAGAACGGGACAGTAACTAAAACTGTTGTTAAGGAGATCAAATTTGAGCCGGTCCCGGATGGCGTTTTCTCAACCCCGGCAGGGTATAAAAAGATCACGCCCGAACAATTCAAAAATATGCCGGTAGGGAATTAGCCATGATCAGGCAGCGTATAAAGTACTTTTTGATCACTTGCTGTATCGTTGTGCTCGGCTTGCTGTCGCGGCATTTCAGTTTTATCCCACTTTGGGTTGGGGATGTGCTGTGGGCCACCATGATCTATTTTATCCTGCGTTTTTTCATGCTGAAAGTCGCTGTGTTGAAGATCGCACTTATCAGCATCGCCATTAGCTATGCTATCGAATTAAGCCAATTGTATAAAGCGGAATGGATAGACAATTTGCGTCATACTTTTTTGGGACGAATGATATTGGGTGATATCTTCTTCTGGGGCGACCTGGTTTCGTATACAGCGGGAATATTGATCGGTGTATGCGTCGAGATTTGGTTTATTAAGCCGAAGTTCAGGTAAACGTCATTTCTTTTGCCGCCTGCTTTCATAAACGCCCGACATGGCCACGCCCAGCGCCACGCCAATGCCTGCGCCTATCGCAAGGCTGTTGAAAGCAACGCCGATACTCATTCCGATGGCTAAACCCAACGCCAGAAAGAACATGCGTTTATTTCTCATATAAAGCGGAAAGCTTAAAGCTAAAGGCCGAAAGCGTTCAACCAAATGTATGGATTTTATCCTGCAATGCTTTTCAAATTTCTTGCAGTCAGGTTTTTGCGGTGGCTATAATTGATATATTCAGCCACCAGCAGGTTGGGTATCCAACTGAGCAAAGCAATGATCACATAATTATTTTCGAAAGCTACCCCATGGCCGAACATTGTAAGTGCCCAGATATAAAACCGAAGAGTAACCGCTGCGAAGGCCAGCGAGTAACTGCGGCGCATCATCATCACATGGGCATCCACACGCCGTTCTTTGATATGCAGGAACGCGAGCAATGTAAATATTACCCAAAGCGTGTTCTGCAACAGGAATGAGATAAAAACACCCGGGCCGCGATGGATAAAAAAAGTCATCACATAAGCTCCTGGCGCAGCAAAGCACAGCACGCCGAAAACATATATTTTACCCAGCAAACGGTGCAGTTTCTTATTTGCCTGCACTCTTTTTGAAAATTGCAGGAACCCGGCGATAAGGATGGTGCTTGCGCCGAAAATATGCGCATAAAAGGCAGGCAGGTAAATGCCTGTCTTTACAGCAAATTGCTTCAATTTCAGGAAAGCGATATCCGGTTTAAAACTCAAATACTGAAGCGTACCCAGGCACAAAATTAGTATGAGTACGAACGCAAAATACCATATTACTTTATAAGCGATGCTCATTTGGCAGCAAGCGTAGTAGATGGAGTGCCCTTCAGTTTTTGTTCGATCCAGTTGATGTTGTATTTGTCGATTGCAGTGAGTGAATCGTTGACATTTTCATTTAATACTTTCACACCGCCGTCGCCATAATAGGATGATATATTCTCAAAAACCGACTGCCAGCGCTTATCCTTAAATTTATAGGCATAGTCGGCATAGATCTCGTTCTTCATCACGCGCAGCATTTCAGGCGTTATATGGTCCAGCGTCTCTACTTTTCCGCTATTGTTTGTAGTCAGGCCAATGGTCATCTGGTAACACGCTTTTAAGTACGAATCGTCGAGCTTCACATATTTGGTAAAGCCGAAACCCCTTCGATTAGGCAATTCAACCAGCTTGTTGTTTTTCACAACCATATAGTGATAATACGGTCCTGAGCTAATGAACCTGGTCGAATCATATAGTTGAACGTAAATCGAGGCGCCCGTTTTAACCTCAAAAAGTGTATCGTTCAGTTGACTGATATTACTGATATCGCAGGGCCCCGTCAGCGAGTCGCCGCCACCGGGTGTCTCATCTGTACTGAAGTCATTCCCGTATATGCGGTTCCGCTTTTTATCCAGCACCAAGATGCTGCGTTTATCATAAAACTCTTCACGGCCACCCAGGAAATAGTCTCTTATGGAATAAAAGGATGCCTGCAGCCAGTTCGCGTCATCTTTTATCGAATTCGAAAAGTCCACATCGTACCCGGCAGAAACATCGTCAAAATCAACTTTTCTTAGCGGATTTTTAAAATCTTCTTCCTTATCAATAATATGCAGGTCGACCAGGTAGGACGGCGGTACATAAATAGCACCGTCCTGTGCGTGAGAATTGTATTCTGTGACGATGGATAATGCATTCTCAGAAAGATCATTTGGTATCTTCCTGAGCTTCGGAAAAAAGTCGGCCACTTTGATATCTGTCTTACCGGAAATAGTCATATCCTTTTTCAGGTAGAAGTAATCGTCACCATTACGCAGCACGGCAAGGTTTGCATCATCATCTATCGGAAATATTTGATCATAATTAACAGGCACTACAATTTTGCCTTGCAGATCAAAAAATCCTCTTTTGTCACTTTTCTCAACCTCAACTAAACCAGGGAATGTCCCGCTAATATTATGGATAAGGTCATACTCAACGGGTATAACCTCTTTCATATCCGGACTGACCAGTCCCATTTTGAAGGGACTTTTAACTGAATCCTTATCGTCTAATAAGTCAAAGCGCATATCCCAATTACCTTTCACGACATAGAACCAAGTTCTTTTATCAACATGTGCGAACCATATGACGCTGTCGTATTTACTTCTTAATTGTTTAACTGTTTCAAAGGCCTCCAGGGTCATAGGGTCGTAGATATTTTTCTTCAGCAGTTTGGCCTTTATCAGTGCATTATAAGCGGCATAGTCAACCGCAAGTTTATTGGCATCAACCTGAACGATCTTGTATGTGTGCGCCGATGTTTTGTGCACCCTAAGCTTCAGAATGGTTACTTTAGTCGCAAGGCTATCCGAAGTCAGGTACACAGGCAAAACTGCCGATGCGATCTCATCATTCATGATGTGTATTTCCTTCTCATCAACCAGCAGCGAGAGATTAAATAATGGGGATTTGCCACCCTTGAAGTCGGTTTTATTGGAAAGCACATTGACCAGGCGCTTCAGCACTCCGACCTTTTTGTTCACCTCGAAATAGCTTAATACACTATCAGCATTCCCTTTTTTCAGCTGATCACTGAATTGCTGAAGAAAAACATAAACTTCATTTTTTTCAGGCCTCGAGAGGAAGCGGCCGCGGAAAAATAAAAAGGCGCAGGTAACAACGATCAATACACCGAAAATGATAAGTACAGGTTTTGCTTTCATGCTATGAAGATAGCAAATTTCAGGAAATGCAAATCGGCGTCATGCATGCCGATGGATTGAAATCCATCGTTACAGGATGTGCGAGCCTACGGCTCTAAGCATTACATATACTTCGCGAAAAACTCCAGCGTGGTGATAATGTGCTGGCTCCAATAGGGCCATTCATGTGCACCAGGATATTCCTCGTAGATGTGTGGGATACCGGCTTTTTCCATTTTCTGGTGCAGGTCGCGGTTGTATTTGAGTAGCGGGTCCTTTGTCCCGCAGTCGAAACGCATCGGCGGCAGTTGCTCGCGGTAGTGCTTGAAGGTGGAGAACAGGTCCTCGTCAAACACATTCTCCTGCATATAGCTTTTCAGGCTTTCTTCCACGAAAAGCTTCATCTGCGGCAAGCTGGTGATGGATGATAGGCCGGAGGTTGCCTTGAATTTATAACCATATTTCGCACCCAGTCTCAGCGCGCCGAAACCACCCATGGAAAGCCCGGAAATGAACAGGGGCGACTTTTTATCGGCGCCGCCAATGGTTTCGATCACCGCGTTAACCACGTCATCGGTTATCCATTTCTCAAAATTGAAACTGTTGTGCGGAAGATAGGCCGAGCCATCTCCCCAGAGACCATCTGAGGGCATAACCAAAATCATCGGTGGCAGTTTGCCGTCTTTGATCAGGTGGTCGACTTCGAGGTGTACTCCCGAGCTGTAGGGCCAGCTCCATGCGCTGCCATAAACTCCATGCAGCAAAATGACGATGGGCAAAACATCTTCGTGCGGCGCCCTTGGGGCGTAAACGCAGATATCGCCGCGGCCTTTCAGGTTGGGCGTTTTTACGGTGATGAAGCGCAGGTTATCCGCTTCGTATTTAGGGTTCGATATTTCCAGTGTCCTAAAGCCGCCCATGTCACGCTTCGAAAACGATGACCCCTTTGGCGTTTCGGCCGTTAAGTAGGTCATCAAAGGCTTTATCAAGTTCATCAATCGTGTAGGTGCGGGTGATCATCTCCTCCAGCAACATCTGCCCGTCTTCGTAAAGGTTAATGATATCAGGAAAATCCACCTGGGGACGGCATTTGCCGTACAATGGATTGATATAGGTCTTATCCCATTCAAACAGGTTCATGTCTATCGTGATCTCCTGTTCTATGCCGCTCACCTGCACCGCCATACCGGCGTTGCGCACCATGGCCAGCGGGGCCGCGCCCAGTTCGGGGATCGCGGTGCATTCAAAAGCATAATCCGCGCCGCGGCCGCAGGTGAGTCCTTTCACCTGGCTGGCGGCGTTAGCCAGGCCGTTGTCCGCTTTATTGGCGAGCAGTGTATGTGTTGCGCCGAAGCTTTCGGCCATAGCCAGCCTTGCGGGGTTTACGTCTATTGCGATGATCTTACCCGCCTTTGCAACTTTAGCGCCCTGGATCACATTCAGGCCAACACCGCCCGTTCCCAAAACAACTACCGATGATCCGGGAGTAACTTTGGCCGCATTAACTACCGAGCCATAACCCGTCATTACCCCGCAGCTGATAATAGCGGCAGCGGGATAGCTCATTTTTTCAGAATGATTTTTTACCAGGGCGGACTCCTTGACCAGGGTATATTCGGAGATCGTGCCAATATTGAACGAACGCAGTAAAGGCTTGCCGTTGTGCAAAGTGCCGGATGGGTCGGCATGACCGGGGGTATACCCATTGCCGCCGGCCGCTACCGGCGAGGCCACCTCGCAGAGATGCTGGTTGCCTGCGAGGCATTGAAAACAATGCCCGCAGTGCATGGCCCAATTCAGGATCACTTTATCACCGGGCGATACGCTCCGCACATCCTTACCCACCTGTACCACCACACCCGCACCCTCGTGCCCAATGACTAGCTCTTTGCCCCAGCTCAGTGAATCGAAATCCGTATGGCATAGTCCGGCAGCCCTTAGCTTCACCAATACCTCATCATCCTTCGGATCGTTAACCTCTATCTCCCCAATTACAAACCCGCCACGACCGTCGGTTATTGCTGCTTTACAAATAATTCCCATCGGTTCTTTTCACTGTGATATAGCTACTTTTAATGCTTAGATATACCTGCTTTTAAAAGTGGGGCAAAGGTGCTCACAATCAGTAGTTTAAAAAATAACAATATTACTCAAAAAATGGTGTATTTTATTCAATAGTGTAGATTGTACACTATTGAAAGAACAAAAAAAGCAACGTTCGGATAAATTTTTCTACTTTTAAAATAATTTCTTCATTGTTTAAGCTTTTCGCTCTGTTTTATTTTGCCCAACCATTTTAACTGCCGGATGAGAAAACTAACCATATTATCTATCTGCATTGCCATCAGCCTGAATGCCTTAGCGCAGAAACACCATAAAACCGCTGCCCAACCGCAGGCTAAGGATGAGGTGATCTACCACATTTTCCAGCGCAGCTTTTTTGACAGCAACGGCGACGGACAGGGCGACCTGAACGGTATCCGCCAGAAACTGGACTATATCCAGCAGCTGGGCGCGACCGCCATCCTGATGGTTCCGCTGTACGATTCGCCATTTTATCATAACTATTTCGCTAACGATTTTAAGAAGATCGACCCTTCTTATGGTACAATGAATGATTACCTCGCATTAGTGAAAGAATTGCACCGCCGTGGTATGAAATTATACATGGATATGGAAACCCAGTATGTGACAGAAGATCACGTTTGGTGGAAAGACGGAGTCGGCAATCCTCAATCGAAATACAGCGATTACCTGCTTTATGATGATTCGGCGCATACTCAACCATCTACCATCGTTATGGGCCTGAGAGGTCTGAAGGGATATGATGGTGTTTATAAACGCATCGCCACGGTGAACCTGGAAAACCCGAACGTGCTGGCCTACAATATACAGCTTTTCAAATACTGGGAGGACCCGAACGGCGACGGCAAATTTAATGACGGTGTTGACGGTTTCCGCCTCGATCATATGATGGACAACCTGGACAGCAAACCACAATTACAAAACCTGTTCAAAAACTTTTGGAACCCTTTGTTCAGCAGCCTGCGGAAAGTGAACCCGAAGATCAATTTCGTTGCCGAACAGGCCAATTGGGGCTCGCTGGGTGCGGATTACCTGACCAGGGGCGGCGTGGACAGGGTATTTGATTTCAGGCTGACGTTTGCCATCCGGTCATTCAAGAAAGCACAGATCGTGGCCGCGGCAGATTCTACTTTTATTGTTACGCCAAAAGGTAAACAGCAGATCATATTCATCGAAAACCACGACATGGCGCGCTTCAGCCACGGTGTAAAAGGCGATTTGGGTAAACTGAAGATTGGCGCAGCGCTGAACCTGTTGATCGGCGGGGTGCCGTCGATCTATTATGGACAGGAACTGGGCATGACCGGCACCAACGCCAGCCTCGGCGCCACTGACGCCAACGATATCCCCAACCGCTCAGCTTTTGAATGGTACAAGAGCGACAAGGGCCCGGGTATGGCTTACTGGTACAAAATGAAAGGGCCCTGGAAAGATCAGTTCAATACGAATGACAAACCTAACGACGGTGTTTCGCTGGAAGAAGAAAAGAATGATCCGAATTCGCTGCTGAACTTCTATCGAAAAATGACCGCTTTGCGTAAAGCAAACGCGGTACTTATCAACGGCGCGTATAAGACACTTTTGAATAGCAGCGATAATATCTATTCATTCGAGCGATATGAAGGGAATAAAAAAGTAGTTGTTGCCGTAAACTTGACCGACAAGCCCGAAGTGGTTGCTATCGACCTGACTGGTAGAGAGACCAAGCTAAAACGGCTGCACGGGACCACCAAAGCTACTATTGCGGCAAAAGGCAATGATTCAAGCGCGCTTACAGCTGAAATGCCTGCTTATGGCATTGAGGTTTGGGAAGTGGAATAAACTCTCTGTGGCCTCTGTGTGACCTTTGTGCCCTCTGTGGTAAAAAAATTAAACCACAAAGTTCACAGAGAAAATACACAAAGAGCACAGAGTTCTGAATCACGCCCAGGCTTTCTCAGCCTCCTGCTTATCAAACTCCCGCATAAAGTTCTTGCGGTAATTGAGCGGGCTCTGTTGCATCTTATTCTTGAACATCTTATAAAAATGCGATACGTCGCCAAAGCCGCTTTCGAATGAAATATCGGATATGGGCTTATCCGTCTGTATCAATTGCTGGGTAGCATAATTGAGACGATATTCGATCACGGTTTCCATAAAGGTTTTCCGGGTTATCTTTTTGAAATATTTGCAAAAAGCGTTAGGCGTCATATGAGCGATATTGGACGCTTCATCAAGTGACACATGTCCCCTGAAATTATCCACCAGGTAAGCGAAAACGGGGTTGATCCTTTCCTGCTCGGCGCGGGATTGCTCACCGATGATCCGCTGCTGATCCAGCAAAGCGTATTCGGCGGAAGCCGCCAGTCGCTGCAGCATTTCAAGCAGGTTCATCATCATCCTGAAATTACTCTTTTCTTCGGTGAGCTGCCTCATGGCCCTATTCACCGTATTGCGCACCGCGGAATTAAAACTCATACCGCTTGCGCTCTTCTGGAATAATTTTTTTATCGCATGCAATTCGGGCTTATTGAAAAAATCCTCGCCCAGGAAATTGGCGCTGAACTGGATCACGATGGCACTCGGCTCTTCGGCATCATGCTGTTCCGGCTCCAGTTTCCAGCAATGGGGCAGGTTGGAGCCCAGCAATACCAGGTCACCGGAGGAAAAATCTGCCATGTGGCTGCCCACATAACGCTTCCCATTACCATGCATAATGTAGGTAAGCTCAAATTCTTCATGGAAATGATAAGGCGCGTCGAATGCCGATTTCCCAAATTTCCTAACCAGAAATGAATGTCCGCTGGAAGGCTGTAGTACCTCATATGATGCCTTGATCATTGCTTATTTTATTAAATAATGTACGATAATGCAATATAGGGATAAAATAATCCACAATTACACCATTTTTCTCATTTTTTTTCGTAGCCACCGGAATGTACTTTTGATTATAAACTTTAATTATATGGTAACCAGCACCGATCAATTACCGGAACTCAGTGATTTAAAGCAGGTTTCGGCCGAAAACATAAAAGAATTTGCTGAAAAGGGGCACACACTGATCAGGGGCATCTTGTCGCCGGAAGAGATAGCTGTTTATGAACCGGTTATCGTTGGCGCGGCTGAAAAGTACAATACCGAAAGACGCAAGATGCAGGAAAGGGACACCTATGGTAAAGCATTCCTTCAGATCATGAACCTGTGGCGCGTAGATGATGCGGTTAAAAAGTTTGTGATGGCCAAACGGTTGGGAAAGATCGCGGCCGACCTGATGGGAGTTGAAAATGTGCGTATCTTTCATGACCAGGCATTATTCAAAGAACCGGGCGGCGGTCCTACGCCCTGGCACCAGGACCAGTACTACTGGCCTATAGATACCAATAATACCATTACCATGTGGATGCCCCTGGTAGATATCGATGTGGACATGGGTATGCTGACGTTTGCTTCGGGCTCGTTTGACAAAGGGGCGATCTTCGATTTCGAGATCTCGGACGAATCGGAAAGCGCTTTTGACGACTATGTAAAAGAGAAGAATTTCCCGATAACCCGCGCTACTACAATGAAGGCCGGCGACGCTACCTTCCACCGTGGTTTTACCATCCACAACGCTCCGGGTAATAACTCAGACAAAATGCGTGAGGTGATGACCATCATCTACCTTGCTGACGGCGCACGTGTTTCGCAGCCTAAAAACGAGTGGCAGAAAAATGATCTTGCCAAATGGATGATGAATAAGCCGGTAGGCGAATTGATCGACTCGGAACTGAACCCGAAAGTTTTATAACATATATAGATTGATGATTGAATGGTTGCCCCGGACGTAAAACCTCCGGGGTTTTTATTTTAGATCATTCCGCCACCCATATCGCATCCAAAAACCATTTCTTCCTGTCAAAAAAGCAACCTATCGCTTTAAAGCCGGCGTTGGCTGCAATTTGTTCGGTTTGCAGTACGGTGAACTTCTGCGAGATCTCCATATAGATATGTTCATCCTTCCGGAATTGGATATGCGCTTTATTGTTGATCGTAACCTCCTGGTCCTCAAGGCTGATAAGATAGCTTCTGCAGGCTCCGGTTTCCGGATCATAAGTTGGGTAATGGTCGAACTTGCTCAGGTGAAAATCGGCATGCAGCTCCCGGTTTATCCTTTCCAGTAAATTGAGATTGAAGCGTTTGGTGATGCCACCCTTGTCATTATATGCTGCAAGTACAGTTTTGGGATTTTTCTTCAGGTCGAAACCCATCAGCACCATGTCACCTTCCGACAGGTGTTCGCGCAATTTTTTGCAGAATCCCAAAGCGTCATCCAGTGTCATATTCCCGATGTTTGAGCCCAGGAACAATACTACTTTGCGGCGGCTGGAGATAACGGCAGCTTGCTTCAGCATATCAAAGTACTCGCCGTTAAGTCCGTTTATCTTTAGACCAGGCAATTGTCCAGGCAACGTGTCATTAAGCAGTTCGATCACATTGGATGATATGTCGATCGGCAGGTAGGTAAAGTCAGCCTTCTTATCGACAAGATACTTGAGCAGGTGCACCGATTTGGTGGCATCACCCGCACCTAATTCGATCAGATCGAAGGTATCGCCATCGGCAATAAGTGCTTTACCCAACTCAGCGGTCTTTTTAGAAAATATTTCCATTTCGCACCGGGTTGGGTAATACTCCGGGCAGTTCATGATCTCCTGGAATATCTTGTCACCCTTTGCGTCATAAAAGTATTTCGAGCTGAGTCGTTTCGGAATAGATTTTAATCCGGAAACCACATCCTTATAAAAGGTGTCCGCTATTTTCTCTTTGAACAGGCCCGGCCTGACGATGGTTGCTGGTAGTCCCATAGATTTAACTGTATAATTACCGTGCCAATCTGATGCCGGTAAATTGCCATTGTAAATGTGTTTGAAAAAAGTTGCGGTATGTGACGCGGCTGTGACCCGGTGACGTAACTTCTGACGCACCGCGCAAAACCTGCTGATTCACCATAAATTTCCCATTGTATTCGCCGATCGCGCCCGGCGCTTTCACAAAACCAGGGTAAGGCAGGTAAGCGCTCTCTGTCCATTCCCAGCGCTGCCCCCAGATAAAATTACCGGCTGCTGCTTCCCACTCAAATTCGGTAGGCAGGCGCAGGCCTTTCCAGGCAGCAAATGCCGACGCTTCGAAATAACTAATATGGCAAAGCGTGTCGTCCATACCTATTGGCTGCAAACCGGTGTAAGTATAATTATGCCATGTGTCATCAATATTATGCCAATATAAAGGCGATGTGACGTGATTTTTGTTTACCCAATCCCAGCCTTCCGCATGCCAGTGCCTGAAATCCTGGTAACCTCCTCCGCTGATAAATTCCAGGTATTCGCGGTTGGTCACCAGCTTTGTTCTGATCTCAAAGGGCTGCAAATAAACCTTGTGCCGGTTCAGCTCATTGTCGAAACAAAAACCTTCGCCTGCGAAACCGATCTCATAAATACCTTCCTTTATTTGTACAAAGCCGGTCGTTATAGCTGCTTCAATCTTTGGAGATGAATATGCCTTCGAGTACGCCGGGAACAAGGGATTGTGCCCCAGGATGTATTTAATATCGGTGTACAAAAGTTCCTGGTGCTGCTGCTCGTGATTAAGGCCGAGGATGATCAGCTCCGCTATTTCTTTCGATGGCTCGTTGCACAGAAATTTGTCCATCGCCTCGTCTACATACTCGCGGTATTTGTAAATATCAGCTACAGTTGGCCTGCTCAGGTTGCCTCGGTCGGTGCGGATTACCCGTGTGCCTACGCTTTCATAATAGCTGTTGAAAACAAAGTTGTATTCCGGATCGAACTCCTGGTAGCCCATAAAAGAAGGCTTCAGGATAAAGGTCTCAAAGAACCACGAAGTGTGCCCCAGATGCCACTTGGGCGGACTCACATCCGCTACAGGCTGCACCACGTAATCCTCCGTTTGCAGCGGGGCGCAAATATCTTCCGTCAGTTTCCTGACGCTTTTATAACAGGCAGAAAGGTCCATTGTTACTTGCTTTCCAAATAGCGTTTCAGATCAGAAATTGTTTTGATGTTCAGCTGCCGGGCTTCTTTTTCCCTCATCATTAAAGCATACGAATTATTGAAGCCGATCGGTTTTAACCATTTGATATTATACTTTGCCTCGAACTGCCCGGCCACATAAGAATAGGTCCTGTTTTTATCTGTTATCAGCGTGTCAACCGTTTTTGCCGGCGGATGCAATATAGCCAGTAGCCCTGTACCGGTATATTCCGGGTAAAAGTCTATCTGGTTATTTGCCAGCGCGTCAAAACATATCTTGGTGCCGCCAAGACCTGTTTTGGTTGACACATCATGGTCCGTATAGCCCTTGATGAGCATACTGTATATGCTCGCCAGGATATACTGCTCGCCAAAAATTTTTGAGCCGATACGTACAACTCCCGCATTACCGTTGCGGGCTGGTCTTAATAATTTTTTCGTCTTCAAAAAGTCTTCAGCTACTTTTTCGGGGCTTTGGTGAAGGTAGTCAGTCCTGTAATTTAACTCGGTCATTACAGAGTCGTTTATTTTGTCCGAAAGCAGGTTTAATGTCTGCTCAAGGTCAGGAAATTGCTTCAAAGCGGCCTCACGCACAATGGGCGCTGCATAGTACGGCGGGAATATCTTTTTATCATCATCCAGCACCACCAAATGGTATGCTTTCAGCCTGCCATCGGTCGAGTAGCCACTGATGATGTCCAACTGCTTTTCATAGGCTGCCTTGTACATCACCGCATCGCTTATGACAACCGGGTTTATTTTCAGACCGTACTTCTTACGTAACCCCAGGTCGCCATCCTGCCGCCCCATAAATTCGGGTGTAAAACCTGCTATCAGTTTGCTGCCGTAAGCTGATGGAATGAAATAGAACGACGACATCACTAACAGTAGCAGTGGCAGGGTGGCAGCTGCAGTTTTTATTTTCTTGAAGTTGAGCCTTTGAACTCTCGAAAGCAGGAAATCAAACAAAATAGCCAAACAGGCCGCAGGTATGGCGCCGGCCAGGATCATATTGGTATTGTTGAGCGATATTCCGCCGAAAATAAATTCGCCCAAACCACCGGCTGCTATATAGGATGCCAGCGTCGCCACGCCGACATTGATTACCGTGGCTGTACGGATACCGGCCAGTATGACCGGCATAGCCAACGGCAGCTCTACCTTAAAAAGAACCTGCCATTTGTTCATACCCATAGCTCGTGCGGCTTCGGTTACCGAGGAATCTACACCCTCGATACCTGTGTAGGTATTGCGGATAATAGGCAGGAGCGCATACAGAAACAGCGCCACTATAGCAGGCTTGGCGCCAATGCCCAGCAGTGGGATCATAAAGCCAAGAAGCGCAATGCTGGGTATGGTTTGCAGTATGCCCGCGATGCCGAGAACAACGCCTGAAAACTGTTTCCTGCGGGTGATCCATATGCCCAGCGGCAAGCCGATAATTACCGCGATAATGAGTGAAATGAAGGTCAGACCGATATGCTGCAGCGTTTGCATCAGCAACTTGTCGCTTTGCTGGCGCATGAATTCCCATAAGCTTTGTTGCTGCTCATTCATGGGCGCGCTGGCTTTGGTATTTGTGAAATGCCGACATCAATTGTTCAAACCCAACCGATTTGGTTTCGTGCTGATGCGTAATGCTTAGTCGGCCCGGGCCATCGGTGTTTAAAGTTTGCAAACCGGTCCAGATGTCTGTGTTTACGGGTACCATCTCGCCGGTCTCCGCAGCTTTTGCCGCAGGCAGCAATGCCCAGATATCCTTTATCCGGACGGCTTTAAATTCCAGCTGCAGGCGTTGGCCTTCCAGAAAGTTTCGTACAAATTCATTAACCGGGTTGAAAAGTAATTCCGCGGGCGTGCCAATTTGGATGATCTTCCCCTTATCCATAAGGCAGATGCGGTCGCCTAAAGTGAAAGCCTCCTGCACATCATGCGTCACCATCACAATGGTTTTCTTCTTTAGTTCGTCAAGATCTTTAAATTCAGCCTGTATCTTCGAGCGGGTGATGTTATCCAGCGCTCCGAACGGTTCGTCCATAAGCAATATAGGCGGGTCGGCAATCAGGGCTCTTGCCAGGCCGACGCGTTGCTGCTGACCACCGCTCAGCTCGTTGGGATAGGCTTTTAACTGACTTGGCGAAAGATGCAGCTTTTCGATCAGCTCGGCGATACGGTTTTCGATCTGTTTGCTATCCCATTTTAACAATTGCGGCACGATAGCGATATTTTCAGCAACGGTATAGTGCGGGAAAAGCCCGTTGTTCTGCAACACATAGCCGATGCCGCGTCGTAGTTCTTCAGGCTTTTCCTGAGCAGTGTTTTTCTCATTGATCCAAATGCTGCCGCTGGTCGGTTCGATCAGCCGGTTGAGCATTTTCAATGTTGTGGTTTTGCCGCAGCCGCTCGTGCCCAGGAGAATAAAGTTTTCGTGTTCCTTTAGTTCGAACGAGATGTCGTCCACTGCTTTAATAGCGCCATAATGTTTGCTCAGGTGTTCGGCCCGGATCATGTGTCAATCCTCGATGGTCATGAAAAGATTATTCAGCGATTCGGCATACAGCGGGTGCGCGAAAACGCAATAGCGGATACGATCGTAAGTGATACCGCCTTGCATGGCCATCTGCAATACGGTCATGATCTCACCGCCTTCGGGCCCCAGCACGGTCGCACCGAGTATCTTTTTGGTTTTGGCGTCGACCACAGCCTTCATAAAGCCGCGTGTATCGCCCGTTTCCAAGGCGCGCGCCACGTGGTCCATTGGCAATTTGGCGACTTTGATGCTCAGTCCTTGCTTTTTAGCTTCACTTTCATGCAGCCCGACATGCCCCAGCTGCGGGTCGGTGAACATGCAGTAGGGTACCGGCCGGTCATCAATGGTATAGTTCGTTCCTTCAATTAGATTCCGGTAAACAATCGTGTAATCGTTGTAGGAAATATGCGTAAAAGCCGGATCACCTTTTACATCTCCTAAAGCATAAATACCTTTCGCGGTGGTCTCCAACTTATCGTTTACTTTGATAAAGCCATGTTCGTTCGTTTCGACGCCCGTTTTATCCAGGCCCAAATCGCTGGTTTGCGGCGCGCGACCCACAGCCACCAGCACGTGCGAACATTTGATCCTGTGCTCCTTTCCATCCGCTGAAACAGTGGCTATGATATTGCCTTTGCCCGTCTTTTTGAACTTTTGCGCCTGGGCATTAGTCAGTATATCAATTTGCTCGGCTTGCAGAATTTTGGTCAGTTCTGCCGAAACATCCTCGTCCTCCCGTGACACGATCCGCTGGCCCTTCTCGACGATAGTAACCTTACTCCCGAAACGCTTGAACATCTGCCCGAACTCCAGCCCGATATAATTTCCGCCGATCACCAGCAAGTGTTCCGGAACATTGTCGAGTTCCAGTATCGAGGTCGACGTCAGGTAATCAATATCTTTCAAACCTTCGATATCCGGGATAATGGGTTTGCAGCCCACGTTCAGAAAGATAAGGTCAGCCTTCATTTCGCTTTTGCCGCCGTCTTTAAGCTTTACCGAAATGGTCTTTTCACCGTTAAAAACCGCTTCGCCGAATATGAGGTCAAGTCCTTTCGTTTGCTCTAATCCACTTTGGCCGCCACCGCGAAAAAGCATAACAATATCATCCTTGCGCTTCTTCACCTGCTTCATGTCCACCTTATAGCTTTTTATATTTATGCCCAGGTGCCGGCTATTGGCTGCCATCCACGCTGCTTTGGCCGACGCAATCATGGTTTTGGTGGGCGTGCAGCCGTCGTTCACGCAAGTGCCGCCCACGTATCTTTTCTCGATCAGGGCCGTTTTCTTCCCGGCGAGCGCCATTTTTTTGGCAAGCGGCCCTCCGGCCTGCCCGGCGCCGATCACGATTGCATCATAGGTTTTCAAGGGTGCGAGGTTTTGTATAAATGTAAAGATTAAACCATTTCAATTTATAATAACCACAGAGCGGATTTGTTTTTTGACGTTGTAGTCACACGATCCTTACAGCGTCCTCCAATTTTTTTGAATTTAGTTTTTAGAAATCCTGACAAAGCTATATCTTTGCAGCCCGTTCGATTAAAGTCGAAAGTCTCGGGTCAGAAGTCCAAAGTCATTTAGACTTAAGACTCAGAACTTAAGACTTGAGACTCACAGAAAGGCCCGTTCGTCTAGGGGTTAGGACGCAAGATTTTCATTCTTGAAACAGGGGTTCGATTCCCCTACGGGCTACAAGTTCAAAGTCAAAAGCCTCAAGTCGAAAGATTTGAGGCTTTTTTGTTTTGAATGGCTTTGTAAATTCGTGGCGCGATGAAAATACTGACCACAGGGTAAAGATTGATCATTTTTTTAGCCAATTTAACGCAGTTATAACTTTCGTATCCTTGTTTAATTCTATAAAATTGTCGCCCCCCTCGAGTAGTATATCCGGTTTAACCATATGTCTATATAAATTTTTATGCCTGTCGGCTTCAATGAATGAAGCCACTAAAAGAGAAAAATTATACATTAATTCGTGCGTTAAATTTGCAGTGGTATATCCTCCTGTGTTTTCGCCAAAAAACTTTGTATCTGGCCTTCCTTCTAATGCTATTGCAATTGCTTCCCCTGAACTTTGAGTTAAAGGCCCAATTAATACAGCTACTTTTAGGTTTTTATGTTTGCTCGCGCATCTGCATATGGAAAAGGTAAATCTATTAGTATCGTTATAAGCATCACCGCCCTTTATGCTCCATATATGTTCCATCTCACCTTTGCTATTTACAAATGAGCCTACTTTTCCATCACCAATTATTAAGCCAATTCCCCCAAGCATGGGCCACATATTACCACCTGGGTTTAATCGAAGATCGATTATCCATCCTTTTATTTTTTTTGAATAGATACTGCATATCGAATCTTTTATTGCTTGCGCATATTTATTATAATCATCCATATTTGAAGTTTAGATGGATGGTATGAGCACGTAACCATAATTATTGTCCAGTATTTTTACTTTTAATTTAGGCAAACCAATCGCATTTATCTGGGCTAATAATTCTTTACTAAACTGCTGCCTTGGTTTATGTTCCCCATATTGGACTCCTTTATAAACAATTGCACTATGGTTGTCGTGCAATTGGTCAAACATGCATCGGACAGCGGGGATAATATCTGTTACCTTTTTAGCATTTATGGCTTTTTGATAAACTTCTTTTTTTAAAGTGTCCCAGTTAATGCTATCCCTGTTAAGTGATTCGCTGTGAATAATATTAAAAACTGTATCTAAAAGCTTCCTTGTACTGTCGGGCATTTTCACCTCTTGGGCCTGAGCGCTTGCATAAAAGCAAGTTATATTAAATATTAAAAGCGGAAGTAATTTTCTTAAAGACAAGCTTAATTTGCAATTCATAAGGTTCTATTGGAAAACGGGTGTTTAAATTTATCTACAGCGTATTAAATCAAAGATATAACTTCAGGTTCGAGGGTTGTTGATAACTGTTAATATTTAGCAATTCTTAATAACCATTAGACAGAATTTTCAAATCTATCAATAGACGGTTCGAGTTTAGTCCTGCTCCCGCTGGCTATAATTGTTAGACCAAAGAGGACAATCTCGAATTTTATTGAAGATATTACGGCTATCTTAATTCTTATAACCTTAGTAATGGACATTACCTCATATGCAATTTAGTTACAATTATAGGTCAAGCCGATTGGTCAAATATGTTCGTTCCAAATTGCTGAAGACCTATCCGGAAAATTGTCATTCTTTACCTTATTTGTAAATAATCTCGTGCACTTTATCTCAATCAGCATTCGTAATAAGTTCCCCCAAATTCTTATTGAATATTAAAACTTATTTTTATTAATAACTTCCATAAATCGCTCCCTGAACTTTTCACTAACAGGTATGCGTTTATCAGCGATAAAAATATGGTTATCTTCTATTTTACTAAGCTGTTGATAATTAATGATATATGAATTGTGTACCCTGATAAACGGAGACTTAAGTTGCTCTTCCATATCCTTCAAGCGGCGGTATATTAACATTTGTTCCTGGCCTGTCGCAAGCCTCACGTAATCCTTCTCCCCCTCAAAATACAGGATGTCCTTTAATAAGATCTTCCTTACTGTTTTTCCCGATTTCACGAAGAAAAATTCCGGACCCTGTTCAGCATTTGGCAGATATTCCGGCCCGGGTTTTGAAAAATGCTGCTCTATACGTTCGACTGATTCCAGGAAACGCTTTAAAGTGATGGGCTTAAGCAAATAGTCGATGGTCTGAAAAGAATAGCTTTCAACAGCATATTCGGAATAAGCTGTGGTGAAAACAATTTTGGTGCGGGGCGGCAATAAAGTTGCGAGCTCCATGCCTGTAAGCTTTGGCATATTGATGTCCAGGAAAATAAAATCAACCTGGTGCGTTTTTAGAAACGCCAGCGCCTCCAGCGCATCATAACATTTCGCTTTCAAGGCCCAGGTTGTACTTTGCTTTATCAGCAGTTCCACCAGATCGACGGCGTCGGGCTCATCATCAATAATTATACAGCTTAAATTCATTAAAGCGGGATTTTTAAAAACGCAGTGAATAATTCTCCTTCGTCATCAATGGTCAGCTCGAATTTGTCCCCGTACAACATCCTGAGTCTTTTAGTCAAATTAATGATCCCAAATCCGCCCGGTTCATCGCCGGCTTCCGGATCTGCCTTACGATTGCGGGTGGTAAATAACAGGGAATCATTTTGCTGAACCAATGAAATTGTCACCTGGTTTTGTTTTAGCGATTTGTCGATCCCATGCTTGAAGATATTTTCAACAAAGGTCATGAGCAACATTGGGGGGATGCGGAGCTCCGGATTATACGCTTTCTCGAAATTAACACTCGCACCATGCCGGATACGGATTCTTTCAAGCGCAATATAGTTTTCTATAAATGCCACTTCTGTAGATAGCGGCACCTCATCTTTTGGGCTTTCATCAACAAAATAACGCATAATACCCGCCAGGCGTTCGATCAGTCCGGCCGATGGCGGATCAACTTTATAAACCCGGTAATAAATATTGTTAAGCGCATTAAAAAGAAAGTGGGGCTGAACCTGAGATTTGAGCAAATTAAGTTCGGCCTGGCTTTTTTGCACAAGGATTTCCTCTGTCTGTTGTTTTAAAGTGAAATAGGCGATGGCAATACGAACAACCAGGCTGAGGACGTAGATCAGGATACAACCGGGAACATAGCTCAATAAAGCAGGCAAATTAAACGGTTCTGTTTTTCCCAGGAAGTACTTGAAGAGGATAATACCTGAATAACCCTTTAGCATTCCCGTTACAATTAAAAAGAACGTTACTGATATACCGTATAATATGAACCTTTTTTTTTGATAAAACAATGGATATAAGAGCAGGATATTTCCATAAATAATAATTGCATACGATATGGTGTTGACTACTGTAACGATGACTGATTGCGGCAAGCCATTCATCGGCAACAGTGAAAAAAATATCAATAACAACACAGCGGTCCATATCAGCAACTGTAGCTGAACAATGCTGGGCGCTCGCCTCCAAATCTTCATGTTCAAAAATACCAACCTTTTACATTTTCATATACTATTTTATACCGTTGGGCCACTATTCTCGGCAATTGCATTAAAAATCAAGACCGTTGATTAAAAACCCTTGAGAAACCCATACGTCGAATAAATACCATTCGCAGTTGGAAATAGAAGTAAAAAGGTCGAAAAGATTATTGAAGCCGGTTTGCAAAAAACACTTTTGATCATCAAAAATCAAAACAATCATAAATAGATAAATAAACTAATAAAAGAGTTATGAAAACATTAAGATCAATGCTGGGATGCATCGCTTTGCTTTTTATTTGTATAGCGGCAAATGCAATTACTAAACCTGCCACGGGCAAACTAACCAGGGACGAGGTTGTAAAAATATACATCGACGCCATTACCAACGGCAATGTCAGCAATTTGAACAACGTTTTGGCCGACGATCTGCAATTTGACATCCAAAGGGGCAAAAACGTTATCACGATGAACAAAAATCGATTGATTGATTATCTGAAAAACAATACCATTTCAGATCCATCGGTTAAAACTACCACAACAGTTGAGCAGGAAGATGATCATTCTTCGGTAATAAAAGTTGAATTTAAGTACGATGGTTATTCACGTACCGATGAGGTAACTCTTTACAAGAGCACAGGATGGTTAATTACCGGGGTGGTTAGTGTATTTAAATAGTTGATCAGAGATCAGTCCGAAAGTCACTAAAGTCCGGGAGTTCGACAGAAATTGCAATGGTCTAATAATTTAACCATTCCGTCGAATTAATGATCCGTTTTGCCGAAATCATTTTACCATCGGCTGATGACCAAATAATTTTATTATCGTGAAATCAGTGAGCATCGCATTTTGGAAAATGCCGCTGATCAAAAGCGGACGTCCGGGTATTTTGAAAATTGAATTATCCAACCACTTAATAAAAATAAGATCATGAAAAAAGTATCATTATTGTTTACGGTCCTGGCACTAATGTTTGTCAGCAGTTCAGCATCCGCTCAATTTACGCAATCACAATTGGTAGCCGAATGGCAGCGGGCAAAAACATACACCAAGGCCTACCTGGACGCTATGCCCGAAGATGGTTACGCTTTTAAACCAACGCCGGAGATCCGCTCGTTTGCGCAGCAAATGCTTCATATAGCGGATGCCAATTATGTCTTTGCTACTGTCGCAAGTGATAAACCAAACCCTGTTGGCGAAACATTTGCCTCTCCTCATGACCTCAACGAAAAAACAGTGTCACCGACGAAGGAAGCTGTCACAAAAGTGGTAATGGATAGCTACGACTGGTTAATAAGCACACTTCAAAATATGACGCCCGATCAAATGCAGGAAGCCATAAAGTTTGGCAAGCGTGAATCTACCAGAGGCGGATTATACGGTAAGGCATTTGAACATCAAACCCATCAACGGGGACAAACCACCATTTACCTGCGTTTAAAAGGCGTAACTCCGCCGCCGGAACAGCTATTTTAGTTAAATAGCTCGCTGCGCGCGGATGGCGCTATTTAGTGCTTCAGCGGTGTCACTGGAAAGCCCCTATGTGAAAGTTAAGGGGCTTTTACATTTTAAGTCAAATGGACACGCCTGACTGGCGGTCTTATGCCGTTGGCCCACTATTCTCTGCAAATGCACCAAAAATTCAGACCGTTTGCTAAAAAGCCCTGGAAAAACCCATGCGTCGAATAAATAGCAGTCCCCATTGGAAATAAAAGCAACAAGGTCGAAAAGATTATTGAAGCCTGTTTGTAAAGAACATTTTTGATCATCAAAGATCAAAAAATGAACAAACAATTTTCAGCTTTAAAAAATGGCCTCATTCTTATCGCGTTAGTATTCGCGACATTGCCGGGGTTTTCCCAGTCGAAATTGCTCGTTGGCTCCTGGCGTCTCGCAGCCGCCGACAAGATCCTGGCGGACGGCAGCCAGGTTGCCGATTATGGAACAGCCCCCCGGGGTATGGCTATTTTCACAGCCGACGGGCATTACGTGATAGAAATATTCCGGTCGGAGCACTCAAAATTCACCTCGGGGGACCGTACGAAGGGCAGCCCTGAAGAATACAAAGATGCCGTTCTGAGTGCCGGTTGTCATTTTGGTACCTATGCGGTTATTTATACTGCTGATGAACCGGATGGCACAATGGCAGACGACCAGGATGGCATTTTAAGTGCCGATGGTTATTATGCCTTAAATGCCAATAGTTATATCACAGGCGAAACAAAAGGCACCATAATCTTTCACACCGAGCGTGCTGTTTACCCGAATTGGGATGAGACAATCCGGGTCACAAACTTCACACTTGAAGGAGATAAATTGACCTGGCAGAGCCCTCGCCGGCCCGATGGCATTATTCCCATATCCGTTTTCAGCCGGATGCCCTGATCGGGGAAGGATCATTATCGACAATTACAAAGTTCCAGGCCTTTGACCATCAAAAACAAGTTCATGAAATTACTTCAAATAAAAATAGCGGCCATCAGTTTACTCATGCTGATCGCCCTGAAGGGATATAGCCAGCAAAGTATAAAAATATTCGGAACGGTAAGCGACTCTATTACGCATCAACCTGTACAGTTTGCAACGGTAGCTTTATTAGATCAGCAAACCAAAGCCCCTGTTAAAGGTATCCAAACCGATAGCATTGGTCATTTTGTGTTCGAAAATGTGACTGTCGGGACGTTTACCCTGCGGATAACTTATGTTGGCTACAATAATATTTTCAAAGAAAACATACTGATCAATCCGGGAGCAAGCGATTTAAATTTAGGCACAGTATTGATGAGTGCATCAAATAACAGCCTGTTAAAAGAGGTTGATATCACTGCCAAAAAGGAGGCATTAAAAAATGTCGATGGCAAAAAAGTATTTTCGGTTAACCAGAGCCTTGTTAGCAAAGGGGGTAATGCGGCGGATTTGCTGCAAAACGTGCCCACCCTGCAATTTGATGGTAACGGCAATGTAAGTCTTCGCGGATCTACCAATGTGAGGGTTCTTGTTGACGGTAAGCCTTCCATTATTGCGAATGGCGACATTACCCGGATACTCCAATCCATACCCGCTAACGCCATCGAAAGTATCGAAGTGATCCCAAATCCGCCGGCTAGTTATGACGCCAATGGTGAAGGTATTATCAACATTATTCTAAAAAAGAACAGCAGGCCCGGTTTCAATGCCTCGGCAGATATTGGCGCCGGTACGCGCGACAACTACAACGCCGATGCCAGCCTGAGTTATCAAAGCGGCAAGGTAAACCTATACGGGAACTATAGCCTGAAGAATGGCAATACACTTCTTACCGGAATGCAAGGCTACACTTTCTTAAAACCGACTGATTCCGTTGTGTATACCCATGAAACTTTCCCATCCGTGACCCGGAACAAGATACAGTTTTTAAAAGCCGGCATGGATTACAAGCTTACCCCCCTGAGCACATTAGGCATATCCGCCAGTTTAAATTCGACTTACACCCATAAGAGCGAGTTTTTAACCTTTACCCACGTTAATGCCGATAACGAACTGATCGACTACTTTAACCGTTTTAACACGGGAAATAATAATAACAACAGCTATGAAGTTGATTTGGATTACAACCAGCATTTTAAGAAGCCTAAAGAGGAGCTGGCGCTTAATTTCTCCTTCGCATACGGCAGTTTCAGGGATTACCAGCAATATGCGACCCGCTATAACTCTGTTAATGGTGTGCAGTCAGCCAAAGTTGATACACCCTTAATAAGTGATATCAGACATAAAGCCACAAACTATAACATACAGGCTGATTACGTTGTACCGCTTGGCATATCAGGACAATTTTCGGCCGGTTACCGCAGCCAGATCACCCTGGGAAATAATGATCAATACGCCTTTCATATTTTAAGCACAGGCGTGACTTCGTTTTATACCTTTACTGATCTTTTTAGCAGTAATAATCAGGTGAACGCAGTTTACCTGAACTATAAGGACGAGGTTGGTAATTTTAGCTATCAGTTGGGTGTAAGACGAGAAGACAGTCGTCTTAATGCTACCTTAATGAGTTATGATGAAAACAGTACCTTGATCGCCTTCCCCGTAAGAGTGCCGGTCAAAGGGTTATACCCGAGTGTACTCCTCACCGAGAAGTTAAAAAACAACAGCCAGCTGCAGTTCACCTTCACGAACCGTATTCTAAAGCCGGCAGTCAGGCAATTTAATTCTACAGTTGATTTTTCCGACCCGACAAATTACAACGCAGGTAACCCGGCTTTAAGACCTGAAAGCATTACTAATCTGGAACTTGATTATGATAAGACGTGGCAAAATTCATCCCTTACGCTGGGCATCTATAATAATACGATCAACAATATGATTAAAGCTGTTCAGTTTGCCCCTGTTAATGATGAAACGACCACGATATCTGAAAATTTAAAACGTTCAGTCACCACAGGCCTGGAGCTAATAGGCCATGTTGGGATAATAAAAGGGTGGGACCTGACGGCCAATGCAAATATTTTCGACCGGGATAATGGTGCGGCTCCGCAATATGGCATAACAGCCAACAACGGGATAAGCTGGAATGCAAATATCACCAGCAACATAACGCCCGTACAAAGATTATCATTCCAGCTCCGCGCAGATTACCAGGCCCCGGAAATGATTTTGCAAGACAGGCGCGGTGCTGTTTATGGGATGGACGGAGCCGCAAAATATGACTTCGCCGGGAACAGGGCCTCGCTGAGTTTGAATGCCAATGACATTTTCAACACCCGGAAGCGATCATTTTTAAGAAGCAGCGATGATCTCCTGGTCTATTTGGAACTTCACTCAATAAGCTCCAGGGCTACGCTAACATTTTCTTGGCGCTTCGGCGCAGGTTCGGCCGCTTCAAAACACAAAGAAGTTAAACGGATCGAAGACGCTTCTTAAATTTTGCCATAAGTACCCCTGAGTTAAAGCGCCTTAAAAATCTTCAGTCGTTCTCAAGGTCAGTTAAATTAAAATCAGGCATTAGAAGGTGCCTGATTTATTTTGTGCTTTGGCGTGTCGTTACCATCAAGGCGGCCAACTTTAAGCAATGCTTACGGTAAACGCCTAAAGTCAACAAATGACAGCGAGTAAATAAATTAAAATGATATAACCCATCAGCAGTAATGCGTTTAGTCATAACTGTGAATTGATCATAGCAGCAGTAAAAAAAGCTTAACAGCCAACATGATTGATCTGGCTCTTTTGGCGATCTTAATTGGATTCGAACCAATTGATAATTGGATCATTCAGTTCTTTTGCTTTTCTCGCAAGAAAAGAAGTCCAACTATAACTCTGCGACAATAACAATGAACATCTTGATAAAAGCAGGCAGCAAATCTGCTTTGGTTTTGCTTTTAATCATGTAATTATGAAGAGTCCGGTTTTATCGTGTATAGTACTTACATCGTTCCATATGTTATCAACGAGCTTGCCAGAATCTGAATAACCGGTATTTAGACATATTATCACTAACCATAAATCAATCATAAATTGGATAATTTATTAAAACACCGGCATTATTCCCTACATTCAAACAACTAACGACTACTTGCATGAATGGCCGCGTATGCCTGCTTTGTTTATTTTTTTTGGTAGTTTCTATCTCTGCCTCTGCCCAGCCGGGTCAGGAACGGTATAATCAGTTTAAAAAGGCAATTCAGAACTTAAAGAATGACACTAATAAAGTTTTGTGCTACCTTAAGTTTGCAAAAATGCTTGAGCCTTTTTCGGGCGATACCGTTTTGGCCATCACAAAAAGAGCAAAGGATTTATCGGTCAAATTAAATTATCAAAGGGGTATTGAACTATCCATCTACGGGGAAGGGCTGCATGCTGAATACAAATTGGACTATCCCGCGGCTATCCGCAACTACAGGGAGGCCATGAAAATAGCCGAAGTACACAAATTGTATACCGGTATTCACGGAAAATATTTTGAAATTTATGAAATATATAATTCCGCTTTAAACCTGTATTACTACAATGCCGATTATCCAAACGCAATGGAGATAGCGCAAAAAGGCTTATCAGTTGCAGAACTATTAAACGATAAAGAGGGCCGGGCGCATTATACTAACCAAATAGGGTTTATTTACCTAAAACAGGAGAGGGCTGACGAAAGTATTAGGTATTACACCTTATACTTAAAGCTGGCCTATCAGAATCAAAACAGGATGATGGTTGCCGATGCCTGCAATAGTATTGCTGATGCATATTTGCAAAAAAATGAATACAAAACTTCACTCCTTTATCTTTTCAGGGCGCTTGACATTTACGGCGGAATAAAAAGATCGGCTAATGGGAATGAAGTTGAAAAATTTGATGGGGTGATAGTTGCGGAAAGATATGAAAGGGTCGCGTATACCTTATTTAACATCAGCGCTGCTTACAAATTGGCCGGCAATTATAATTATGCCTTACATTACTCGCAGCTCATTTTCGATATCTACAATAATAAAAGAAAAGGAGGCGCCAAAGATGTATTTAACAAATATGATCTTGCCAGTTATTATATTAATGAGGGTGACATATTCAGATTATTAAAAGATTACAAACACGCAGACACTTTTCTGAACAAAGGCTTATCAATTGCACGGTCGATACATCACAGAGAAGACATCGGTCAGGCTTACGACGCATTGGCCAAAACGTATGCCGGATTGCTTAAATATGACAGCGCATATATCTATTCAACGTTGCATACTCAATTTAAGGATTCCGTTATAAGCGAAGGAAGCCGCATAAAACTAGCAGCCATACAGGCCCGTTATGATGATGAAAGAAAAAGCCGGGAAATGGCCAGCCAAAAAATGTTGAGGAATATAGTTATTCTTGCTTTAGCCGTTTTGATCGCTATATTATTCCTGTCATACAGCAGCTATCTGCTCAAACAAAAAAACAAATACCAGTTACAGGTAAATAAGCAGCAAACCGACCTGTTTAATGCCGTGGTTTTGGCCCAGGATAACGAACGCAAGCGCATAGCGCAGGACATTCACGACAGCCTGGGGTCGATGCTTTCTGCGGCAAAGCTCACCCTTTCGGGCCTGGAAGATGATAAAGACCGGTTTACAGGCGTGCAAAAAGAAAAGTATCAGACCGTTTTGGCATTCCTTGATGATGCCTCGGCTGAACTAAGGAATATCTCGCAAAATTTAATGCCCGCAACCTTATTAAAGTTAGGATTGATAGCCGCGCTTCAAAACTTATTTGATAAAATCTCGGCAACCGGCATACCTATCAATTTTACCGCATATGAACTAAATGAAAGGCTTGAAGAAGCCCTTGAAATGAGCATCTACCGCATTGTGCTGGAATTGGTAAATAATGCTGTAAAGCACGCAGGGGCAGATGAAGTTACTGTACAACTGATAAAATACCCTTCCTATATCAATATCACCGTCGAAGATAATGGCAGGGGTTTTATTTACAGGCAAGCAACGGCTAAAACAAAAGGGGTAGGTTTAAGCAGCATTTCGTCGAGAATAGCCTATTTAAAAGGGACAATGTACATCGACTCGGGAGAGGGCCGGGGGACTACCGTTATTATCGATATCCCCCTGAACGGAAATACCAAACTTACGGTATAAAAAAATGCCGTGTATTTGGTATTGCCGTGCATTATTTTAAAAAATATATTTATAAATCCAGGTTATTAAATATTATAAACAGATGCCCATAAAATTGCTGATAGCTGACGACCACCGGATAATGCTGGATGGCATTGTTGCTTTACTGCAAGCCGAAAAGGATGTTATTGTGGCAGGCATTGCTACTAATGGGTACGAAGTGCTTGAACTAGTGAACAAGCATACTTTTGATATTTGCCTGCTTGATATTAATATGCCGGGTTTGGACGGCATGGAAACAACCAAACTGCTTAAAGAAAAAAGACCGGCGTTGAAGATCGTCATCCTGACTACCTATAACGATAAGGAAATTATTACCGAAATGCTGCAGAATGGCGTTTCGGGCTACCTGCTCAAAAATTCTTCCAGGCATGAGCTTATGGAGGCTATTAAGAAAGTGGCAGGAGGTGGTTTTTACTTTAGCGATGAGGTCCACGCTTCTATTATGGAAAATTATATGCAGCAATTGAAAGAAAAAAATAAAGACAATGAAGTAATAACGCTTACCAAAAGAGAAAAAGAGATATTGCAATTGCTTGCCCTTGAATACACTAACGAAAGAATAGCGGAATCGCTGATTATTAGCTATCGCACAGTGGAAACCCATCGCAAAAATATTATGCAGAAAACGAAATCGCGTAACCTTGCGGGCTTACTCAAATTTGCGTATAGTAAAAACCTTCTCGGGTAAATTCCCCATTCTATCAAACTCTCACCTTCATACCAATATCTTGGTATATAAAAATGCCGCTTTCTTTGTATTGTACGCTTTAAACATGTGGGGTAACTTTAGGTGTTGAATTTAAATGGGTCCGCTGTTTTGCCAATTGTGGCAAAATATTTTAGGACTGTTCATCCGCCAGAATATCGGCTTAAAATCACAATAAAATGAGAAAAATCAAATTAATACGCACGCTTATTTGCTGCATTTTTATGACGTTTATGGTAATAATGGATGGTTGTACCAAACAAAACACCGCTCCGCCGGCTCCAACATGCACAGCTACCGGAACAAGTGTTAATATAGGGAGCTCGGTGGGGAGTATCTTCGCTGCGAGTGTTGGCCAAACGGGTGCTGGAACTGGATCCCTTTATTATACTATTTATTTCAATAACACTAATCTTAATTTCAGTATTCAGGACAGTAACTATGCAAATGGCACTATACTGGATGTCGGCCAGCAAAACTGTCTCGATTTCTCCTATTCCGGCACTCCCATTGCCAACACCGTTGCCTATAAAAAGGGAGAAGGCTATGTAGGCTTATTCAAGAATGGCCACATTGTAAAGTTCATTGCGATATCGTATAGTGGCGGTATTGCTTTGATAGAATATGTTTTTCAATAGTAGTGTCCTGGCAAGATTTTCAAACAATTGAACGCCCTGGTCTGGTAACCGGGGCGCTTCTTTTTTATATATTAAAAGTGAAGTTATCGGTTAACTGACAATCGTATCGCCATTTATACCCGCCACCAGCGCCAAATCATTTATAAAAGTGTTCGCATTTTGTAGCGTCGGGGGTACTAAAAAGTAAAAGCCTTCAGCGATAGCTGAAGGCTTTTTTTGTTGACACCTGTTGGTACAACAATAAAAACGTTACCCCGACGGCCAACTTGTATGTCACCTATAATGTAATGGAAAAAACAGCCAAATCCATCGCCGAAATATGTGTGGCGCTGAAGATACCGCAGGATCACGTATTGGCGCTCGATAAGCCAATGTCAAACGACGGCAAAGGCGCAAGTGATAATCCATACCACGGCGATGGCGTTCGTAACCCGGTATACAAACAAGTGTGGCTGACAATGCTTGGCAGCGGACTTTGATAGGGTTTGCGAATTATTTCAAAAAAAGCCTTTAGCAAACACTAAAGGCTTTTTCGTTTCCTAATAATGGCTTATTTTGGCGCACTTCCGTCTAAAGCATTTGCCATGAGAAAAATGAGTGAGCTGCAGGTATTCAGGGCGTTCCGCAGCCGGAATTATGCGCTTTATTTTACCGGCAGATCGGTTTCTCAATTCGGCACATGGATGCAGCGTACGGCGGTGGTATGGGTAGTGTATACAATTACGCACTCCGCATTCCTGATAGGTGTTACCATTTTTGCCGAGCAATTTCCATCGTTTATATTTTCCATCTTCGGCGGCGTCGCGGCCGATAGGTATAACAGGTATAAGGTGATCAATATCTGCCAGATCACCTCAATGATCCAGGCGGTGTTACTGGCTGTTTTGGTGATCACCGGCCATACTTTGGTATGGGCGATACTGATTTTAAGCGCAATCCTGGGTAT
Organism: Mucilaginibacter sp.; assembly: GCA_035551775.1. GTDB lineage: Bacteria > Bacteroidota > Bacteroidia > Sphingobacteriales > Sphingobacteriaceae > Mucilaginibacter. The sequence goes on along the minus strand of DASZMQ010000002.1, from coordinate 251,412 downwards.
CATCAACGCATTCGACGTCCCCGCGCGACAGGCCCTGCTGCATGATGTTGTCGCCGATGAGGCCGACCTGCCCAATGCCTTGTCCTTAACCACTGCGATGGCAAGCCTGGCGCAACTGCTGGGACCTGCTTTATCCGGCATCGTGCTGAATGCTTTTGGCGCGGGCGTATGTTTTTTGATCAATGCAGCCAGTTTCGGTGGGGTAATACTGTCACTGATCCTGATGAAGCTGCCTGTTTACGTGCCTAAGAAAACGGAAAAGAAAGTTATCACTGAGTTTGCCGAGGGTTTCGCCTATCTTCGGAGAACACCAGGAATAGCGGTAATTATCCTGATGCTCGCCCTGATCAGCCTGCTGGTGCTGCCATACAACACGGTGCTGCCTGTATTTGCCAAAATCATCTTTAAGGGCAATGCCTCCACTTTCGGTTATATTACCAGCTTTATTGGCGTCGGCGGAGTTACCGGGACTATTTTTATCGCTTCGCGCAAGCCGGGCACGCACCTGAGGCGAATATTGTTCATAAGCACCATCATTCTTGGAGCAGGGTTGATCTGCTTCGCTGAAGTACGGAATTTTCCGCTGGCCATGGTCTTCGCGGCATTGGCCGGGTTCGGTTCAATCGTACAGTATACGGTTTCCAATATCATCGCCCAGTCCGAATCCGCGCCCGAAATGCGAGGCCGGGTCATTGGCATCCTGCTGATGGCCATCTTTGGCATGGTGCCACTCGGCAGCATCCTGGTGGGCGCGGTATCTCAACGTATCGGGGCGCCCGACACGGTGCTCAGTGAAGGGATCATTGCGCTTATCATCGCAATAGCCTTTTCAAAATTTCTGACCAGGAAAGGGAATGAACAAGTCATCGACGATCTTTCGATCGATGAAGCCGAAGAAAACATTTCTGAGCGTCGCTAATAGCGGAATGGCTTTTCACTAAAAATATTTTCAAAAAAAATTTGCGTAGTTAAATAACTACATATTATATTTGTAGTCAAATAGCTACACGATGAATTTAAGAAGGGATGTATTTCAAGCCATAGCCGATCCGACAAGGAGGGCCATACTGCTTTTATTGGCTACCCAATCATTGACGGCGGGCGCGATCGCGGCAAATTTTGATACCGCCAGGCCCACCGTTTCAAAACACTTGTCGATCCTAACCGAGTGCAAGTTGCTTAAACAGGAGCAAACAGGAAGGGAGATCTATTACCATATCAACGCAAAGAAAATGAAAGCAATAGCCGACTTTATCGAGCCGTTCCGCCGGATGTGGGACGACCGTTTCAACAAATTAGAGGAGATTATGAAAAATTATAAACCTAAAAGATAGCATCATGGAACTGAAAACGAAAGTACATGCTGAGGACGGCCAACACGATATCGTCATAACCAGGGAGTTTGATCTGCCTTTGGAATTGGTGTTCAAGGCATTTACCGAACCCGAGCTCATTGAGCAATGGATGGGAAATAAAGTGTTGAAGTTCGAGGCCCAAAAGTACGGCGCCTGGCACTTTGAAAAAAAGGACGATAAAGGCACCGTGGTATTTGAGGCTGACGGCGTAATACACGAGTTCATTCCGAACCGCAAGATCACCCGGACCTTTGAAATGTATAATACACCCTTCGGCGTTCAACTCGAGGTAACCGATTTCGAGGAACTCACCGAAGAGCGGAGCAAAATCACGCTGCACACGATTTATGAAACGGTTGAGCAGCGCGACGAGGTGCTGAAGCTGCCCTTTAAGCAGGGTATCAACTGGGCGCACAATCGGTTAGAAGAAGTTATGAGTAAACTAAGCTAGAACGATATTAATCAACAGAAAAATGGCACACGCAGCAATTTATCTAAACTTTTCCGGCAGGACCGAAGAAGCATTTAACCATTACAAAAAAGTTTTCGGGACAGAATTTGCCGGCCCTATGGTGCGGTACAAGGACAATCCGCCTAAAGGAGCCGAGTTGCAGGAATCTGACCTTGATAAAATAGCCCATGTGGCTTTACCAATTGCCGGCGGTATACAGATCATGGGAAATGATATGCTGGAAAGCGTGGGACAGAAACTGGTCGCTGGAAACAATTTCACCCTGGTTTTGAGTCCCGATACTCATGAAGATGCCGACAAGCTTTACGCCGGCTTATCAGAGGGCAGCCCGGAAGGTATAGCTCCACATGAAGAATTCTGGGGCTACTGGGGCACCTGCACCGACCGTTTCGGCATACGCTGGATGTTCAATATTGTTAAACAGTGGTCATAACCACATTAATCTCATTTGAAAATGGAAAAGAGAAAACTGATCTGGTACTGGATAATCACCGTGTTGTTATCCTTTTGCATCTTTTTCGGAGGCCTGGTGCAAACACTGCAATTACCGGATGTGTTGAAGGGCTTTAAGCCCCTTGGCTACCCAACATACTTTATTTCGCTCATCGGTGTCTGGAAGATGCTGGGTGTAATAGCAATACTGGTCCCCAGCTTTAAATTACTCAAGGAATGGGCCTACGCGGGTATATTTTTTGCCATGACCGGCGCCGTGATATCACATATCGCAAGTAACGATTTCCACCCGCAAATAATTGCGCCTTTTGTATTGGCGATCCTTACCGTATTATCATGGTATTTGCGGCCTGCGAGCAGAAAGATCGTTGCGGTTAATGGATAAGCGTTCGTAACTTTGTTTGTGCCTGTCAATATTTGAAAGTCAATGAATGGTAATGAAAAAAATAAAGAGCCAGAGGAACCGGATAATACCGCTGTAAGAACGGCTTTATGGAGGGCGCTGCATGTGCAGGCAGATGCCAGGCCGCATATATTCGAAGATGAGATCGGGTTGAAGTTAATAGCGCCGCCTGATGACTGGCAGCAGCGGCCTGATATGAAATTTACCAAACGCCTCCGGGCTTCTGTTATAGCCCGCGCCCGCTTTGTAGAGGACCTGATCATTGAACAAAGCAAGCAGGGAGTTGGGCAGTATGCTATTCTCGGTGCGGGACTCGATACATTCGCTGAGCGAAGGCCGGATATTGCTTCGCGGCTTCAGATTTATGAAATTGACCAGCCCGGTACCCTGGCCTGGAAACGACGGCGATTGATTGAACTCGGTTTTGGCCTTCCGGAATACCTGCATTTTGTGCCTGTTAATTTTGAGACATCTTCCTGGTGGGAACAATTGTTGAAAACAGGATTTGACGTCAAAAAAGTTTCTGTTGTTGCTTGCACCGGAGTCAGTTTGTACCTTACAAAGGCGGCGATTACCTCCACATTAAATCAAATTGCGACACTTGCGCCCGGTTCAAAACTTGCTATGACATTTTATTTGCCGATTAAACTTTTGAATGAAGAAGATAAACCCATGCAGGAAATAGCGGAGAAAGGCGCCCGCGCGGCCGGGACGCCATTCGTTAGTTTTTTTGCCCCGGATGAAATATTGGATTTAGCCGGTGAAGCGGGTTTTAAGGAAGCAAGAACCATATCGACAAAAGATATGGAACAGTACTATTTTACAAACAGAGCCGACGATCTTTTTCCCGCAAGCGGAGAAATATTCCTATTAGCGACAACATAGATTAACAAATGAACATGAATCCAAAAGTCAATTGGTTTTTTGAGAAGGACCAGCAATGGCAGGAAGAATACGCAAAACTACGAACGATCTGTCTTGACTGCGGACTGGCCGAAGAATTGAAATGGGGTCAGCCTTGTTATACCTATCCTGCCTCGCCGGCAGGCAGGCAGAAGAAGAACATCGTACTCATACACGGGTTTAAAGAATACTGCGCGCTTTTGGTTTTCAAGGGCGCGCTTTTAGCGGATCCGGACGGCATATTGATCCAGCAAACGGAAAACGTGCAAAGCCCGCGACAGATCAGGTTCCGCAATTTGATGGAAATAGTGGAGCTGGAACCGGTGCTGAAAGCCTATATCCATGAAGCCATAGAAGTTGAAAAAGCCGGCTTGAAAGTGCAATTAAAAACGACGGAAGAGTTTAAAGTTCCCGAAGAATTTCAACATAAACTGGATACTATCCCCGCTTTAAAGGAAGCTTTTGAAAAATTAACCCCCGGGCGGCAGCGCGGATACCTGTTTAACTTTTCCAAACCCAAATTGTCCAAAACCAGGCAGGAAAAGGTTGAGCAATATATTCCAAAAATTCTCGCGGGGAAGGGATGGGATGATGAGTAACCTACGGGATCGTTACGAATTTATCGCCGGAAATAATACCGTGATCGCTGGTTACGCTGGCCATGGGTATCCCGTCATAAATGAATGAGATCACCGGCTGAACTGCGGGGTCCAGCCCTTCGAGTTCCAGGAAATAGTGCAGCTTAAGGTTGTCGCCGGGTTTGACATTTACGGTGTAAGTTTTATTCCCGAGCTGTGAATAGATATTGATCAGTGTATCGGAAGATGGCTGTTCAGTAACCGAAAAGGAATAGATAGTAAGCGTTGTTGTTACATCACTTATGACGATTTGTAATGGTTTGGCAGGCGCCTTGGGCGTCGGGTTTGAATTTTTATTACAGGCAATTAAAAGGAAACAGTTAATAAAGATCAAATACAATATCTTTTTCATTGTTGTGACATTTTCAACAGTTACGTAATGATTTTAGTTTTGGTTGTAATTTCGGACATAAGGGGATAAGATTTTCTCTCGTATCCCGCCTATTTAAGTTTCGGCGCCCGAACAAGCGGGATAGTAAAAGTACCACCATCATGAATAAAAGTAAAAAAGAATTGTTACCTGAACAATGCGCTGACCTGTTCAGCATCTTGCAATCCCGCTTTGAGAACCACAAACACCGACATTATGGCATTGAATGGGCTAAAGTGCAGGCGAAACTGGAAGCCAATCCCGAAAAACTTTGGTCACTCGAAGACATGGAAGCAACCGGCGGCGAACCTGATGTTGTCGGCTATGATGAAAAGACCGGCGAGTATATTTTCTTTGATTGTTCCCCAGAAAGCCCGAAAGGCCGCAGAAATGTATGCTACGATCATGAGGCGCTGGAAGCAAGGAAGCAGTTTAAGCCGGACGATAGCGCGATCAACATGGCCGCTGATATGGGTATTGAAATTTTAACTGAAGAACAATATCGTCAGCTGCAGCAACTTGGAAAATTTGATACCAAAACATCGAGCTGGATAAACACTCCTGATAAGATCAGGAAGCTCGGCGGCGCACTCTTTTGCGACCGTCGCTACGACACCGTCTTCGTATTTCACAATAGCGCCGATTCCTATTATGCTGCCAGGGGTTTCCGCGGCTTGTTGAAGATTTGAAAACACCAATGTAATGGACTTTGATGTTCTTCTAATGAACATTATATTTGCAATTTACTCTAAACCTCTATGAAACCACTGGTTACCATTACCCGATCATCCCATTTTATAATTATTGCATTTTCTTTATTCATTTGTAGCTGCAGCAAAAAACAGGCACCGTTCAGTGTTGAAAAGCCGGATTCCCCGCAACCAGTGACGGTTTCAACTGTCGCCGGCGGTACTAAAGGCTTTTTTGATGGCGGCGGAGCTAATGCAAGATTTGATTCTCCAAATTCAATAGCGGTTGATGCAACGGGCAATCTGTATGTTGTTGATTACAATAATGCGGCGGTTAGAAAAATAGACCTCTCTCACAACGTTACTACTTTATATCAAAGCATAAATAAAATACATCAGGCTACTATCGATAGTAGCGGAAACTTATACGTATCAGTGGACCCGGGCATACTTTACAAATTTGGCGCTGACGGTACATCCTCTTTTTTACGGTCCATTTCAAACCTCGTTACCAGTTGCAATTGCCAGCGACGGCGCAGGTAACGTCTATGAAGCCACTTTTGCCCTTAATGATTATCACATTAAAAAAATCGCTACCGACGGAAAAAATACTATTTATGCAGGAAACGGGTCTCCGGGGCATACTGATGGCTCGCTTTTATCTTCAACATTAGCTCCAAACTACCTGACAATTGACCAATCAGGCAATTTATATGTACTCCAGGCAAATAATGAAGGCGATTTAATCAGGAAGATAACGTCTACGAATGTAAATACAATGAATTTAAGTAACGGTCACATATTAACTCAAAGCTCTTCTAACATATATCCGGGCGGCGAAATGGCTATAGATGCGAAGGGGAACATATATATAACAGATTTCCTTGGAAATGTGATAAAAAAAATAGACCCCGAAGGGGTCATCAGTGTGTTGGCGGGAAGCGGCACCAACGGTCATTCCGATGGAGCTAGCTGGTCCGCCCAATTTTCGAATCCCACAGGCATAACGATAGATGCTGCCGGAAATCTTTACGTTACCGAAGCCGGGAATAATAATGACGTTAGAAAAATAACAACAAGATAAGCCGAATGCGGGCTCTACGATCACAATCTTTGATTTAGGTATAAATAGCACATTTTTTATACAGCCCGTTTCCCCATCTTTATCCTAAACAACGGAACCAACAATTGATCGTATGGGAAATATAGCCGGTATCGGCCGCATTTTCTTTGGCATATCTATAGCCGAAATGGGGCTCCAGGCACTTTTTTATGCCAATTTCCCTTACCTCATGTTGCCCCCGGCAAATATCCATGTTCCGGATGCATTGGCTTATGGTTTAGGGATCATACTGGCCATGGCCGGAGCAGGTATTGTTTTCATCAGGAAAAACGGGCCGGTTTCGCTTGTGCTGGGATGTGTTTTTTTGGCGGTCGTTTGTTTTTTCCTGGTCCCTTATGAATTCATTGACGATTCAAATCGCATGCATTTAGCAGCATGGGAGAATGCGGAAAAGACCCTGGCTCTTGCAGGTGGCGCATTTGTCGCAGCCGGATGTTTCCCCGGACAAAAACCAAATCAAGGTGCAGGTTTTTGGGAACGGTTGGCGCACATCGGGACGAGCATTTTCGCCTTGATGATCGTCGCTTTCAGCATGCTTCATTTTGTATATGCAAAAGACGCATCTGGGTATATTCCGGCATGGATACCCGCTCATCTGTTCTGGATGTATTTCTGCGGCGCGGCCCTGTTAGGTTCTGGGGTTGCAATCCTCTTAAAAATCAGGGTTGGTTTGGCCGCTACGCTTTTGGGCGCAATGATCTTTACCTGGTTTGTTATACTGCATGTCCCTAAAGTGATCAATGCTGCCCCTGACGACCTGGCAGGCGAGATCAGCAGCGCATTTTTGGCGCTTGCTTACTGCGGGACCGCCTTCATGATCGCACGTAGTGCGGGGAAATCGGCTTAGAAATCAAACCAGGCGCTGGCCCTTACGCCATAACGTGAAACGTTCGGGTTGTTGAGATAATTGAAACGCTCGATAAAATCTACGCGGAATATCCTGAAAATATTACCTATACCTATGCCGCCTTCCATGTACGGCTTGCTGCCGAGGGTAAAGGTTTGCGGCTGACCATTCGTACTGGTGGGAAATTGCAGCAAAGAAGGGTTCAGCGCAGGGTTATTCTCATCGCGCAAACCACCATAGAGTACCTTGAACGAAATGATCTCGCGCCACTTCAGCTTTTTGATCAGCGGTATTTTGTTAAATATAAAGCCGTTCAGGTTGTAATCGAGTTTGACGTCAGCATAATGGTCGCTCACAAATTCAAGAAAGTTCATCAGGTTGTACGAATCCAGGTCGAAGGCGTAGGTCTGGTTAGCCTGGTGGATATCCAGCAGCGGGAACGGCACCTGCCCGAAGAGGTAGCTGCCTTCTAAAGTAAGGTCGGCATAGCCGATCTGCGACAGGTAAAAGCGTTTATCGAACCGTCCGTAGACATTTTGATAATTATACTGCCCGCCAAAGAGACCTTTGATGTTTTGTTGATAATCCAGGGACAGGATCGGGTATTTGCTGGGGATGATGATCCGGTAAAGCTTGCCCTGTACTATCTGCTCGTGCGGTGCGTAGCGCAAACCTAACTCAAAATCGGAAGTAGTGATGCCTGGCACAGCATTGGGCATGCCATTTACGGTGTTGTTAAAATACAGCGAACCTGCCGGTGTTTGCTGCCAGTTTTTAAACTCTAATGAGTAGGAGAAATGGCTGTTAAATTCCTTCACATAGTCCAATTTGTAATATTGGTTATACAGGAATTTATTGTTGACCCCGCGGGTGAAAGACGTATAGATCTGGTCGGGCTGCTCAAAACCCAGCTCCTCGCCGGGTATCTTAACCTCGTATTGGGTGGATAGCTTGATGTAGTCGTTCGGGAATTTATAGATGGATTTATTATTCAGCGAGTAAGCGGCGCTGGCCAGGTATTTGAATTGCTTATCGCCAAAGCCGTAGGCGCCGTAAGTGTCGAGGTACCATCGCGTACTGAAAGTATCTGTGGTTCGCAGAGCGAATTTAACGCGGGATCGCTCGACCGGGTTATAGCTATAAAAGGTTCCTATAGGACCTATCTCAACCGGCCCGGCCTGGACAAAACCAACCGCGAACAGGTTGATGGTTGCCATCGTGCGTTTGAATGAAGGTATGGTTTGCAGGCTGTCAATGTTCTTGTAGGCATTCGCCTCAACAGCTGTCAGGGTATCGCGCCCGCGGCTTGTAGTCCAGAATTGGTCGTTCCGGTACATAGCGCCGTTTTGTATCACCAGATCGGGGCCGTTGTAGACACTATCGGGCCGCGGTACATTCACCCGGTAATTCATATAAGATATGGTACGCTCGCCAAATATCCCTTTGTCGCCTTTTTTCTGCACCCCAAAACTGGCTTTCGTGGTACTCTTAGCCAAATGGTAGCGCCCGTCGGGATTCTGCTCATAGTCCAGGTCGGCCTGCATGCCTTTTACCCAGTTCAGGTTGATATGCTTGTTGATGGAAAGACTTGCCTTTTGCACCGCATACTTCCCGTCGAGCGTTACGAAGATCAACCCCTCAAAAAGCATATCATTGCCATTTCTCGGTGTGAAGCTCAGCTCCACCAGTTTTTGATGGTTCACCTCGATCGTGTCGGTGATGAAAAATTTATAAAAGGTCGGCGCCTCATCACATATCGGGCTCAGGAACTGATTGGTCATAAGAAAGATATTATTCGAATAAATATCTATCTCGTTATACATGCGGTTCAGGTAGGTGTTTACGCCCTCTTCGTCCACGAAGGTTACCACATTCGCCTTTTTTTCGCCCATCACGATAGTCTTGGTCTTAGGCGGATCCTTGCGGTAATAGGTTTGTGTGATCTTCTCCTCCTGGTAAACCGGCAGCAGCGATTTGCCTGGCAGGTCGGTGGTATCGCGGCTGTCGTAAAGGAACTTATAATTATGTGTCAGCCCCTTTTTAAAGAACTTTTCCGAGACATTGATAAAAGAGAACTGCAGCTTTTCATATTGTTGGTATTCGGTATAATTATAGCTTTGCATCCGGTTCGAATCCTTATGCGCGATCACTTGCCTGATCAATTCCACTGCCGGGTTGCCCTTGTTCCGGTAACGTGTTTTCTTTCCCGATTTAATGGTAACGGCCTGCAGGGTTTGCACATCGGAGTGCAGCTTTACGTTGATAACCTGCTCTTTGTAAGCCACAATAGTGCGTATAACGGATTTATAACCGACGAACGAAAATTTAAGCTGAGTATAGGGCTTACCCGATTCGAGCCGGTATTTGCCATCATTGCCGCTCTTAACGCCGATAGAAGTTCCCGGAAAAGCTACGGACACAAAAGGCAGCGGCTGATTGGTTTGCGCATCGGTTATGATGCCGGTGACGACGGTATTCTGCGCACGAACAGCGAATGACAGGCCGATAAGAAATATAAAAAGAAGAGTTTGTTTCATTCGCATGCTTTTCAACGGCAGATAATAATCTGCAATGTTATAGTCGGTTTAACAGCATTGCGTTAATGGAATATTAAGAAATCTTAATATTAACCTGACGAATGCCTAAACATTTATGCTTAACGGGCTTATCTCAAAATTGTTATCAAACCCGGCGCGCAAATGCTTTGTAACCATTCCGCTAAATAAGTTTCGCGTGTTAGATAACCACGTGGCAGCAAGGTTTAATCTTACTGAAAATTTGTTACCGGCAGTGCAGCCGGTTTCTTATTTTTATCAAAACATCATTATAACATGCATTTTCTTACCACGATAGGGATTACGCTGGCAACTATCGGCACAATACTGATCTTTATCCTGAAAAGGCCGCTCAAAACCAGTGACAGGGTGCTCATCGCCATACTGGCAACCTTCGTCGTAAAATTCAGCTTCGATGAGGCATCACTGATCACAGGCAACTATCTCTATATCACAATTGCCGCCGTATTCGGCATCAGTACTATTGCCACGTGTGGATGGTATATCAAATATATTACGGACACAGAAACGGGTTTCGGGATACAGCAATTGTATATTTATTCGCCGTTGGTAATGGTCGCGATTCTGCTTATTGGTTTGCCGCTGAATCCTGCAACCGTCGTCGGCTCAGCTGGCTATTCTGTCGGGGTAGCAATCGTAATTGGACTCATCCTCTATTATTTCTGGTTTTGCATCAATATGCTCAGGAAACATCAAAGGCTGATCCGCGAAAACTACTCAGGCGCACCAGGCAGCATTACCGTTAACTGGATGATCATCATTATTGCACTGCAGATCATCGAATTCATCGTCAAAGGCGTCCTGCCAAGATGGATTACAAGCTATAATAACGTCGATGTTAACATCATCACTAATGAATATTGTTTCATCATCATGACATTCCTGCTGGTGGTATTGGGTATCTGGCAGAAAAGCATCCCTGTATTCATACCGGCAAATGAGGAGGCTTCACAATCTGCTTTACACGCGGACGATCTAAAACGCTATCAATTGAAGGTCGAAAAGTTTATGGATGAGCATAAACCCTACCTCGATCCGGAGCTTACGATCGAGAGGCTAAGCGACCTCACCCGCATCAAAAAACTTTCGCTTTCGCAAACGCTGAATAAAGGTTTTAATAAGAACTTCTTCACCTTCATCAAGGAATACCGCATCCGTCATGTTGAAACCGAATTGAAAAATAAGAGCAACGAGAGCCGTACCATCATGGATATTGCCTATATGAGCGGTTTTAACAGCAAAACGGGTTTCAATCGCGCTTTTAAAGAAGTGACGGGTAAAACACCTACTGAATACTTGGGAAACTGATCAATTTGCATAGTACCACTTTTATTTATGCAAAGTGGTACTTTTAATTTTTATCAGTCGGGTAAACTTGTATTACAATTACTATAAACCCCTACGTTATGAGTAAATTTATTCGAATCCTTACTTCTTTGTTGTTTTTTAAACCAGCCATTATAACGTTTTCCTGTTTACTTTTTTCGGCCTCTGTATTCGCACAAAGTGCACACGACACAACGAGTTATATCCAGACCGTTGATATCAAGACAGGGAAAATTGATACGATATTGGTTGCTAAAGGCGATTTCGAAGCGCCCAACTGGCACCCGGACAATTACCTTGTCATGAATTTCAGAGGCAAAATGTATAAGTTGAACCTGGCTAACAAAGCGTTAACTGAAATTAATACCGGGTCACTTGATCGGCTCATGGATGACCACGGGCTTTCACCCGATGGCAAATGGATAGCATTAACCAATACCGACGCGTACAACCCGGCACAAAAACAAATTAAATTTTCTGTTTACATCGTGCCTGCCGCGGGCGGGCAACCGAAGAAAATAACTGCCGGAGATATTTCTTTCTGGCATGGGTGGAGCCCTGATGGTAAAACATTGGCCTTTTGCGGAGGCGACTTCAGCAACCTGGATGTGTATACAATATCGGTGGACGGAGGCGCTCCGAAAAGACTCACCGACACCCCGGGTTTAGACGATGGACCTGATTACTCTCCTGATGGGAAGTATATATATTTTCATTCATACCGTAGTGGTCGCATGCAAATTTGGCGGATGCACACTGATGGCTCGCAGCCCGAGCAGATGACCTTTGACGAAAATGCCAACTGGTTTCCGCACCCATCGCCAAACAATAAATGGATTGCTTACATAGCCTATACAACGGATGAAAAACAAAATCACCCGTTTGGTAGAAATGTCAAACTCCGTTTGATGGATATCAAAACAAAAGCTATCAAAGATATAACACCCGTCTTTTATGGCGGGGCCGGCACCATCAATACGCCGTCCTGGAGCCCTGACAATAAAAAGATAGCTTTTGTAAGCTACTCGGTTAAATAGTATTACACGGTTAAAACTCTTAGTGCCACTTTTATTTATGCAAAGTGGTACTCCTGTTTAATGCTTCCGGGATAAATTGTACTGCAATTATAATATCCATTAAAAACCTCATAATGACAAACAGAAGAGACTTTATTAAGAAGGCCGCGGTGGGCGCGGCCGGTTTAGGTTTGGCGGCAGCGATCCCTGAATACTTATTTGCAAACGCAGGCGGGAACTTGTTTTTCAAGTTCGCCATTTCACAATTTTCATTTGCCAGTGAATTCTGGACCAAAAAGCTCGATCCGCTCGATTTTGCGGCTAAATCAAAAGAGCTGGGCATAACCGGGCTGGATTACTGTTCGATGTTTTTTGCCGATAAGGCAAAAGACCAGCAATTCCTGAATGAGCTGAAAAAACGCGCTGCTGACAACAGCAGCTATAACCTGCGCATTATGGTAGACGGCGAAGGTGTGTTGGGGCATCTGGATGAATCCACTCGTTTAAAAGCAGTTGAAAATCACTATAAATGGATGGATGCCGCCGCAACTTTGGGTTGCCCTATGATTCGCGTGAATGTGGAGGGCGAAGGTTCGCCGGAAGACGTAACCAAAACGGCAGTGGATAGCCTGGGCCGGCTGATAGAATATGGCCGCAAGCAGAACATCGATGTCATAGTGGAGAACCATGTGGGCATATCCTGCAATGCAGCATGGCTGGCTAATGTGATGAAGCAGGTGAACAGCCCGCATTGCGGCACATTGGCGGATTTTGGGAATTTCTGCATTAACCGTACGAAGCCCGAAACTCAGGATATCGCCGGATATATGAAAACCAAATGCACGGAGGAATATGATCGCTATAAGGGTATTGAGGAATTGATGCCTTATGCGAAGGGTGTACACATCAAGTCGCACATTTTTGATGCCGCCGGCAATGACGTGGAGACCGATTTTTACCGGATGTTCAAAATTATCAAAAAGTCGGGGTTCTCTGGTTGGGCCAGTGTGGAATACGAGGGGGGCCTTTTGAAAATGTATACCAAAGACGCCAAATACCTTGACGACTACGCCGGGGTAACCGCTACTAAGAAACTTGCCGAAAAAGCTGCCCGCGCGGCCTGAGCAGAGAATCTGAGCTCCAAAAGTTAACCTAAAAACAAGTGCCACTTTTATTTACGCAAAGTGGCACTTCTGTTTCATGCTTCCCGGATAAAATTGCACAGCAATTATAAACCCTGATATGAAAAAAATACTATCCATCATTACTGCCTGTATTTTACTTTGCAGCGCGGCTTTTGCCCAAATCCCAAAAATACCGCTTGAAAGCGGCTGGGAATTCCATGAATACAACGGTTCAAAACCTGAGTTAACCGAATGGCGCAGTGCCACTGTGCCGGGTCTCATCCATACCGACTTGTTGGCCCATAAGTTAATACCTGATCCGTTCTACCGCGACAATGAAAAGAAAGTACAATGGGTGTCCGGTTCGGAATGGGAATACCGCAAAAGTATTACTGCCAATGCAGTCCTGTTAAAGCATAAACACATTGACCTGGTTTTTGAGGGATTGAATACTATGGCCGACGTTTCTTTAAATGGCAAGCTAATACTTCATACTGACAACATGTTCCGCGAATGGCGCGCAGATATTAAATCCTATCTGAAACCTGGAAATAATACCTTATCCATTGTGTTCCACCGGGTAAAGGATGAAATTGCCAGGCTCGAAAAGACACATCCCGAAGAAGCCGATACCAGCGTAATGGCCAAAATGCTTGCAGCTGGTAACAGAGCCTATGTCCGTAAGGCGGCTTACGAAGGCGGCTGGGACTGGGGGCCGAACATGGTTACTTGCGGCATCTGGCGGCCGGTTTATCTGCAATGCTGGGAAACCGAGCGTATTATGGACATCGGCATTGCCCAGCCCGACATTACCCGTCAGGCGGCGCATATCAGCGTGGACCTGCGTGTATTTTCAACCCGGAACATCAATGCCGCTTTAAAAATAAATTACGTACAAAACGGCGCAGGCAAATCGTTCACTTACCCTGTAACGCTGCATACTGGTGTTAATGACATTAGTTACCCCATCGATATCGCCAATCCTAAATTGTGGTATCCGAATGATTACGGCAAACAGGATATGTATAACTTCAAGGTGGCCCTTGTGGCCGGCGGGTATCCCGCTGACATGATCTCGACCAAAGCCGGCCTTCGTTCGGTTGTGCTGGATCGCAACCCTGATTCGCTGGGTCGAACTTTTCACTTTATTGTGAACGGCATACCCGTGTTTGCCAAAGGAGCCAATATTATTCCTTTCGATCATTTCCCAACCCGGATGACAGCAAAACGTTACCGCCATTTCCTGCAGGCCGCAGCCGACGCACACATGAACATGATGCGGCTGTGGGGCGGCGGTTATTATGAGACGCAGGAATTTTACGATCTATGCGATGAGATGGGTATCATGGTCTGGCAGGATTTTATGTTCGCCAATTCCACACCGCCTGGATTCCTGAAAGACAATATAGCCAAAGAGGTGGAATACCAGGTGCGCCGGCTACGCAACCATCCCTGCATAGCGGTGTGGTGCGGGAACAACGAGACCGGGACACCCGGCGCGCCCATTGACCCGGCTCTCATCCCTGATGCTTTTAAACCTTTGGTCGCCAAGCTTATGTCGCAAGTAACGCCGGCCAGGAATTATTACAATTACTATGAAGTCTATCGTGATGTGATCCCGGTTATTACCAACCGGTTAACCCCCGAAATTCCCTACACGCCCAGCGCGCCAAATTCAGATTTCGACAAGCAGACCCCCGATTTCATTTCAGGCGACACCCATAATTACAGCGTTTGGTGGAACAATAAGGATATTGGGGACCAGGCGAGCTACAAGAGCCGCTTTGTAAGTGAAACCGGCATCCAGGGTTTCCCACAGATGGCTACTATCGATCAGTTCACCCTGCCCGAAGACCGCTCGGCAACATCGCCGGTTATGAATGCGCATCAGAAGAATGCTATGATAAACGGTAATAAGGTAATTGAAAAGATCATTAAAACCGAATACAAAGACCCTGCTGATTTTTCCACGTTTGATTACCTGGCCCAGTTGGTGCAGGGCGAAAGCCTTAGGATCTATTCAGAATCGATGCGCCGTCGCCGGCCATTCTCGATGGGATTCATTTACTGGCAACTGAACGATAGCTGGCCGGTGATCTCCTGGGCCACAATGGACTATTATGGCCGCCCTAAAGCAGGCATGTATATGGCAAAGCGCTTCTTCGAGCCGGTACTGGTTTCGCCGTATGAAGAAGACGGTAAGATCAATATTTATGTTGTCTCTGACAAAACAGCTGACGAAGACGCCAAATTAGAAGTACGATTGATGGATTTCAACGGGAAGGTCTTATGGCACAAAAACGCCAATCATAAAATAAAAGCGCTGGCAAGTGAAATCGCGCTAAGTATACCGAAGGGCGAACTGGCAGGAGCCAATTATGACGATGAGAAAAGCTTCATGTCGATAAAGCTGGTCAGCTCAAAAGGCGCGCTTCTGTCATCAAATGATTTTTACTTTAAGCGTCCGAAGGACCTGAAGTATACCAAAGCAGCTATTCAAACCGATTTAACGAAACAAGGCGACCGCTATGTATTGAAACTGACCAGTACTGCGCTGGCACCGCGGGCGGCAGTTACTTTCGGCGACGATGAGGTATCGCTGTCAGATAATTTTGTCGATGTGCTGCCAAACGAGCCGGTATATATTACCATACATAGCTCCGCTCCGCTTGAGCAGCTAAAAAAAGACATGAAGGTTACATCGCTGGATCAATTATAGACTGATAAGGCGTAAAATAGGGAAAGGCATTCCAATGGGATGCCTTTTTTAACGTTTTAGTTAACCAGCTCGCCTATCTTATTTACGAGCACATTGATATCAAACGGCTTGGTGATAAAAGCGTCGAACCCAAAGTGGCCGAGTGACACGGCCAGTTCAGGGTAAGCCGAGATCAGGATAACCGGTATATGACAGGTTTCCTTATGGCTTTTGATCTGCTGGCAGATCTTTCCACCGTTAGTGCCTGACAATAAGTAATCTGTGAGCACAAGATCGGGGCTGTACTGCTCGATGGATTTCAATATATCATCTGTGCGCTCAAGTCCGTTTACCGAGTAATCATTGTGTACAAGTACGGTCTCCAATACTTGCAAAATATCTTCATCGTCTTCAATAATTAGGATCTTCTTTGACATTTTGTGATGTGATAATCAGTTGATGAAACCATTGTATGGCAGAAATGTTTTGTTTTTCTTACCCTACAGTTAAAATTAGTGCTTATTTTCTTTAGTTAAAAGGGCCTTTAACTTTTGAAACGAATTATACGGGCCTACGCTTGCTGCTAGATTAACCAGCCATGCGGGCAGAGCCCCGCCAGGGTCAGCACTTAGCGTGTATTGTATATCCAGCAGTTTGTTTGGCAGAACCTTTACCTCCCATTCCGCCAACGATGACGGCACCCGGATCAGATCAGGTTTAGGGGGCAACACGCCGTTTATACTTTTAGCCTGTATCTGCAATGTATGGTCCACGGTATCTTTTTTGAAGGTTAGCTGGATAACCAGGTCGCGGTTGCTGAGAGGCCAGGGCATCGATACTTCAGAATAATAGATCAAGGTGTCTTTATTCTTTTTATTGATCAAAAAGGTGCGTTTTGTGCCATAACTCCAATCCTTGTGATGCGGAATGTTTTCCAAAATACCTATCAGCTGATCTTCCGTACCCCGGGCCTCAAAATCCGCGCGCACCTCTTTGAATTTTTCAGAAGGCTGTCTCCTGGTGTACACCTTAATGCCGTCCGCATCTTTTACCAGTTGCCATGTTCCCTGTGCCAATGCAAAACGCGAGGCAATAAGCAATAAGGCCAACAGCACTGATCTTCTGATCATTTTATATTTTATCTATTTGATTGTTAGGGGAAATCTCAAATACAAGGATCAGTAGCCTTTAGAACTTGCTTCGGTTCAAATTATTGTTGTTACTAAGCTAAATCTTATTATCGGACTATTTACATAAATAACGGTTTTTAATTAATGGAGGCCGGTAGCCAGGCCGCCGGCAAGAGGGAAAGCCTTCTCAATAAATTGAGTTATCGCACAGCAATTTGAAAAATTGCTATTTATTCAACAAGCTATGAGGGAATTTAATCTTTGAAGAATGCTATTAAAACCGGGCCAAGTGAAAGCTTTCTATTTATCTTTCGCAATGACGATATGCATTACCTTGCCGGAAGGAGTGTTCTGTATGCATTTATATCCGAGTTTCAAAAGGTCGATGCCATTAAAAAGATGTTCCCCTGTTCCGAGGATAGCCGGAGTTATAACTATATGTATTTGATCGATCAATGCTTCTTTTAAATATTGGCGGATAGTACTAACTCCCCCGCATACGCGAATATCCATGCCGTTGGCAGCTTGCTTTGCACGATCAAGAGCTGCATGAATTCCTCCGGTTTCAAAATGAAAAGTTGTGCCTTCTTCCATTTCAATGGATGCCCTTGCGTGATTGGTCAACACAAACACCGGGCAATGAAAGGGTGGGTTTTCGCCCCACCATCCTCTCCAGTTATCATCCGGCCAGTTTCCTCTTATGGGACCAAACATGTTCCTGCCCATGATACAGGCGCCTGCCCTTTCTAAGCCTTTTGAGGCAAAGTCGTTATCTATGCCCTTTTCCCCGGACTTGCCGCCTACCATTTGCTGAAATGCATCCGTTGGGAAAAACCATTGATGAACATCCATCCCATTCTTACCTATTGGGTTATCAAGGGTCTGGTCCGGACCGGCGCCAAATCCGTCTACGGAAATGGAGAAATTGTCAACTCTTATTTTTTGCATGGTTACTTTTTAGAAAATGATCTACAAGCCAATTTAATTAACAAAGAAAGACAGGGATTTCGTCTAATTACCCTTAAAAAATTCTATCAATACGGGCGCGATAGCCTTTTCGGAAACATTATGCGTTTGCCCTTCCAGCATTTTAATTTGGATGCCCGGGATTAACTCAGATAGTCTTTTTGCGGATTCCCGGATTGATGCCGAGGTCTTCGTGCCGGCTGCTATTAAAGCCGGGACTTTGATCGATTTTGCTCTTTCTTCGGGGAATTTAAAACCATCCAATACCTCGATATCATAGGGAAGGGTATGGGCAACCGCTTTCAGTTTTTTCCATATCGGGAAAAGGGTCATCATAAAAATTCCAAACGACGGTACGCCGACCACTTTCATAAAATATTTTACCGCGTCTCCCCGGCGATCTTCAGCGACCATTGTTTTCATTTGCCGCAGCATGTCTTTTGGTGCTCCGACCGTCGCACCCGGTACTTCAAAAGGCGGTTCATACATGGCCAGTTTCCGGATATTTAACCCGTCAGCGGCCGCCGCAAGCGACAACGCCGCACCCGAGGATATGCCATAAACATACGCTTCACTACCGGCTTCTTTGATCAACGCGTCTATATCCTCAATTTCGCGGGCCGGCGAATACGGTTTTGTGTCCCCGCTTTCATTTCGTCCGCGGCGATCGTACATGAATACTGTAAAATGCTCTGCCAGCAGAGGCGCCAGCTTGGGCATGGGCCCGAAAGCACGGCTGCATAAAGCGCCATCAACCAATATCAGCGGGAAACCATTGCCCTGCTTTTCGTAGGCTATCTGCGTTCCGTCTTTTGAAGTTATTGTTGCCATAATATTCAGTATAGTTCGTTATTCCAGCACGTCGCAGCAGTAGCCGTTGCCGGTTACCAGCTCAGTTATCTTTTCGTGCCGCACATTGCTGCCTTCAACCCGGAGGATCTTATCACAATCCTCCAGGTCGAAATTGATCTTGAACATCGGGAATTGTTTAGCCAGTATGTTTAACAATACCCTTGCCTGCCTTTTTTGCCTGACATTGGTTTTGAAAACTTCCACCATCGCTTCCATAGTATTATAATTTAGGCGCCCTCAACTTATGATAAGTAAAATAAGAGACTAGCACCAGTACCACAAAAACCACCATCGGCGTCCACGCAGATACCGGGAACCCGGAAGCGATGAAGCAAAAGGTGGCTCCAGCCAGGTCAAAGAAATAACCCGCATAGGCCCATTCTTTCAGTCTTGGGAAACCGGGAATCAGTATAACAATAGCGCCCAGTATCTTGCCTATTGCAAGCATTTTCATCAGGTACATCGGTATCTGGATTGCCTTCATCATTTGTTCCCCTTCCGGGTTGTGAATAAAAAAGGTGCCATATGCCGAATAGAGCATCATCGCGATCACGAGGATCGTAGAGATCCAGTAAATAATTTTTGTTGCTTTCATTGTTTTAGAGTTTGGTTTATGAATGAATTATTTCCTTGGTTCGTTGCAATTCACCATCCAGTTCACACCGAATTTATCGGTGCAGGCGCCGTAATAAGCACCCCAGAACATATCAGCCAGCGGCATGGTTATATGGCCGCCTGCCGACAACGCATTAAATAACCGGTCGGCTTCAGCGCGGGTATCAACGTCTGCGCAGATATGGGAATTGTTGCCCATGTTGAGCTCAAAGCCCATGGATTCGGGTGCGTCTGTGCCCATTAACAGGTGGCCGCCTGTTATCGGCAGCTCGATATGCATAATGAGGTTTTTATCCTCGTCGCTCAGCGGCGGCATGCCTTCCTGCGGCGGAATATCGCCAAACCGTGATATACCCATATCCGTAAATTCGGTGCCAAATACCAACTTGTAAAAGTTGAATGCTTGCTCAGTTTCGCTTTTGAAATTGAGGTAGGTGTTTACTTTTGCCATAATAATAGATTTTAAAGGTTTATTTAAAGTTCATCTATATCCTGGTAACTGCATAATGTGTTTCCTCACGCCTTTGTCAATTCTTCTGCAAATTTTTGCATCATCACGGTCCAGCCTTCGACTGCCCCCGATTCAACAATTGCATCGCGAACATCATTGTTGAAGAATCGCTGTGTAAACGTCAATTTGGTGCTGTTGTCACCGGCATCTTCGAATAGTACCGTAACGAATGATTGTAAGGTTGAAAAATCCACCTCGGGGCCTACCCTGTGGCTGATCCGCGCTTTCCACGTATCGGCCTGTTTGAAGGCATCGATGCTGTAAACGATCTTCTCGTTCTGTACGACCTCGATCAATTTGCCCTCGTAAGGTGGAAATTCCTGTCCTTCGGGCGAACGCATTGTGTATGAATACTCGCCGCCTGCTCTCAGATCGATCTCGGCGCGCGAACAAGTAAATGGATCAGGTCCCCACCATTTTTTAATGTGTTCAGGCTCGGTCCAAACTTTAAAAACAAGTTCCTTCGGGGCACCAAATATTCGTGTGATCACGAACTCCCTGTCTTGTACTACAATTTCGGCGTCGTTTACTACTTTCATGGTTTTGGTTTTATGAGTTTAAAAATTCTTCGATCAAAGCAGCGGTTATCGTGATCATCTTGTCGGTTTTTCCTGTAGTTGCCTCCCCAATGCATTCTCCATGAACCCCTGGCAGTATAGCCAGCCTTCCTTCCGGTATAATTCGACCCAGTTTAACTGCATGTTCTACAGGGACTACATCACGGTCATTTACCATGATCAATGCCGGTGTTTTAATTGCCTTTATATCGTTTTCCGGAATATCTCTAAAGTTTTCCATTCGCTGCACATCTTTACGAAACATATTCAATAAAAGGGACTCATCCGGTGTTACCTTTAAAAAAGCATTCTTTAGTTGCGATGGCATATTATCCAGCGTTGCACCCGCGAATCCATCAAAAAACCCTTCAAAAAATCCATCCCTGCTGCTTGCGCCTGCCAGGTCGACTATTTTATTGACGACCCGAGGGTGCCTGATGGCTATTTGCAACGTGGTTGTGCCGCCATTACTAAAGCCGAAAAAGTTTGCTTTGACTATTCCCAGGTATTTGACCAAGGCTGCAGCATCGTCGGCATCCTGTTCGAAAGATTCCGGCGCATTACGATCGGTAGTGCGGCCGTGAGCCTGCATTTCGACTGCGATAACCTGACCATGTGCCGAAAGCAGGGGTAACATATTCGCCCAGCTACTCTCTATGGTCGAACCACCGCCGTGAATGAGCACAAGCGGTATCCCGCCTTCGCCATGGATCTCGTAATACATTTGGATGCCATTTATCGGCGCATGGCCTGATGCTTTCAACTTTTCCATAACTCTTCATTTTAGTCCTTCCAGGTAAACATTCAGTTTTTCGATATTCTGCTTCAAGCCCTCGGCTGCGCCATGTTGTTTCACTACTGCCTGGAACAACTCTGCGGTTTCAAAAAGCATGTGCCACCGGAGAAACGTTTGTTCGCCTTTTGCCTCAAAATCAATCGTCGTGGTGAAATTTGGCGCGAAATGATTGAACACGATCTTTTTCAACGGGATGATCTCCTGGTAAATGGCCCGGTTCTTATAATCCTTTCCATCGGGCCCGTGCATCATGAAATCCCATTCGCCGCCGGGCCTCACATCCATGGTATAAATGGTATTGGTGAATCCATTCGGCCCCCACCAGTTGACAATGTGCTCGGGTTTGGTAAATACCTCCCAAACCAATTCAACCGGCGCGTTCAGCGTTCTTTCGATCCGCAGTTCGCGATCAGCGGTGCTACTTTTTGCGCTTTCCATCTTTCTTCTCTTTTTGAAGTTTCTCCAGGTATATTTCCAATGAATCGAATCTTGCCTCCCAGAATTCGCGGTATTGTGCGACCCAATCGGATACCTCGTTCAGGCGTTCGAATTTGCCCTCGCAAAAGCGCTCGCGTCCCTGCTGTTTGATCTCCAATAAACCGCATTCGGTCAGTATCTTCATGTGCTTGTAGATGGCCGCCCGGCTCACATCGAATTGTTCGGTCACCGCATTTATATTAAGCGACTTGTGCGCTATCATCCCCAAAATTTCCCTGCGCGTCGGATCGGCAATCGCCTGGAAAACATCTCTTCTCATCATTTATGAAACCTTTTGGTTGCAAATATAAAATGAAACCTTTTAGTTGCGCAATTTTTTTTCAAAATATTTCAAAGAACATGCTAAAGAGCCCTTAATGAATAGGAACAATACAAACTTAGTGGCTAAAGCAGGTTTGATAAACAGTTAAATGCGGCATTGTTAGGGGCGGTTTGCGACAGCGAACAAAGTCCTTATTTTACGATCAGCTGCTGGAATTGCGTGCTATCGCCATAAAAAGCATCGAAATCGACTGCGTGGTTAATGCCTGTGATGGTAGCATTATCGGAATGCTGCCAGACGAGCCACTGCTTCCCGCCGCTTAGTTTGGTTTCCGGCTGGTCGTAGTTGGCTATCCAAATATGATAGTTGTCGAAATAGCCTCGCAGGTAATCATAGTAAAAGCTGATACCTGAATAGATGATCGGTTTTACTTTGGTTTTCTTTTCGATAAAATCCAGGTAATCTTTCAACTGCTTGCGCATCTGTTCCGGCGACATTCGGTTCAGCTCCTCCACATCCACTACCATGGGCAGGTCGCCTTTTTCGGTTTTGGCCACCTGCAGGAAAAATTTGGCCTGGGCGGCGCCGCTTTTTGATGGTTTGAAATAATGATAGGCCCCGCAGACAATACCGGTTTTCGCGGCCTCGCGCCAGTTGCGCTGAAAATAGGGATCGACTAATAATAATCCCTCTGTTGCTTTGATAAAAGCGAAAGTGATCCTCACGCTGTCTTCATTTATCGCTCTGACCTTTTGCCAGTCGACATGGCCTTGTGCGTAGGAGACATCAATGCCGTGTATCTTGTATTTATCCGGTATAGCTATACCAAAGTTTTTATAGACATGATAGTGCGGGTTCCCGCCCATATCCCTTATCCATCGCCAGCTAGACGAAAAGAATTTTAATACATAGCCATAATAAAAGGGCGAAAGCACTATGAGCAAGATCCCCGCAATGGCGATCCTGACCCCAACAGGCCACCCTTTGTTTTTCTTTTTTCGCACGGGGTTTTTCCTGGATGCTGAAGGCTTTCTTGCAGGGGACTTCTTTTTTGCGGTGGCCACTGCGCAAATTTAGAAAAAGACCGGGCGCGCCGCTAATTTATTGTTACAACTACCGCACTTGCCGCCGGGACCGTGATGGTAAAACTATTGCTGCCAACCTGCTTCGATTCCTTGGTAGCCGGCGAAAAGCTGCCGTCATTTTGTACCGCTGAACCGGCGAAGGTGATCCCGGTTTTTGAGTCGAAAGCAGGCGCGGTCAGGCGCAAGATATCAATGCTGTTAACATTTTTGCCGGCGTTTACAGTAACCGACACGCCTTTCTTTTGTTCTTTGTTAATGATCGTCATTGAATAGCCGCTGCCATTCTTATAACTGGCATATGCGGTGTAATTCAACCCGTTTGTATTGTTGCTAATGTTAACGGGGATGATCGTTCCGCCAGAGGCTCCATATTTAAAGGCCAGCATCGCATAATATACCGCATTGGGCGTACACTGCCCGCTGCTGCTAACCGATATCGGAGAATAAACCAGTTCCCCGCCATGGAAATTAATGCCCTGCCCGTTGTTGGCCGCTATCGTCCACATCAGGTCCAGCGCCCACAGCGTGGCCGAAAAAGTATCGCTTACACCCTGTTTACCGCCGCCCCAGATGCTGTTGGTTTCGGTAATGCGATAGGGCAGGCCAGACTTTTGTGAATCGAAATTCAAAGATTGGAGATAAGGAACTAATGTGTAATCGGTTGAAAGTATAGTCTGGCAATCAATGTCAGCGCGTGTGGCCGGGCCGTCGTTGTAATAATGAGCATCCATAAAGCAGATATTTGAGCCATCATCAGTTGCAAATATGCTTGCCCACTCCAGGTTATCGCTTACATCGGGCCCTGCAAAGTTCGCGGTCGGGATTTGTGCCTTTATCGGTGTAAAATTGGCTAACCATTCATTTTCATAGTCCAGCACCGAATAGCTCAC
Source organism: Mucilaginibacter sp. (assembly GCA_035551775.1). Lineage (GTDB taxonomy): Bacteria > Bacteroidota > Bacteroidia > Sphingobacteriales > Sphingobacteriaceae > Mucilaginibacter. The sequence goes on along the minus strand of DASZMQ010000002.1, from coordinate 227,257 downwards.
AGGCCTGTACCCTAATCTATAATAGTCTGGTTCGTTGCCTATTTGAAGTGCAAGAAGGTTAGAACCGAGCTTGTTGTAAAGATATTTGGCTTCATCGACAGATGCGTTGATATTATCATGTCCCAGGTTCAATCCGAAAATAACCTGCCAGTTGGTTTTGGTTGAAAGATCGGCGAGCTTATCGATATTAGCCGGTGTAAGTATATCGAAATGGGAATTCGTATTAAATCCGTCTCCGGTCCAGTCGGTCTCGTCGCTGCTGTTGCCACCCATTCTTATGATCCCCGGCCCAAGGTTTTTCAACAGCGTTACAAATACCTGGTTGTTGCCGTCAAGGAATTCAGGATTGCGGGATAATATCCAATTCTCAAAGCTTAATCCCTCAAAATTTAACGGGATAGTGTTACCCGGCTGACCAATTTCAAGCGTTAAAGAACCACCGTCCTGTGCAGGCGGATTCGGCGGCACTGGTTTGACATCCGGATTTTTGTGACAGGCATATAAAAATAGCAGGCAAACTATAAGGATATAGGGCTTATTCATTGTGATAATCGGCTAAAAGCGAGTAAATATACTAAACGCTTAATTAAATTATCATTAAAAAATATAAAACCCCCTTACACTCGCTGCTTGGGGGTTTTAAACCTAAACCTTATCAAGTTGCTGACCAGGATGGTCAGTTCCAAGATGCAAATATAATATTGTCACATGTTTGTTACAATATTATATTTTAATTTTTTTTTGAAAAATAATCATCCAAGTTATTGGTCATCAATCGGTATAGGTTACCCGTCCGTGGAAACTTGGTTGAGAAACTTTAATGATGAAGGTCACGAGGAAAAATCCAAGGCAAACAAAGGCCCATGTCTCGCTTGAAGTGATGTATTTTATGATCTCGCGCTGGTGCCCGTTCAGGATATTGCCAGCAAATTCGTCCGTTTGTACCTCGTATTTATAACTCACAAGGCTGTTCATGTAGACATAGGCGAAGATAATACAGAGTGCCAAAAGCAAAATATTCAGCACTGTAAGTAGCCGTTTACTTAATTTCATACTAATGCCGCAATTAGTATGACTAATTTACAAAAAGATTTGACAACTTTTTAAAAAGTTGTCAAATCTATAAAGGTGGTTTAAATATACCTATTCACAAGGTTTTCCATGTACTCCTGCCTGCCGCTAATGGTTTTCGGTTCGCCATTGGCTATGGCAAATTCGCGCAATTGTTCCAGCGAAACGCTCCCTTCCTCAAATGCCTTGCCTGTACCGCTATCGTACGAAGCGTACCTTTCTTTCCTGATCTTTTTGTAGTCTGATTTTTGGAGGATGTTATCAGCACATATCAATGCCCTCGCAAAGACATCCATGCCGCCGATGTGCGCATAAAACAAGTCTGCCGGATCGGTTGAATTACGCCTGATCTTGGCGTCGAAATTAATACCGCCGCCCCCGAAGCCGCCTGCTTCAAGAATAATAAGCATATATTCTGTCACCTCGGTAATGTCGTTCGGGAACTGGTCGGTATCCCATCCGTTCTGGTGATCGCCACGATTGGCGTCTATCGAGCCGAGCAAACCCGCATCTACGGCAACCTGCAACTCATGCTGGAAGGTATGTCCGGCAAGCGTAGCGTGGTTTACCTCTATGTTCAGCTTCATGTCCTTCAGCAGGTCGTATTTCTGCAAAAACCCGAGCACGGTGGCAGCGTCATAGTCATATTGGTGCTTGGTAGGTTCACAAGGCTTCGGCTCGATGAAGAATGTACCTTTAAAACCTTTGCCGCGCGCATATTCAATGGCTTTGTGAAGGAAAATAGCAAAGTGCTCCTGCTCACGTTTCATGTCGGTGTTCAGCAAGGTCATGTAGCCTTCGCGGCCGCCCCAGAACACATAATTCTCACCACCTAAAGCTATCGTCGCATCCAAAGCGGCCTTTACCTGCGCTGCAGCATGGGTAAGCACATGAAAATCGGGATTGGTTGCAGCGCCATTCATATAATGCAGATGCGAGAACAGGTTGGCCGTTCCCCACAATAGCTTCACACCGCTGGCTGCCTGTTTTTGCCTGGCATAATCTGTCATGGTTTGCAGGCGGTGTTCATTCTCGTGGATATCGTTGGTATAATCTACTACGTCTATATCATGGAAGCAATAGTAGGGCAGGCTCATTTTGGTGATGAATTCGAAAGCCGCATCCATTTTATCTTTGGCGCGTTCTACGGCATCCCCTTTTTCGTTCCAGGGAAACAGGTGCGTCGGGCCCCCGAATGGGTCGGCGCCCGTGCCGCAGAATGAATGCCAGTATGCGCAGGCAAAACGTAAATGGTCTTTCATTTTTTTGCCGGCCACTATTTTATCAGCGTCGTACCAGCGGAATGCCAGCGGGTTATCGCTTTGCGGGCCTTCATATTGTACCTGGCCTATGCCTTTGAAGTATTCTTTGTCGCCTGTAACTATCATAATTAGTGAATTTAGTCCGAAAGTCGGAAAGTCCGCAAGTCCGGAAGAATAATTTTTCTTGCTTTCTGCTTTTCGCTTATGAATTGAGTTGTTTTTCGAGTAAATTTTTCCAATCCTGGTAAATGGACTCGTATTGCCTTCCTTTAGGCATTACGGCCTTAATTTTTTCCATTTTGCCGAATGCTTCTTTTGCCGAAGTAAATATGCCTGCACCTATGCCTGCGCCAAGTGCGGCGCCTACACTGCCGTCGTTTTTATAAAGTTCTACCGGAACGCCGGTGGTATTAACAAATATTTCGCAGAAAAGATCGCTCAGGAACAAATTGGCCCGCCCGGCACGGATCACCGACGGATTCATGCCGTTTTCGCGCATAATATCCAGCCCGTAACGGAATGCACAGGCAATTCCTTCATGCACCGCCCTCAGGATGTGTTCTCTGCCATGTATATTTAGATCGATGTTATGGATATGTGCGCCCACCGGTTTATTGTTCAGCATCCTTTCCACACCGTTGCCGAAAGGCAGGATGCGCAGACCGTAACAGCCCACAGGCGCTTCCGCCGCCCGTTCGTTCATTTGCGCATAGCTCACCGGTGCGAACAGGGTTCTTGCCCAGCTGTACAATTTGCCCACGCCATTGATGCAAAGCAATACGCCGAGCCGCTTCTGTCTGCCGGTATAATTGACATGCGCAAAAGTGTTCACTCTCGATTGCAGGTCATAAGTCAATTTATCACTTACACCGTAGATAACGCCCGACGTGCCTGCCGTAGCGGCCACCTCGCCCGGTTCAAGTACATTGAGCGATAAAGCATTATTGGGCTGATCACCGGCTTTATAACTCACCGGGATGCCGGGCTTCAGCTTCAGTTTTTCGGCTACCGGTCTTAACAATCTGCCGTGTTCGCTAAATACAGGTTTTATAGAGGGAAAAAGAGCCTTATCAAACCCAAAATACCTAAGGATTTCTTCTGATATACCGTTTGCCTTGAAATCGAAGAATATCCCTTCTGATAGCGCGGACGAAGAGGTGGTAATTTCGCCTGTAAGCTGCATCGCAATATAATCACCCGGCAGCATGATCTTATCGGCCCGGGCATATGTTTCAGGTTCATTTTGCTTCACCCAGGCCAGCTTGGATGCGGTAAAATTTCCGGGAGAATTCAGCAGGTGACTGAGGCATTTTTCTTCGCCTATCGTTTCAAATGCTTTGTTGCCGATCTCTACCGCCCGGCTATCGCACCAGATAATGCTGTCGCGCAAAACTTTTTGGTCCTTGTCAACCATCACCAGGCCGTGCATCTGGTAGGAGATACCGATAGCAGCGATGTCGGTCGGTTTATACTTGCCGCTTCGGTTACACAATTGTATCGCTTGCTGTACCTGCAGCCACCACATTTCAGGAGATTGCTCGGCCCAGCCGGGATGGGGGGACAGGATTGAATTTTCCTCGTCCGGGTATTGGGCCGACGCAATCGCCGCTCGTGTATCCGGGTCGACCACGGAAACCTTTATCGACGAAGTTCCTATATCAATACCTAAAAGCAGCATGGGTTATTTTTTCAAAAGGATTATTGGGTTCTATAAAAATGGAAATATTTCAGCAACCTGACCAACTAAATTTTTTATTTGGATAATTTAGTCGCTATGAAGATCGCTGTCGCTTCCCCGCCATATCCGAAGTCGCTTGAAGATGCTTTAGACCATGTCGCAAAATTATCAGAGGACGCCGCCAAAGGCGGTGCTGAGATCGTGTGTTTCCCCGAGTCCTACCTGCCTGGTTATCCAGGCCTTGAATTTGAGGCCGAAAAGTGTACGCCTGAAAAGTTAAAGGAAGCATTGAACGAGGTGTGCCGGATAGCTGCCGAAAATAAAATTGCCATCGTGATACCGATGGATTGGTATGAAGGCGGACGTTTTTTAAACGTTGCTTTCGTAGTATCCAAAGCAGGCGAAATTTTAGGCTATCAAAGCAAAAACCAGCTCGATCCCAGCGAGGACGTCACCTGGTCGGCGGGCAGCGAACGCAGCATTTTTGAAGTTAACGGGTTGAAATTCGGCGTAACCATTTGCCACGAGGGATTTCGCTATCCCGAATCGGTAAGATGGACCGCACGAAATGGCGCGCAGGTTGTTTTCCATCCCAATTGCACCGGGAGCAATATTGAAGGTTCAGTGCCAAGGGAATGGGGACACAAATCCAATCCCTATTATGAAAAGGCACAAATGATGCGGGCTATGGAAAATACCATTTACGTAGCCACATCAAATTACACCTTCAAATTTCCTGACTCTGCAAGCGCCATCATCAGCCCCGACGGCGAATGCCTGGCTTATCAACCTTACGGGGAAGTTGGCGTGGCTATCGTCGATATTGATCTTTCCAAAGCCACAGGACTTTTAGCCAAAAGATACCGGGCCGAGCTTTACAAATAGTTGACCAAACCATATCCAGCTTTTTTATAGGTTTGCCCGATGGATCATTTTTTGGACAGCCCGGCATGGCATGCGCTTAACACGCACAACAAGCAATTCTCTTTCGGAAACGAAAAAGCCAGGTACTTTGATCGCGAAGTATCGCCGTTTGCGGCTGTAAGAAGGATCTCCGATGAAAATTTCCGGCTGCTTTATGATACCCTCGACCATGACGGCACGATCCTGTTCATGACACCCGTTGAGGTATCTATCCCGGTATTTTGGAAACAACTGCACAAGGTCAAAGGGATACAAATGGTTTGGAATACTTCGGCCAGATCGGATAAAGTGACTGCTGATTTGAAAGCCCTGGCTTACGAACACGTTCCGCAAATGCTTGAGCTTACCAAACTCACCAACCCCGGACCGTTTGATTCGCGTACCATTGATTTTGGGCATTACGCGGGCATTTTTGATGGCGGCAAATTGGTAGCCATGGCTGGCCAGCGCCTGCACATACCCGGCCATGCCGAAATAAGCGCCGTTTGCACGCATCCTGATCTTACCGGCAAAGGTTATGCCCGGCAATTGTTGCTGCATCATCTCCACCGCATCAGGGCGGCGGGCGAGGTACCTTACCTGCATGTAAGAGCCGACAACGACCGCGCTATAAAAGTTTATGAAAGTTTGGGCTTCGCCAAACGAACCGATATGTACTTTTATGTGTTAAAGAAAGAAAAGCACTAACGATGTCAGTCCAGATCAAACGGGTTTACGAACCTTATACCGAAAATGATGGTTACCGTGTACTGGTCGACCGCCTGTGGCCGCGAGGTATTGCCAAGGATAAGGTGCACATCGACCAATGGCTGAAGGAAGTGGCCCCGTCAACCGGATTGCGCCAGTGGTTCCATCATGAAGAGCTTAAATGGCATGAGTTTGAGTTAAAATATCGCCAGGAATTAAAAGGCTCAGAAGCCTTAAAGGAGCTCGCCGCTCTTGCGGAAAAGCACAAAACGCTCACGTTGGTTTATTCCGCTAAAGACGAAAAGAATAACCAGGCAGTGGTCCTCCGGAATTTGATCGAAGAATGATCAATCTTTCAGTTCGATCCAAACCGGGCCGTGATCGCTGGTTTTTTCCCAGCCACGTACCTCGCGGTTAACCCCACCGTTAATCAGGCGTTTTTCCAATTGAGGGCATAGCAGGAAATGATCGATGCGCAAGCCTGCGTTTCGGCCATAGGCGTCCCGGAAAAAGTCCCAGAATGTGTAAATGATCTCAGTAGGGTATAATTTACGTATGGCGTCTGTCCAGCCTTGCGCCAGCAGTTTTTGAAAGGCCTCGCGCGTTTCCGGGCGGAAAAGGGCGTCCTTCACCCAGCGTTCGGCTTTGTAAGCATCCAGCTCGGTTGGGATCACGTTGTAATCGCCTACCAGCACTGCTGGCGTGCCCGATGCTATCAGGTCAGCGGCATGGGCATGCAGCCGGTCGAACCAGCGCAGCTTATAATCAAATTTCGGTCCGGGCGCCGGGTTGCCATTGGGCAGGTACAGGCAGCCTATAACAATGCCATTCACTTCGGCCTCAATATAACGACTATGCTCGTCCTCCGGGTCCCCGGGCAGTACCCGCCGGCGTTCTGCTATGGCATGGTTCCGCGAAAGTATGGCAACACCATTCCAGCTTTTCTGCCCGTGCCATATCGCTTTATAGCCCATGTCATTGATGGCCTGTTCGGGAAAATTTTCCTGCGGTGCTTTCAATTCCTGGATACAAACCACATCGGGTTGGTTTTCGGCAAGCCAGCGCTGCAGGATATGCATGCGGGCATTAATGCTGTTGACGTTATAGGTGGCGATTTTCATAGGAGCAAGATTAATGAAGCTAAATTAAAAAATAACTAATTTAACCGAAGCAATGAAAAGAAAACTTATAGGATCTATACTACTGCTTTTGCTGCCTGTGACCTATAGCTATGCCCAAACTGGTATGGCAAACGTGTATGGTCGAAGTGCAGTGTCGCTGAACGGGCAATGGGAGATCATCGTCGATCCCTATGATTCGGGCATAAGTAAAGGTATTTATAAAGATGTTCAGCCAATCGGCAAAACTGCTTTTGTTGAATACTCATTCGACCAGTCCAATACACTGCGCGTTCCCGGGGATTTTAATTCTCAGCGGCCGGAACTGACTTATTTTGAAAGCTCGGTTTGGTATAAGAAAACTTTCAATTGTAATAAGAGCAATGGTGAGCGGCTATTTATTTATTTCGGGGCTGTTAATTATATCGCCGACGTTTACCTCAACGGCAAAAAGCTGGGCCATCATGAAGGTGGTTTCACCCCTTTCCAATTCGAGGTGACCGGCTTGGTGAAACCTGCCGATAACGACTTGATAGTGCGCGTAAACGACCGTCGTACCAGGAATGGGATACCCGGTTCACTGTTCGACTGGTTCAATTACGGGGGCATCACCCGCGATGTCCTCCTGGTGCGTACGCGAACGTTGTTTATAGATGATTATAAACTTCAGCTCGATGCACATGATGTTGATCTTATTTCGGGATATGTTCAATTAGACAGTGCTCTCTCCGGCAAGCGGGTAAATATTGCTATACCCGGATTGAAAATAAAGGAAAAGCTTGCAACGGACTCCCATGGACATGCAGTCCTCCGGCTCAAAAGGTCCCCGCAATTGTGGTCCCCTGAAAATCCTAAACTTTATACGGTTAGCCTGAGTGTTGACGGCGATACCGTAAACGACAGGATCGGGTTTCGCAGCATTAAAGTTGAAGGAACAAAGCTATTGCTCAATGGGAAACCGGTATTTCTCAGGGGAGTTAATATACACGAAGAAATACCGCAGCAGCGCCGCAGAGCTTATTCCGATTCGGACGCAATGCAGCTTATTGACAAAGCCAAGGAGTTGGGCTGCAATTTTGTAAGACTTGGTGCATTACCCCCACAATGAACATACGATCCGTTATGCCGAAGAAAAGGGCGTCATGGTTTGGGAGGAGATCCCCGTTTGGCAGGATATAGATTTTAAGGATACATCAGTAAAAACCCAAGCCTCACTAATGTTAAGCGAGGTGATCAAACGCGACCAAAACCGCTGTAATGTGATCTTTTGGAGCATCGCCAATGAAACCCGGCCATCTAAGGAGCGGGATGAAACGCTTATAAAGCTTGCCGCTGAGGCGAAGCAACTTGACGCGACACGCTTAGTAACCGCCGCTTTTGACGATGTCAGCCGCAACGGCAACAAGATTGCGTTAAAAGATACCGTGATGAAATACCTGGATGTTATCGGCATAAACGAATACCTCGGATGGTATATTCCCTGGCCCGCGCCGCCTGGAAACATGGAGTGGACATCGGATTTTAATAAGCCCGTGATCATTTCAGAATTTGGCGGCGAGTCGGTATATCATAATATTGTTGATACTGCTGTAAAAGCAAATGCCTGGAGCGAGGAATATGTTGCCGGTATTTATCGCGATCAGATAACCATGTTTGGCCATATTCCGTTTTTGCAGGGAGTTTGCCCCTGGGTGCTGGCGGATTTTCGTTCGCCTTTCAGGATGCAGTCAACCTATCAAAAAGGCTGGAACCGTAAGGGGCTTCTTTCGGACCGGGGAGAAAAGAAAAAGGCTTGGTATATCATGAAAGCGTACTACGACTTGCTTAAAAAAAGCGATTAACCGGTATTGCTCTCTTTAAATATGGAACCGAACATCAAATTCATAGGGACAATTCATTCGCCCCTTAAAACCCTTGAAGATTGCCCGCGCCAGGAAGATGAAAATGCGCCGGAAGCTGTTATTGAGATATTCCCCGAATACTCCGATGGCATCCAAAACATTCGTGCAGGTGAGGAAATATTGTTGTTGACCTGGCTGCACCTGGCCGACAGAACGGTATTAAAGCTGCAACCGCGAAATAACCCGGACGCACCGCTGACCGGTGTGTTCTCGACCCGCTCGCCCGACAGGCCAAACCCCGTAGGCGTCCACGCAGTGAAAGTTGTAGCATTGTCGGGAAACAGGATCACAGTTTCGGGCATCGAGGCGCTTGATCAGACCCCTGTGATCGATATCAAGCATATCTGGCACTTCAAAACCGAGCCGGGTTAATGCTATTTGATACCGTAGTGATCGTTCATCAGCTTCACGAACAGGCCTTCCGGTAAAATGGCTTTCAGCGTAGGTACAATGGTCTGCCCAAATGCGCCTACCAAATAGCTGTGCGCCGGTTTTGATTTATTGACGATGCTGCAAATTTTGGCGGCCAGTTTATCCGGGCTCGCGCCAATGCTCTCGTCTTTTTCCATGGCTGCTACCGCGGCTTCAAATTCACCTTTCAGCTTATCGTTGTTCAGCGGGAAGGCCAACTTTTCGCGGTTGCCCGTAAAGTCGGTTTTGAAATCGCCGGGGTTCAGTACGGTTACACGAACGCCAGTGTTTTGCAGTTCCATACGGAGACTTTCCGAATAGCCCTGTATGGCGAATTTCGATGCGCTGTACAATCCCTGGTAGGGCAACCCAAATAAGCCGGCCAGCGAGCTGATGTTGATCACCAGGCCTTGTTTGCTTCCGATCATCGAAGGCAGCACCGCGCTTGTAACGCGCACCACGCCGAAGAAGTTGACTTCGAACTGCTTTTTGGCGGCCTCAACCGGCATGGCGTACAGCGGGCCCGTAATGCCATTTCCCGCATTGTTAATGAGGACGTCGATATGTCCATGCTCTTGCATCACTTTATCAACAGCGGCTTTTACGGACGCGTCGTCGGTAACATCCATCTGCAGCGGCGTGAATGAAACGCCGGCGATGCGCTTGATATCGCGTGATGTACCATAAACTGTATGTCCCTGCGCGGCTAGCGCTTTCGCGGTGGCTAAACCCAGGCCAGAGGATGCCCCGGTTACCAGAATTACTTTTCCCATTTGATCTTGAAATTGAGCGTGAATATAAGGCCGGATGATGAGACAAAGAAATGATTTTACAGATAATTTATGCGACGCCCAAATAATTCCGGTCGCCCTGCCGGGAACGAATTCCCCAATATAACCCTTTGTATTTCAGCAAATCTCAATGGCGACCCTTCAGAAAAATATTTGCAACTAACTGAAAATCAAAAAAATGTGGTTTGTGGTATTAAAATTGTCTTATTCGGGCTGCACATAGATCCTGATGAATGAAAACACTGGTACTACTGCTCACAGCGTTATGCTTTTTAGCCGCCTGTAAGAAAGGTTCGATACTTCAATCGAAGCCCGATACGAAACCGAACTCATCTTCGGCAACTCCTCCCGGACATTCAAACCCCAAAAAGGCCGTGGACCCACCGTCGCACGGAAATACAGCTGCCGTGTACGATACTATTCCGGACAAGGCAGTATTGAGGTTAAGGCTGGCGAAAGACAGCACCAATTACGATGAGACAGCATTTCTGTTCAACCATACCGCCGGCTTTGATTACGATCCGGCCGGGGATGCACCATACGTGGCAGGTTACGGGCAGGAAAGCCTGGCCAGCCTGTCAAGCGACGGTCATGACCTGGCGATCAGCACCATACCTTTTAAAGCCGGCACGCCGATAAAGCTTGATGTAAACGCGGGCGCCAGCGCTCCATTTGTGTTGAAGATTAGTTACCTCAAAGATATTCCCGCAGATATCCAGGTCATCATCAGGGACAAGTACCTGAAAGATAGCGCCAATGTGCGCACCGGGCCTTACAAATTCAACATCATCAAATCGGATACGGCAACTTACGGCTCGAACCGGTTCAGCGTAGTATTCAGAAATCAAACGCACTAAACGAAAACTGCCCGCAGGGCAGCTATGAACCATTCTACATAACAAGGGCGTCCTGCCTCGTTCGTTCCGGCAGCTGGCGGACGGACGGGGCGTCGGACTTTATAAAAAAACCCCGGCCCAACCCGGGACCAGGGCTTTTTACAATGATTTAGAGAATATTAAGATTTTGCTGTTTTATCCTCAGAGATCTTATCTACCGTAATGGTGTCATTGTTCACGGTAGCATCTACAGACACGTTCTTTCCGGCATATTTCATAACTGCCTTCTGGTTGGCGATCTTGTAAACTTTATCACCTACAACCAGCACAGCCTGTGCACCGCCTTTGATGCATTTTTTGACGCAGGCAGTACGCGCATCAACAGAACCCATATCGGTTTTGGCCGCTGCGCAGGTTGAATCCGCGATATAGCCGGTAAGATGTTCGTCGGCCGGCTTGAAAGAGAATAACGCTCCCATGGACAGGACCATGGTGAACACTAACAGATACCTTTTCATAGTATTTAGATTTTAATGGTTAAGATCAAAGTTAAGAAAGTTGCCGGGAGAAAAGCAATAGCCTGGCACTATTATTTAACGGGCATGCCACGAACGTTTTTCGCTAAATTTGTTTAGCTAATAAAAGCCGAATGGAACGCCAAGGCCGCATCGTCCTCCGCGAGCGCAGCACACTGCCAACTTACTGGCTCACCCGCTTCATGATCCTGCGGCTGCTGGGCATTGTATATGCTGTGGGCTTCCTGGTAGCGATCAACCAGGTATTGCCTTTGATCGGCTCACACGGCCTGCTGCCGTGGGATGTATTCCGGGGGCAGGTGAGCAGGGCGCTGGGGTCAACCGGCTCCGGGTTTGTGCGGCTGCCGTCCCTCTTCTGGCTATGGCATTCGGATACCGCGCTGATAACTATAGCCTGGCTAGGCTTCTTGCTTTCGCTGGTTGTTGTTGCGGGCTATGCCAATGCGCCAATACTCTTTGTGTTGTGGTTCCTGTATATGTCCATCGTGCACTCCGGGCAGGACTGGTACGGCTACGGCTGGGAAATACAGCTCACAGAAACGGGTTTCCTCGCCATTTTCCTGTGCCCGCTGGTGGATATGCGGCCCTTCCCAAAAAGACCGCCTCCCTTCATCATCATCGTTCTGTTCAGATGGCTCATTTTCCGCATCATGCTGGGCTCGGCGCTCATCAAGCTGCGCGGCGATAAGATATGGCGCAACGGCACCGCCCTTTTTTACCATTTTGAAACGCAGCCCATTCCCGGCCCGCTGAGCCGCTTTTTCCACTTCATGCCACACTGGATATTAAAGTTTGGCGTATGGTTCAACTGGCTGGCCGAGCTCATCGCTCCGTTCTTCGCCTTCTGGCCGAGGATAGGCCGCCACATTGCCGGCGTTATCATGATATTGCTGCAGATCGTACTTATTTTTAGCGGGAACCTGGCATTCCTCAACTGGCTAACCATTATTCCGGCACTGGCTTGTTTTGACGATGGTTTCTGGGCGCGAATATTGCCCAAACGACTGGCGCTCAAAGCTGAAGATGCTGAACTCAACTGTGAAGCCTCTACCCCGATGCTTACTACAAGCTGGGTAGTGGCGATCATCATCGCTTTCCTAAGCATACAGCCTGTGACGAACTTATTTTCATCACAACAAGCCATGAACGCTTCCTTCGATCCGTTCGACCTGGTGAATACCTATGGCGCTTTTGGTTCGGTGGGTAAGGAGCGCGCGAACGTGGTTTTTGAGGGCACTGCCGACGATACCACCGGCGGCAAAGCAGTTTGGAAAGAATATACCTACAAATACCTTCCCACCAAATTAGATCAAATGCCGCCGCAGATAGCGCCCTACCAGCCCCATCTCGACTGGCAGATGTGGTTTGCATCCATGTCCTCGCCCGACCAATACCCCTGGGTGTATCACCTGACCTGGAAACTGTTGCATAACGATCCGGGTGCTTTAAGCCTCTTTGCAGAAAACCCGTTTCCCAGCAAGCCGCCCAGGTACGTACGCGCAATCCTGTACAGGTATCAATTTGCTAAACCCTGCAACCCGCAGCATGTATGGTGGCAGCGTGAAAATCTCGGTCCCTGGCTGCCAACGCTTTCAGTTACCGATACTACGCTTATCAAGTACCTGCAATACCAGGGATGGATGAAGAAGGAATGATCAGGATATTACGCCCTTGTTTATCAGCATTTTGAGCTCCAATATCATTATTGGTGGTTAAAATTGTCTAAAAATAAATACCACGCGTTCTAACTTTCCGTTCATTTTTTCGTAGAAGGATTACGTGGAGAACAGGCGGTTTTACAGGCAGCTAACGGGCGGATTTATTTTTGTTCTATTATTGGGGGGAGCGCTTACCTGGTACAGTTGCCGCACCATTACCGGCATGGAGGACGCCCATGGGTGGGTCCGCCATACTTTCGTCGTTATCAGCCAGGCGAATGAAGCCAATGAATCGCTGCTGAATACCGAGGCCAGTCGGCTCCGGCTCACGGTTTCAAACACTCCAATGCAGCGCGGCATTTTTGAAAACCACTCCAGGCAGTTTTCTGCGCAGATCAAGAATTTAAAGCGGCTAACTTCAGACAATCCTTTGCAGCAGCGGCAGATCGACTCACTGGTAAAATATGCTGGTTTGAGAATCGCTGAGATGAACGCCTGGAACACGAAGGCAAGTCTTGATCACTATAAAGAAGCAACCGATCATTGGTTTAACCGGATAATATCGTCCGAAGAATCATTGTTAGCGGCCAGGAAAGCACAGAGTGACCGCTCAGGCACTATTGCCCGTATCGTCATTGCATGCAGCGCGGTGATATGCTTTGCTTTCCTCGCGGCATTTTTTAGCCTGATAAGGCGAACCTTCAAAGCCAAACAGACTGCCCGCGAAGAATTGGCTTTAAGCGAAAGCAAATTCCATAGCGCCTTTGAATATTCGGGTATCGGCATGGCCATCGTCTCCGCGGAAGGAAACTGGGTGAATATCAATTCAAGGGTCAGCGAAATGTTGGGCTACAGGAAGAAGGAATTGCTCAATATGACTTTCCAGGATATTACGCATCCTGATGATCTGAATGCCGACCTGGTGTTGCTGAATAAACTGCACAGCGGTGAGATTAGCTTTTACCAGATGGAAAAACGATATATTCACAAAGAAGGATTTATAGTTTGGGTGCTGCTCACCGTCTCTTTGATCCGCCATGATGACGGCACCCCGAATTTTCATATCGCGCAGATCGTCGACATTACAGCCGTGAAGGAGCTGCTGGAAGAATTGCAGCTAAAGAATCAGGCATTGTCCGTAACCACCGAGCAGTTGAATAAAGAGGTACTGCAATTGCATGATTTCAATGGGATTGTTGCGCACAACCTGCGCGGCCCTGCCGCGGCTATTGTCAATCTTGTTGACCTGCTGAAAGTAGAAACCTCTGAGGTGGGGAGAAAAGAGCTGCTGGACCTGGTAGAAAATTCGGCAAGCGCTTTGAACAGCACGCTTAAGGACCTGATGGAGCTTTTGGAGATCAGGCTGAACAGAACGATTGCAAAGGATACCTGCGGGATCGAAGATGTGGTGTCGCGCGCCATGCAATTACTCCAGGCCGAGATCGTGAAAAGCAAGGCCGATATTATCATCAATTTTGAAACGCCGCAGGTAAACTTTCCGAAGGCTTACCTGGAAAGCGTTTTTTATAATCTCATCAGCAATAGTCTGAAATATAAAAGCAGGGAGCGGAAACCGGTTATCCGGATGAATTCGCGGTCAGAAGGGGATAAAACGCTGATCACATTTGAAGATAACGGCATTGGTATCGATATGGAAAAGAACGGGAAGGATATGTTCAAGTTCAGCAAGGTGTTCCACAAGGGTTACGATAGCAAAGGGGTCGGCCTTTATATCACCAAAAATCAGATAGAGGCATGCGGCGGAACCATTACCGTAGAAAGCCAGCCCGACGTCGGCACACAATTTAGCATCACTTTGCCTTCGTCGGAGTTGTCCCCGACATTCCAAGGAATATAAACCGCACCTTGATTTCTTACTTCTGACCTCAGATTTTCGACCTCTGACCTCAGATTTCTGACTTCCGATTTCTTTTTTTATTATATTTAAACCTAAATCCTAAGCATGGCTATGCAAGCCACCAGGTACACGCACCCGGTCACAATTTTTTTCCTTACACTGCCCTATGGTATCAGTAATGGGTTCGTTAGTGTTACGCTGCCTTTTTTGCTCGTGCAACACAGATTTAGTGTCGCAACGGCGGCTGCTATTACTGCAGTAGGAATTTCGGCCAATCTATGGCGTTTTCTGTGGGCGCCGTTCACCGATCTGGCGCTTACCCTGCACAAGTGGTATAATATTGGCGTGATACTGTGCGCCGCTACTTTAATCGCCTTAATGTTCATTCCGCTGAAGGCAAGCTCAGCAATGCTGCTTACGGTTATGATATTCGTCTCGCAGGTGGCTGCCACACTGGTAGTGTCGCCCGTAGGTGCATTCATGGCGCAAACCGTGGCCGAAGACAAAAAGGGGCGTGCGGGCGCCGGCTTCCAGGCCGGAAACCTGGGCGGCATCACATTCGGCGGTGCGGGAATCTGGCTGGCAACCCATTTCTCCTATGCAATAGCGACGATCGTACTGACATTGACGATAATGCTCTGCATGCTGGCGCTCCGGTTTGTTCCGAAAACAGAACGCGTAGAACATGGCGCTATAGGCCAAAAGCTGAGGATCATGTTTCGCGACATTAGGGCGATGTTCACCTCGCGGCTGGCATTGTTCACCATGATTTCGCTGCTGTTCCCGATCGCCGGCGGCGCAGCTTCTTTTATATGGTCGTCGGTAGGCCCGGACTGGCATGTAGGTCCTGATGCGATATCGTTATCAACAGGAGCGCTCAGCGGCCTGGCGACAATTGTCGGCTGCGCCATAGCCGGGCCCATCGCCGACAAACTCGGCGCCTGGTGGGTATTCCTGGGGGCAAGTGTGCTGATGGGCCTGAGCACACTAATGATGATCGTATTGCCCCTCACACCGCTTCCATTTTGGATCGGTGTACTGGCTTATTCCGTTATTTCCGGTATTGGCAATACCGGTTTTTCAGCCGTCATACTGCGTGCCATAGGCACCGAGCTTGCTGCGACGCGATACGCTTTCATGTCCTCGCTGGGTAATATCCCCGTAGTTTACATGACCGCGCTCGATGGCAGCTTACACGATACTTACCGCATCCAGGGCATGCTTTGGGGCGAAACGCTGGCTGGGTTAGGCGCAGCGGCCATATTCGCTGTAGGCTTGAAAGTGTTTCATATTCTTAAAGAGAAAGCTCCGGCTGCGGAACCCGCTCTCGTAGCTGAACAAACAATGGCGCCGACACCGTTGAACGACACTGAATACCGACGATAACCGCTTCACAACCGATAAGTCCCGGTTTATAGCCGATAAATCTCTCACAAATAACTTGCAAGTCGTCAATGCCCCTTTTATGGTCTGTAAAACGCTGTTTGTCTATAACCATTACACGGCGGTCTATTTCGTTTTGCAGCCATGTAAATCCGCCGTTGCTTTGCCCGTAGAAAACGCAAACGAACATTAAAAAACTTAAAAATATTACGACAATGAAAAAGACAACAATTGCAGCAGCAGCCATCGCACTGGCAACTGCACTTGGCGCGGGAAGCGCCGCTTATGCCCAAACGGGCAAAACAGAAACCAGCACCGTACTGAACAACGTAAAGAATATCGGCGAAATTGAAGTGCACGGCAATGTGCAGGTTTACCTGACCACCGGGGGAGTGGACAAAGTAACCGTTTACAACGACTACTACGCCCAGAACGCGCTTGTGCAGGAAGAAAAAAGCGTATTGCGTATCACCTCCTATAATACCAATAAACTGGTAGTATGGGTTACCGCGAAAAGCCTGGCCAAACTTTCGGCTTACGACAATGCAGAAATAAAATCGTTCGGTAAGTTCTCAGCCATCGACCTGAGCGTGAACCTGCATGGCCACGCCCTGGCTTTGCTGGATATGGATGCTATCAGTACATCGGTTGCCGTGAACGACCGTGCGTTCGCCGCGCTTAGCGGTACTGCTGAAAAAGCCGCCCTGCAGCTTGATCCGTCGGCACACGCGCTTACAGGCCGCCTGGTGGCCGTTAAACTGACCGAAAAAGTTAACCATCGCCCGGGCAAACACTTCCGCCCGATGGAATTCGCTTCGATTTAATAATGAATGGAACAATCTCTGAAAGGTTAACAACACAATGGAAATCCTGATTACCCCGACTGTAACAAACACGGTTGTAACCACCAAAAAATATTCTTCTTCGATCCGCTTGTGGCATTGGCTCAACGCCCTTGTCGTCAGCGGATCGCTGCTTACTGTGCTGGTGAATTCCACCGTACTAAAGCCCTGGACCAGCGCCGGGCTTATTGCCGACAAGCTCAAGGAAAAAGGCGTTAATGTGTCCGACGATCAAACCCGCTCGGCGGCTTTCGCGCTGGCCGACAGGGTATGGGCTATTCACACTTATTTCGGTTATGCGCTGATCGGGTTATTTCTTTTCCGGATCATTCTTGAATCTTTTGAGCTGACCGACCGGAAGTTGATGCGTAAGATCGAATCGGCAAGGCAGGCATTTCGCCGGCGCCGCGAGAACCGGGCAGCAAGAAATACGATGCTCATTCAAACACTTTACGTCATGTTTTATGTTTTCCTGTTAATCATGGCAGTGACAGGGTTGTGTTTGGCCTTTGAAGACGATATTCCTGCGTTACACCAGATGCACTTTATCCGCGAGATCCATCAGTTCACCATGTACCTCATCCTCGGATTTATTGTCATTCATTTGGCAGGCGTGTTCTTCGGAGAGCGGAAGAAGGATAAAGGCATTGTTTCCGACATGATCAATGGCGGGAAAGCTTAACTTTGATATAACCACATTAATCAAACCAATACATCATGAAATCAATCAAATACCCCTTAGCATTTGCTGCAGCTATCGTTGCTTTTTCTGCGATGAGCTGCGCCGCTCAAACCACCGGGCAATTACTCGCGCTTTCAAAAGCGGATCATACCCTGGCAGTTGTCGACCCGGCGACGCTTAAAGTAGTCGCCAAAATGCCTGTAGGCACCGACCCACACGAGGTTGTTGCGTCGACGGATGGCAAAACGGCTTACGTGTCCATTTACGGCGGCGGAAGCTTGCATGAGATCGACGTGCTCGACCTGGTAAACCACAAGGCGTTGCAGCCTATCGATTCCAAACCGTTTTTCGGTCCGCATGGGCTAGCATTCGCCGGCGGAAAACTATGGTTCTCTGCCGAAGGTTCAAAATCCGTAGCCCGGCTCGACCCTGCAACTAATACTTTCGACTGGGCCATGGGCACGGGTCAGAACCGCACGCATATGGTATACGTAACGCCCGACCTAAAACATGTTTATACAACCAATGTAAGTTCGGGTACAGTGAGTATTTTGACCGATACGCTCATCCAGCCCGGTCCTCCTCCGGGTGGACCGCCTCCGGGAGGTGCCGTTCGCCCGGGTGGAAATCCTCCGCCAGGTTTCAGGCCTCAGCCGCACAGCGACTGGATACAGACTGTTGTACAGGTTTCCACCGGTTCGGAAGGCTTTGACGTAACACCCGACGGCAAACAGTTATGGACCGCTGCATCAGATGATGGAACCATCGCGGTGATAGACCTGGGATCTAAAAAGGTTACCGATAAGATCGACGCGAAAGTGTTTGGCGCGAACCGCCTGCAGTTTACCCCCGACGGTAAGCTGGCGCTGATATCGAGCCTGCGCGACGGAGATATCGTAATATACGACGTGGCGACGCATAAGGAAATAAAGAAGATCAATATCGGCCATGGCGCCGCCGGTATCCTGATGCAGCCCGACGGCTCACGCGCTTATATCGGCTGTACGCCGGATAATTATGTCGCCATAATTGACCTGAAAACGCTGACCGTTACCGGGCATATCGATGTTGGCGGCGGCCCGGACGGATTGGCCTGGGTTGTGCGGCAGTAAACAGAATTTTTACAGAATAGCAGAATAATTTGTCCTCAAAACCCCTTTTTATGAAAAGAACGATCTTATTACTCCCGGCATTCATGCTATTGAGTGTTGCAGGATATGCCCAGCAGGCCAGCTATCATATTACCAAAACATTTCATATCAAAAGCAGCGGAGGCTATGATTATACCACTGTCGATACCGCATCAAACCGATTGTATGTGTCCCATGGCACGCAGGTGAATGTGCTGGACAAAGTTACCGGCGATTCCATAGGCGTGATCAAGACCGATAAAGACGTGCACGGTATTGCATTGGTTCATGCTTTGGGCAAAGGCTATATCACCAACGGCGGCGCAAATAGCGTGGCGGTGTTCGACCTGAAAACTTTACAGGTAATAGCCCACGTACCCGCCGGGCAATTTGCTGATGGCATTTTGTATGACGATTTCTCCAAAAAGATCATCAGCTGCAACGGACGCAGCAAAAATATGACCGTCATCGACCCTGCAACTGACAAAGCCGTTGCAACTATTCAGCTTACCGGCTGGCCCGAAACCGCTGCCAGTGACGGTAAAGGACACATTTATGTGAACAACGCCGAGAAAAGCGAGATGGATGTGATCGACGCAAAAACCTTTAAGGTGATTCATACCTGGCCCATAGCGCCGGGTAAAAGCGCCTCGGGCCTGGCCATCGACCGGAAAACGATGCGCCTGTTCGCCGGCTGCGACAACCGGATCCTGGTTGTGATGGATGCTACCAACGGCAAAATAGTCAATACCGTACCCATCGGTGATGAATGCGATGCGGTGGGCTTCGACAAAAAGCTGAAAACCGTTTATTCATCCAACGGCGACGGCACGCTGACCATCATCAGGGAGCTCACCCCGAACGAATATAAAGTGGTCAAAGACCTTAAAACCAAAGAAGGCGCGCGCACCCAGGCTGTCGACCAGGTGACCCATAAGATATACCTGCCCACCGGCGAATTCGAGCCCAAAAAGCAAGGCGAGTTTCGCCCCAAGCTAAAACCGGGAACTTTCCAGGTTTTGGTGGTGAGCGCAGAGTGACAGCCGCAAAATAAAAGCACGGGCCGGTTTAAACACGGTAAAAAATACCGTGTTTTTACGTGTCCGGTTGTCTGATCTTTTTGCTGAAATTTAATGTTATATTCTTGTCCACCATTAAATCCCAGCACTTATGAAATTTAAAGCAACCTCCCCGCCAAGCTCCTTTTCAAAACCGAAAAGGGCTTTTAACAATCCTGTCGCTGCCATTAAGTCTGCGCCGAAATTTAACCCAATACCGGCAGCGCATGTACGTCCCGCCGACCTGAGCTATGATGTGGCAAAAGTCCTTCCGGCAGCCTCGGTGAACGCAATCAACGGCGCCGGCCGGATCGTTTTTCATTCGTTCGGCGATAGCGGCGGAATTTACGGCACAGACATACAAACCAACCTCGCCGGTCAGATGCAGGCGCAGATCGGCTCAGCCGCTTCCGGATACATTCCGGCATTTATTTACCACATCGGCGATGTCGTTTATTTCAATGGTTTATTGAATGATTATCCCGAGCAATTCTACGAGCCCTATAAAAATTATGAGGCTCCGATATTTGCTATTCCGGGTAATCATGACGGCGAGACTGCCATCCAAAAAGGAGACCCGCCAGATCACGAACCATCGCTGACCGGCTTTTTTGCTAATTTTTGCACACCTGTCCGTGTCCTTCCGCAGGGTTCGTCCTACCGTTACACCATGGATCAGCCGTGGCCTTATTGGACAATGAATGCACCGTTTGTGACTATTATCGGCCTTTACAGCAACATTGACGGCAGCCTGGACGAACGCAATTCTAAGGATGAGGAACAGGAGCAGTATAACTGGTTTGTGCAGCAATTAAAAAGCGCCGATAAGGATAAATGCCTTGTTTTGGCTGTCCACCATGCCCCTTATTCACTCGACACTTCTCATGGGGGATACCAGGATATATTGGACACCATTAACCAGGCAACAGCTGCCGCAGGAAGACACCCTGATATTGTACTCAGCGGCCACGTGCATAATTATCAGCGCTACACCCGGTCGTTACCAAATGGCGATAAATGCCCGTACCTTGTTGCAGGCGCCGGCGGGTATGCTAATACTTATAAGGCGATGCATAAGCTGGCGGATGATCCGAATTCTCCGGATAAACACATACCCAAACACTTTCAAACGTCACTGGCTGATGTGATCCTGGAAGATTACAATACTTCTGAGCCGGGCTTCCTGCGTATTGCTATCGACAGGACGACGATCACGGCGGAGTATTTTATTAATTCATTTGAAGGAGACAATATACCTGCGGATCCTTACGATAGTGTTACCTTAAACTGGAAAACACACCAGTTCGTTTAATATCCGGCCATTACGGATAAAAAAAGCCACGGGATTTTCCTGTGGCTTTTTGGCCCGTGTGACTTTTCCGTGTCCCGTTTACTGCTTCACCCGCTCGCCTGTCCCTTCGAACATGCCCAGCATATTCGCCTTCACATGGTCATCATCGTCTTTCCGCTCTACATTTACGGATACGTCATAACCCTGTGCAGTAAAGTATAGCACGACTCCTTTGTCATCCGTTTCAACCTTGGTCAGCGGAACATCCTTCTTGGTTTCCAGGTCCTGGTAGCTGCCGCTCCATTTACCGTCCTGCTGGGTAACGGTGAAGATGATGTGCGTATCGCCGGTGGGTAAACCTTTGAACAGGATATCCCATTTGCCTGCAAGGACGCCCACGGCCGGAGTAGCAGTGGCTGCAACAGTAGCAGTGGTTGGCGAAGCCGGGGGCGCTGTTTGGGCATGCGTTTTTCCCGCGAAGAACACCAGTGCCGCGAGGCTCGCTAAGATCAGTTTGTACTTTTTCATTTGGATCAATTTGTCAGTTAGTTAATTATTGGTTTTTAAAATCTTTGTCGGTTGATAGTACTCCGTTATCCTACAAGCTTCTTTAAATATTCATAACTATGCGTTACGTTCAGCAGTGGTTCCGGGGCTTGGTCCTGCTCCACAAAAAAGTATTTCATTCCCGAAAGCTTCGCGTTATCGAAAACCCTTTTGAAGTCAACGATGCCCGATCCTACTTCCGCGGGGAACATGGTCTTTTTATCAAGGTCTTTTACATGCCACAGCGGATAACGGCCGGGATGCAGTTTAAATAGTTCAACAGGGTCCTGTTTTGCTTTGGTTGCCCAGGCAAGATCCAGCTCCATTTTCACCAATTCCTTGTCTGTGTTATTAAGAATGTAATCAAAAGGGCGATGGCCTTCTACTTCATCAAATTCTGTTACGTGGTTGTGATAAGCGAATTGAACGCCATTCTTTTTACATGCTTCACCGGCTTTGCTAAAAACATCCACAGCCGTTTTTATTTCATCCAAAGTACTTACCGGGATAGACGAGCAAACCAGGTAGCTTAAGCCGCCTTCTGCGGCGTCATTAGCCAATTCCTGGTAGTTGTCTTTCAGGTTGGCCGTTTTTGGCATGTTTTTAAATTGCGCCATCGCCTTTTTTATCCTCGCGGAATCCTCGGCGGTTTTAGCCATTTTCATGACCTGCCCCATTGTAAACGGCGCACCCCCTACGTGTGCCGAACGCCAGTGCATACCGGCATCTTTTACCATACCGGCAAATTCTTTGGGCGTGTAGCCATAGAAATTTCCTTTTTGCGAGCCCGCGCTTTCCAGTTCTTTATAACCGATGGCGGCAAGCTTCTGTAACGTTCCTTTGGTATCGGTTGTCATCAGGCTGCCAAGGGTGTATGCCTGGATACCGATGGGCCTGGCCGCTTTCTCAAAAATATTAGCGGCGCCAAGTTTTGGCAACAGCAAGCTTGTTAAGGCCAGCGTGCCGGATTGCTGTAAAAATTTTCTCCTGTTTGTCATAGCGATGGTTTAATTAATTAATGAACTCGATGAACGTTGTTATCAAAGTTACCTGATTTTTGCAATTTACAAATCGGCTTAATAGCTCAATCCCGCGCCGAACTTATACAGCGGATCCTTCGAATCATAAGGCATGTCTTCCTTCTGGTTGCGCACGGCTTCCATCGATGATGGCAGCTCAATAGGCAGACGACCCCCTGGTTTGTATTTACCGAATACGACATCTAACAAAGCCCTGTCATTCGATCCGAAGTTAACAAGAAGCGCTTTAGCACTCTGGTTGATCTCGGGTACAACAGCCGGGCGGTCGATGTAAATGTCAACTACCGTCGGTACTGTTTTTTCCAGGTCGAGAACATCCTGCAAGGCTTGTCCTTTGAAATCCAGGTCGCCCCAATGGAACATACCTGCGATGAAATTACCCTTCGCTTCAGGAATAGGATAGTTTGGTGTTTGCAGCCTGATGATAGCGATGTCAGCCTGTTTCGGATCGGTTACGATGGTACCGTATTCAGCAGCGATCTTCGGGTTGATATTTTTGATATAGATCTTCAGCTTACCAGGCACCAATGGCAGGGTGTGGCTATCGTTTTTCAGCAGGGTGATCGACCTGCGCTGTGCATCCATCCCGGCTTTCATAAATTCGTCGCTGCCAACTATAGCTGCGGCTTTCTTTTCATCCACGAAAGGGTTATCGAACAAGCCCAGCTCAAACTTCAGACGAAGCAATCTGGTTATCGACTCATCAATGCGCTTTTCGCTCAGTTTGCCCTCTTTCACAAGTTTTACGATCACTTCGGGTATCATTTCACCGCCAAGCTGGTCAACGCCGGCGTCGATGATCTTCTGCACGCGTTCTTCGGCGCTCAGGTTCTCAACACCCCAGGCCCGCGCCGGAAAATTGATCGCACCGATCTTCGAGTCGGTAACCAGTCCCCAGTCGGTACAAACCACGCCATCGTAATGGTAATGTTTGCGCAGCAGGTCGGTGATAATGGCCTTGTTGTAAGAGAAGCCCACCTCCGGTACGCCTTGCTGACCCATTGGTACGCCGTAATAAGGCATAATGGCCGCCGTGCCGGCTTTAAAAGCAGCTTCGAAAGGGATCAGGTGATACTTGAAATTGTTACCCGGGTAAACCTCGCCTTTCTGGAAATTAAAGTGCGGGTCGAGGCCGTTCTTCTGCGGACCACCGCCGGGGAAGTGTTTGGTCATCATAGCCACGCTGTTAGCGCTGATCTTTTCACCCTGGTACCCTTTTATATAAGCCGTTGCCATGCGGGAAGATAGTTCAGCATCCTCGCCGAACGTGCCCGAAATACGAGGCCAGCGCGGTTCGGTAGCCAGGTCGACCTGCGGGTGCAGGGCCTGCCTGATTCCCACGGCCAGGTATTCCCGGCGCGAAATATCAGCAAATTGCTCAGTGAACTTATCGTCGCCGATAGCGGCTAAACCTAACGGATCGGGCCATACAGAAAATGTCTTTGCCGACATGGCAAAGATCCCGGCGCTGCTGGCCTGGTTCCTCGGGTCGGATGCGATGGTCAGCGGAATGCCCAGTCTTGTTTTTTCCTGCTCATACTTCTGTATCCGGTTATACCACATCGCCAAAGTATCCGGGGCAGGCACGGCAAACAGGTTGAAGTGCGTGATATGATGCTTGTCGATCTCGTTGATGCCAACAGGCGACATATTAGCCAGGAAATTAGTCGCCGGTTTATCTTCGATGGTACCGTCGGCATTTACGCGGACAGGCGCATAAAACATCATGCCGGCCTTTTCCTCGATGGTCATCTTTTTCAGCAGGTCCTGGATGCGGTCCTCGATGGGTTGACGCGGATCTTCGTACACATCCAGCTTGCCATTCTTATTTAGGTCGACGTAAGTGATGTTACCATCGGTGCGGACCAGGCTTGAATGTTCCGTCACCGTTTGCGGCAATTTGTTTAATATTTTTCCCTGCGAAAAGGCTAATGCGGCAGCCACCACCCCGGCGCCCGCCACATACCAGATCGATCTGTTGATTTTCATGTTTTGTTTTTTGTAGTTGGTTTGTTTTGAATTGGTTAGAACGTATTTTGAGGCTTGTGTTACTGCCACATTCAATTATTTGTTAAAAAATAATAAATGAAGGTATGTAAAACTTTTTATACATTTATTAAAATTTAATAAATAATTTCTCCTTTTGCACCCAAACGCATGGAAACCTTACAGGAAATACAGGATTTTTTTCATAAAGGCTATGAAGAGTATCGCCCCAACCTGACGGTGGACTGTGCCATTTTCGGCTATCACAACGGCGAACTGCAATTGCTTTTAGTGAAGAACAAGGCGTTTACAAAATGGTGCTTGCCCGGAGGATATATACGTAAGGATGAAAACCTGGACCAGGCCGCCGCACGCATCACCGCCGACCGGACCGGTATTGAGAACCTTTTCCTGAAACAATTCAAGGCTTTTGGCGAACCCGGCCGCAACAGCCCGCATTCAGTGGATGAAGACCAGTTTGTTAAACTGACCGGCATGAAGATCGACGACATGGGGTGGCTTGCCGGTGAAACGGCATCTATAGGCTTTTACACCATCACCGATATTACCAACGCTACCCCTAAAGCCGACTACCTCTCCAGCGAATGCCGCTGGTTTCCGGCAGGTCAATTGCCGCCTCTCGGTTTCGACCATGACGAGATGGCCCGCGAGGCGCTGTTCACCATGCGCATGCACCTGTACCATTTCCCTATCGGCAGAAACCTGCTGCAGCAAAAGTTCACGCTCAAAGAGATCAAGCGCTTTTACGAGGTCATGTCGGGCAAGCAGCTGAACGCTTCTAACTTCCCCAATAAGCTCATCTCCCTCGGGCTCATCGTCAAGCTCGACGAAAAGCGAAACATCGGCGCCCACCGTTCGCCTACCTATTATCAATTTGATGAGGACACTTATGAGAAGGCGCTGGATGAGGGGTTGGTGCTGGCCTGATCAGTTGGCAGTTTTGAGTTGGCAGTTTGCAGCGTGCTTACAGTTGTTGTCATCATGTTGTTAAGAAAAACGCGTTGGCCTGTGCGATTCCTTCCTCGGGGAAGGGGAGGAAGGGGTGCGGATCATCAAAAAATGAATAAATTTACGAAGGTGAGCAGAATCATTCCATATAACCCCAAATTAAAAATACTTGCCAAAAAGCTTCGCAAAGACATGACATTTGGCGAAGTCCTTTTGTGGAATGAATAAAGCGAAATCAATTGTGGGGTTTTGACTTTGACAGGCAACGATGTATTGATAATTATATAGTCGATTTTTATTGTAAAGATTTGATGCTGGCGATAGAGATCGATGGCATGTCGCACAATAGTGAAGAAGCGTTTCTCAAAGATGAGGCGAGAGAGAATCAGTTAAGGAGTTTTGAATAACAGTTATCAGATTTGCTGAATCGGAAGTTAAATATGATACGGTTAATGTGATCAGGGCTCTGGAGGGAGCGATAATTGAAATTATTAAGAGTAATCCAAAAGTGAAATTACCGGGTGGTTTTGATAAATCCGTCCTTGATTGAGCATCCGCAACCCCACCCTACACCCGCCCCGAGGCGGGAATCGCACAGGCCATTACATTTAAACCCTCCCAAATTATTCCTACATTTATACAAAACAAACAGGCTCATTAGTAGTAAATTGTGCCTGCGTACCTTGCCGCCCGCAATTTTTTATGAAGAAGTTATTTCCCCTATTGCTCTTATTACTCGCAGTGCACTGCTATGCCCAGGACAAGGCCACGGTTGTTTCCAAACGGATGTTCATCACAGGGGCTGACGATGTAGTACCCCTCAGCCAATTAGACGGCTGGTTCTTCAAACCGGGCAATGATACCGCCTGGGCGCGGACGGACATCAATATGGCTGGCTGGCAAAAATTACGGCCGAAAGAGTTGTCCGCAAAAAATGCAGACAAAAATGGCCGGGTAGAAGGCTGGTTCAGGATAAAACTAAAACCGGATAGCACCGTCAACGCAAAGGGTTTGAGTATTGGCTACAATAGTTATGCGCCTGCCGATATTTACACCAACGGTAAGCGGATTGGGTCGTACGGCTACACGGGGCTTTTCGGACATCCCTATGTAGAATATGATGCCGATCTTTTAGTACGTGGTTTCCCACTGAATCTAAAACAAGGCGAGCAATTCACTTTGGCCATACATATTGTGGACACGCTTGCCCCTATCGGCCACAGAAAACTGAAATCAGAGTGGACCCCCACAGTTGATTATATCTACCTTGGAAACCCGGATTCCGACTACATTGATATGGCTGCGGCTATCAATTCCAGCAAAAACTATGCTATTTGGTTTTCGGTATGTTTAACCTTATGTGTTCTTTTTTGGTTGATGGCGCTTCTAAACCGCAGGGAAAAAGTATTCCTCTATATAGCCGGGTGTTCCACATTTTTTGTACCCTTTATCTATTTCCAATGGCTTAATAATGACCTGCCATCCTGTTCGGCCTTTATTATTTATGTAATTTTTATCGACGTTAGCCTGGCACTGATGCTGGCCTCATTGCCTGTCGTTATTGCAAAAATTTTTAAGCGTCGCATTTTATTATGGGTAAAAATAGCGCTGGCGGCGTTCACGGTTTACAATTCGGTATTCCTTTTTTTGCCGTGGGATTCTAAAATAGTCGCGGGCGCGAATGTTCTTTTTTCGGCAGGAATATGCTTGTATTACATTATTTCGTCATGGAAAAATGCCAGGGGGGCGCAATGGTGCATTATTGGCGGTATGCTGGCTACGTTCTTTTTCTTGCTGTGTCTTATCGTTGTTTCTTTGTTTCACGTGCTCCTTTTTACAGACAAAGGACTCGGTTTCTTTTTATTCACAGCTTTTTTCCTTTCTTTCCCGTTTTCGCTGCTGGTATATGTCGCCGTACGTTTTAAGGAGATCATCAATGAAGTACGGGCCAATGCCGCCGAAGTGGTACAACTTTCGGAAGAAAAAAAGGAGGAGGCCCTAAACCGGCAGAAAACGCTTGAAGAAGAAGTAAACCGCCAAACGGCCGAGATCAGGGCCAACCAGGCCAGGTTGATCCAGTCGGAAAAAATGGCCTCGTTAGGTGAGCTGACAGCCGGCATTGCGCACGAGATACAGAACCCGTTGAACTTCGTCAATAATTTTTCGGAAGTAAATACAGAGATGTTCGATGAACTGGAAGATGAATTGAAACAGGGCAATATTACTGAGGCGATACAGCTTGCCGCTGATATGAAGCAAAATGAGGAAAAGATACGCCACCACGGCAAGCGGGCGGACGTTATCGTGAAGGGCATGCTGGAACACAGCCGTACCAGTACAGGTGAAAAGCAGCCGACGAATATTAATGTTTTGACGGAAGAGTTCCTTAAATTATCCTATCACGGCTTACGGGCAAAAGACAAGGAATTTAATGCTGACCTGGTGACCCATCTCGATAAGCAATTGCCCAAAATAAACATCGCCCAACAGGACATCGGCCGGGTATTGATCAATCTTTTCAATAATGCTTTTTATGCGGTGAATCAAAAGAAGAAAACCGCCGGAGCTGATTATAAGCCGGAAGTATCGGTATGTACCATGTCAGAAAACGGAAGTGTCGTTATCAAAGTAAAAGACAATGGCAACGGTATACCAGACGGCATAAAAGACAAGATCATGCAGCCGTTTTTCACTACCAAGCCTACAGGCGAGGGTACCGGCTTAGGCCTGTCACTGAGTTATGATATTGTAGTGAAGGGGCATAGCGGCAGTATAAAAGTAGAAACGAAACAAGGCGAAGGGACTGAATTTATTGTCGATCTGCCCCTGGCTAATAAATCAGCTATATGAGAGCTTTTTTAAAAACACTGCTGATACTGGCGGTACCCCTGGCATCTTTTTCGCAAACCCGGGCAGTGCATAGCCTGCGACGGAATCTGAAGATCGCCAAAACCGACTCGGAGAGATTTGTGGCGCTAAAAGGATTGGTAGACCAATATATTGACGTGAATGTAGATACCGCGCTTTTATACATTGATGAAGCAATAAGTGTCGCAAAGAAAAACCAGCAATGGCTTGATGTTGCCATGGAATCTGACTGGAAAGCAAACCAGCTAATGTATTCCCGTAAACTCCCCCAGGCTTACCAGGTGTTACAGGCTGCTATAATACTAGCTGAAGACCCTGCCAATGAAAGAAAAACCTGGGTTAAAAATAAAGGTCTTACGTATAGGCAATATAGTCTTTTTGTGCTGGCTAACCTTTACGAAGATCTGGGCCACCTTGCCGACCATGAAGGAGACGGGAAAGAGCAATTACAAACCTATCGGAAAGCCAGGTCGATAGCGATACGATCCACCGATAAGACCATACAATGGTGGCTGGATGCCAACATAGCTCAGTTTTACATTGAGGGCAAATCACCAGACTCAGCTATGTTTTACACCAATGCCGCAGAAGCTTTAATGACCGAAGCCGGCGAAAGAAAGCATCTGGGTATGATTGGTCTCTATAAGGGAGCAATATATTCCCAAAAAGGCGACCCTGTACGAATGCTACAATTTTACCATTCAGCCGTGGATGCTTCGCTTCAAACGGATCTGACAACAGCAGCAGATGCTTATGGCCGGATGGCCAATTATTTCCTTTCTGCCAATCAGCCGGACTCAGGCTTGTTTTATTCTCAAAAATTATTGAAAGTAATTCGTGCTGAAAAGCTTCACAATGCAGAGGCCGGCACTTATCAATTGCTTTACAAAAGCTATTTATTGAAGAAGAACCGCGACAGTGCTTTTAAATATCTTCAGTTAGCTTATACCGCCCTCGGTTCTGACGCTCAGTTGTACATTAAAAGCATGGCGGATGTTCAAAAATTATCATCACAGGACCAGCTTCATTTACAGCAGTTAGAAAAGGAAAAAGAGCAGTCGCAAACCCGTGCGCGTACCTATGCATTATCATCCGCTATTGGCGTATTTATGCTGCTGGCTATTATATTCTATCGCAATAACCGCCAAAAGCGAAAAGCCAATCGTTTATTGAGCGAACAAAAAGAAGAAATAGAAACGCAGCGCGATAGCCTTAGTGATGCTCTGAGCGAATTAAAAGCAGCCCAGGACCAATTGGTACAACGCGAAAAAATGGCCTCGTTGGGTGAGCTTACGGCGGGCATTGCCCACGAGATACAGAACCCGTTGAACTTTGTCAATAACTTTTCGGAAGTAAATACCGAAATGTTCGATGAACTGGAAGAAGAATTGAAACAGGGTAATATCAGCGAGGCGATGCAGCTTGCCGCCGATATGAAGCAAAATGAGGAAAAGATACGCCACCACGGCAAGCGCGCGGATTTCATCGTCAAAGGCATGCTGGAACACAGCCGTACCAGTACAGGTGAAAAGCAGCTGACAAACCTGAATGTTTTGGCGGAAGAATTCTTAAAATTATCCTATCACGGTTTAAGGGCAAAAGACAAGGAATTTAACGCTGATCTGGTCACTCATTTCGATAAGCAATTGCCCAAAGTAAACATCGCCCAACAGGATATCGGCCGGGTGTTGATCAATCTTTTTAACAATGCATTTTACGCTGTGAATCAAAAGAAGAAAACCGTCGGAGCTGATTATAAGCCGGAAGTATCGGTATGTACCATGTCAGAAAACGGAAGTGTCGTTATCAAAGTAAAAGATAACGGCAACGGTATTCCGGACGGCATAAAAGACAAGATCATGCAGCCGTTTTTTACCACGAAGCCTACGGGTGAAGGAACAGGATTGGGATTATCACTCAGTTATGATATTGTAGCGAAGGGGCACGGCGGGAGTATTGATGTGGATACCAAAGAGGGCGAGTTTACGGAGTTTACAATTTCAATACCGGCGTAAATGAAGAAGAGCTTTTCTGCCGCGGTTTTACTTCTCCTGTCGATGCATTGCCTCGGACAGGTTTCTGCTTCCGAAATAACCAAACGAAAGCAAATGCTGGCTGCTGCGACCAGCGACACTGCACGTGCCAGGTTGCTCACGACATTGGGCGGCAGTTATCGTTTCTCGAAAATCGATTCGGCGCTTTATTATATCGATGAGGCTATTACACTGGCGCATCGCATCAATGCTACGGCCATTGAGGCCCGCGCTTTGAGCGATAAGGGCTCTGTTATACTTGATTCGGGTAATATTCCGGAAGCTTATACTTATATGTTCCAAAGCCTGGAGGTGATCAAACAGTCAGGTAGCACCAATTATGATTTGACGACCTATGCTGCCATAGAAAATCGCCTGGGTAACTTGTTTCTGGAGTTGGGTGAATACAATGCTTCTATTAAGCATTATAGGACATCCATTTATTATTATGGCAAGTCACAGTATCCGGCAGTTTATAACGGACTGTCGAATATAGGTAACGATTATGAATTAATGGGAAGGCTCGATTCGGCGCAATATTATCAGGAGCGGGCATACAATTACATTAAAACAGACAGCACGAGTACTTTTTTTGTTTATGCAGAAACAGAAGGGCGGCTCGGCAATGTAGAACGCGACCTTGGGCATTATGAAAACGCCTTAAGGTTGTATCGATACGGCAGCCACAATGCGCTCAAATTTAATGACTTTCGCAATCTTTCAGAGCTATACCTTAACCTCGGACAATTATTCAATAAGCTTGGCCAACGCGACTCAAGCTTTTATTACGCCCGGAAAACGTTAGCGGTTAGCCGTGGTATTTCGATGAAAAAGTCGACGTACCTGGCGGCCGAGTTACTTTCTGATCTGTTTAAAACCGGTCACCAACCCGATTCGGCGCTATATTATTTGTCGCAGTCACAAAAGGTGAAGGATGAATTGTACGGCCCCAAAATATTCAGGCAATTGCAGCAACTTGCCCTGCATGAGCAGCAGCAACAACAACAATTACAGGAACAAAACGACGAATTGAAATACCGGTATACCATTATAGGCACTATCACGGTGTTGGGCGCAATTTTACTGATCGCAATTATTACCTGGCGAAATTACCGAAAACAAAAAAGCACCAACATACTGCTTAATGAACAAAAGGAAGAAATAGCAACGCAGCGCGACAACCTGGGGCAGGCACTGGACGAGCTTAAGAATACCCAAACCCAATTGGTGCAGCGGGAAAAAATGGCCTCATTGGGTGAATTGACCGCTGGTATAGCGCACGAGATACAGAACCCTTTGAACTTTGTGAATAATTTCTCAGACGTGAACCGGGAAATGCTGGAAGAGCTTAAAGCCGAAAGCGAAAAGCCGAAAGCTGAAAGGGATGAGCAGTTGGAATTGGAGCTGATCAACGATCTGATAGCTAACGAGAAAAAGATAAACCACCATGGCAAACGTGCGGATAGTATAGTTAAGGGTATGCTTGAACACAGCAAGGCAGATACCGGTTCAAAGGAGCCTACAGATTTGAACGCCCTTGCCGACGAATACCTGCGCCTCTCCTATCACGGTTTGCGCGCAAAGGATAAAGACTTCAATGCTGAACTGGTCACTCATTTTGACCCTGGTCTGCCGGCCGTTAATGTAGTACCGCAGGACATTAGCCGGGTATTGCTGAACCTGTTCAACAATGCTTTTTATGCCGTCAATCAAAAGGCCAGAACAGCAGGACCTGATTATAGGTCGGAGGTATCGGTAACCACCTCAACTGAAAATGGCCACGTTATCATCAAAGTAAAGGATAACGGTGTGGGTATACCCAACTCGATAAAAGAGAAGATCATGCAGCCGTTTTTTACGACCAAGCCTACGGGCGAAGGGACAGGATTAGGATTATCATTAAGCTATGATATTGTGATTAAGGGGCATGGCGGAAAGCTCAGTGCGGAAAGCAAGGAGGGCAAAGGATCGGAGTTTGTTATCACACTGCCGGTTTGATAAACATTTATAATCAGTAAATTAGGGCTGGCTAAACACCATCAACGAATTATAATGAGACGATACGTCCTTTTCATATTGCTGTTTTTCACGCTTAGCTATTCGTTTGGCCAAACCACGCAACTAAAATTTGATCATTTCACCCAAAAAACGGGTCTGCCAGACCAGCAGATCCAATTCATCAAACAGGACGACCAGGGATATATCTGGATAGGTACGCTGCTGGGCCTTGTGCGGTATGATGGCTACCGGTTAAAAGTTTACGCGCTTGATGGGAAAAGAACAGACGAATTTGTAAGAAGCTGGATAGAAGATGCTAACCATAACATCTGGTGCTCGAGTTACAGTTCGTTCAGCGCTACCGGCGGCGCTATCTTCAGGTATAATCGCTGGTCCGATAGCTTTAGCCGTTTTCCCTATACCAGAGTTAGCAATGGTGAGGTGGTGCTGCAGTTTGCCGACAAACACGGCAATTTGTGGGGTTATGGCGAGGATGAGGATATTTCTTTCGGGGAATTGGCTTTTCGAAATCATATTGTAAGGTTCGACACGAAAAATAAAACTTATATTTATATTGAACCAACGAAAAAATCCGGAGCTGCTCCCTGGAAATACTTAACGATACTCAAAAGTACGGGAAAGGACCAAGGCATCTGGATGGGTGACGCAGCCGGCTTGCATGTTTTTAATTACCGGGATAACACTTTT
Source organism: Mucilaginibacter sp. (assembly GCA_035551775.1). Classification (GTDB taxonomy): domain Bacteria; phylum Bacteroidota; class Bacteroidia; order Sphingobacteriales; family Sphingobacteriaceae; genus Mucilaginibacter. The sequence continues at coordinate 193,992 of DASZMQ010000002.1, read as the reverse complement.
CACCCATTTCTCATATCAAAAGATACGGCGACCGCGAAAAGCGTGATCAATATTTTCGAAGCACCCTCCGAACCGGGCATTTTGTGGATAAGCGTATTCGACCATGCATTGAAGCACCTTGCAATAGAACGACTGGATACTCGGAATAAAACAGCTGAATATTTCAGCCACTTTGATACACCCGGCCTGATCGCCGGTAACGACTCTCTTTATTCTTGTTATGAGGATAGCCACCGCCGGCTCTGGTTTGGCACAGCAAACGGCCTACTACTTTATGATCGGCAATCGCAAACGTTTACCCCATTTATACCTGCAGACACGATCAAAAACTATCCCCATAAAAACCTGATCAGCAAAATAACAGAAGCCAAAGACGGGCGCCTTTGGTTATTATCCGGATACACACTCCTCAGCTTTGACGCTAATGCACACTTATTTCAAAGGCACCTGGCTGAATACAAAGATCCGCATGGCCTGAATTTTAGCAACCTCTATGACATCTTGTTCGACCGCAATGGCACTATGTGGCTGGGCGATATAGCCGAGGGGGTTGGCAAGCTCAATGCGGTTTCAAGCGCGTTTTCGGCTTACCCGATCATTGTTCGCGATGGCACCTATGACCAGGTAGGCTTCACCAACAATATTGCCGCCACTGCCGGCGGCTATTGCTGGTATGCCAATAACCAGGGTATTTTTAAATGGAAGCCGGGGGATGATAAGCCTGTGCAGGTTTACAAGGCGAACCAGGCCGATGCCGCGATAGATGCGCTGTTCACAGGGAAAGATGGCAAGGTATATTTCAGCAATACGCACGGGCTACAGGTAATTGACCCCTCCAGCGGAAAACATGACAGTTATTCCACCAACCCTTTGGACACCACTTCGATCGGTGGCAACGCGATGAACCGGATACTGCAGGATCATACCGGTATGGTATGGGCGGGCACTACCAGGGCCGGGGTAAACGCATTTAATCCTGCGACCAAAAAGTTCAAACGTTACCCCTTTATCACACAAACCAATTCGGTTAAAAGTAACGGGAAACTCGACAACCAGATCGTTGACTGTATTTACGAGGATAGTCATGGCACTGTCTGGGTGGGCACACACATTGGCGGTCTGAATCGTTTTGACCGTAAAACGGGGAAATTCATATCTTACTATCTTAATGGCAAGCTGAACGTCTATACCGTCACGCACCTGCTGGAAGATCATAACGGTCATCTTTGGGTAGGCACTTATTCCCTTGGATTATTTGAATTCGATCCGCAAACCGGGCATTACATCAGGCATATTAACGAAGAAAGCGGCTTATTGTATAATACGGTAACGGGGATTGAACAGGACGACAAAGGTTATTTATGGGTCAGCTCGGTGAGAGGACTAACCCGTATCGATCCGAAAAGCATGGCGATAAAAACCTTCCCGGTAAACGATATTTTGCCCGGCAGGTCCTTTATTTCGGACTATAACCTGGCACGGGTAAATGATAAGATGATTCTGGTGCTGACAGACGGCCTTGCGGTTTTTAATCCGCGTGATCTTGATGGCAATCCTTATCCGCCGGTTGTGCACATAGAAAAGATAGGTTACAGCAGCCCAGCATCCGTATCAGACAACGTTTCTGCGAAAATAGCCTATGGCGCCGGCCAATTAGCGCTGTCGCACGATCAAAACCGTGTTACTTTCAATTATATTGCACTGCACTATGTAAATCCGCAACAGAATAAATATGCATACCGGCTGGATGGCTATGACAAACACTGGATTGATGCGGGAACCCAAAGGAATGTTACTTACACCAACCTTTCGCCCGGTACTTATACCTTTCACGTAAAGGCTGCGAACAGCGATGACCTATGGAACAATGTAGGCGACAGTTTCATCATTATCATTCATCCGCCTTGGTGGCAAACCTGGTGGGCATGGATATTGTGGATCGTTCTGTTCCTTTCAACAGTGTACGCTTTTATTGCTTACCGCTCGCGAAAATTGCTGCATGATAAGAAAGTATTGGAACATAAAGTGCACATCCGTACCGAAGAAGTGATGCAGCAAAAAGAGGAAATAGAGGCCCAGCGCGACAGCCTCGAACAGGCGTTTGAAGAATTGAAAGTCACCCAAACTCAGCTTATTCAATCCGAAAAAATGGCATCATTAGGTGAGTTGACCGCCGGCATCGCTCATGAGATACAAAACCCGCTGAACTTCGTCAATAATTTCTCGGATGTGAATGATGAGATGATCGATGAGTTGAAAGACGAACTGAAAAGCGGCAATGTAAATGAGGCGCTGAGCCTGGCCGGCGAGATACAGGAAAACGAAAGGAAAATACGTCATCACGGCAAACGCGCCGACTCGATCGTCAAAGGCATGCTGGAGCACAGCCGTACAGGCACCGGCGAAAAACAACCGACCGATCTGAATGCTTTGGCCGATGAATACCTGCGCCTCTCCTACCACGGTTTGCGCGCAAAGGATAAAGACTTTAACGCTGAATTGGCGACAAATTTCAATGCGAACCTGCCAAAAGCCAATATAGTGCAACAGGATATCAGCCGGGTATTGCTCAACCTGTTCAACAATGCGTTTTATGCGGTGAACGACAAGAAGAAAACTGCGGGAGCGAGTTATAAGCCGGAAGTATCTGTTACTACTTTATCCGAAAATGGACGCGTCGTTATTAAGGTAAAAGATAACGGCAACGGTATACCAAACGGCATAAAGGACAAAATCATGCAGCCCTTCTTTACTACTAAGCCAACGGGTGAAGGGACTGGACTAGGCTTATCTTTAAGCTATGATATCGTGGTGAAGGGACATGGAGGGAGGGTAGATATAGATACCAAAGAAGGTCAGTACTCTGTTTTCATCATCACATTGCCTCTATCATGAACAAACTTTTATTATTGCTATTGCTCTTTTCCTTTTCGGCAGCTTACGGGCAACGAGCTGATAGCGTAAATTTTAAACTCGAGCAACTTCCTGCAAACGTCACTAATCAATGGAAATTCCATGCGGGCGATGATGCTGCCTGGGCCGACACTGCGTTTGATGACCACAGTTGGCAGTATATTGATGCTACGCGGGAGTATCATTTTTTGCCGGAGGTAGCCAGGGCGCAGATCGGTTGGTTCCGGCTTACTTTGAACGTTTCGCCGGCGCTGCGAAAAAAGACCGTTGCAATGATAGTCAGGCAGTATGGCGCGGCGGAGGTTTATTTTAACGGGGTGCTGATCCGCACTATGGGCCGGGTAAGCACCGATGAGCAAAACGAGCGGACCCGATCTGCCTCACCTGACCCGCTTACCTTGCAGCTCACCAGTGCCTCGAAACAATACATCGCTATCAGGTATTCGTTTAACAGCGCCAACCTGGTTATCGGTTATGGCCAGCCGGTTATACGGGCTTCTTTTATGCAGGTGGATAGTGCATGGGATAAATTTTTTCTCCAGGTTGATTTTTACACCACCCGTGCCTGGGTATCCGGCGGCTTTATGCTGCTATGCATATTACAACTGGCAATTTATTTATTTAACCGCGAACGCAAGGTAAATCTTTACCTTTCGCTTTACGCATTGATGCAAATGATCACGCTGGCCGATGGCCTGATGACCCCTATCATGCGTACCGGCAGTTGGTACAATTTTGACGTTGCCGTGTTTAACGTAGCAGCACCGCTGGATTTTGTTTTCCTGATGATGATGACCTATGCGTTTTTTAGCTATAAAAGGGGGCGTTGGCCGATGAGCATAATCGCATTAGTCTTACCGGTCATGGTCCTCCAGTTCATGGGTGACAATGCTGATAATGAACTTGTGCTTGCAATTTATAACGTTATAATTTACCTGAGCATTATTGCGATCTCGGTAAAAGCCATCCGCGAAAAAAAAGCAGGCGCAGGTTTGTTCATGGCCGGCATTGGTGTTTCCATGATATTCTTTACGCTCTTTAATCTCAATGGCAGAGTTCTATCACAACCCTTTTTGGCAGAGTGTTTCGAGGTGGCCCTGGCCTTTATAACGCCGGCAATTATACTTTCCATTTTGCTGGCGCGAGAATTTGCACAGAACATCGTTTCCCTGCGCCTCAGGCTGGCCGAGGTAGAAAGCTTATCGGCCCGCAGCCTGCAACAGGAACAGGAAAAACAACAAATACTGGCCGACCAGAATATTGTACTGGAACAACAGGTGACTGAACGCACTGCCGAGCTTAACCAATCGCTGACCAATTTAAAAGCAACCCAAAGCCAATTGATCCAATCCGAAAAAATGGCTTCTTTAGGCGAGCTCACAGCAGGCATCGCACATGAGATACAGAACCCACTCAACTTCGTCAATAACTTTTCCGACGTGAACCGTGAGATGCTCGAAGAGCTAAAAGCTGAAAGCGCAAAGCCGAAAGCTGAACGTGACGAGCAGCTGGAAATGGAGCTGATTGATGACCTGATCGATAACGAACAGAAAATAAATCACCACGGCAAACGTGCCGATTCAATAGTCAAAGGCATGCTGGAACACAGTCGCACAGGCGCCGGCGAAAAACAACCCACCGATCTGAACGCCCTGTCCGATGAATATCTACGCCTTTCCTACCATGGTTTGCGGGCTAAGGATAAAGACTTCAACGCTGACCTGGTGACAAATTTTGATGCCGGGTTGCCCAAAGCCAATGTAGTGCCGCAGGACATTAGCCGGGTGCTACTTAATTTGTTCAATAATGCTTTTTATGCAGTTCAGCAAAAAACCAAAGCCGCCAGAACTGATTATAAGCCGGAAGTGACGGTTACAACTTCATCAGAAAATGGAAGCGTCGTCATTAAGGTAGGGGATAATGGTAACGGTATTCCCGATGCGATAAAAGTCAAGATCATGCAACCATTTTTCACTACCAAGCCAACGGGCGAAGGCACGGGATTGGGCTTATCTTTAAGTTACGATATTGTGGTGAAGGGGCACGGAGGAAAGATCGATGTGCAAAGCAAAGAAGATGAAGGCTCAGAATTTGCCATAACCCTGCCGTTGAATTAACGCAACTTTTTGCCTCCGCCTTTGCGGGTGTTGTCACCTGCAAGCGTTGGCAATACACTTTGAAATTTCACCAACAGTCCCTAACTTGCACAAGGAAAGGTTTAAAACACAGGGAAACTTTCTGGCGATCGTAATTAAATGGCAAACAATCCCTGATAAAACTTATACCTCTTATCTTAGTTGTTATACCACAAATCCACGGGCAACCTGCCGCCAAATATTAATGGAACCGATCCAGCCTGTTATACCCATAGAAGAGCAATTTGCAATAATGGCGAACAGCGCCCCGGTGCTGATCTGGATCGCAGGCCCCGATAAACTCTGCTATTTTTTTAACGCAGGCTGGCTGAAATTCACGGGACGTACCCTGGAACAGGAATACGGCAACGGCTGGGCCGAAGGCGTTCACCCGGACGATCTGCAGCACTGCCTGGATATCTATATCAGTGCATTTGACGCCCGGCAGGAATTTAAGATAGAATACCGGCTACGGAGGCACGACGGCGTGTACCAATGGATACTGGATAACGGGGTGCCAAGATATGCAGCTAACGGTGCTTTTGCGGGTTATATCGGTTCATGCATGGTCATTGACGAATTGTTGGAATCCGACAGACTTAAAAGAGAGTTTATCAGCAAGGATATATTGCAAAACGAAAAAGCGCTGAACGAGGAGCTTATGGCCACTAATGAAGAACTGGCCGAAATGCAGCGTCGCCTGCAGGAAACGATCGACGAGTTGCGCCAGGCCGACGTACGCAGCGCCAAGCTGGCGGCTATTGTCGAATCTTCAGATGACGCCATTATCGGCAAAGACCTTGACGGTATCATCACCAGTTGGAACCGCGGCGCACAGCAAATATTTGGCTATAGCGAAAAGGAGATGATCGGCCAGTCGATCCTTAAACTGATCCCGGAGAACCTTCAGCATGAAGAGCCCATGATCTTGAGCCGTTTGCGTAAGGGTGAAAAGATAGATCATTACGAAACTACACGCCGTGCGCAGGATGGACGCCTGATCGATGTTGCGTTAACAATTTCACCGATCAGGGACAAGGAAGAGCATGTCGTCGGTGTTTCCAAGATCGCCCGTGATATTTCGGAACGAAAGCGGGATGAGCAGCGCAAGAATGATTTTATAGGTATGGTAAGTCATGAGCTGAAGACCCCACTGACGACGCTAAATGCGCTCATCCAGGTTTTACAAATGAAACTGGCCGGGAAGACGGAAGATTTTATTACTTCGGTGCTCGCCAGGTCTGTTCAACAAACGCGCAAGATGACCGATCTGATCAACGGTTTCCTTAATGTATCCCGGCTGGAATCCGGCAAGCTGCTGATCGATAAAGAACGATTTGACCTGACCGCGTTAGTCCGCGAAATCATCGACGAAGTAAAGTTGACAGTTACAACGCATGAGATAATCCTCAATGCGCCTGGCCCGGTACAGGTTCTTGCCGATCAGGATAAGATCGGATCTGTGATCTCCAATTTGCTTTCTAATGCCGTAAAATATTCTCCCAAAAGCAAATTGATCATGGTGGGTTGCCGGACAGAAGGGAACGATGCTTTGGTGAGCGTTCAGGATGAAGGTATCGGTATCAGCCCGCAGGACAAGGACAAATTGTTCGAGCGCTATTACCGCGTCACTTCTGATACTACCCGGAATATCTCAGGCTTTGGCGTTGGGTTGTATCTCAGCGCTGAGATCATTGCGCGCCATGACGGACGTATTTGGGTGGAGAGTGAAAAAGGTGCAGGTTCCACCTTCTATTTCACTTTGCCGCTGTGATTGTTACTAAAATATTCCCACCGCAATTCGGTTGTTATTAGCCCGAAGCAAGATGCAGATGACTCGTCCGGAAAAAACTATACACTAAAATTTATGGTTTACAGGCCAAAAACATAATGCGTTGATTATCAGATTATTATATGCAAAAACGACCAAATTGTGTAAACCATGTAAACCCTGCCAGGATGGGGTTAGAGACCCATCCAGCAATGACGGAAGCGGTATCAACCATCATTTAGCACACAAAATATTCCCATCCGCAATTCGTTTGTATCTTTAGCCTGAACCAAAAACCCGGCTATACGTTTACACCTATATGGAAAAGAAGGAAAAATGGCTTGTCGCGCTGGCGGCCGGCGCCGCAGCGGCGGGAGTGACCTACGCCCTGTGGCCCAAAAGCAAAATACCCCGAAACGCCATTGTGCAGCCTTTTGATAAGCAGAAATACATGGGCCTTTGGCACGAGGTGGCCCGGCTGCCCAACAACATCCAAAAAAAGCTGAAAAACCTGACCGATGAGTATTCACTCAATGCCGACGGCTCCATCAAAGTGGTAACACGCGCTTATGATTTCGATAAAAATAAACCTGTAGAGGCCACTGCCAGGGGCAGGTTCGTTGGACCAGGCAGCCGGGGAAAAATAAAGGTGGCCTACGTACTGCCGATCTATCTCGACTATAATATACTGGACATCGACGACGGCTATAACTATGCACTGGTATCGGGCAACAGCCTCAATCACCTCTGGATCATTTCACGCGATAATGCCATCCCCGCCGGGATTCGCGAACGTTTCCTGGCCAAAGCGACCAGCCTCGGCTTTGATGTTTCGAAGCTGGAGTGGATGTGATCTAATTATGCAGGTACCAGGGATTTGGATCCGCCAGTTTCCCGGGAACTATGTCGACAGCAACAACACCGCATTCGCCCATGTATTTTGCCTGGTAGGTAATGAAGTATTTGTATTGGTATCCCGGCAGTTTGGAGCCCGGGAAAGTTATGTTCCATAGAAACTTGTCGGTGAAAGGCTTTTTGGCGTAATCCTCTATGTGCTCGATAAGGTAAGGCAGGCATTTGATCTGCAAGGAGCTTATATCTACAGTCAACGGCAACTGCTCGGGATGCTGCTTAAAATAGGTAACCAATTCTGAATTCAATTCGATCATCATGCTTTCTTCCTTTTTCATGGCCTTAATAGCTTTTCATGCTGATTTAACGGGAAAATCGCTGCCAGGGTTATACCTTCTTTAAGGTATCTGACAGGGGCCGCAGAAAATGGTTTAATACCGGCTGCTTCGCATGGGATTAGCGCGCCGTAGTACCCGCACGGAAAACATTATCTTTGAAATGCTGTTGAAAACTGTAACAAAACCGAATCCTGGTTTTTAATTTCATTTATGGATACTGTCCAACCCTTTTTGCCTGATGATGAGTTCAGGCGCGCTTCAGATCAAATTCCGTTATTGATATGGGCGTCCAAAGCCGACGGCGCACGATATTTTTTCAGTAAAGCCTGGCTGGCTTTTACCGGCCGGACCCTGGAACAGGAATTAAAAAAAGGCTGGACACAAGATATCCACCCGGACGACGTAGATCGAACTATCGATAACCACGACGCCGCACTAAGTTCAGGCAAGGAATTTAAAAGAACATACCGGTTGAAGCGACACGACGGCGAATACCACTGGATCGCCGAAAAATGTAAGCCGCGTTATCAACCCGATGGCACATTTACAGGGTATATCGGTTACGGTTTGGATGTAGACGATCTGTTGGAAGATCCGGAACTGCAAAACGACATCCTGGGCGCCGCAGTAAGGCAGCAAAAAGGCTTTGATGAAGAGCTGGCCGCCACTAACGAAGAGCTAACCACCGCAAACGAGGAATTGGTGGCTACGAACGAGGAACTGGAGCAAACCCAGGAAAGCCTGGCTGAACTGAACCGCGAACTGGAAAATATCGTTATATTAAGAACGAAGGCATTGCGTGAAAGCGAGCAGAAGGCGCAAACGCTCAACGAGAAGCTTGCGACGGTTAATGAAGAACTGGCGACCACCAATGAAGAATTAAGTTCGACTAACGAAGAATTAAGCTCCACTAATGAAGAATTAGTGGCCAGCAACGAAGAATTAGCCGAAAGCCGCGAAGAGATAATAAAAAGCGAACGGCTTTTTAAATCGATCGCTTTAAATATCCCCAAATCATTGATCGTGGTCGTCGCGAAGGATTACAGCATCCTGGCGATGGAAGGCGACCTGAGGACACAAATGGGTTTTAGCGCTGGGAATAACGTTGGAAAACATGCTTCAGAAGTTGTTCCCCCTGACAGATACGCCGCTACGAAAGCGTTATACGACCGTGTACTGGCGGGCGAAGAGTTCACGATCAGCCGTAAAGGCCCCGACAATGTGGAATACCGGGTACAATTCGTGCCACTGCGAAACGAGGACAATGAAGTATATGCCGGATTGGTGATCGCCCTTGATATTACAGACATCAGGCAGGCTGAGGAAAAAGCGGCAAAGCTGGCGGCCATAGTAATGTCATCGGACGATGCCATCATCAGCAAAACGCTGCAAGGCATTGTCACCAGCTGGAATGCCTCGGCTGAAAGAATATTCGGCTATACCGAGAAGGAAATGATCGGCGAGCCCATTTTGAAGATCATCCCGGAAGACAGGTTGGATGAAGAGCCGCTTATCCTTGACCGTTTGGGAAGGGGCGAACGGGTCGATCACTTTGAAACCAAAAGAATGACAAAGGATGGTAAGCTGCTCGATATCTCGCTTACGATCTCGCCCGTAAGGGATGGCGAAGGAAATATTATAGGAGCGTCCAAGATCGCGCGCGATATTTCTGAGCAGAAACGCGATGAGCAAAGAAAAAATGATTTCATCGGGATGGTAAGCCATGAACTCAAAACCCCGCTGACTTCGCTTACAGCTATTGTTCAGTTATTGCAGATCAAACTCAAGAGCCATGACGACGCTTTTGTGTCAAATTCGATGAAAAATGCCGGCAGGCAGGTGAAAAAGATGGCCGACCTGATCAATGGCTTTCTCAATATATCACGCCTTGAATCCGGCAAGATGCCGATGGTTAAAAGGGAATTTGTGCTCAACGATCTGATAAAAGAAAACATCGAGGAAACGAGGCTCATGGGGCCCGACCACGATATACGGTTCAATTGCGACGACCATATGATCGTTTATGCCGACAGGGATAAGATCGGCTCGGTGGTATTGAACCTGCTGAACAACGCAGTTAAATATTCAGCGAAGGCAAGCATGATAGATGTTAGCTGTAAGATTATTAATAACAGGGTACAGATAACCGTCAAAGATCAGGGCATTGGCATTGAGCCGAACGACCTGGAAAAGCTGTTCGATCGTTATTACCGCGTGGAAAGCGTCGAGACCCAGCATATTTCGGGCTTTGGCATTGGTTTATACCTTAGTTCCGAGATCATTAAACAGCACGGCGGTAATATTTGGGCCGAAAGCGAGCCCGGCAAGGGATCTGCTTTCCATTTCGCTCTTCCGCTTAAAGCATAGCTCGCCGCGCTGAATTTAACCCAGGAATAAATTCCGGGATGCATGCGATTCAATTACACAAATACCAGGGACATGGGTCTGCCAACCTCTCGTAAACCATGTCGGCTGCAACGACACCGCACTTGCCCATGTACCTCGCCTGGTATGTGATAAAATATTTGTATCGGAATCCCGGCAATTTGGAACCGGGGAAAGTTATGGTCCACAGAAATTTGTTGATGAAAGGCTTATTTGCGTATTTTTCTTCAATATGCCCGATCAGGTATGGCATGCATTGTATCTGCAACGAGTTTACATTCACAGTAACCGGAAGCTGCCCGGGATGTTCTTTGAAATAGGACGTCAGTTCTGAATTCAGAGCGATCATCATGCCGTTTTCATTTTTCATGACCTTAATTACTTTTCATGCTAATTTAACGGGATAATTACCGGGCTGGTTATACCTTAAATGAGGCATTTATTGAGCCTTATCCGGCCGGCCGGATTTTCATCAGCGTGGCAGCATCGACGATGCCGGCTTTGTACCGTATTGTTTGCCGGAGTCGATCCCAACAGGCGTGGAGAAATGGGGATCCTCGAAAAAATATTTATTCAAATTTTATTTGAAAATAATAAATATTCAATCATTATATTAGTGAAGCAATTTCCTGAAAATCAATACCTAATACTTAGTTTTATAACTGCATGAACCATTCTAAGCGGTTTATGGCGGCTCTTAATCATACTTAACCATTTTTCACAACAAAAAACCAACAATTATGAGAAAGTTTAAATCAATGCTCTATGCCGTGCCGGCGATCATTATTGCGGCGGCAATTGTTTCGTGCGGCGGCTCAGGGGCTAAAAAATCCGGCGATTCGACTGCTGCCGGCGGCTCCGACACCTCAAAAAAAGCTGCGTCGGCTATGGCAGTGGCGGTGCCCTTTGATGTCGTCGATGTCATCCACACCGTAAAAGACTATGACAAATGGAGGCCGGTTTTCGATGTCGATTCAACCAACCGTAAAGCCGGCGGCGGCCAGGACCTGGTAGTGGCCAGGAATGCCGATAGCGCCAACAATATCCTTGTGATAGTTAAAGTTTCGGACATGACGAAAGCTCGGGCAATGATGGCCGATCCGAAACTCAAGGCAGCAATGGATAAAGGCGGTGTGATCTCGAAACCGGACATAAACTTTTATCACGTGATCAGGTTCGCCAACGGCGCCAGGCCAAAACAGTTCGTGGTTGTGAACCACAAAGTGAAGGACTTTAACGCCTGGCTGAAAGTGTATGACGGCGAAGGCCCGGCAAAGCGCGCAAGCGAAGGCATGGTTGATATTGCGCTGGCCCGCGGCATCGACGACACCACCATGGTACATCTTGCATTTGAAGTGACCGACATGGCAAAAGCTAAAGCCTCTATGATGTCTGATGACAAGAAAAAGCTGATGATGAGCGCCGGTGTGATCGGAAAGCCTGATATCAGGTTTTATAACACGGCAAAATAGTTTGCAGAGTTTATTAAAAGGAAAGCCATTGAACGATTGTTCAGGGGCTTTCTTTTAATCCATGAGTCTGGATATCAAATTCTGCCAAATATTTGCGATTGGTGTTGTAGTGTCCATCAGACACAGTGTACATTAATTAATCCTTACAACGTACAGATAATGTAAGGCTTATAGGTGCCAAATTTCCGGCATGACTTTTAACGCGATCGGTATACCAATTTGTAAGCCCGGCCCTTCCTTTTTTCGCGCTAAAACATACGCAATGATTATTTGATATGACACTTATACTGATCGGCCTTATTATTATGCTCGCGTATATTATTTTCCAATTGCGTATGAAGCATAAGGACGATTGAGGTAACTGATTATCATATTCCTGCCAGCCCGGTTTTCTTCTCGTCGCTGTCGATGGTTATGGTGACGTCGTCAGAAAGGACCATACTTGTACCCCCAACGCCGAAATCCAGCCGGTTGATCTTGAATGTCCCTTTAAATTCAGCAGAATTTCCTTTATCCAAAAAGATGAACGGGATTTCTATTTGTTTGGATTTATCCCTGATGGTAAGAATAAAAGTGCCGGTATAATTATTGCCGTTCCGATGCCTGAAGGCAACCGACCTGAGAAAAATTTTCGGATAGCGCGCAACATCAAAGAAATCTTCGCTGCGAAGATGCTCGTCGCGGCTGGAATTGTCGGTATTGATCGTATTCGCATCCACCGAAGCTTCAACGGTACTCGAGGCCAGGTTTGCCGGGTTAAAATTGATCCTGGTTGAAAGGCCCCCGATAGTGCCAGTTGTCGTAATTCCCAGATTTTTAATTTCGAAAGTTATGGATGATCGCAGCGATTGAGCGGTTAATACGTTCGCAAGGATCGCCGAGATGATCGCTGTAAGAATAAGAAGCTTTTTCATAATAACTGTTATTTGCCTGGGGTTCCTGCGGGTGGCGGGCCCCCGGGGCCGTGATGTTCTTCAGGCACCGTCACTTCCGGGTGTGATTGGCCATGATGACAGGTATTGCAATTGACACCGGTCGTCATCATCATACCGAGAGAATCCTTTTTTGCGTGGAAAAATTTCTTGTTGATCTTCGCCATCATCAGGTACATATTCCGCGCCGCCTGTTTTTCGGGCTTCGCGTCGCTCGCAAAATCCATTTTACCGGTCGCGTCGTTTCGTGCATGGCAAAAATTACAACGCACACCCAGAGATGCCGCCCACGCATCCATTTCATGATCCAATACACGGTAAGGTATATTTTTAGGAAAAACCTTCAGATTTACCAGTTTGGGTTCTTCGCGCTGTTGCGGCAATGATGCAGCGACACTTAGCGCGACTACCGCGCATGCCGCGGCGGTTACCAGGAATTGTTTTTTAAAACGCATAATATCTGTTTTGACAAGCTAAAGGTAGCGAGCTGCTGTATCAATTTTTTTGAAAATCGACGTGAACAAAGGATTAGTAGACAAACAGCGTGGTTTTGCCGATGATCGTAAGATTCTTTCTGCTGAAATTTTTGATTTTAATATTCGATCCTCAGCTCATCATCCTATACTCATTCGGCGTCTGACCCACGCGCTGCTTGAAAAGACGGGTAAAATGCTGCGGGTATTTGAAGCCCAATTCATAGGCTACTTCGCTTACCGATTTATCGCGGTCGAATATCTTCTCTTTGGCGACATCCATCAGCTTGGCCTGGATATATTCCTGTGCCGAGCGGCCGGTTTCCTTTTTTACCAGGTCGCCAAAGTAGTTGGCGGATAAATGCATTTGATCGGCACACCAGGCCACCGATGGCAGGCCGATGTTTTGCGGTTTGTCGGAGGCGAAATAATCGTTCAGCAGGCTCTCGAATTTCTCCAAAATTCCCTTGTGCACATTATCGCGCGTAATGAACTGGCGATCGTAAAAGCGCATGCAATAGTTCAGGAACAGTTCGATGTTATTGGCGATAAGAGTTTTGCTATGCTTGTCGATGGCCTGGTTCAGTTCCAGGTCTATCTTTGAGAAACAATCCATCACGATCTGCCGCTCCCGTTCCGACAGGTGCAGCGCCTCGTGCGATTCATAACGGAAGAAGGTGTATTCATGAATATGCTTTCCCAGCGCCGTCCCGCGGATCAGGTCGGGATGAAAAGCGAGCGCATAACCTTTGGGCTGAAAATAACTATCATCAGGGGTCTGAACGCCCGCTATCTGCCCCGGCGCCATAAACACCAGCGTACCTTCCTGGTAATCGTACAAATGCCGGCCGTACACCAGGTCACCACATTTGACGTCTTTCAAAAACACGATATAAAACCCGAAATACATCTTATAATGCTGCCGGGGATCGGCCTTTGACATATCGACAACGGTCACTAACGGGTGCAGCGTTTGATGTTGATTAAAATCATTGTACTGGCTGATGGTATCGAACCGGCGGATATTTTCCATGGCTTTGCGGCTTTATCTTATTCAAAACTACGGCTTTTATTAATGGTTTATCAAGTACCAGTAATATTGGTAGGCATTACCGTAATTGGTATAACACGCGGCCGGAAATTATGCCTCAACTTTGACCTGTCATTTAAAATAAGACAATTCAGCCATGAAAAAACGCAAATTAGGTAAAAGCGGCCTTGAGGTTTCGGCGCTCGGTTTAGGTTGTATGGGATTGAGTTTCGGCCTTGGCCCGGCTACGGAAAAACAGGAAGCGATCAAACTGATCCGCAGGGCATTTGAGATAGGCGTAACTTTCTTTGATTCGGCAGAAGCCTACGGCCCTTATCTGAACGAGGAAGTGGTAGGCGAAGCGTTGGCCCCATTCCGCGAAGACGTGGTGATCGCCACCAAATTCGGCTTCAAAAACGGGAAAACCGCTGATGGTTTGGACAGCCGCCCTGAAAATATTCGCGCTGTAACAGAAGCTTCGCTTAAACGGCTGAACACCGACCGCATCGACCTGCTCTATCAGCACCGCGTCGATCCGAACGTGCCGATAGAAGATGTGGCAGGCACGGTAAAGGAACTGATCGCCGAAGGCAAGGTAAAACATTTCGGCATGTCGGAAGCGGGTGTGGAAAGTATTCGCAAAGCGCACGTTATTCAACAGGTAACGGCATTACAAAGCGAATATTCATTGTGGTGGCGGGAGCCGGAGAAAGAAATTCTTCCGCTTTTGGAAGAACTGGGTATCGGTTTTGTGCCGTTCAGCCCGCTTGGTAAAGGATTCTTAACCGGCACTATCAATGAAAATACATCTTTCGATAAAAGCGATTTCCGCAATATCGTTCCGCGCTTTTCGGAGGAGAATCGCAAGGCTAACCAGGGTTTGATCGACGCCCTTGGCAGAATCGCCGCACAAAAAGGCGTGACCAATGCACAGGTTGCAATCGCCTGGCTGCTGGCGCAAAAACCATGGATAGTTCCGATACCCGGCACCACGAAGATCAGCCGTTTGGAAGAGAATATGGCTGCAGCCGATGTGGAATTGACGAAGCCGGATTTGAGCGAAATTGAAACTGCGTTGGGTAGCATCGAAGTGCAGGGTGCGCGTTATCCGCAACAGATGCAGCAAATGGTGGGCAGGTAAATAGGAGTATCCTCCATATTTTGAATTCAGGTTGTATTATATTTAATGACTATTAACCAGGAATCCTATGGAAATCAAACGAATCGGCTCACAGCCTTCAGGAAAAGGTCCCGCAGAATATTTTACCGGCGCGGTTCGCATCGATCCGCTCATCAACCCGCCGGAACCATCGCGCGTTGGCATGGCGCATGTGACCTTTGAACCGGGCGCCCGCACGGCCTGGCATGCGCATCCGTTTGGACAAACGCTTATCGTCACCTCGGGCTGCGGCTGGATACAGGTGGAAGGTGATAAAAAGGAAGAGATACATCCGGGCGATGTGATCTATTTCAACCCAAATGAAAGACACTGGCACGGCGCCACATCAACCACGGCCATGAGCCATATCGCCATACAGGAAAAACTGAACGGATCGCCGGTGGAATGGATGGAACATGTTACTAATGAACAATATGAGGTTTGAGCAGAGAGTTTAAAGCGAAAGGCTGAAGGCTTTTTGTTTATATTTGTTTAGCAAGACGCCTAAATCATGAAGCTAAAAATAAAAGTGCAATTAGTCAAGCTCCTGTTTATGGTCGAACTTATTGTCACTGAGTGTCTTTTTCAAACTATTTTTGTAGCTTTTTTTATAATAATTTTAGAACACTATTTTTCATTCAGAGACTTAGTAAAAGCGTTTAATGATACATATTCCATAACCTTCAAAATAAGATTGTTCATTTTCATCCCCATATATTTATTTTACTATTTATTTGATTCGAAGCGGTTATTCAAATTATTCCCTAATCATTTATATGTTTTTGCGGTTGGTATGATGATTTCCTGCTTACTGGTTGCAATGATTTTAGCCAGCATAAACGGAGTTATCATGATACTTTTGATCGTTGCAGCAACGGCTTTGAATGCATACTTGCTTTCAAAACTAATTGTATGGCAAACCAGGCTTTTATTAGGTGAGGACTATATAGCTAATGATTTAATTTGATTTACTTCCTACCCCCGCTCCGCGTGCTTCCAGCTCGTGTGTACGGTTCGCCCGGAGTGGATGGAACATGTTACTGACGAACAATACAATAACGGGTAAGCAATGAAGATCATATCGACAATCCGGCTATTAGGATCTTGTATTTTATTTTTGGTTATGACAATTACGCTTTCCGCTACAGCGCAGGACCATCACATAGTCCGCCTTGCCAAAATACAGGTCGACCCGGCGCAACTGGAACAATACAATGCCGCGCTGAAGGAACAAATGACGACCGCGATCAAAGTAGAGCCGGGTGTGCTGACCTATTACGCGGTCGCCGATAAAGCTGATCCATCGCATATCACTATCCTGGAAATTTATGCCGACACTGCCGCCTACCAGGCGCATATCCAAACGCCGCATTTCAAAAAATACAAAGCTACGGTGCAGAACATGGTTAAAAAATTGGAGTTGGTGGATGTGAATCTAATCGCTGCAGCCAAGAAAGAAGGAATGTGAAACCAGGTAACAACATCGTTGCAACAAATAGCTATATGGCGTGTTTATTTAACGACTGATTTTTATTGTAAACGAGCAAAGTTATTCCCTAACTTTACTCGTAATTCCCGGTGAAAAATGGCAATCGAGCAAATATCGAGGCGCAGCTTCATCAAAACCACCGGTACAGCGGGTCTGGCGCTGTGGCTGGGACTGTCGGCAAAAGGCAGTACACGCAAAACCACCAATATTGCGACAGCGAAAAACTTCTCACCGTTCATTCTTGTAGAATATAACGGTAGCATCACCATCTATAACATCAAACCCGAAATAGGCCAGGGCACATTCCAGTCTGTCCCGGCGGTGATAGCGGAAGAATTTGAAGTATCGCTGAACCAGGTGACCATCAAAAATACCAGCGGCGAGCCGGAATTCGGCAACGGCCAAAGCGCGGGGGGTAGCTCTTCCATCCGCAATGGTTATAACGAATACCGTAAAATAGGAGCTGCTGCCAGGATCGTGTTTATTGCAGCCGCGGCAGGTCGCTGGCAGGTGAGCCCGGATAACTGCTATGCGGAGAACGGTAAAGTTTTCAATAAGGCGACAAATCAATCGTTCACTTACAGCGAACTTGTAGAAGACGCCGCAAAGATCAATCTGCCCAAAGAACCGAAGCTGAAGGATCCGAAAGATTTTAAGATCATCGGCAAGATGTCGCACCGCCCGGATATCCCGCTGAAAACCTGCGGCAAGGCGCAGTTTGGTATCGACGTCCAGGTCCCGGGAATGGTGTATGCTTCGGTGGAAAGGTGTCCCGTCCTGGGCGGAATTTTGAAAAGTTTTGATGCTTCCGAAGCGCTCAAAATGCCCGGCGTACTGAAGGTGGTTAAGGCTGAGCGTATCATTGGAAATTATCGTTATACCGGGGTGGCGGTTATTGCCAATTCCTTTTGGGCAACCCTCCAGGCGCGCAAGAAATTGAAGATCGACTGGGACTACGACGGGTATGACAATTTCAACTCTGAAGATTACGAAGAGCATCTGCGCAAACTGGCCGATGAGGATGGCCTGGTCGACAAAAATATCGGCGATATAACCAAGGTGAATGTTTCACCCCAAAATAGTGTAGAGGCATTTTATGAGACCCCAGTTGTCGCCCACAGCCCGATGGAGCCGATGAATGCCGTGGCCCGCGTACAGGGCGATAAGCTCGAAATATGGACCTCGACCCAGGTGCCGGGCTCAATAATGGGAACCGGCGCCAATGCATTGCCCAGGAGTACGGGTTTCCTTCCTGAAAATGTGAAAATGCACAACATGTTCGTCGGTGGCGGCTTCGGCAGAAGATTGTCAGTCGACTACATTATTGAGGCTGTAAATATCGCCAAACAATACGATAAACCGGTGAAGCTGATCTGGTCGCGGGAAGATACCACTCAGCTCGGTCCTTTCCGGCCAATGACCTTCTCCAAACTCAGTGGCGGTTTTTCGGATGACGGCAAACTGGTGACATTCACCCATAAGGTGATCAGCCCTTCATTATCCGAATCGAGGCGGCCGGATTTCGACAAAACTAAAGTCGATGGCAGCATGGTTGAAGGTATCGGCGATCAGGATTATCAAATACCGAATATAAAAACGTCGTATGTTCGGGCCGATTACCATGTTCCGATAGGGCCCTGGCGTTCGGTAACCAGCTCCACTTTATCTTTCGCGCATGAGTGTTTCATAGATGAACTTGCCCACAAAGCCGGTAAGGACCCGCTCGATTTCCGTATGAGCCTGCTTGCGCCGGATTCGGACACAGCAAAGATCTTTCAAAAGCTGCGTGAAGTATCCAACTGGGACCAGCCTCTCGGAAACAGGCGAGGACGCGGCGTGGGGCAATGGAAATTTTTTGCCGGGCAATGCGCGCAGGCAGTTGAGGTAACGCATAAGGCCGACGGCACTATCAAGGTAGACAAAGTTTATGCCGTGATCGACCTCGGCGTTGCTGTGAATCCCGACAATGTAGCCAACCAAACCGAAGGCGCGGTGGTGATGGCTTTAACAGCCGCTACCAAGCCAGCCATTACCTGGAAGCAAGGGAAGGTAATGCAGCATAATTTTTATGATAACACCATGATCCGCATCAATGAAGTGCCGGAAGTGGAAGTGCATATCCTTACCGGCGAAGGGAAAATAAAAGGCGTAGGCGAGCCGGGTTTGCCGCCCTTCGCGCCGGCATTGGCTAATGCAATTTTCGCGGCAACGCGTAAGCGGATTCGGAAAATGCCGTTTGAATTGAAAGCATAGGAGATAACGCAAGTTCAGGTATATTTGATCTTGCTTCATACTTAAATTGAACAACGTATGATCACGTTAAACATCAATCAGAAAGATTACCAGGTGGATGCCGACCCGGATATGCCCCTGCTGTGGGCCATCAGGGATATCGTGGGCCTTACGGGCACCAAGTTTGGCTGTGGCGTGGCCCAGTGCGGCGCCTGCGTGGTGCACCTCAATGGTGAAGCAGTGCGCTCGTGTGTTACCAAAGTGGGCAGGGCTGCGGGACAGAAGATCGTCACTATCGAAGGGCTATCCCAAAACAACGACCATCCTTTACAGGTGGCCTGGAATGAAGAGAATGTGCCACAGTGCGGCTATTGCCATTCAGGCCAGATCATGTCGGCGGCCGTGCTGCTGCGCGAGAACTCGAATCCCACCGACGAGGATATTGATATGGCCATGTCGGGCAATATATGCCGCTGCGGAACCTACCTGCGCATTCGTAAGGCTATCCATTTAGCCGCCGAAATGCAGCGCAAAGTAAGCAGCAGCAAATAAGGCAATCATATTCATCAAATATTGGCATAGTTCAAACTGATCCATCAGCAATGAAATACCATTCGAAAAACAAACTGCATTTTCTGCCAAAGAGAACTTTTATTGTTATCGGTGCGCTGCTTTTAGCGGTCGGGCTAATGAGCTTTGGGCTGACACGCAAGCACGATGGCGAAAAGATCACCGTAGTGAAAGACAGCATCGGGTCTGTTGCGGCTTTTAAACAAGTCTACAAGGTGTTGCAAAGCCCGCGCTGCATGAACTGCCATCCATCCGGCGATATACCGCTGCAGGGCGATGACAGCCACCTGCATACCATGTCGCCGCACAGGGGGCCGGACGGTATGGGCATGTACGCCATGAAGTGTTCCAACTGCCACCAGCCCACGAATACGCCGGGACTGCATACGCCTCCGGGAAACCCGAAATGGCATTTGCCGCCTGCCGATATGAAAATGGTTTTCCAGGGACGGACGGCGCATCAGTTGGCCAAACAGATCATGGACCCGAACCGGAACGGGCATAAGAATATGCAGCAGCTTATCGCACACGCTTCGGATACACTGGTAAAGAGCGGTTGGCATCCCGGCGAGGGCCGCACGCTGCCGCCGATGAGCTATGCGGCATTCAAAAAGGCCTGGATCACCTGGCTTACTAAAGGAGCTTATGCTCCGCCCGGGAAATAAGTAGAATTGACCTAAAAGATTAAAGCCATGGGTACGCAAGACATCTCAAGAAGAAATTTCATCAGGGCATCGGGCCTGGCGGGCACGGCGCTGTACCTGGGATTTTATTTTTCCGCATCCGCAAAAGAGGGAAAAATAGTTACGACGGATGCGCCGGAAAATGGGGAATTTGAATTTAATGCCTGGATCAAGATCGGCGCCGACGGCAAGGTGACTTTAACCGACCATCGCGCCGAAATGGGACAGGGCAGTTATCAGTCCGTTCCGCAGATCATCGCTGAGGAGCTTGAAGTGGATATGGCAGATGTCAATATCATTTTCGCACAGGGTAGCCAGACGAAATACGGCAGCCAGATCACCGGCGGAAGCTCGACTATACGCGGTTCGTACAAAAAGTTGTTGCAGCTAAGTGCTACCGCGCGGCAAATGCTGATCACCGCCGCTGCTGCCAAATGGGCCGTCCCGGCATCGGAATGTTATGCCGAATCAGGTAGCGTGATCCATAAGCCTTCAAGCAAAAAATTCCATTATGGCGAGCTTGTGGCCGACGCTTCGAAGCTTGAGCCGCCAAAAGAAGTTACGCTAAAGAAGCGCTCGGAATATAAGATCATCGGCAAGCCGATGCATCGACGCGATACGCCTTTGAAAACCAACGGCGCCGCGATATTCGGCATCGATAAACGCGTGCCGGGCATGCTGTTCGCCACGGTTGAACGCAACCCAAGGCTGCGCGGCAAAGTGAAAAGCTTTGACGATACAGATGCCTTGAAAGTTCCGGGTGTGAAACAGGTTTTCAAAGTACAGATGCCGGTATTTAATACTGTACGGGAAGGTGTGGCGGTGGTCGCTACGTCGACTTGGGCGGCTTTGAAGGGAAGGCACGCGCTGAAAATTGAATGGGATGATACCGGCTTCGAACATATCAATACGCCGGATATTTATAAAAAACACGAAGATATTCTGAAAACGCAGGAAGGCCTTTCTTTAAACAAACAGGGCGACCCGGATGCGGCACTTAAAGGGACCTCGAAAAAATTGGATGTGATCTACCAAACCCCGTACGAGGCGCACGCCGCTATGGAACCGCTGAACTGCGCGGCCTGGTACCAGGGCGATAAAATAGAGGTTTGGGGACCTATACAGGCGCCGGACTGGGTGCAGGGCGACCTGGCCAAACGATATAAACTGAAACCTGACCAGGTAACCGTGAACATGACCTTCCTGGGCGGTGGTTTTGGGCGAAAGGCTTTCCTGGATTATCCGGCCGAAGCTGTGATCATTTCCAAAGAGATCAATGCGCCGGTGCTGGTGGTTTGGACGCGGGAAGACGATATTACACAAGGTCCTTTCCGCGCAGGTATGTCATACCGCTTTGAAGGGGCAGTCGACAACGGGGAGATAGCCGCAATAAAAGTCCGCGCTGCCGGGCAAAACATCGGCCACTGGAATGGGCCCCAGCGCGGGAAACCTAACGATAGCATAAATGAAGGCTTCCTGAAGCCTTATATGAAAAATATTAAGAATATCAGTATTGCCGATGTGCCTTATGAAATGCCCGTCCCCAATATGTGGTGGCGTTCGGTGTATGCTTCCACCAACGGTTTCGCCTATGAAAGCTTTATGGACGAAATGGCTCACGCCGCAGGCAGCGACCCGCTCGAGTTTCGAAGAAAATACCTGAAAGGTGACGAATCCTGCCAGTTGCTGATCGATAAGATGGAGGAAGTTTCGGGCTGGAAGTCCCGGGAGAAGAACAGCGGTTACGGCGTATCCATAACCGAGTGTTTCGGCAGTAATGTCGGGCAGATCGTAAAAGTATCCAAAACTGATGCCGGCAAGCTAAAGATAGATCACGTGTGGGCGGTGATGGATTGCGGCTGGTACGTGAACCCGGACATTGTAAAGGCCCAGGTAGAAGGCTCGATCATTATGGCACTAGGCGCAGCCACTATACACGAGATCACTTTCAAGGATGGCCTGGTTGAACAAAAGAATTTCTACGCTTACAAGATGCCGCGCATCAACGATATCCCGCCCATCGAAGTGCATATCATGGAAAACGACGGCGTCGCCACCGGCGTCGGCGAGCCCGGTCTGCCGCCATTTTCCGCGGCGTTGACCAATGCCATTTTTGATTTGACGGGGAAGCGGATACGGAAGCTGCCGTTTGATATGGGGATGGTGGTGTGAAAAAGTTGTCAGCCGATTGGCAACCTGATTTTGAATACTGACCCTTCGCCCTCCTGGCTGGTAACGTCGATTGCGCCGCTATGTTCTTTAGCCACAATATCGTAAGCCAATGATAAACCCAAACCAGTACCCTGCCCGGTTGGCTTAGTAGTAAAAAATGGCTGCATGATTTTATTCTTCACTGCATCCGGGATGCCGATGCCGTTATCTTTCACATTTATTTCGATATGGCCGTTATTTTTCGCCGTACTCAATTCAACAATAGGCTTATAGTCGGGGCCGGCGGTTTTCGTCTTCTGATTAACCGCGTAAAAAGCGTTGTTAAATAAATTGAGCAGTACGCGTCCCATATCCTGCGGGATCACATTCACTTTGGGCAGCGTTTTACTGAGATCGGTAACCAGTTCGGAAGTAAAGGATTTATCCTTGGCGCGCAGGCCATGATAGGCCAGGCGCATATATTCATCGGCGAGCGCGTTGATATCGGTTGGTTCTTTTTGCCCGGTTGATGCGCGGCTGTGTTCCAGCATGCCTTTAACTATGCCTTCGGCACGCTTGCCGTGGTGATTTATCTTTTCTGAGTTTTGCCTGATATCGGCGGCTATCGCCTTGGCCTCTTCAATATCGCCTTTGTTCAATTCTTCCTCCAGTTCGGACAGCATTTCCCGGTTCACATCTGAAAAATTATTCACGAAGTTCAAAGGATTTTGGATCTCGTGCGCGATACCGGCGGTAAGCTCCCCAAGACTGGCCATTTTCTCACGCTGTACCAGCTGGGCTTGCGTTGACTTCAACTCTGTCAAAGTGTTTTCCACTTTTTCCTTCTGCTGCCGCAAAACTTCATTCGCCTTTCTTTTCTGTTTACTGTTACGCAGTTGTATGATCAATATGACCAGGAGGAACACCAATCCGGTCACAAACACATAAACTAAAGCACGTGTCCTGCTTTTTTGTGCCTGTATTTCATTCGTCGCTGCCTTCTCTTTTTGATTAAGTTGCTGGTCGAACCGGGACTGCTGAATATCCAGTGCATTGCTGTGCGTTTGCATAACATCGTTCAGGCTATCCTTCATCTTAAGATAGCGGTAGGCGCTATCGGGTTTCCCTAATTTTTCGTAGCACTCATTTAGTAAATTCGCGGCATTTTGCAGGCAGGCAATATCGTTCAACGGCACCGAAAGCCTGGTTGCCTCACGTGCTTGTGCGATAGCCAGCTTGAACCTATGCTGATTGATATTTGATTGCGAAGAAAAAACATAGAAATAATTAAGGAGGAACTCCCCGGTTTTTTGGCATTCTTTTATTCCGTCGGCGAGTACCGAATCCGCTTTCTGGTATTGCCGGGCAGTATACAGATAATACGTGCCCCAGTACCAATCCGAAATAGCTTTTGCACCGCGCTCCCTGGAAATTTCTTCCGCCGAGTCCATTTTTTTATAATAATATAAAGCGGAATCGGGTTTCCCGTTAATAACATAGCAGGAGCCGGCAATGCCATACAAATGCAGTGCCTGGTCGAAGAACGGATCTTTGTTTTGTTTCAGATAAGCGATACCCTTTAGAACGCTTTTTAACCCCTCAGCGTTTTCGCCTAAATTATTGTATGCCCATGTAAGATCGTAGTAGATTGCCGAAAGATAATCTTCAATATGGTATTGCTCCGACAGATCCAGGCCTGTTAAAGCCGTGCTTAGCGATTCTTTATATTGCCCGGTATTGTTATAATAAAAGCTCAGCCGTGCATAAGCAAGTATGAGATATTTTTTGTCGGGTAATTTAAATGCTTTATTCAGATACTCATTGCAGTAATAAAACGTACTATCCTCGTTGTGATAGAAAAACATGTTATACATCGAAAGACTATCGAGTATCAACGCCCTGTCATAATCATTCGTTGCTGAACGCAGGCGCGAGTTCAGCCTGTTGATATTCGCATTCTGCCCGAAAAGGCCGATGGTAAAACTGATAAAGAATATTGTAATAAGGAGCCGCTTCATTAGCTCTAATTTAGAGTTTTAAGAATACAAATTTTATCCCATCCGGAAGTTTTTTATCATAACACTATTTACTATACCTCATCGCCGCCTTAAATATCTCCTCCCGTACAGGGCTTACATTGTAATAAGCTTTGCCATCGATAAGTCCCATATTTTCGCGGTTGATGAGCAGGACAACCGATAGCTGTTTTGAAGGTATAACGGCAATGCTCGTACCGGTAAAACCTGTGTGACCAAAGCTGCCTTCCGGTCCGTTTTTGATGACCGGGTTCAGCGGGTCCATCATCCAGCCCAGGCCGTTGAGGAATTTGTCTTTGGTGAGGAAGGTTTGAATTGTCTGTTCCGATATGAATTGCGTTGAACCAACCTTCCCTTTATGCACCAGCATGTCCACTAGCTTTTGGATGTCTTCGGCTGTTGAGAATAACCCCGCTGCGCCGGCCACGCCTTTTTCGGCATACCAGGCGTTACCGTCATCCACTTCGCCGTGCAATACGTAGTGACGCCAGCCATTCCATGCATCGGGTTTGATCTCTTTGAACTGGTAGCCCATCGAGGGGTCGTGCACCATCCAGTATTCATAAGGATTGCCCGGATCGGTTGCTGCGATATCAAAATGTTTGCCCTTAGTGAGCGGGTTATACATCGTATGGCTCATGCCCAGCGGTTTGAAGATATTTTGCTCCTCGAACTGGTCGAGCGACATGCCTGAAACCTTTTCGATGACCTCGCCGAGGACGGTGAAGCCAAGGTCGCTGTAATGTCTGCCGGCGCCAACGGGGAAGTTCAGCGGCAGCTCATCAATGAGCTTGAAGGTTTGTTCCTTAGTGTGAGCCCGGTAATACATCGGGTACCACTCGTACAGCCCGGCAGTATGCGTCAGCAAGTGGCGGATTGTGATAGACGCCTTATCCAGACTACCGAAAGCCGGTACGTATTTACTCACCGGGTCATCGACATGTATCAATCCGCGGTCGACCAGCAACATGATGGATGTCGTGGTGCCCACCACCTTTGTCAGTGAAGCAAGGTCGAATAAGGTGCCGGTGGTCATGACAGGGGGATTGGCCAGCAGGCGGTGTTCGTAGTCATATTTCTGCGCGTAACCGAAGGCCTTCAGCATAAGGACATCATCGCTTTGCTTGATCTCCACTACCGCGCCGGGTATTTTGTCATTATTCACCTGGCTGGTAAGTATGCTGTCGACCGTGTTGATTAGGGCGGCTTTGTTGCCCTGCGCCATCGCAGTTAGAGAAAGGCCGGTAATGAAGGCTATAAGGATTGATGTTTTCAGGAAAGACATGGCAAATGGAAAAGCGAAATATACAGAAAATCTGAAGTCAATATTTAATGACCTTTAGTCTTAACCATTTCCGTTGAGAATCAGCCGCTGCAAACCGCCCACTCGAAACAGCCAACTCAATTGAACGACTGCCTGAATTCCAGCGGCGAAAGATTGGTCTTAGTTTTGAACAGCTTGCTGAACGATTGCGGGTGCTCAAAACCCAGTTCATAAGCAATTTCGCTTACGGTAAGTCCTGTAGTCGAAAGCTTTTCCTTGGCTTTTTCAATCAGCTTTTGATGGATATGCTGTTGCGTGTTCAGGCCGGTAAGCACTTTCAGCAGGCCGCTTAGGTAACCGGGTGAGACATTGAGCTTTTCGGCAACATAAGCTACGCCCGGCAGGCCTTTGGTTACAATGTCATCCCCATCGAAATAAGCATTGAGCAATGCTTCCAAACGTTCCAATAACTGGTGATTGGTTATTTTCCGGGTGATGAATTGCCGGTGATAGAACCTTTCCGAGTAATTAAGCAGCAATTCGAGCTGCGCTATAATGATATCCTGGCTGAACTTATCGATGTTAGAGCGATACTCCTGTTGAATATTTTGAAAAATGCCCCCCATGGTTGTCTCTTCCTTGTCGGAAAGGAACAGCGCCTCGTTTACCGCGTAATCAAAAAATTCGTACTGTTTGATCTTTTTAGCCAAAGGCGTATTCCAGAGAAAATCGGGATGGACGAGCAGCATCCATCCCGTTTGCTTCATTTCAGCGCTCCTGTCCATGTCGATACTAAAAACCTGGCCTGGAGCCATGAAAAACATAATTCCCTCATCGAAATCATATGCCTGCTGACCGTACCGCATTTTAGCATTGAAATTCCGCTTCATCGCTATAGAGTAAAAATCAAATACTAAGCTCGCCGGTGCTTCCTTGTCCGAATGCCCGATCAAACTCAAATCGATCGCGCTGATCAGCGGATGCTCGGGTTTGGGTAATTCTCTGAACTGGTGAAATTCACTGATGGTTTTAACCCGATATGGCGCTGTGCCTGGCATGATGCAATTTAATTAGTTTTGAATCCAATATCATTATTTAGTGAATCTTTTCAGCCCTCTTTGCGACTTGTCGGAGAGGGCGGCCGAGCGTAGCAATGACCGGGTGAGTAAATATTGAAGCCGCATTAGCGCTAATGCATTGGCGTTTTGACTCACCCGAACTTCTCCGCCAGCTGGCGGATGGTTCACCCTCTCTTTTGCAAGCAAAAAAGAAGGTTTTGAAAGGGCATTTTCCTTAAACTACGTTGTAGGTTGATTATAAACGGCCGCAAATTCAGGCGCAAAATCCTTCATCTTCACTTTACCCAATACAGGCTCGTGGCGGTAGTAGTCCTCATACAAGGTACCATTACGCCTGCTTGCGTTCATTTCAACCAAGCCTTTTGCGATCTGCGGGTTCACGCCGGCGGCCAACATGCCATTCAGTACCTGCTCGTCGGAAATAAGGACCCATTTCAGATCCGGTTTACCAATGGCCTCGCCCAAAATGGCTGCCACTTCATTGCAGGTCAGTTGGTCGCTTGCTACATAGCGCACTTTACGTTCTCCCGGCTTTTGTATCTCTATTTCTTCCGCGATGGCATCTGCAATATCCAATGGCGAAACCCATGGATCTTTATCGTCGTCCCCATAGTTGGATGCGATAATGCCCTGCGTTTTTATGGTACCGATGAAGGCAAACAAGTTGTAATAAAAGCCCACCGGCCGCATGAATGTGATGGCTACATCGGATGGAAGCGTATTCAAAATCTGCTCCATATTGTAATGAAAAGCCAGTATACCGTTGCCTTTATCCGTGTGCGCGCCGATACTGCTGAGGTGTATTACCCTTTTAATGCCCGATTCCTGTATAGCCTGCTTATAATTATTGCCCAACTGATCGATATGCGCCATCAGGTCGAAATTGGGGTCAAGAAAACGCCCGGGCGCTTCCATGCAATAGGCCGCATCCGCGCCGGTAAAAATTTCCGTTAAAAATTTAACGTCTTCCATGCTGCCGATAGCCGCAGTTGCGCCAAGTGCTTCGATATCCTTTTGTTTTTCGGGGTCCCGGCTGATAACGGTTACTTCATGTCCCTCTTTTACCAATTGTTCGGTCAATGGCCTACTGATGTGACCCAATGACCCTGTAACGATGATCTTCATATGTTTCTGTTTTGATAGAACAAAGATCAGCCGGAAAAAGTGAACAGATTTAGCCGAATCTAAGGTTGTTGTAGCCGAAATGAGATAGCAGTTTTTGGATACTCGTTCATAACAACGGGTTGAAACTCGTTGTTACAAAAAGCCGCGAACCTACGGCTCTATCCATTTTATAGAGGCATAGCCTCGATACATATTGTAACGACGGATTTCAATCCGTCGGAAGAGCCGTAAGCCTGGCTAACATCTACTTCAGCAACCCCTTATCATGCATTTCCTTAATCGATTCCTCGTATTTGCTCGCGCCCAATTGCTGCCCGTTCACCCAGTCCGTAAATTTTTTGATGCCTTCTTTAAAGCTCACTTTAGGCTGAAAACCCAGTGCTTTTTCTATTTTGGACAGGTCAGCAAAATTGTGACGAATATCGCCCAGGCGGTAATTGCCTGATATTCTCGATTGAACAGGAACGCCATAGTTTTTGGTTAGCTCATCAACCACGGTAAGCACGTCCACAGGAACGCCAGTGCCCACATTGAAGACCTGGTGGTCGGCGTTGCTGCTTTCCAGCGCTAAAATGGTTGCGTCGACCACATCGTCGATGAACACAAAATCACGCGATTCTTTACCGTCTTCGAAAATATTGATCTCTTTGCCATTTTTGATCAGCGACGAGAAGATGGATAAAATGCCGGTGTACGGATTGCTTAGCGACTGCCCTGGTCCGTACACGTTCTGATAACGTAGTGCTACGCCTGCAATGCCAATGGCTTTGCACACCGTCAGCACCATTTGTTCCTGGTTCTGTTTGGTGATGCCGTAAACTGATGAGGGGTGTATCTTCGATTCCTCGTCGGTAGCAACTAGGTCCAGGTCATCTGCGCCGGGATAGGTCACTTCGAAATTGCCTTTTTGCATTTCTTCGTCAGAACGATGCGTAGGGTAAACGAAACCGAGCTTTTTGCTATGGTATCTTCCCTCACCGTAAATGGAACGGGAGGAAGCCACCACTACTTTCTTTACGGAATGCCGGGTGTTCGTCAGCAGGTCCAGCAATTTTGCCGTTCCCCCTATATTTACGTTCACATAATGATCGATCATATACATCGATTGCCCCGTTCCGGTCTCAGCCGCCAGGTGCACGATCATATCCTGGCCTTTTATCGACTTCTCCAAATCGCTCACCGAGGTCACAGTGCCTTTAATGAAGTTTACTTTATCCGAGATCGAGCGGTATAGCACCGAATGATGCTCCGCGTGGGCGCCGTGTATCTGTTCGGCCAGGGTATCGAGTACTGTGATGTTGTATCCTTTTGTGATGAGTTTCAGCGCCAGGTTCGAGCCAATAAAGCCGGCCCCGCCGGTGATCAGTATATTCTTATTTTGCATGTTGTTTTTCTTGTTCAATAGGTTTCATTTTCAGCCCGTCTTTAAGGGCTTTGGCCAGGGCTTTCCTTCTTTCGCCTTTGTACGAGGTGAAATATTGCAGCGATTTGGTGGCCAGCGCCCAGCTCAGGGCAAATTGCTTCATCGGGAAAGTGAAATTCTTGCGGATAAAATACAGCCTGTTCCGGTTGATGTGGTACACCGAAAAATAGGTTTCGTAGCCACCTGTGCTCATCGACACTTTATGAAATATTTCCAGTTGTGGCATAAAATATAGCCTGAAACCGGCACGGCTCACACGGTAGGTAAAGTCGTTATCGTCGAAATAAACGAAATACTTTTCGTCCATAATACCAACCTTCTCAAATACATTTTTGCTCACCAGCATGAAACAAGTAGGCGCGTATTCATGGTAGCCGGGTTCGTTGTACGGCTCCCCGTCCGGGTGTTTGTAGCCCACGCTGTGCGAAACGCCTTTATAGTTGATGAATATCCCCCCGGCGCTCTGTATCACCCTGGTGCCGAAAAACATGATCTTAGGGATGATCACGTCCTCGCCGTGATTTACCGCGCGATCCATCATCTCCTCAAACAGCTTAGGGTTAACGAATTCGATGTCATTGTTCAGCAGTAGCACGTAGTCGCAGCCTGCTTCCAGAGCTGGCTTTATGCCCAGGTTATTGCCTTTGGCTACGCCATAATTTCCGTCGTTCTGAACATGAGTATATGCCGGGATAGCGTATTGTTTGGCAAGGCGCTTAACAAGTTCCTCCGTTGCCGGCGACGACGAGTTATCGATAAGATATAAGTGGTAATCGGTATAGGTTTGTATCGAAAGGCTGCGGAAAAAATCCTCCAGAAAACCATCCGATTTATAGAGTACAGTAACTAACCCAAGTGTAGCCATGCGGTGCGTCCAGGTGTTCAACAAATTCAGATGTTCCTGTTTAGCAACTGCAATTTACTGCCTTTTTTACTTCACAGGAACCCACGGACTAAACGGATTCAGGTTGGATTTGTTTAGCCGGATATTTGATTTAACACGCCCGTCTACAGCCCCGCATTGTTCGCAAAATATAAATAGGTTGATTGAGAGTTAGAATCAGTAAGTCCGAAATAGCTTTTTGAACCCAGCGTAAAGCCAAATTCAGGCGTGGTGATAATTGCCGCAAACGTATTCGATCCCACCGATGTTCCTTTGGTCCAGGCATCGGCTACCGGGTCATATTTGTAATATAACGAGTTCGCAAAAAGGTACCCATATCCGTTGGTTACAAAGTTAGTACACATAAAGGTAACTAAAGGCAGGCTCGATTTTTGAGTCCATGTATCAGATGCTGCGTTATATTGCCAAACGCTGCACACACCGCCCGCCGACTGGTAAATGATATAACCGTTATTGCCTATAGTGAAGTAGCTCAATGTCTGGCCACCAAAGTCATTTGCGGTTACACCGCTAACCTTTTTCCACGTATCCGCCTGGGTGTCATACGCATAAAAATCCTGGTAGCCGTGGGTATTCCAGCCAAACCCAAGGTAAACCGTATTGCCGATATAAAACATCGTGGTTTGAGTTCGTACCTCGCCCGGGAAAGCCGCCCTGGCTATCAATTGCTGCGTAGCCGGGATATATTCCCAGAACTTGCCGGTGTGATCGGCGCCGTAGGAATAAATGAATACCCGCGAGCCGTTGCAAACCAGGCTCGACGAACTGGCATTCAGACCAGGCAATACAGGCCCCTGTGTCCAGGTGTAATTGGCCGGATTAAATTTATAAACATACGCGCCGCCGGTACCATTGCCGTTTGGAATTCCCAGGCAATAAGCCTGGCCGCCGGCAACAAAAGCACTATAGCCCAGCGGCGCAACAAACGGGATGCCATTGGCTGCCATAACAAATTTGTCGGTAACGCTTATTGTGCCATTGTAGGTTGCCGTCTGGCCGAAAACGCTTACGGATATGGTAGCGGTGCGGTTTGGATAAGGGATGTCCGGCACACGTATGCTGATCGAATTCACATCGCCGCCGTAAATGTCCGCTTTTACGCCATTTACAAATACCTGGTCGTAATCATAATTATAGATCGGTGAAAAGTGTTTGCCTGTGATCGTGATCAGGCTTAATATGGTTGCGCTTGCCGGCACGCCTGTTATCTGCGGCGGCGCGATACTGAAAGGCGTTGCCGAGGTTACCGACTGCTGCTGCGAAACCACTTTGATAGAAACCGACCCATAGTAGAATGTGGGCACGATCACCCTGATCTTTGTTTTGCTGGTTGACACTATCTGGCCTTTGGCTATACCAAAGTCGACTTCGGTCATGTAATTTACGGCCTGGTCGAAATTATTACCGTCGATCTCAACTGTGTCACCGGCACTTTTTTGGTTTGTGAACGAAGTTATTACCGGCGCGGGGAAATTGAATTTTTCGTATGCGCTTCTGAGATTATCGTCATCACGGACTACAAAGCTATTGTAGAAAGGTTCGTTCATGTTGGGTATCACACAAACGATCACCGAATCGCTTATGCTGACGATCTTCGACGGGGTATTGCCAAAATAGACGCCTGTTTTCTTTGGGTCGAAATGCTTGCCGTGCAGGGTTAGCGTATCCAGCATGCAAGCCGCCGCCGGCTGTATGCTAGTGACTATTATCGGTATTCCTCCGGCTGATCTGAACACCAGGATGTCGCCCGTGATCTTCTTCCCGTTTAAAATTTCGTACGCTCTGAAGTAATATTTTGTGCCGAACACCAGGCCGTCAATAATATCGGCAGAGAAGTTCGCCTTTGTATTGGTCCCCAGCGACAATTTTATGGGTACGCTTATTGAAGTATCCGTACCGTATTCAAAGCCATAGTCAGTTATCTGGTCATTAAGTATCAATTGCCCGAAAAGCCGCACTCCGCCACCGTCCATCAGGCTGTCCTTGACTGTTACAATGTTTTGTGGTGTTTTGCCTCCGGGCTTAATGGCATCCTGCTTCTTGCAGGAGAATAGAATCAATAACGCAATAAATGGAATAATAAGGTGGAATTTGGAATTGCTTGGCATGTGATAAGCTTTAGGGCCTAAAAATAGCAAAAAATTATTTGTGCACGAAGAGCCTTTAAAAAATGTTAAGGCGTTCAGGATGCAAGTAATGCAAACTGAAATTTAGTATGACGATAAATATTTTTCTATAGCCTGGTATCTTTTCCTCATCCCTTCGTCATCCGTCTCTGTTTGCATATACATCGCCCAGCCCAGTGGCGTGCCGTCGTAAATAGTATCCCTGGCGTCAGTCTTCGCTCCGGCGTCGAGGAGGAGTTTCACGCAAGTAAGCGAACCTGAAGCAACTGCCTGGTGAAGCGGCGTGGCATGTGAATGAAAACCACTGCCTTTTTCCGGGTAACTATTGGGATCCACACCGGCTTTTAAAAGGTGGCTCAACATAGTCACGTTCCCGCAAAAGGCCGCTGTTGTAAGCGCAGTTATCCGTTCGGCAGGTGTGGCAAGGGGCAACAGCCTGTTCACGTCATCCATCCGTTCCAAGCCCACGGCTGTAGGAAGTGTCAGTTTACCGCCCCGTTCTATCAGATGCTTCGCTGCTTCAGCATTTCCGTGGGCCAAGGCGCCTTCCCCGCCACCAGGTTTTGCTCCGGCATCGATCAATACATCCATCATTTCAAGCTGATGACTGCTTTCGCGCGGTATTCGCCCGGTAGCCACTAAACCCAATGTGTAGTCCAATTGCTGAGCCGCGGTTTCTGGTGCATATTGTTTGACGGCTGCAGCCAGCATGGCCGTGATTTCAACAATGTTGTCCGGGAGTTTTCCGTTACGTATCGGGTTATCCGCCACGAACCAGATCAGGTAAGGGCTGTCAAAGTAATCGCCTGTCGGGCTGTCCAGCCGCTCGGTGATCAGCGAGGAATGCTTTTCGAGAAGTTCTTTCAGCAAAGCAAAATTACCGGTATTGATGGCCTCTACTGCTTGCGCGAACAACGGGTCTTTAATATTCTGGTCGGTCATAGCTGTCTTGCTTATCCAAAAATAACTACTTTTATGTTTTTATGCCTGAAACCCCTAACAATTCCGTAAGACGCATTCTTGTCGCCAGCCTTATTGGCACCACTATCGAATACTTCGATTTTTATATTTATCTCACGGCTGCGGCGCTCGTATTCCCGAAATTATTTTTCAGCGCATCCGACCCGGCATCGGCCCGCCTGCAATCGCTGGTTACCTTTGCGCTGGCCTTTTTTGCCCGGCCGCTCGGGTCTGCGATCTTCGGTCATTTTGGCGATCGTAAGGGCCGTAAAGCGACGCTCGTCGCGGCATTGATGACAATGGGGCCATCTACCGTGGCGATTGGCCTGTTGCCGGGCTATGCCTCTATCGGTATTGCGGCACCCATCCTGTTGGCATTGTTCCGTTTCGGGCAGGGATTGGGTCTGGGCGGAGAGTGGGGCGGCGCGGTCCTGCTTGCAACTGAAAACGCCCCTGAGGGAAAGAAGGCCTGGTACGGCATGTTCCCGCAGCTGGGGGCGCCTGTCGGATTCCTGTTTTCGAGCGGTACGTTCTTTATTCTCGGCAAAGTGCTTACCGACGATCAATTTTTAAGCTATGGGTGGCGAATTCCTTTTATTGCCAGCGCACTACTGGTTTTTGTGGGGCTTTATGTCCGCCTCAGGATTGCAGAAACACCCGACTTTGTTAAAGTGATCGAGAAAAACGAACGGGTGAAACTGCCCTTTTCGGATGTATTCACGCGGCATACCAAAACCATTTTACTCGGCACATTTGCCTCCGTGACCAACTTTCTGCTTTTTTACCTCATGACTGTTTTTACACTCAGTTGGGGCACATCCGCGCTGCATTATTCCAAAAGTGATTTCCTCGGCGGGCAAATGTTTTCGGTAGTTTTTTTTGCTGTAGGCATACCTCTTTCTGCCGTACTCGCCGATCGCTACGGCCGTGCCCGTATATTGATCATCTCATCCGTTCTTATCTTTCTTTTCGGCCTGGCTTTCTCGCCGCTGTTCAGCACCGGCAGCTGGACAGTTACTGTAATGTTCCTGGCTGTGGGCATGTTTTTGATGGGGCTGACCTATGGGCCGCTCGGCACCGCGCTTGCGGGCATATTTCCGCCCGCTGTCCGTTATACTGGTTCGTCGTTGTCATTTACTTTGGCTGGCATTTTAGGCGCGTCGCTCACGCCCGCGCTTGCAACGTGGCTTGCAACGCATTACGGCCTCAATTATGTAGGATATTATCTTTCATTAGTGTCAGCCATTACACTTGCGGCATTGGTTGCGGTTCGTAACTCGATGAAGAGCTGATCCGTTAAATGATATCCGGATACTTTGTTAATTTTGCAAAGACCGTCTTACAGCACCGCTGAATGAGTTTTACCAAAAAGCTGAATAAACCCCTTAGGATTGCCGAAAACGTAGTTTTCTTATGCGGCTTCGTTTTCATCATGTATAGCCTCATTTCAACCTATGGCGTTTACATGTATCGGTCCATTAAAGGCGAAGGTTACCTTGGCGCCATCCTCGACCCTATAAAAACTCATCTGTATTACGTTAGTGCAGTATCTATTGTGATCATAGTCAATGCGACGCTCGTGCTTTGGGAAATAATGGTCTTTATCGTCAAAACGCTGAAGGATAAAAGCCATGTGCAAGGCAAGGCCGTCGGGTACAAAGCCATCTTCAAAAAATTTTCCATACGCTACAAATCAACTTTTCTCGGCCTGCTGGCGAGCCGTCTTTTACCCAAAGTGTTCCTGGTGCACATGTTTTGGGTTTGGCTCCCCTGGTTCCAAAAATTCCAATTCTTTACCACGGGTCTGAACTGGTACAGCTGGATATACGGCTACCTGTGCTGGGAATTTTCGGCGTGGCTGTTCCATTTCAGCTCGCACCGCATACGCCTTTTGTGGTGCTTTCATTCGCCGCACCATGGCCCGTCCGAATTGAATATGACGGTGAACTGGATACATTTTTTCGCGGAAAGCTACTATTCCACCTTTGTCCGCTTGCTTGTGCTGATACCTTTTGGTGTGAACCAGGGCATGTTTCTCGCCATAATTTCTATCGACGCGGCCTGGGGTATATTTATTCACGTCAGCGAAGATGCATTGAAAGATGGCCGGCTTGGTTTTTTGCGCCACCTGGTCATCACGCCGTCGCACCACAGGGTGCACCACGCTAAAAATCACCTGTATCTCGATACCAACTTTGCAAACGTATTGCCAGTTTGGGATTGGGTAATGGGCACGCTTCAGCCGATCAGGGAAGAAATAAAAGCCGAGTACGGCATTATGCGGGAATTGGATGTGACGAACTTTTCCGACCTGTATTTCGGTGAGTTGCTGCTGCTTTGGCGCGATATAAAAAATGCTGACGGGATCAGGAATAAATTCCTGCATATCTTCATGCCCCCCGGTTGGACACCCCTTTCCACCGAAAAGACAGCCCTGGTCCTTCGCCAAAAATTCCTGGAAACCAACCCGGAATTGGGCCTCACCAGCCGGGAAAGAATCGTCACGTCATTGAAGTCGCGCTTCAGCGGGGACAAATTACAGGATGAGCCGGATGCAACTACCATTCCAGGTATCGAGATCAAATAAGAATTGAAAAAGCGGCTGGCCGCCTGGTATTCCTGATCAACTGTTAACCGATAACCATTCCCCATCCGCAGAAAAGTAACATAAAACAAACATTTTTATGACATCCGGCATTCCCCGAAAAACGAAACTTGGGTATATTTGACCTCCCAACACTAATAGAACTTAACTATGGAAAATAACAGCCCTCATCATGAAAACGGGCACCCGGAAACAGGCAAATGCCCTGTGTTCCACGGTGCACATAAACAAACCGCAGGCAACGGCACGAAGAACCGCGACTGGTGGCCCAATCAATTGCGACTAAATATTTTACGGCAGCATACAATTTCGTCCAACCCCATGGATAAAGGGTTTAACTATGCCGAAGCGTTTAAAAGCCTCGACCTTGGGGCGGTGAAACAGGACCTGCATGCCCTGATGACCGATTCGCAGGATTGGTGGCCGGCAGATTTTGGCCACTATGGCGGCCTGTTTATCCGAATGGCGTGGCATAGCGCCGGTACTTACCGTATCACCGACGGCCGTGGTGGTGCGGGGCAGGGGCAGCAGCGTTTTGCGCCGCTCAATAGCTGGCCCGACAACGTCAGCTTAGACAAAGCGCGCAGATTGCTTTGGCCCATCAAACAAAAATATGGCAACAAAATATCCTGGGCCGACCTGATGATCCTTGCAGGCAACATTGCATTGGAATCGATGGGCTTTAAAACGTTTGGTTTTGCCGGCGGCCGCGAGGATGTATGGGAAGCCGACGAGGCCATCTACTGGGGCGCTGAAGGCGCCTGGCTGGGCGGTGACCTGCGTTATGCGCATGGTTCCGAAGGATCGGAGAAAAAAACGGGCGTAACGGTAACAGACGACGATAGCAATGACGGCATCCATTCGCGCAACCTGGAAAAACCGCTTGCTGCAGCACAAATGGGTTTGATCTATGTGAATCCTGAAGGTCCCGATGGTAATCCCGACCCGATCGCCGCTGCTAAGGATATCCGCGATACTTTCGGCCGCATGGCGATGAACGATGAAGAAACCGTAGCGCTTATTGCAGGCGGACACAGTTTCGGCAAAACCCACGGCGCGGCTCCGACCGATCATGTAGGCAAAGAACCGGAAGCAGCAACCATCGAGCAGCAGGGCTTTGGCTGGAGCAACAATTATGGCTCGGGCAAAGGTGGCGATACGATCACCAGCGGGCTGGAAGTTACCTGGACCAAAACGCCTACCCAATGGAGCAACGACTATTTCGAGCACCTGTTCAATTACGAATGGGAGCTGACCAAAAGTCCGGCCGGAGCAAACCAATGGGTAGCCAAAAATGCTGATGCGGTAATTCCTGATGCATTCGACGGCTCCAAAAAGCATCGTCCAACCATGCTGACGACAGACCTTTCGTTAAGGTTCGATCCGGTATATGAAAAGATATCCCGCCGTTTTTATGAAAACCCGAATGAATTGGCCGATGCATTTGCGCGCGCCTGGTTCAAACTGACTCACCGCGATATGGGCCCGCGTGCCCGTTATCTTGGCGCTGATGTTCCGGCTGAAGAATTGATCTGGCAGGACATTATTCCCGCAGTTGATCATCCGCTGGTTGATGGCAATGATATTGCCGCATTGAAAACCAAAATACTCGAATCCGGCCTTAGCGTTTCGCAACTGGTTTCTACTGCGTGGGCCTCGGCCTCTACGTTCCGGGGTGGTGATAAACGCGGTGGCGCGAATGGCGCCCGGATCCGCCTGGCGCCGCAGAAGGATTGGGAAGTGAACAACCCGGTACAACTGGCCAATGTGCTTAAAAAGTTGGAAACGATCCAAAACGAATTCAATGCCGGCGGTAAAAAGATTTCCCTGGCCGACCTGATCGTTCTTGCCGGAAGCGCCGCGGTTGAAAAGGCTGCAAAAGATGCCGGTTATAATGTGGAGGTTCCGTTCACTCCGGGCCGTATGGATGCCTCGCAGGAGCAAACCGATGTGGAATCTTTCGACTATATGGAGCCGCTTGCAGATGGTTTCCGCAATTATCGCCGGACAATGGGCCACCACGTTCGCACGGAAGATCTGCTGATCGACAAAGCCCAGCTTTTAACGCTTTCCGCGCCTGAGCTCACCGTTTTGGTAGGCGGTATGCGCGCGCTGAACGCAAATTACGATGGTTCGCCGTATGGTATATTAACCAAAAACCCGGGCAAGCTGACCAACGAGTTCTTTGTCAACCTGCTGGATATGGGCACCGCATGGAAAGCTGCCGATGAAAGCAAGGAATTGTTCCAGGGTAACGACCGCAAAACCGGTGCGTTCAAATGGAACGCCACCCGCGCTGACCTGGTATTCGGCTCACATTCCGAGCTGCGCGCATTGGCCGAAGTTTATGCGAGCGACGATGCCAAAGAAAAGTTCGTGCACGATTTTGTATCGGCGTGGGTTAAAGTAATGAACCTGGACAGGTTCGATCTGGCTTGATATCCGTATTTAGACTTTTATAGAGGCGAACCCTGAACGGTTCGCCTTTTTTGTTAGGATTCATTCCCATTTTTGACGTGTTCCGTTGGATAATTAACATTTATTTCTCTATATATTTATGTAATGAAGCCCGGGATCAAATTTTTGCGCTCCATTTTTGAAGTAGCGCACGTTGAATTTCAAACGTACGACCTTTCCAATCATAAGTTGTTGTTCTCAAGCGGGCTTACCCACCAGTTGCTGGGATATTCTAAAGAGGAATACGAAGACCTGAGTCGTGATTTTTATAAAAATGTCATTGACCCGGCTGACAGCCACATTGTGGAGCAAGCAATGGACAAAATTAAGCATTCAAAAAAGGGCGATGTGATCGAAATGACGGTGCGCGCACGCAAAAAGGATGGGGACTATATTTGGGCTTACTCACGTCAAATGATCTACGAAAGAAATGATCCGAAGGGCATTTGTGTTATTATCAGGGAAGTTGAAGACGTGACCGACCTTGTAGAATTGCAGGACAAACTTGAAGAAAAAGTGGGGCAGCTTAAGATCGTTTCTTACAAAAACTCCCATTTATTGCGAAGTCCCGTCGCCAGTATCATCGGGCTCGTTGATCTTATCGAGGAACACGCCATAACAGGTGACCATAACAAGCAAGTACTTGATTTTCTTAAAGAAGCGATAACCAAGTTAGATGCTGTGATACGCGAGATCAATGACGCCGCACGGATTGACTGATCGGCAATTCCCCGCCGGCATGATCCGGATCAAATGCTGCAGAAGTGCGAGGCCTTTGCACCTAAATCAATCCCACCATGTGAAAAAATTAAGGCTGCCGAAAAATATGAACGTCCCGGTATTGGTAGGCGTGGGCGATCATGATGAATTCGCGGTAGATAAAGTAAAGGATTTTTATAACCCCATACCCGGCGACAAAAAAGAATTTTTTATCGTGAAAAACGCCACTCACGCCAGGATACCGCGAGTAGACTGGGAAGAGATCGTAACATGGTTGAATAAAACTTATGTTAAGTGAAAACCCTTAGCTAAATTTAAGGAGTTTAAACATCGATCTTATGTCACAGAAAAAAATCATCGCCGTATTCGGCGCTACGGGCGCCCAGGGCGGCGGGCTTGCACATGCTATCCTCAACGACCCCAATAGCGAATTCGCGGTAAGGGCGGTAACCCGCGATCCCAATTCGGATAAAGCAAAGGAACTGGCCAAACTTGGCGCTGAAGTGGTAACAGCGGATATTGACGACAAGGAGAGCATGCAGCGTGCCCTGGCCGGTGCATACGGGGCTTATTTCGTGACTTTCTTCTGGGCGCATTTTTCCGCTGAAAGAGAAACCGCTGAAGCGAAAAATATGGCCACTGCCGCTAAAGAAGCGGGTATAAAACACGTTGTCTGGTCGACGCTTGAGGATGTGCGCACTTTTGTGCCTTTAAATGACGACAGCATGCCTACCCTGCATGGGAAATACAAGGTGCCGCATTTTGACGGGAAAGGGGAAGGGGATCACTTTTTTGCGGAAGCACACTTACCCGTTACTTATTTGATGGCATCCTTTTACTGGGATAACATGATCTATTTTGGCATGGGGCCTAAAAAGGGCGCGGACGGGAAATATGTTTTTACACTGCCGATGGCCGATAAAAAAATGGCGGGCATAGCCGCCGGGGATATTGGGAAATGCGCCTACGGAGTATTTAAAAATCCCGGTAAGTTTATCGGTAAGACAATAGGCATCGCCGGAGACCAGCTTACCGGCGACGAGATGGCGGGAGCGTTATCCAATGCATTGGGTAAGGATGTAATTTATAACGTGGTGACCCCGGCCCAATACCGCGCATTCGGATTTCCCGGCGCCGATGACCTGGGGAATATGTTCCAGTTCTATACTGATTTTGAAGCCCATTGTAATAAAACCCGCGATTTGGCGCTTTCAAAAGAATTGAACCCTGCGTTGTTGTCGTTTGATGCCTGGTTAAAGCAGTACGGTCAAAGTATTCCGCTGGATTAAAGAAAAACAGTAGCAGTATCGGTTTGTTAGCATTATAGTAGGTACAAATATCAACCAGCTATGATCAGGAAATTAAAATCGGGTAAATACCGCATCTACTCAAGAAAAGTAGACGCCGACACGCATAAGCGCAAGAACCTGGGTACGTTCGATTCAATGGATGACGCCAAAAAGCACGAAAAGGAAATACAATATTTCAAGCATCATTGATCGACAAGTCACGCGGAGGGGTGTCACCCTGAGGTACAAGCCTGTCCTGAAGTACCCGAAGGGAAGGGTGTGCAGTGGCCAGTACATGCACTTGTCTGGCCTTTGCGCGCGATGCTTCGAGAGCCTCAGCATGACAACGCTCTTCGTCGTTTTATCTTTCAGAGTCACAGTGTTTTACAACTCAGCATGACATCGCAGATATCCCTTCTAACCCGTAAGCTGCACCCTTACCGTTGTTCCCTTGCCGGGAGCTGAGCTGATGTCGAGTTTGCCGTTATACAATGTCAGCCGGTTTCTTATGCTCGTTAGTCCTGAGGCTGATGTCTTCCGGTCGAACTTGTTGTACTCAAAGCCCCTGCCGTTATCCGTAACGATGATCTCGATTAGTTTCTGTTTTTTCAGGCTGATCTGTACGTGGGTCGCGCCCGAATGTTTCATGCTATTGTTGACCAGCTCCTGGATGATCCTGAAAATAATTCCTTCCATGAACAGATCGCCGCGCGCGTTAAAACCTGAGATCTGCGCGTCAATCAGCATATGCGGCGTTGAAAGGCGCTGGCATAGCTCATCTATCGTCGCAGCCAGGCCAAAATCGGTCAGTATGGACGGCGCGAGCTCAAATGCGATATTACGGGCTTCCCGGATCGCGACATCGAGCAATTTGTTCGCTTTAGCGATAGCGTCGGCTTGATCTTGTTCGCTGAGCTGAAGTTTTATGCCATACAACAGCTGGCTGACGCTATCGTGCAGGGATTCGCTGATCCGCCTGCGTTCCTTTTCCTCGGCTTGGAGCACGGCAACGGTAACCTCCTTCTGGCGCTCGATCCGCATCGCATCGGCTTTTCCCTCGGCCAGTTTTTTCTCGGTCACATCCCAGATGATACCGACGAAACGCTGGCCGCCTGTCATAGCCGTATCTACCAAATGGCCGCGGATATTGGCAAAGCTTATTTGTTTTCCGCTGCTAACAAACCTACACGCGACGTCAACTTCCTTCCCTGTGTTTATTGCCGTCCTGAAATGCTGGTCGACCATAAAATGATCGTCAGGATGCACCAGATCTATAAAAGATGAATAAGTATTGTTAAACCGGCCTGGCTCCCCACAGCAGATACGATGGGTCCTGTCATCAAGATAAAACTGCATCGAGGGGAGGTGCAGCTCCCAGGTGCCCGCCGATGATGCATCCATTGCCAGTTGCATGCGGTCGCTGATCTCGGCCAGCCGCAGGCGCGATAGATTATTTTCGGTAATATCTACAATGGCAACGTAACACTGCGACGACCGGTTGATGGCACGTCCTTCAGCCTGCCCGTAAAATTCACGCCCCGTATGGGAGATAAATTTAAACTGCCCGCTCTTTTTATCGGCAGTGCGCAGCAGCAGGTGATAAAAATCATGAAATTGATTTCGGTGGCTTTCAGCCACAAAGTGCATCAGGCGCTCGCGCCTGATTCCTGTTTTTTCTATCTCCAGCATTTTAAGGCCGACAAGGTTCGCTTCTTCAACATACCCG
Source organism: Mucilaginibacter sp. (assembly GCA_035551775.1). Lineage (GTDB taxonomy): Bacteria > Bacteroidota > Bacteroidia > Sphingobacteriales > Sphingobacteriaceae > Mucilaginibacter. The sequence goes on along the minus strand of DASZMQ010000002.1, from coordinate 151,693 downwards.
TCGTGATTAAGGATAAAATATCCGACAGGGGCCAGGTCATAAATACCGGCGAACCTCATCCTTTCGATCTCGAGCAGCTCATTGGCCGAACGAAGCTCGTCATTTTGCATTTCCAGCTCAATCTGCAGCACCTGCAATTCCTGGAACACTATATCAAGATTTTCCTTTGCGTCGGGACGGCTCCGGTCAAGGGCACGGTCGAGCACCTGCTCTGCCCGGGCACGCAGTAATGAAAATTGATCGTTCCTGGTAGCCTCTTGTTTTTCCTTCAATGCGGGGCGCTTTTAAGCCGGTTGATCATTACCAATATCAGTAATATTTCCTGTGTTTCCTCATCAACGAACGGGCTGGCGGAAAGTTCATACGAAACACCGCTAAAAGAAAAACGCCCTTTCATGGATTCGCCTGTTTGCCTGCTTTTCACAAGTTTTTCGCCAAGCTCCTCTTCCTGCAGGCGTGTACGAATAAAGTGTTCGAATGAAAATTTCTCCAGTTCCCCGCCCTTAACCAGGAAAACTTCCTCGAAAAGCTGGTTGGCCGATATCACGTTCAGGTCCTTATCCAACTGCAGGGCGGGTTGATGCAAACGGGACAGGACGATGCCGGAATAATTCTGAAGAGCCTTCAGCCTGAACTCCATCTGCTTATAGTCGGTAATCAGCGTAAACGTCATTACGGCCCCCGATATGTAATTGTCCATGGTGCGGTAAGGCATTACCCTGACGGTGTACCATTCATTGGTTTTGGTTTTCACCTCTACAACTTTGGTCGACAGCCGGTCGATCACCTCCCTGATGATCTCGGCCAACTGGTCGTAGTCGAAATTGGATACGATATGCGAAAGCGGGCGGCCCACATCAGCCGGAATGATGTTGAACAGTTTTTTGATCTGGGGTGTATACCGCAGGATCTCCAGTTCGTTATTCAAAAATATCGTACCTATCTCCGTGGCATCCAGCAGGTTCTTCATATCGTTGCTCAGCCTGTTCAATTCCTCCGCTTTAGATTCGTATTGCGAGTTTACCGTCATCAGCTCTTCATTCAGCGATTGCATCTCCTCTTTGGTGGTAAGCGATTCCTCGTTGGTGCTTTGTAATTCCTCGTTGGTGCTTTGCAATTCTTCGTTGGTCGATTTCAGCTCTTCCAGCGAGGTTTCCATTTGTTCAATGGTGCTATGCAGCTGCTGCTTGGTATACACCAGCTCCTTTTCCAATTCGCCGACCGCCTTGTTATCGCTCCCGTCTTTATTACTCCCGGCGCGGCCTGTTTTTTTGACGGTACCTTTTTCTTCAATGATCACCAGCATCAGGTCGCGCAGGCCGGTAGCTTCCAGGCCGCTTGCGTGAAGGTTTACGATCCTGGTCGTTTTGCCGTCGGACAGTTTGACATTGTTAAGGCTGACGAGGGTTCTTTTATTACGGGCTTGGTGGATCACATTACCCAGTACATAGCGCAGCTCTTCACGGGCCATTTTATGGATGTTCATCACCGCTTCTCCGCGCGGCAGCTGCATATAATTGCCTGCCTTGCCATTGGTGTAGAGGATATCGCCCTTATCATTGATCAGCAATGCGGTCGGCGTAAAGTTTTCGAGCAATATTTTGTTAAAAGTATCGGCGATGGGCGATTTGGCCGGAACCTTTTCCGTTTCTTCCAGGCGAAGCGCTGCTGCGGGATGTTTGGCGACGTGGAAGGGGAAATCGACCATTTTGGAGAGGGCGGCGCTGCCTTCCCTTCGTTCAAAAATTTTCCACTTAGGGTCGATCGGGGCAAACAGGTCGGTAAAGCCTCCTATGGTTTCCGCCGGTCCCATAAACATGATGCCCCCGGCGTTCAATGAATAATGGAATATAGGGATGATCTTTTTCTGAAGCTCGGCGTTGAGGTATATCATTACATTGCGGCAGGAGAGCAGGTCGAGCCGGGTAAAAGGAGCATCCTTGATCAGGTTGTGCTGGGCGAAGACGATCATTTCGCGCAGATCTTTTTTTACGGTATAACCGCCGTCATTTTTGATGAAAAATCTTTCGATCCGTTCGGGCGATACGTCGGCGACTATATTTTCACGGTATGTTCCCTGCCGCGCCTGTTCAATGGCCTCAACATCGAGGTCGGTGGCAAACAACTGTATTTTGGGCAGCTTTTTCCGCGGGCGCGCATCCAGCAATTCGATCAGCAGCATGGCAATCGAATAGGCTTCCTCCCCGGTAGAACAGCCGATAACCCATACCCGTATAGGGTCGTCGTTTTTTTTATGCTGGATAAGCGCTTTTAATTTTTCCTTCAGCGAATCGAATGCGCGTGCGTCCCGGAAAAATTTGGTTACGCCGATCAGGAGCTCGTTAAACAGTATCTCGATCTCCTGCGGCTTCTCGCGCAGGTAATTCACGTAATGCACGTAATCGGGCAATTGGTGAAAGGCGATACGCCGGTCTATCCTGCGTATGACCGTACTTTTCTTATACAAAGTGAAATCATGCCCCGTTTGGGAGCGCAGCAGCATCAGTATCTTTTGAATAGAATTGGTGTTCCGGACATCGGAGCGCAACTGTTCGCTCGGCTCTTCAGCCAATATCGGGTGATTGAGGTATTGAATAAGCTTGATAGGCATTTCCTCTGGGGCGAGGACATAGTCCACCAGGTTGGTACCTATCGAAGCGCGCGGCATGCTGTTGTAGCCGGAGGTCTCCGGGTCCTGCACCATTACCATGCCCAGTTTTTCCTTGATCATGCGCACGCCGGTTTCACCGTCCGAGCCCATGCCCGAAAGAACGATGCCCACTGCCCGGTTCCATTGATCGTCGGCAAGCGTTTGAAAGAAGTAATCGATAGGCTGCCTGAGCCCGTTGTGCGCGGGAATATTCAGCAGCAGGAGTTTGCGGTTATGAATACCCATGTCCTTATTGGGCGGGATCACATACACATGATCGGGTTCCACCTGCAGGCCATCGGTAGCCTCAACTACCGGCATGGAGGTATAGTTCTGTATTACCTCGGCCATGTGCCCTTTATGGTCGGGCGAAAGATGCATAATGATCACGAAACCCATACCGCTGTCGACCGGCATATGGGTAAAAAACTTCTCCATCGCCGGGAACGCGCCGGCTGAACCGCCCACGGCAATAACAGGGAATGATTTGACCTTTTGCCTGGCTGATCCCGTTGCTTTTTTAGCGGGTGACGTTTTTCCTTCCGGTGCTTTTTTTGATCGTCTTTCCGGCATGATCCGTATGAAATAAGGGGGAGTATTGGTTAAGAGAATGTAAAGCTAAACAATCTTTCAGCCATAGTATTAGCTAATAGTTATTTTATTTCACGGGGAGGATTTGGACCGAATATTCCTGTTCCAAACGTCATTATCTGCGTGTCTGAACCATGATTGAAATGATTAAATGAGAACTATGATTTCCTTCGCTGTATCGGGCGTGGAAAAAGAATCCGAAAGCTTATCAAGACCAGGCGTACACTAAGCCGGTTTGCGGGTGTTTAATTGAAAAAAAAGTGGTAAAATGTTGTACAAAGTTGGTAATTCACAGACGCATTCGTCCGGATCGGGCTTTTTTGTGTGTACATCCTTCCGTTGACTAATGATCTATATTTCAATCATTTAAGTATTTGTTGTTCACGAAAAGGCCAAAGCTTATCAAATTCTCGGGCTTAGTGTAAATGGAAAAATGCTAAATTTCAGTCCATTGCATGCTAAAAAGTGTCCGGATATGGCGGAACGTGAACACAAAGTGTATTGGAACCGCCCGGCATACAACAAAAAAGCCTTAGGATGGTACTGCTTATTTTAAAAAGTCATCCAGGTAACCCAATATTGTTTTCGTCTGCATCATCAGGCTGACATGACTCTGTGAAGGAACAATGGCCAGGTGCGATTTTGGCATCGGCGCCAGGTCGGCAGATACGCCGCCTCCCAGTAATTGATACGTTTTCATCAGCTCAACTTTATCCAGGCCATCATTGTCACCCGATATGATCAATACCGGCGAAGTAATTTTCGCAACATTGGCGTCGCCCATGTCGAATGGCGTAGTGGCGAAAGCAAGCATCTGCTCTATAAACTTTGTCCATTTTGTTTTGTCAGGCGCTACAGCATCATACGCCGCTTTCATAGGGCTGTTCGCAAATACTTCGGGTTTAATGTTTTTAAACGCGCTATTTACTGCAGGCACCCAACCGCTGCTTTTATAAGTAGAAGATATGATCACTAATTTTCTCACCCGTTTGGGGAATTTTATCGCGAATTGGTAGGCCACCTCGCCGCCCATGCTATAGCCTGCAACATCCGCAGTGTCAATTTTTAAATGATCCATTACTCCTGCCACATCACTTGCCAGGGTAGGAAAATCCATTTTTCTGTCCGAATATGGTGTGTGGCCATGTCCCTGCATTTCGATGGCAATTACTTTCCTGGTTTTTGACAGCTCAGGTATCAATTGGCCCCAGTTCCCTTCAATGGTCATAAAAGCACCATGCAATAAAACTATCGGCCTTCCTTCGCCATATACCTCATAATAAACTTTGATACCATTAACGGGCACTAAGCCGCTATCCGAAGGCTTAACTTGTTGCGCTTTAGACTGAACAACTGCAAAGAAAACCGCAGCTATTATTAATATCAGTTTGGGAGTGTTAGATCCTTTAAATATCTTTTTCATAAAATGTTGATTTAAATGAGTTTGATGTTTGACATTACAAATATCAAGGGCATTCTTGGATTTTACGCTGTGTAAAAATGACATTTTTGGGGGCGGATCGCGACAAATAAACCCGACGAGCTCCCAACGCTCCAAATAAAAAAAGTCTCAAGACGTTCGGCTTAAGACTTAATTCCTCTGCTATTGTCCATCCACTATGTAATTCAGTTCAGTTACCCCGCTGGTCCGGACTTCGATAATTACAGATTTGCAATCGGCGAAGGATTTAAAACAAAAAAGCCTCATATCTTTCGACTTGAGGCTCTTGACTTTCTTGTAGCGGGAGCAGGACTCGAACCTACGACCTTCGGGTTATGAGCGATGAGGTATAAAATCCAAAATGGCTCTAAATGGGTCAAAAATGCGGTTTTTGATACTTTAGAAAACCATTTTGAACCATGAAAACACAGGTTAAACCGCCCATTGTTTAAACATTGTTTTAACAAAACAGGTAATTTTACTGCTATGGTTGGCCAGCCATTAACTTAAAAATTTAAGTAATGGCAACTGTAGATTTGTACGTCTGGAAACGCCCCGCAAAGGACGGGAAATTTCCAATTTCTGTTCGTATTACAATTAATCGTAAACCCTCATATATTATGACGGGCCAAAAATTAGACAATTTGAATCAATGGGACTCCAAGATGCAACGTGTAAGAAAATCCCATCCAAACTCAGTCCGTCTGAATAATTTTCTCTTAAGCGAAATTGCTAAAGCCAATGATAAGGCTTTGGAGTTAGAAACCAAAGGTCTTGCCTCATCAAAGAAAGTTAAAGTAGGTCTGAAGCCAATTGAGGTTCTACCGGTTTATTTTAAAGATGTTGCACGGCAATATCTTAAGGACCAGGAAGCGCTGGGCAACTATGAGAGCTATGCGACCGAAGATGGACGGTTCAAAAGGCTTTATGATTTTGCGAAAAATGATAACCTTACATTCAATGAAATTACAGTTGAATTCCTGCAACGTTATCGAATTTATTTAAAGCAATGTAAGAAACCACGCTATAATGAAAATACTCCCGAGAAACCAATAAGCGACCGCACAGTTACAAATTACCTCATCAGTGTCCGAACGATCTTTAACCGCGCCATTAGCGCCAAACTTATCAGCAAAGACATTTATCCTTTTGGCGGCAAAGGAAATATTAGCATTCGATTAAGCGGGTCGTCTAAAATCGGATTGGAAGAAGCTGAAATTAAAAAGCTCGAACAACTTGACTTATCCGAATACTCCGAAATTTACCATCATGCCCGTAATATCTGGCTACTGGAGTTTTATTTCGCGGGGATGCGAGTAACCGATTGTTTGCTGTTAAAATGGAACGATTTTCAAAACGGGCGCCTCTATTATCAGATGTCGAAAAATGGAGAACATGGTTCGGTAAAAGTGCCGGACAAAGCTATTGCCATTCTTGACAGATACCGTGACTCACAAAATGCCGCTACCAACATTCATGGGCTTATATTCCCATTTTTAAAAGATATCCGTTCGTTAGATGAAAGGTTGGAAGTTAGGCGTAAAATAGCCTTTGCCGTAAAGCGACTTAATAAGGCGATGTCAAAAATTATGACAATGATAGGCAGTACAAAAAATGCTTCACAACATAAAGCCAGGCACTCCTTCGCGCAACGGGCTGAAGAAAAGGAAATTCATCCAAAAGTATTGCAGAAGATGTATCGGCACGAAAGCATATTAACTACCATGATCTATCAATCTAACTTTTCTTTTAAAAAGGCTGACGATGCCATTGATGCAGTACTTAACTTTTAAGCATAAAGTAAAATATTAGGGGTCAAATGAGAATACTTCTATCGTAACAATAGAGAGCCCTGCCGGGCTCGCCGTAACATAAACTTTTTTTTCAGCCAGGGCTAAGAACTATTTTTGTTGAAACAAGTAATTACAAAATTAAAGAGCGAAAAATGAACTTTGAATGGAAAAAATTGGCCGGAAGGGGGCAATATGAAATTGGCTTTATAGATGTGTATAAATTAATCTATAGAAAAAAGGCGATAGCGATAATTTATTACCTGCCGCAACACTCAGATAAACAACAGCGGGTAATTCTTACCTTGATTCTCGAAGGTGAAAAATTAAATTGGACAGATGGCGATCTCAATGGCATTTTTGAAGATGCAGAAAACACAATTAAAAATGCAGAATACTTCAAATTCAATAATTTTAACTCGTTGGAATATATGGATACCCAACTTTTTACAATAAAAAGTATAGAAGATTTTCAATTGTTGAACTATGGTGATTTTAGTTTTGAAATAGGGTAAGAATTATTACAGGGGTTAACCTGCTTGAAAACGACATTTCGGTAGAGCCCCAAATTTGTCAAGAGCTTTGTTTCTTAAAAACTTTCCGTATTATTTTCCAGTCTTTGATATTTACTTCTGCATCTTCGCCAATAAAGTCATCGTTGACGTAATTTAAATCCTCATGCCTTAAATTATTCAACAAATGATTTAAACTATGATTGTTTTGATGGCATTTAGCGATTGCCGTGGTAAAAGAATTTGAGTCGGTAATTACTATACCCGTGTTTAAAGGAATTGGAATTGGCATAGGCTTATGTGTCAACAGAATTCCGTAAACGCTATATCTCTCGATATTTTCAGTGGCGATTTTTTTTATTTGAGAAAGTACTGATACGTATCCGACGACCTGGTTAATACCCTTTTTCGTTTCATTCATCCTATATTCAACTTCAGAGGCTGTTATAGGACCGACAAAATGTTTGTAATCAACTACACATAGCATGGCCTCGGTGTGATCTATTATGATTAGGTCTGGCTGATACTGCTTGCCATTATATTTAATTGTTTTGGTATTGTAACATTTCCAAAATCCACCTTCTTTGATTATTCCCTCAAGTCTTTCTAAGCATACCCTTTCAATTTTATTAATTAATTTGTCATAGATTTTTTTCTTTGGCCCTTTATTTAATGAACCGGTTATCATTCTTGAAGGCTCCAACTGAGTAAAAAGATTTGGGAGAATATAATATACGTCTGAACCTGAAAGAATAAAAGGTTGAATCGTAATGCTGGAATGGAAGTTATTATGGTCGAAGGTTAGATCGGTAATAATAGCACCAACAACACTAAATGAAAGTCCGGTAATTTTTGAGGCAAGTCTCCTGAAATGAGACGATGTTAGATATAGAGGGTTTGAACCAAAGGAGTGATCCATTCCATATTTATCGTCAAGCACCCCTTCCACCCATCTAATAAAATGGAAATTTAAAAAGAACAACGCAAAAAACTGTCTAAGTTCTAATAAATTATAACCCTGAAAATCAGTAGAATTAGGAAGTTCTGGAAATACTATTTCACTCATCTTCCTTAACAATAACGGATAAGATTCGGACCTGGTTCCTTTAGCCCAATCGATAGAATTGGCTATAGGGGGATTTAATAGATCAATATCACTGAGCCATAACGAAAACTCTTCTTCCATTTTTTCGTGGGGATAATGGCTATAGATATCCTGTAGCTGTGCATCATATAAAAGCTGGAGGCCATGCACTTTTGAATAGTCATAATCAAGTGGGTGAACGAAGGTGATTGTTTTGTTTTCTTCATTCAAGATGGCTTGTTTGATTTTCCTTGACCAGATAATAAATTCCTGTGCGATGGCATGATAGGATATGCCCCAATTGACAAAATCGGCGCTTATTCTATGAATATAATGAGGAGACTGATGATCGGAATTTACAAACTGCGGATTATTTTGCTTTTTGATCCAACGAATGCAATGGCTAATGCCATGCATCATATTAGTTAAATAAAAACTAAAAGAAATTTCCGTAAACCCCCTTTCAATAAAATCTCCTCGACGTCTTTCAATGTCACCAAAGAATTGTAAGAGGTGTGGTATAACTATATCTTCAGAATATTTGTAAAACTCAAATTCTACATGAACTCTGTCCAATATCTCAGTTTCGAATGATCTTATTTTATCGTAATCGCTCATTTTTGCAACTAAGCGATAGAATCTCTTATAATTTTAAAATTAGCTAATGCGCTTTCAATATTTTCTATTATGTCATTTATAAGGTCATCGGGATCAGGCAAATTTTCCAGGTCAATTAAATTATCATCTTTTAGCCAGAAAATATCCATGTTAGCCTTATCACGAGCAGTTATTTCTTCATAGTTGTACTTTCTCCATCGTCCTTCTTTGTTTTGTTCAGACCAGGTTTCGCTACGCATTGTCCGATCTAACGGATTATAACAATTTATAAAGTCTCTAAGGCTTTCATATTTTAATGGATTCTTTTTGGGTGTGTGGTGTATATTGGTACGATAATCATAAAACCATGTTTCCTGTGTCGCAGGCTCCTTTGATTGTTTTGTCATCTCAAAAAAAAGAACGTTCGCCTTGACCCCTTGTGCGTAAAAAATTCCGGTAGGTAATCGTAAAACGGTATGAAGATTGACCTTCTTTAATAAGCTTTTGCGAACAATTTCACCTGCTCCGCCCTCAAATAAAACATTGTCGGGTAATACTACCGCTGCCCTGCCGTCGTCTTTAAGCATAGTTATGATATGTTGTAAAAAAGCTAACTGTTTATTACTTGTGGTCGTCCATATATCTTCTCTATAATGATATCCTGGAACTTTAGCTTTTTTTTCATCATTTGTGATAACGTCGCTACTTGTCTTTCCAAAAGGTGGATTGGCTAAAACAATATCTACCTTTTTATTCAATGATTCCTTTAGACTGTCTGTTATTTCAATTTCGGGCGTTGTTTTCAAATCGCCGACCCCATGTAGAAATAAATTCATTAGGCAAAGCCTTGCTGTTGCCGGAACTATTTCCCAGCCATGAAAAGTATCGAATTTTAAAAATCGTTCCTCCTCCTCACTTAATTTGTTATGAGCTCTCAGATAATTTAGTGCACCCAAAAAAAATCCACCTGTCCCGCAGGAGGGGTCTGCAATTGATTCACTTGGGCCGGGCTGAATACAGTCTACCATCGCCTGTATTACAGGTCTTGGGGTGAAATATTGTCCTGCACCGCTATTTTCTGCATTTTTTTGTAAAAGGGATTCGTAGATTTCACCTTTAATATCAACTGACTCTGAAACCCAATTTTCCTCATTAATAAGTTCAATGAGCCTACGCAATTTGTATTGGTCGTGAATTTTGTTCTGTGCACCGGCGAATATCTTAGTCAACATGCCACCTGCATTAGCAAGCGTTTTCAAGTTTTCACTGTAGCTATTTATTAATGTTGGTATTTCAGTTCTATATAATGTTTGCCAATCGCATCCAGGTGGAATATTAAACTCATTTTGATGCACTGTATCTGTATGCTCATCAGCCATTTTTAGAAATAATAAATAGGTGATTTGCTCCAGATAGTCTCCATAACTAACGCCATCATCTCTAAGCGTATCGCAGAATGACCAGATTTTTGCTACAATATTGTTTGTTGACATATAATAAATGTTAATTATTAAGCCGCATAGGACACTGCCCAATGAATCCCTGTACTTCTTAAGCAAGCTTTTATTGTTGCAGAAAATGCAGATTTCTTATTGGCCAACTCCCTCAGCTGTGTTAGTTTTTCCGTAATTTGACCCTTACGGAAAGCGCTCGGGTTCAAATTATTTTGAGCCATCAAAGCTTGAGTTTCTGTTACTAAGGTAGAACATTTCACCCAAAGGTCTTTTCTCGACTCTTTTAACTTTTTAAAGTTTAAATTTAAATTGGTTATAGTGTAGTCAGCTCTTTGAAAGTCCCATCCAGTAGTTTCAATTGGCATCACCTCCCCATTACTGTTGAAGGTAATCTTAAAAGTATCTTCTTCGTTGGTTGGATCGAGAAAGAAAATGGCCTCATCATCAATATTTGCATTTGGATCGTCTGCTTTATTGCTTCTGACAGGAAACTTATCCTTCTTTCTAACATTACCTACACCTCCACATACCCTGTAGTTTTGCCATTGAAATGCTAGCCACCAATATCCCCCGTGATCTATTTTATCAATTCCTAAAGCAATTTTCTTTGGTCTAAAATGATCTACATGCAAATGATTATAAGCGTCTTTCGCCTCTGAATACCAACACTTATTATAAGATATCTCAAGTAAAAAATCCTTCAACTCTCCCCAAAGTACTTCGTTCGCGTCAATAATACTATTCCGCTCAGCTAATGTCGTCGCGTTTATTAACTGCTGCGTTACCTGATTTGCTCGGTCAAGCCAATCTTGTTCCGGCGATTTTCCCATCGTGTCTATATACATCATTGGCTATCCTCCGCTTTTTTGAGGTCTTCTAAGATTTCCATAGCCATTTTATTTTGTGCATCCAACTCATCCTTGGTATAGCTTTTCTTTGAAGAGGCGCTAAGTTTTTCCGTATAAGCTATTATGAACTTTTGGTAAAGCGGATCTCTAAATGTTTTTGAAAAGCCAAGATCTTCTAACTTGTTAAATAAAGCATTAAGCTCATTTTGCTCTATATCATTCAACCCATTTTTATGCTGTAACAACAGGAGCTCGTTCCTTCTATCTAAATCCTTTTGCGTTTCTTCATCCAGAGTGGTTGGTAAGCCAAATAATTCACCGGTTAATATTCCCTCAACACCCAGGCCTTTAGGATCAATATCTGGTTCAACCGTGCAAACTCCGCCATCTTTGTCTATCTGAAAGATTCTAACCTGCTCTTTTGTAAGTCCACCAATAATTAGTGGATCGTGTGTATTGATTATAATTTGTGTGTTTTTTTCATTTTGGACGACGTTATCTAAAAACTCTAAGTAACGCCATTTCCAGATTGGATTAAGATGCGTATCAGGTTCGTCTAGCAGAATAAGCGATTCCTCATCCTTTGTAAATTTTAGAAGGCCAAGTACTGTTAATAATTGCTGTTCTCCTTCGCTCAGTTCTTTGAATGTAACCCTGCCTGCAAATTTCTTTTTAACTTTTACCCTGACCTCTTCAATCAAATCGGATATGTATGTGCTTTCTAGCGCTTTGAAAAATTCGGTGTTCGAGTTAAAATGTTTAGCCAATTCTTTCAAGCTATTTATATCTTTTATATATAAATAAAGACGCTGTTGAGTTATGTCGCTTCTGAAGTCAACCGGTATTCTTTCGTCGTGATAGATGGGCGCTACTGATAAATCCCATAATTTATCCAGAAAATCTTTAACCATCCCTTCAGCGCCAAAAAAACGCTTATCACCTTCTTTGTTGTTCCAGCGTGGTTTTCTTAATACAAACAATATAGATTCTAACTCCTCAATGCCTAAAACGTCTCTTAAAAATTGAATTGATACACTTTCTTGTGCTTCAAAACAATAATAAGCCATGAGTACAAAATGAGAATGTACAGCCTGTACATAAAATAATCGACGCAACGAGTCAATTTCAAAGTTTTTATAGTTTTTGCTTTTTATCGTATTATAGAATTTACGTTGGTGCTCATTAAAATGATCTTGCAACCTGTTACTTACTCCTGAATAGTAAGAAAAAACGTATTTGGGGAGGTACTTATCTTTATTACGATAAAATTCTGTTTTTGTAATCGCGTCAGTAGCTTTATTTTCGATTACTAAGGTTTGTTCATTTTTTGTTTTTTCCCAAAAATGAAAACTTGTTTTTTTGTTTAAATACTCGGCCCGGACGTTTTGATTCCTGCATATATAATCTATTCTGTATTCTAGTTCGAGTGTTTGAGGAATATCTTTTTCTAAGTCCAAATATTTAAATATTAAGACCAGTGCTTCCATAAAATTCGACTTGCCAGTCGCGTTTTGGCCAAGCAGGATTGTTTTCATTTCCTGATCGTTCAATTCAATTTGAAAATCCTTCAAATTTTTGAACTGCTTTATATATACTGTATCAATTCTCATTTCGAAACGAGGGTTAAAAACGATTCTCTTCCGTTACGGGGCAATTCTGTTACTTCATTTTTGTCAATATGTGATTTTAACGCAGAATAAAACTCATCGATATTCGCGTTAAATAACGACTGTTGCCAAACTTCACTGGAAGGCATGGGCTGTTTTTTTGTCGCCAACACCTCAATGATTGATAATTTCTCGTTCATAACTTTCTGTCGTTTAGGAATTATTTTTGATAATTCAGATTGCACTGATAAATAATTTAGTTTTTCCTGGAAGATTCTTGTTATTAATTTATCAGCCGATTCTTCTTCCCGAGTTTGAGGAACTAATTTACCTTCATAGGCTTTTTTGAGGATTGATAATCTTGTTAATTCAGCCTCGTTTAAATTATTATCTATAGTTTCTTCAAGGTTAGAAATCATGGTAAATTGATATTCAAGCTCTTGTACTATTAGTATCTGCTCGTCATAATGACAGAAGGGAATAGGAAATTTTTTTACTTGTTCAAATGTCAATGCTTCTCTTGTCGCACCGGAATTAATCTTATTGATATGGATTTGCGCTTCAGGCGAGTTTAGATAATGACATAAATATTTATGGTATAATTCTGCATAGCCGATTCTAATAATGCAGACGTGCTGATTTACATTGCCTTGGCCAAAACCTTCAGGAACATAGGCGCAGCGACCAATTGATGCACCGGTAATATTGAGAAGAACATCTTTTTCTTCGATCTGCGTTCGGCGCATTTTCTGATTTATGTCTGCTGAAATAAATACCAGGTCATTCGTTCTTAATACGCTGGGATAAACATTTTGACTTCTGATAAATGGGATGCCTTCATTGAGGTAGACACTTCTTCCGCCTTTTGGGGTGCTTCCACTTCCTATGTATTTGCTTATTGATTCAATAGGTATCCATTTCCATTCTATGGGTATTTTTGACAAATTTTCTACCGATGAATCTTTTAAAGTTTCATTTTCGATATTTTTTTTATTTTCCTTACGCCAGTTCTTAGTCAAATCCCCACTAAAAGCTCTTTTGAAAAAGGATTGCTTGTACAGCGCCAATTCTTTTTTTGCCTTAACTAAAGTTTTTACGGATTGCTCTAACTCATCTAACAATTCCTGTATTTTTAGCGCAATTAAATATTGTTCATTTATTGGAGCAAGTGGAATTGGCAATGATTTAAGCGTACGTAGATATACGCCTTTTTGCGCGGTACCTTGTGCATTATTCTCTAATAATTTTTGAAAAAAAGGAGCCTGACACGCATACAACAAATATTCTGCATGGATCAATGCCGGCTTTAACAGAGCAACGCTTCTTTGAATTGCGAATTTTGAAATCAATGCTTCAGGAACTATAGCACACCTGCCGATTGTCGCCACAATTGTTAAAAGGATATCCCTGGGTTCAATATTGGCACGATCGTACTCTTCTATAAATTTTTCAGCGGATATATATCTTACATCTTCAAACGATATTTTATTATTGGTAATATTTTTTGCGCTCAACATAGGAATGCCACTATCTTCTTTTTTAGGCGGGTTATGAGACCCATCTGTAACTTTTTTTGTAACAGCGTCGATGGTCGTCCAAATCCATCCGGCAGGTAATTGATATTTTATAAATATTTGGCTCATACTAAATCTTTTCTATCAACTCAGATTTTACAAATTCATAGGCTTCCTCATTATTATAGTCGATGCCAGCCCTTAACACTATATGAATATCACTGCCAAATTCCTCGTCGTGCATTTTCTCATCCATGTTTATCAAAAATTCTTTTTGTGTAGGCAATTTGTCTACTACAAATTCCATATACGCTTTATAGCATTTTATAACTTTTGGGGTATCTAGTTTGTGATGCTTGTAAGCCCAAAATAGATCAAACAGATCCCTGCTCTTTCTGCGCTGGTATAGTGCTCTCAGTTTGGTGCCAAATAATTCTTCTATCTCATACGTTACCAGTTCACATTCACCCGTAAACCATGAGTTCTGCACTTTATAATTAACTTTTTTGAGGCCTAATACATTAAAATGCTCCCTTGTATTGATTTCAACTTTGAGGCGCATTCTTATCACCGGCGCTATTTCCGACTCAAAGCGGTAGGTGAGCGTATTGTTATGTCTGCTCTGCTCCACTTTCGGTTTACTATCCATGAAATTTAACACTTCCCGAAGTTTGTCCAACAACGGTCCAATAGGCTCTTCATTAATCTGCACAAGATCAATATCCTCGGAATATCTTGCTTGAGGCTTCAGGTATAATTTGTGGAAGGCGGTTCCCCCTCTGAATGCCAAGCTTGACTGTAGTAACTCATCGGAAAAAATTGCAATTAAAGCTCGTTCAATAATGAGATCCTGTTCAACCTGGGCGTTATCCGGCCAAGGTGCATTTTCTTTCCATTCTTCAATATACCGGCGGGGAATCATAGATCGTTTTCAAGTGTAATGTTTTTAAATACCTTCCAGCGTTGAACAAGTTCGCCTATCTTATTTTTTTTGGGCGATAGCTGGATGGGGAAATAGTTCCTTGTTATTAATATTTTATGTAAGGCGTCAGCGAGCGCAAATTCACTTAATTCATATTCCAGGAGATAGCCAAGTCTTTGTATCGCTGCGGTTTGCGGAAAGCTTTTCGCAATTTCGGTCAACTTCTCGTTTTGCATTTCACTGGCTAATTCTTTTAGAACACCAAGTGTTTGGCTTATGCTGACGCTTTCGATATAAAACAGTAGATCAAGGGCAGTAAATTCAGGTGATGATATATTGATATAGCCAGCATCAGTTTTTTTCTTTTCCAAATCGTCCTGTCGCCAATCCTTTTTTACAAAAAAATTGATCTTAAGCTTTTTATTTCTAATGTTACGCAAGGCAGGCTTTTCTGTTACAACGAAGTACTCCATCGGCTGCTGGTGGGCGGCTCCGTGCAATGCAGCCGCTGATAATAGGCCTACATAATATCGCTTATCTAAAGATTTCATCATGTCATCAATAAACAGCGATGGAGGCACCATTCCCTGCCGTGCATATTCGGGGGAGAGAATCGCATAAAATCCCTTTCTGATCTGAGCAATTCGTTTTTTGAACTTTAGGCGATACAAGGCTTGGTTAAGTGCTTTGTCAGAAAGGTTGAATTTAATTTTTACCTCATCCAGCGAAAATGCGTACCTGCCTTTGGAACGGATTTCCGAAAGAAAGTCATCTAGATATCCATATATCAAGGGTTGGACTTGCATGAGGTTTGGTTTGCGATGTACTACATAAAGCGTAGTGGATAGCAAATATAAACTTTACATGGTTTAAAACAAGAATTTTTCGTTAAAAGAATTTATTTGCAATAAGCTACGCATTGAGTAGTACGTTGCAAATAAAAACTTCAGCCGCATAACAATAGTTTAGTAACTTATTATCATTCATGCTGTTTTACATGGATAAGACCGTCCCGATTATCGCTTGAAACTTTTCGAAGTTATTTTTTTGAGAAGGGACGGAATTAATCCACATAGAAAGATACACATGCGGCACCAAGATATTGGCCTTTTAGAGAAGTAATGTCCGAACCTTACTTCGTTCCTTTAGGGTTATGCTGGAAAGGCTCATAAACAAAGTCTTCCAGGTAATCTTTAATTGATTCTACGTCATAAAGAATAATTTTTTTCTCCGGCTGAGTAAACCTGATATGTCCTTCGTCGCGCATTTTTTGTAACGTCGTCTTGCTTTTTATGCGTAGCATTTTCATTGTTTCTTGTGGCGATATCCATTTTTCAGGCGCGGGGGGATCGGTAGTCTTAAAATGACGGAGCACCTCTTCAAGAAGTTTGTAAAAGGCTTCGCTTTCTATACAGATGATTTCTATTTTGTCCATAGGGTATTGGTTCGATTAAAACAGTTAATGACGGTGATGAGTTTGGCAAGTCCTTGCTGTAAGAAGGGTGGACGTTTGCCAGTTGAAGCAGCAAATGGAAAATGTGAGTAGGCTCTTACTGTGGGACTCGCAAACGGAGTAAAGCGCGAAACCAGGGCGGTCGCGGCGAACCTTGTTTGGGTGCAAGGCCGATTTGTGATGGAGTTGCATCCTTTTTTAAAATTTTCAAAAAAGATGCAACGGGCGATTACATTTTCATCCCCGCCATACTGCTACCATTTTTAAATATCGCCTCACTGTTCAACAAAAAAGCCCCATTGGTAACCACTACGTCACCTTTGTTCAGGCCGGAAATAACGGAGACATAATTTTGATTTCCTGAACCCGTCATTATCATTTTTGGTGAAAAGCTACCATCTGCATTCTTAACCCAAACAAGGCTGCCTTTGCCATCTGTTAAGACAGCCGAGGCCGGTACGGCCAAGCTGCGATCAGCGTCAGAATTGATGGAGATGTAGGCAAGCATTCCCGGTCGGATGAGGCCTAGCGGGTTGGGAATACTTATCCTGATCAGTTCAACCTTAGAAGCATCCGACAATTCCGGATTAATGAAATCTACCCTGGCGGATATCATCTGTCCGTTCAGATCAGGCAAGACGACACTTACCCGGTCGTTAATATGATAAGTCCCCGCTTCACCTGCGTACAGCTGTGCTTCAACCCAAAGGCTATTTAAGGCCTGCGTTTTTAAAATGGTGGTTCCTTCTGAAACATAATCGCCCTCGTGAATGGCAATGTCGCTGACCGTTCCGCTGACCTTGCTTAATACCGTTGTGGTTGTTTGAACTTTTCCCGATGCCGCCAGGCGCTTGATTTGTTCTGCCGATAGGCCCCATAGCTGTAACTTATTTTCCGCTGTACTTATCAGCTGCCCGTAATCGACATCCGGGTTATGCAATAATTTTTGCTGTTGTATAGCCAGCAAATATTCTTTTTCGGCTTCCTGTAAATCTTCGCTGTAAATGGTGTAAACAGGTTGCCCCGCAGTAATTTTATCTCCTACAGCCCGCACAAACAATTGCTGGATTCGTCCGGCAATTCGTGCGCTTAATTCCTCTGTTTTGTTTTCATCCGTTGCTACTGTGCCGGTTAGCGTTTTTTGTGAGCCGGTGTTTTCTTCGCGTATGGTATCGGTTTGAATACCGGCCAGTTGGATCTGTGCTGCGGTCAGTGTGATCTTATTACTGGTCATCGCGTCATTCCCGGTAAGCTCGACCCTGATCAGCTTCATGCTACAAATCGGGCAATTTCCGGGATGATCCTCATGCACCTGCGTATGCATGGAGCAGGTGTAATAAGCTTTGGTCTGTACTTTTGCCATCGCGTGTTGCTGCGGCTTTGGTTTACAGGCGGCAAGTCCCAAAAGGACCAATAGTGCCGTTGCTATTTTGATGTCATTCATTTCCTTGTGTTTTTATGAAGCTTTCGCTGTCTGATAAGTATTGCGCATTAACCGCTATATTATCGGTGATAGCTATGCCCTTGGTGATCTGAATTTCATTTCCATTATTGATACCCGTCGTGACCTGATGTGCGCGGTAAGAGTCTCCTGTTTTCAGCCAAACTATTTTTGTTTGGCCCAAATCAACCAGCGCGGTACGTGGTATCCACAGGCCGTTCTTGTTTCCGGTTTCTATTTCTGCCTTCACCAGGCTGCCGACTTTCAATTCATGGCTCATGTTATGTACATACACCCGGACTGTTGTGGTTTTATCCCCTTCCCGTAAGGCGGGTTCGATAAAATCCACCCGGCCACTTAATGTTTGGTTCGGTTCGTCAGCAAGCGACAGCGTAACCGGCTGATGCTGCTTTACGGCAGCCATAGATGAAGCATCGATCTTAATTACCGCCCAAAGCATGTGCGGGTCGACTACATTAAATAGCGTTTGCCCCTTTTCAACATACATACCTTCTTTGATCGCTAAGGGTAGATTGCCTGACAGATCAGGCGGCGTTTGATTGTCGGCGGCCCCAGCCATCTGGCTATGCGGCATATCATGCACATGACCATCATAAGGACTATACACCGGCAGGCTGTAAAATGCTTTCCCTGTTTTTGTTACCTGCTCAACCTGTCCATCTGTCATTCCAAGCAACAGCAATTTTTGTTTTGCTGCCTGGATCAGCCCGGTTTCCTGCGGCGAATTTTTGCCGAGGAAGACCAGGTCTTGTTGTGCCGTCACTAATTCGGGGCTGTAAACATCAAATATTCGCTGGCCACGGTGTATCTCCTGGAAAGCGTATTTGATATATAATTTTTCGATACGGCCGGAAAAAGGCGAAGCGATATTGTTAAACGTCCGGGTATCAAAATCAAGGTAACCATTTGCTGCAACGGTTACCGGTACATCTTTTTGTTCCGCCGTTACAGCGGCCACGGATGACACAACCGAAGTATTGACTGGTTCTAATACTGTTTTTAAACTGATTCCGGCACCCTCGCTGGCCTGCGCTGCCTTTTTTACCAGCGTCATGCCGCAAATCGGGCAGGTTCCCGGATGGTCTTCCAGTACCTGGGGGTGCATCGGGCAAGTGTATTGTACTACCGGCTTTACTTGCGAGGCGGCAGGTTTCTTTTGCTGGTTCGAGCAGGCAAACAAAAACGTAGCATAGGATAACACGGCTACGATCAGGCTAATATTTTTCAATCTCTTTTTCATAAGCTACCTGTAAGGTTAGTAATTCCTGCGTACGGTCAAGGGCGGTCGTTCTTGCCGTTTGCAGGTCCTTAATACTGTTAAGTACCGACGGCAGATCGCCGGTATTCTGATCGTACGCCTGCAAAGCCGTTTTGTAGCTGTTTTGCAGGGCGGGAATAATGTTCTGCCGATAATTATCGAGTTGCCTTTTCTTACTAGTCATCTCAGCTTTAATACCTGCCAACTGTCCGGCGCTTTGGTTGAGGATATCTAATTTCCTTTGCTGCAACGCTTCTGTCTCGTAGCGGATACCTTTCAAATTGGCCTTATATTCTTTGGAAGACCAGGGCACAATTGGAATGGTAACTGAAGCCATCAGGATATATTGGTTAGCATATCCTCCATAGCTAAACATATGCGCCGCCTGTATGCCGAAATCCGGTTTACGCTTGCTGTATTCCATTTGGGCATTCAACTGCTGCAGGTCGATATTCCGGTTAATACTTTTAACGTCGCTCCGGTTGATCGCTAAGGCTGCCGTGTCGGTAGCCATCGTGCCATAATCTTTAAATACAACCATGGTGTCGACAGCAAAAGGCGCCGTTTTATCCCGGTTCATTAGCGTATTCAGCAGGATGTTTTTCTGGGATATATCATTAAGCAGTTCTTCGCGGCTGTCATTCAGTTCATACAATTCCGCTTTGGCCTTGTATATATTGGGCAGCTTTTCTTTGCCATAGGTGAGCCGGATATTCGCATCCTTCAGCATGTACTCCAGGAGGTTTTGCGTTTGCTGCAATAGCGCAAGCTTTTTCTCCAATACTATGCGCTCGTAATAATATTGCTTAGCCTGTGCAAATAGTTGATTTTTCAGATAATCCTTATCGGCTGCGGTGACTTTCGATTGGCCTTTCAGATAATCTTCCTTTGCGCGCAGTTTGGCCGGGTTGGTAAACGTCTGCTCTCCCTCGATCATAAATGAACCACCATTAGGATTCAACTGGTAAGGCACCTGGTATTGTCCCGCGCTAAGCTTTGGCGCATCAAAGTTTTTGGCCCCCTTGGCATAAGCGTCTTGTGCCTTAGCTTTTGCATCGTAAGCCAGCAAAGCGGGGTTGGCAGATATTTTTGCCAATACACTGTCAAGCGGCAAAGTCTGTGCTTTGGCAACAATTGTTGCACCGCTTAATAACATGGCGATGACTAATAGTTTCGCTTTCATGATTCCTTTACCTCCATTAAGTCCAGTTTACCATGCTTTCTAAGTTCATATTCTTTCACCATCAAAAAGATCAATGGCGTTACCAATAAAATATGCGTGGAAGATGTTAATACACCGCCGATCATCGGCAGCACAATTGGCCGCATCACGTCGCTGCCGGTTCCGGTGGCCCACAATACTGGCACCAAACCGAACAACGCCACGCAGACGGTCATGAGTTTTGGACGCAAACGTTTCACGGCGCCATTCATCACATAAATCCGTAAATCCTCACGGGTGATTGTTTCCCTGGAGTTGCCTTTTAATGCGACCAGTTGTTGCATGGCATCATTCAGGTAGATGACCATTACAATACCCGTTTCTACCGCAATACCAAACAGCGCGATAAAGCCTACCGCAACGGCAACTGACAAGTGTACCCCAAAGAAATAGACCATGTATGCCCCGCCGATGAGTGCAAACGGGATACTGATCAGGCTGAAAAAAGCTTCTCTGATAGAGTGAAAGGCAAAATACAAACAGGCAAAAATGATGATGAGCACAATAGGCAGGATCAGCTTCAAAGTATGTTCGGCCCGGATCAGGTTTTCATACTGACCGCTCCATTCGATATAATAGCCTTTGGGCAGGATTTTGACCAGGCTATTGAGCTTGTCCTGCGCTTCCTTTACGGTGCTGCCGAGATCGCGGTCACGCACATTGAATAACACCGTACCGCGCAACAAAGCATTTTCCGACTGGATCATTGCCGGCCCGTCGCTGATCCTAATGTCAGCAACAGATGATAGTGGGATCGGGCCGTAGTTTTGGGTTTGTACCAATGTGCGTTTGATGGCGTCGACATTATTACGGTAGTCCTGCGCCAGCCGTGCATTGATGCTGAACCGTTGCCGGCCTTCCACTGTTGTGGTCAAATTCATTCCACCCAGCGCACTTTCCACGACTTCGTTTACGTCATCCACGCTGAGCCCGTAGCGCCCGATAGCTTCCTTATTGATCTGAACATCCAGGTATTTGCCGCCGGTGATCGGGTCAACATACAGGTCTTTGACACCGTTTATCCCTTGCAGCGCCTGTTTCATTTGCGTCGCCAGTGTGTTGATCGTGTCCAGGTTTTGCCCGTATATCTTTAGGCCTACATCAGTGCGAATGCCCGTCGAAAGCATATTGATGCGGTTAATGATCGGTTGCGTCCAGCCGTTCACAACGCCGGGGATCTGTAGCTTGGCGTTCAGCTCATTGATAATATCTTCCTTTTTAATGCCGGGCCGCCACTGATCTTTCGGCTTTAACAGGATGATCGTTTCCGTCATGCTGATCGGCGAGTTATCCGTAGCGGTATTAGCGCGACCTGCTTTGCCCAGTACATTAGCCACTTCCGGTACGCTTTTGATGATCTTGTCCTGAACCTGCAAAAGTTGTTTAGCTTCCGAATTGGAAACATCCGGCTGCGTGACCGGCATAAATAGGATCGTACCTTCATCGAGCGGAGGCATAAATTCGCTTCCCAACGAAATAAGGAGCGGTATGCTGACGATAAGGGCAATGATATTGAGGGCCAACGTGGTTTTGCGCCATCTGATGCACCAATCAAGCACTGGCTTATAAATTCCTTCCAGTCCACGGTTCAATGGATTGTGATCGTCTGTGCGCAGCTTACCTTTCAGGAAGAACGAGATCAGCACCGGAGCCAGCGTAACGGCCAAAATCGCATCAATTGCCAGTATGAATGTTTTTGTCCAGGCCAGCGGGCCGAATAATTTACCTTCCTGGCCGGATAATAAGAATACAGGCAGGAATGACGCGACAATAATAATGGTGGAGAAAAAAACGCCGCGACCAACCTGTTTGCAAGAGTTTTCTATAATTTTTATACGTTCTGCTGTAGTCATGACTTTTCTTTTTGTTGCGCAATGGATAAGTTCCGGTGCGCGTTCTCGACCATCACAATGCCGTTATCTACGATGACGCCAATAGCCAGGGCAATTCCGGTCAGTGACATGATATTGGAACTGATGCCAAAAGCGTTGAGCAGGATAAAGCTCGTGGCAATGGTGATAGGTATCTGGATAATGATACTTAGGGCGCTCCGCCAGCTGAACAGGAAGAGGATAACAATGAGCGATACCACGATCATTTCCTCGATCAGCGTGTGCTTCACCGAGCCGATAGCATTCTCGATCAATTCGCTGCGGTCATAAGCGATATTAAACCTTACACCTGCTGGCAAACCCTTTTGAATGTCGCCCATTTTAGCTTTTACCGCTTTGATCACCTGGTCGGCATTTTCGCCATAACGCATGACCACTATCCCGCCAACCGCTTCGCCGTCGCCGTTACGGTCAAATATGCCGAGGCGTTCATCGCCGCCCATTTGTACTGTGGCAATATCTTTAATAGACACCGGGATCGTTTTGATTACCCCGACCGGGATATTTTCTACGTCTTGTATGGTTTTGATATAGCCCAGGCCGCGTACGATGTAGCCAGTACCATTCATCTCAAACTTGCGGCCGCCAACATCATTATTATTGCTTTTGATGGCTTTGAGCACCTGTGAAAGCGGGATGTTATAATAATTGAGCTTATTGGGGTCGATATTAACCTGGTACTGTTTTTCAAAACCGCCAAACGAAGCAACCTCGCTGACACCGGGAACAGTTTGCAAACCCAGCTTTACGTACCAATCCTGTAATGCCCGCTGCTCGCCGAGGTTCATGCCTTTGGCGTCCAGCGTGTACCAGAGAATATGTCCCACACCGGTACCATCCGGCCCCAATGTGGGCGTAATGCCTTGCGGCAAGAGACGCTGCGCATAATTCAACCGCTCCAGTACCCGGCTGCGCGCCCAATAGATATCGGCTTTGTCCTCAAATACAATGTAGACAAAGCTCATCCCGAACATGGATGTTGCGCGGATGGCCTTCACTTTTGGGATGCCCTGTAGGTTGCTCACCAACGGATAGGTCACCTGGTCCTCCATGATCTGCGGGCTACGGCCCTGCCATTCGGTAAAAACGATCACCTGGTTATCCGAGAGGTCGGGTATGGCATCGATAGGATTCTGATTAACTGCATAAGCTCCCCAGGCGAATAAGCCAAGCGCAATTAGCAGTACGATATACCTGTTTTTTAAAGACAGGGAAATAAGTTTGTTGATCATCTTAATGTGTTTAATCGTCCCTCGCCAATTGGCGGAGGGACGAGATCAATTACATTTTCATTTTGTCTTTCTTTTTCAGATCGCTCTTTTTCACCAGCGTCATACCGCAACCAGGTTTGGGGCATTTACCGGGTTTGTACGCAACCACATCCGTGTGCATCGGGCAGGTGTAGATCACTTTGGCGGTCTTTGCTTTTTTAGCTGTGTCGGTAGTCATTGTACCGTTATGCGGATTTGCAGCAAAAACGGTCGCGGCGGAAAAGAGGATGGCAACAGCCATCAGCATGAGCTTTTTCATATTTTTAAAAATTAAGAATGGATAAATAGCATAGGGCAAGCCCGACGCATGAATTATAATTAAGATGATGAATTGAAAAATTGAAAGTCAGCCGCGAAAAACGGCCAAAAAGAAAAGTAGCGGATCAGATCCGGTAAGCGCAGTTAAGGGTATAGACAGGAATATCCGAATGTCCGGGTGGAGCATTCCTCTTATAAACTACTTTAGTGTGTAACACGCTAATCACAGGTTCATCAGCAACGCTGATAAATGAAGGAATGATTGCTGGCAAGGGATGGTTTAAAGAAAGAGATACAACACTGAAATGGCTGTCTTTAACTTTGAAACTTTGTTGTTCATGGCCACAGCACTTGTCTTTTTTCGCCGATGTGCTATTTGAATTGTCGCCCGCGCCAAAACTGGAGCTTATCGATATTAGCTTACCGCAGCAATACGAACGGTCTACACTCATACCCGTGCAGGATACAAAGTAGATTGCTGCCAGTAAAATAAGCGCGGTGCGTTTCATTAATGCAAATATATAAAAGTATACGTATACGGGATGATATAGTTGTAAGCCGCCCCGGTTAAGAGGCGGCTAATTATTATTTATAATTTGCAGATCTTTTTGCAATTACCTTCTGCCTTGCAGGTTTTGCTGCAATAATCCTCGCAGTTTGGCCCGCAGCTCTTTGCGCAGGTTGTACAATGGTTCATTTTGCTGTTGCAGCAAGGTGTATTGGCATAAGTAATAGATACAGCAGATAATAATATCACCATAGTGGTGAAAAGAAACTTTTTCATGATTTTGAATTTTAAGATTAATAATAAATTGAAACATTGATGCCAATGGCTGGCAAATTATCCGGAAGCTAAAAACTTATGCTTTCGGCGGGTTCCAATTATTATTGTTATAATCTGACAAGTCTCCTATAATAAAATAGGTGTGGCGCTGATCGTTTAAATCAGTCGTAAAAGAGGGATTAGAAATAACAGTTGATTTGATGAAATCGCAGCTGAAACAAGACAGGACACAGATGCAGCCGGTTTTCGGGCAATCATTTTTTGTTGAATGCCTCCGCTCTTTGCAGCAATTGTTATGCAAACAGCTTTTTAAGCAATTGGTGCTTTTATCGCGTACAGCTGCAAATCCGGGAGCAGATGCGGATAGCATCAGCATTAATACCAGAAAAGCAGCTATGTATTTCATGTGTTTTGAAAACCGTTTATTACGTTGCTAAGATAGGCTGATCTACTCACCAACTTTTACATCATTTTGTCAAATATTTATATCCTATTGTATCAAATCTTGTCTATTGGCTTTCTTTTCATTTTACCGGAGTTTTTGAACCCGCTCGGGGTTAAGCCGGTTATGGTTTTAAATTGCGCAGACAAATGTGCACTGCTGCTGTAGCCCATTCGGTAAGCGATCTCGTTCAAGTTCAATTCCCCGTAGGTAAGCAACTCTTTTATTTTTTCGATCTTTTGTTCAATGATGAACCGCTCTATGGTCATGTCCTGCGCATTTGAAAAAAGCCTGCTCAGATAAGCATAATCTTTGCCAATCTTATTGGAAATATATGCTGAAAACGGAACATTAAATTCCGAAAGGTCGGAATGATGTATAAGTTCAATAACGGCATTTTTGATGGCCTCAACCGTTTTCTCCGTCTCCGAACTTATCAGTTCAAACCCAGGCACTTTCAAAGCCGAAGCGATCAGTTGTAACTGTTCCTCGTCAGGTTCAGGAGTAATATCGGCTTGCCCCAACATAACCTCGTTTACATGAAAGCCCAGGCTTTCCAATTGCTGACGAACGATCATCAGACAGCGGTCACAAACCATGTTTTTTATACGAAGCAGCATAGTAGCACAAAGCTATTACATTTTCATGCTTTTCCGGCCCAGGAAGAAGTACCAAAGCGAAACCGGTATAAAGATCAGGTTAAGCCAGGTATTGTAATTCCACTCGAAATGCTGCGCCGCCATTTGCATTCCAGCGCTATGTGGTTTTGGTAACCAATGCAATGCTGCAAATGAATAATCGAGGAATAGTGAAGTGAGGAAAATACTGATAATTAAAAAGGCTAGCAGGTACCACATCGTTTTACCTCCGTAATAACTTTTGAAGACCATGAGCATGGGTATGGTCACCAGGTCTGACAGGATAAAAGCGATCACGCCACCAAAGGAAATACCACCCTGCCAAAGCACTGCCGCCATAACGATGTTGCCCACTGAACAAACAAATGCAATGACGGCTATGAATATCCCCACGAGCGCATTCCAACTTAGGACCAGGAAATGCGGCATTGAGCTATGCCCGGTCAAAAACAGGCCCTGCCAGAAACTATCAGGCACTAATACCATTAGGATTGAAGCTACGACCAGCCCTATGCCAATGTCTTTCCCGACCATCGTAACGTCCATATAAAAATGGCCGCTGGCAGTTTTTAACCTGGCTACTATTCCGGGCTTAACTACCGTTTCTTTTTCGGGCATGCTATGGCAACAGGATTTTTTGGCCGCAGGCTGATGTTCGTGGTTGTGATCATGACCTATATGTTCATTTTGATGAATCTTCTCCTTGGCCTCCTCTTTTACTTTCGGCGGAAAGAAACGATTGATCAATATGGCGGAAACAACGATAAAGAATAAGCCGCCGATAACTTCGCCGCCAAAGAATGACCAGCCCAGCAGTGAAACGATCACAATAAATATTTCAAACACCAAATTCGTACTGGCCACCATAAAGGATACCGCATTGGACCAGGTGGCACCTTTTATCAGTAATGTCCGCGCCATAGAAGCGGCGGCATACGAGCAGGATGAGGAAACGCCACCAAAAAAGGTAGCTAACGCGGTCGAACCCACAGTGTCTTTTCCCAATTTGGATGAAATTTTTTCCGTTGAGGCAAGTGCCCTCACTAAGGAAGAAAGGATAAAGCCGAAGGCGAGGCCCCAGTAAATATCCCATATCATATAAAAAAGGGTGGATAATATTTTTAGAATAATGTTGATCATGATTATTGATTTACATTACAAAATTACCGCGTCAATCGTTTTTAAATTTACAGTTTAATGGATTTGATTTACAGGATTATGCACTTCTGACTGACCTATGCGCGGACGTGTATTACACCTGGTATTAACTTATGCCAAAAATAAATCTTCAAGCAAGCTTCTAGCATAATTATGCTTTTTGAGAAACAGATTGTCTTCCGGTTAAGTCGTTTTAAATGAGTTCTAAGGCTTAGATTTTTACGCTCAATTCTATTTGTCCCATAGCGTTTTACTTTGTGGATTTTGGGTGGTATGATTTGCCGATAAACTCTCCAGCCGTCTGTGTAAATTTGTTTACAATTTGACAATAAAAGAGTATCAATAACTCTTTTTAAACTTGATTGGTTTCTTGATCCAACTTTTAAATCCACCACTTGCCCAGTCTGTTGATCTAAAGCATAGGTTACCCAGCAGTCCCTGGTTTTTCTTTTGATGTAGGTTTTTAATTCATCTACTTCGTAGATTTTACCTGTAGCGATAGGTGGCTTTTTAATGTTTGATGCAATAATCTTAATTCTTCGAATAACGGTATTAGGTGAGATATTTAACAATCTTGCTATACTTCTAATACCAGACCCTTCCGTGACATGATTAATGATAAGGGAGTTGGTGATCGGTTTGTAAGCTCTTTTTAAGTAGTGTGATACTTGAGTCTTATTACAGCTTTTGCAACGATAGCGTTGTTGGTTCCGAATCTTGCCAAACTTAATGGTTGGCCCTAAACAATGATGACAATTTGAATTAACAACAGCTTTGATACATCTATTCATTTCCCAGGCAGTTACGGTCTAAATAATCGCCTAAATTAAAAAGGATGGTACTAAACTACCATCCTTTTTAATTTTTTTCGGTGTGTGGGTTTTTAGTCCACCTTGATTATCAGATTGTTAATTCACTAACAACATGATTGATACACGACCCCTGATTCTAAGGTAGCGGGAGCAGGACTCGAACCTACGACCTTCGGGTTATGAGCCCGACGAGCTACCAACTGCTCCATCCCGCACTCTGTTTCCAATGTAAAAACAACGAAATCGGCGTTTTTATTGGGACTGCAAAGGAACTAATTTTATCTTTGCAGTCCAAATAAAAAATTTAATTTATTTTATGAGTCACCGGGCGGGGTTTGTAAGTATCATCGGGAAGCCGAATGCGGGGAAGTCGACCCTGATGAATGCGCTGGTGGGCGAAAAAATGTCCATCATTACCCCTAAAGCCCAGACTACCAGGCACCGCATCCTTGGTATAGTAAACCACGAGGATTACCAGATTGTTTTCTCGGACACGCCCGGCATCATGAAACCGCACTATGCTTTGCAGGAAACCATGATGCAGCAGGTGGAAGGCTCGCTGGTGGATGCCGATGTGCTGCTGCTGGTTACCGACATCAACGAAAAATATGACGAAAGCGATGTGGTGGAAAAGCTGCAGGGCTCGTTAGCCCCGCTGGCTGTCATTATCAATAAGATCGATAAATCCGACGAAGAAACGGTGAAAGCCAAACTGGATTACTGGCAGAAGACGTTGAAGCCGAACGCCATATTCGCAGTTTCCGCACTGAAAGAACATAACGTTTTGGCCGTGATGAACTTCGTAATGGACAGCCTGCCCGAGCACCCGGCCTACTACGAAAAGGATTTTTTGACCGACCGCAATGATCGCTTTTTCGCATCGGAAATTATCCGCGAGAAAATATTTAAAATATACGAAAAGGAGATTCCCTACAGCACCGAAGTCATCATCACTGCCTTTAAAGAGGGTGAGGAATTGTACCGCATCAGCTCGGAGATCATCGTTGAGCGCGAATCGCAAAAGAACATTCTGATAGGCAAGGGCGGCGAAACTCTGAAAAAGGTTGGCACCTACGCACGCAAGGATATGGAGGAATTTTTTCAGAAGAAGATCTTCCTCGAAATGTTCGTTAAGGTGATCCCCGACTGGCGGCAGAAGAAGAATTACCTGAAGAAATTCGGGTACGAACAATAGAAAGTCCGAAGTCGTAAGTCTTGAGTCACAAGTCGATTCTTACTGCTTTACAATAAATTTTTGTCTTTGGTTCAATAGACTTTCGACTTAGAACTTAAGACTTAAGACTTAAAAAATGAGCAACATAGTAGCCATAGTAGGCAGGCCCAACGTCGGCAAATCGACTTTATTTAACCGCCTGACGGAAACACGCAAAGCCATCGTCGATGATTTTAGCGGGGTTACGCGCGACCGCCATTACGGCGTCGCCGAGTGGACCAGCCATACCTTTACCGTGGTAGATACCGGCGGTTACGTGGCCAATTCGGAGGATGTTTTTGAAGCCGCAATTCGTGAGCAGGTGGTGATCGCCATTGAAGAAGCTACAGTGATCCTGTTCATGGTTGACGTGACGACCGGCGCCACCGACCTGGACGACGAGATAGCCTCCCTGTTGCGCAAAAGCAAAAAGCCGGTGTTCGTGGTGTCGAACAAGGTCGATAACAATGCCCTGCAGCATGAGAGCGCTGTATTTTACAGCTTCGGCCTGGGCGAGATATATAATATATCATCTATGACAGGTTCCGGCACCGGCGAGTTATTGGATGAAGTAGTAAAAGAATTCAGTCCCGAACCGACCGAAGAAAGTTCACTGCCAAAATTTGCCATTGTCGGCCGTCCGAATGTGGGCAAATCATCCATCATCAATGCTTTTGTGGGTAAAGAACGCAATATCGTCACCCCAATTGCCGGTACTACGCGCGATTCGATCCATATTGAGTACAACCAGTTCGGCCATAATTTTATGCTGATCGATACCGCCGGCTTGCGTAAGAAAACCAAAGTAAAGGAGAATATCGAATTTTACTCTGTAATGCGCACTATTAAGGCGCTGGAAGAGGCTGATGTGGTGATCCTGATGATAGACGCGGTGGAAGGCATAGAATCACAGGACATCAATATTTTCCACCTAGCCGAAAAGAATAAGAAAGGCATCGTGATCGTGGTGAACAAGTGGGACCTGATCGAAAAGAACAACAAGACTACCAAGGTTTTCGAGGAGATGATCCGAGAAAAGATAGCGCCATTTACCGATGTACCTATCGTTTTCACTTCGGTTACCGAAAAACAAAGGGTATTGAAAGTGATCGAAACCGCCGAAAAGGTATATGAGAACCGCGCCAAAAAGATTCCCACTTCAAAATTGAACGACGAAATGTTGCCAATCATCGAAAACTTTCCGCCGCCGTCAATCAAGGGCAAATACGTCAAGATCAAATATGTCACCCAGATCAAAGGTACATCACCTATGTTTGCTTTCTTCTGCAACTTGCCGCAATATATCAAGGAGCCTTACCAGCGCTTTATTGAAAACAAGCTGAGAGAGAATTTTGACTTCTCAGGCGTTCCGATACAAATATTCTTCAGGCAGAAGTGAGTTTTTGTTGCTAGGTTGAAATGTTGCAAAGTTGAAATGTTAGCTTTGCAACATTGAAATAACTTTACAACATTTCAACCTTACAACTTTTCGACAACCGTTGTAGCGTTTGGACCGCGCCCTTCGTAATAGCTAATAAATAAGTTAACTGAACTTATAAAGGATCTAAACCTTATCCTTTTTCCAGGCGGGAAAAAGCGTTAATTGATCGCTTCGACGGCTTTTTGCAGCGTATTATCGTCGCCGTTCAAAACTTCGTAGTAGGCATTATCGCCCCATTTGTAGCGGGCAGCGAATGCTTTCAGCAGTAATTTGATATTGTATTTGGATTCTTTGATCTCTTTAGAATCCATTTCCCTCAGCGTTTGAGCGGCGTACTGGATAAAATCATCAAACTGCGCATTGCTTACCTGGTAGTTTCTTAGAAAACCGCTGTTGTCGTATTTTGCCAGGTCGCCCTGCATTTTGTCGATCACGTAAGCATTGAATAGCTGCCGGTCGCCAAGGTCCTGTACCAGTTCGGTATTCCCGGTCGTATCAGCCGGAACAAATATATCCGGCAGGATACCTCCGCCGCTATATACTTTGCGCCCTTTGGCCGTATGATAAACGGTTGCTTTTTTGAACGAACTATCAGTTAAATAACTCTGTTCCGAGAACAATTCGCCCTTCTGCATCCGCTCGGCAACTTCGTTATGATAGTTGTCAACTCCGCCTGCATATGATTTTTGGATCGAACGCCCGGAAGGGGTGTAATATCTCGCTACGGTAAGGTTCACTGCCGAACCGTCGTTAAATCCAAATTGCTGCTGTACCAGTCCTTTACCGAACGACCTGCGCCCGATGATGGTTGCGCGGTCAAGATCCTGCAAAGCGCCGGCCAGTATTTCGCTGGCCGAAGCGGAATATTCGTCGATAAGCACCGCCATTTTACCATCGCGGAACAGGCCCGAATCGGTAGCAAAATAATCGGTGCGCGGTTCGTGTACACCTTTCGTGTAGACGATCAGCTTACCTTTTTGCAGGAATTCGCTGGCCAGTTCGGTAGCAGCACTCAGGTAGCCGCCGCCGTTCCCCCGCAGATCGAGCACCAGTTTCTTCATGCCATCAGCCTGCAGTTTTTTCAGGGCGTATCGAAAATCATTATCCGTAGTGGCAGCGAATTTGCTGATCTTGACATAGCCCACCTGGCGGGATACCATGTAGGAAGCGTCAAGGCTGCTCAGGTCTACATAGCCGCGCCTGATCTTGTAAAGTTTGAGTGTCTTATTGTCTTCCTGGAGAACAGAAAGCCCTATCTCGGAATCTTTCTCACCTTTAAATGCCTTGTTAACTAATTCAGCAGTGAGATGCGTGCCCGAGAACCTTCTGCCATCGACGTTGATCACCCTGGCGCCGGGTAAAATGCCCGCCTTCATAGCCGGCCCCTGGTCATATACCTGGGTGATATACAAGGTATCGCGCAGCAGCTGGTATTCAATACCAATGCCATTGAAGCCGCCATCAAGGCGCTCGTTGATAGATTCCGCCTGTTGGGGTGGCAAATAAAGGGAATGGGGGTCGAGATTTTGCAGCATGTTGTTTACCGCAACGCCTTCAAGGCTATCGGCGTTAACCGAATCCACATAATTGTGCCGCACCAGTTGTAAAACCCGTGCAACCTTATTGCTGCTGATAAACCCGTGCTGATCCCGAACTGCTATAAATAGCCCAACGGCTACTCCTAATGATAAAAGGATCAAAGATCTGAAGATGATAGCCGCCGCTCTTTTCATAAACCCGTCTCAAACTAATCAGAGGTCGAAAGATAGTAATATATTGTTAATTCCTAATTTGCTTTTGACGATTTTTAGCGATTTTTGTTGCAAGAATTTACACAAAAATGGAAAAGACCACCGAAAGGGACTCACACTACAGCGACCTGGAGTTAATGACAGTTAGCGATATCCTTCAAAATATTAATAAAGAGGATCATACGGTGCCCGATGCGGTGGAGAAAGCGTTGCCCCAGATCGAAAAGTTAGTAACCATTACGGCCGAAAAGATGAAGGCCGGGGGACGTCTTTTCTATATTGGTGCCGGTACTAGTGGGCGACTTGGCATTGTAGATGCTTCGGAGTGCCCGCCAACGTTCGGTGTCCCTTTCGACCTGGTTGTTGGTATTATGGCTGGGGGCGACAGCGCTATCCGTAAAGCCGTAGAATTTGCTGAGGACGATACCGAACAGGCCTGGAAAGATCTTTCCAAATTCTACATCAGCGATAAAGACGTGCTGGTAGGCATAGCCGCTTCGGGTAGTACGCCATATGTTGTGGGCGGATTGCGCACAGCCAATGCCCGCAATGTGGTTACCGGCTGCATTGTTTGTAACACAGGGAGCTCTGTAGCTGCCGAGGCTAAATATCCTGTAGAAGTAGTCACCGGACCGGAGTTCCTGACCGGATCGACCCGGATGAAGGCCGGCACGGCGCAGAAACTGGTTTTGAACATGCTGTCAACCAGTGTGATGATACAGTTGGGCCGGGTGAAGGGAAACAAGATGGTGGATATGCAGTTATCCAATCATAAATTGGTCGACCGTGGTACACATATGGTGATGAACTATACCGGCCTGCCCGAAAATGAAGCCGCAGAGCTGCTGCTGAAGCATGGCAGCGTGCGTAAAGCCGTGGAAGAATTTATGCATGCTAAATGATGTGCGGATTTGTAATTTTTTGCTAATTTAAGGTAAAGTTGGAGAGGCTAAATGCACGAGATAGAGCCATATTACAGATGGAGGGACGATTATATCGCGTCGGAGGATGAGCTTTCGCCGTTTTACGCCACCGAGTATAGCGAATTTGAGTTCGACAAGCAGGTGTACAATTACCTGCTGCACCCGCAATGGGATTCGTTCGGGTCGAACACGCTTTACCTGAAGGTGCTTTTTGCCGACTACGACCGTCGGTATGCCATCATCGAGTTCATCGGTGAGTGGAACGATGCGATCACCAACGATATCATGCTGCTGAAACGCGAGCTCCTCGACCTGATGACCGACAGCGGCATCAATAAGTTCGTGCTCATCGGCGAAAATGTGCTCAATTTCCATTCGTCGGACGATTGTTATTACGAGGAATGGTTCCAGGACGTGGAAGACGGCTGGATAGCCGGCATCAATTTCCGCGAGCATGTGATCGAAGAATTCAAGCAGAATAATATCGATTATTACATCAATTTCGGTGGCGAGTTGGATGATATGGTCTGGCGAACGCTTAAGCCGCTGCAGTTCTTCAAAAGGGTAGAGGAACAGATAACTAAACGCCTGGCTATTTAATGCGAGGGTGCGGATGTGCAGATGATTTGCTAAATTTGTGTTTAGTTTCATACTTTAGTTAAACAAAATCAGTTTTTAAAAAATGGAAAATCAAAACCCGGACTACCCTTATCAGAATGTAGTCCAGATAGAAGACGCTGACGCGTCGCGCAGATTTATGGCAAATGTCTTTGCATGGATGTTTGTGGCCTTAGGTATATCTGCCGGATTTGCTTATGCTTTTGCCAGCATGCAATCATTAAAGGACTTGTTGATCGATCCGGTGACCCAGCAATCGACAGGATTGGCATTCATAGTTATGCTTTCACCGTTAGCTTTTGTTTTAACAATGAGTTTTGGCGTGAACCGCATCTCTTACGCCGGGCTCTCGGTAATATTTATCTTATATTCTATTGCGACAGGAGTAAGCTTTAGTTTCATTTTATGGGCTTATACATCATCATCCGTACTAGGGGTATTTTTAACCTCATCATTAGTTTTTGGCATAATGGCTGTCGCTGGCTATACGACAAAAACCGACCTCACAAAATTTGGTTCACTGATGATCATGGGGCTGATCGGTATAATCATCGCCAGCGTCATAAATATATTTTTGCGCAGCGATTCATTAGGATACCTCATCAGCTATATTGGCGTTGCCGTATTCGTAGGCCTGACGGCTTATGATGTGCAAAAATTGAAGAATATCGGTGCCGGGATCCAATATGGTGAAGCGTCATCAAAGAAAATGGCATTGATGGGTGGCTTAACCCTCTACCTCGATTTCATCAACCTATTTCTGTTCTTACTGCGCATTTTCGGCAGAAGAAGATAACAGGAATTTTATCAAAAACTATAACGCCTTCCGGTTGATTCCGAAAGGCGTTTTTTTATGTAACTTAGTGTAAACCAAATCACAATGAAAAGCCAGGTGCATAGTGCTGAAGGAAGCTCATTGAGTGATCATGCCCGCGGCTTTATGGTCCGGGTATTCATGCTGATGTTTGCCGGCCTCGCCATTACGTCAGCATGCATTTATGTATTCGATACCTATGACTATTGCATGGACCTGCTTGTGACGCGCGATCATATAACAATTCTTTTCTGGTTGTCACTCTTCGGTCCGTTCCTTGTGTCGCTTGTCATCCGCAGAGGCATTAACTACATATCCTATTTTGGCTTATGCGTATTATTCCTCATTTATGCCGCTTTGATAGGCATATGTTTTTCTTTCATCTTCTCTATTCTCGACGTCACTGACTCTTCATTATTCGCCATATTTATTACAGCTTGCCTCGCTTTCGGCGCTATGGGTATTGCCGGTTTTACAACCCTTATCGACCCGACCCAGGCACGCCCGATCATCTACTTTTTAGGGGGTGGATTGATCGCGGTAATCCCTATCGTTTTTCTATTCCCCGGCCCGGACATGAGTCTCGGAGTAAGTTTTGTAGGAGTGTTAGTTTTCATGGGCATTGGGGCCATGCATTTTGGAGACCTGCGCGATACTGCCGACCAGCCCGGCTTTGACGATGGCACCGGCAAAAGAATGGCCGTACTATACAGCTTATACCTCTATGCCGACTTTGTGAACCTGTTCTTCTTCCTGGCAGCTTTCCTGTTCAAAAGAAAATAAAAAGGCCCCATCCACGGAGCCTTAAATATTTTAATAAGATCGGCGCAATCAAAATAATCGCACAAATCAACGGTCCTATTTTGTCACGTACATCACTTCCTTCACTGCCTTCACTACTCTTTCGGGATTTGGAAGATATTCCTGTATCAGCGTAGGTGCATATGGCAGAGGAACATCACCGCCCATAATGCGCAGGATCGGGGCGTCCAAATAGTCGAATGCATCCTTTTGAACCTTAAAGGCAACTTCGGTAGATATTGAGCCCAGCGGCCAGCTTTCTTCGATCAACACCAAACGGTTGGTCTTTTTAACCGAGTTGATCACTGTTGCATAATCTATCGGGCGTACGGTACGCAGGTCGATCACCTCGGCACTGATACCTTCTTTTTCAAGTTCAGCAGCAGCGGCATGAACCACTTTCATGATCTTACCGAAACCCACAAGAGTTACGTCTGTTCCTTCTTTAGCAAGGAGTGCTTTGCCGAGCTCAAGATAATATTCTTCAGCAGGCACGTCGCCTTTATCGCCGTACATCAATTCCGATTCCATGAAGATCACCGGATCCGGGTCAATGATAGATGATTTCAGTAAGCCTTTCGCTTCATAAGGATTTGACGGTACAACCACTTTCAAACCGGGGCAGTTAGCATACCAGTTCTCAAAGCATTGGCTGTGCTGCGAGCTTAGCATACCTGCATTGCCGGTAGGGCCGCGGAACACGATAGGCACCGAGAACTGCCCGCCGCTCATCGACATGATCTTGGCCGCGCCGTTGATGATCTGGTCGATGGCCACCAGCGAAAAGTTAAACGTCATGAATTCGATAATAGGGCGCAAACCGTTCATCGCCGAACCGATACCGATGCCGGCAAAGCCCAATTCAGAGATCGGGGTGTCAATCACCCGTTTAGCGCCAAATTCGTCCAGCATGCCCTGGCTCACCTTATAGGCGCCGTTGTATTCGGCTACTTCTTCGCCCATCAGGTATATTTTATCATCCTTGCGCATCTCTTCGCTCATTGCCTCGCGGAGCGCTTCCCTGAATTGTATTTCTCTCATTATTTTTCTAAAAATGAATTTTTTGCGAACGCAAATATAGGCATTGGACGCATAAAAACAATGTACCGCTCTTGTAACAATTAACCGTGCAATTGATGAGTAAATATAAAAAATATGCGATTTTAATATTTATATATAATTGTTTTTCAGATATTTAAATATAATAATTAATCGAAATTAGATATTTTTCGCGAAATGCAACTTTTAGCATGATATTTCGTATAAGGGAGTTGGGCTTGTCGAATCGTACAAATTCGATCTTCGGGCCTGGGAATTTATGTCTTTTGAAAAGGTTTTACGGGTTTTCATTTCGTGGGTGCCAAAGGCGCCGGTGAGATCGCTATATTCGAAAAATCATAACGATCCGAAAGCAGGATATTTTTTTAGGCTGCCGGCTCGAACCACCATATTTCTTATCGCTTTCGTCCTGTTTGGCTTTTCTTTTTCAAACTCTGCTTTTGCCGTAAAACACGTATCTGGCGTTGCATACGGCACACAGTCTGGGTCAGCCACCTACGGCACGGGCTGCAGTTGCATAACCTATACTATTACGTTAACTGAATCCGGTACTTCAAGTCCTGCAGCTGATAATATACAGTTGACATGGACAGGCGGCACGCCGACCGGCGTTACCTGGGCCTTTACTTCGGCAACCGAATCGGTAACGGGCGGCACTACAACCACTCCATTGTTTACGCCAAGCGGCAGCAATTCTACAATTACCTTCACGGTAACGACTTCTAATTCTACTCCCGTAGCACCTTTGGGCTCCTACGGTTTTACGATTAAGATCATCGATAATAACCTCGGCGGCGGACCTTATTCCAGTTCGGGACTAAACCTCGTGGTTTCACCAAAGACATTAACGATCACCGGCCTGGCTGCCAATAATAAGACCTATGACAAAACCAACATCGCAACGCTATCGGGGACAGCTACCTTAAACGGAGTGGTAGGCAGCGATGTAGTATCACTAAGCGGCACACCTACATCCACTTTCGCGAGTGCCAATGTCGGTACAGGCATTGCGATAACTGTTTCCGGTTATACCTTAACCGGAGCCAACTCCAACAACTATACACTGACACAGCCGACCGGCCTTACCGCCAATATAACAGCAAAAACGCTTACCGTCGTCGGCGCATTAGCCAGCAACAAAACCTATGATGGTACCACCACTGCTACCGTGGTTGGCGGCATCTTAGTGGGCGTCATCCTGGGCGATATTGTTACAGTCAGCGGTACGGGAACGTTTGCCAGCCCTGATGTTGGAAATAATATCGCTGTTAGCATAGCGCTCAGCGGCGCCAATGCCGGCAATTATACCTTAACTCAACCGGGCATTACTGCTAATATTACTCTGGCTTCACTGACTATTACAGCAAATAATGTTTCGAAACCATATGGAACCACTTTAACCGGGGGGCCGGGGTCTACCGCTTTTACGGCAAGCGGTTTGCAAAACGGCCAGACAGTGGGCAGTGTTACAATTACGTATGGGACCGGCTCGGCGTCAACCGCCGCCGTTGGCACCTATATCGGTTCTATAACGCCTGGCGCGGCGACGGGAGGCACTTTTAACACAAGCGATTACTCGATCACTTATGTTACGGGTAAGATCATCGTTACACAGGCACCATTAACTATAACAGGCTTGTCGGGCGTAAATAAGGTTTACGACGGCACAGCCACTGCAACACTTTCGGGCACAGCAGTATTAAACGGGGTAATAGGGAGCGATGTCGTGACACTTGGCGGAACGCCAACGGCAACGTTCCCAAGCAAAAATGTTGGCACCGGGCTTGCTATTACTGTAACAGGATATACAATATTGGGTGCAAATGCAGGTAATTACACCCTGATCCAACCAACTGGATTAACAGGTAATATTACCGCCAAAGCGCTGACTCTTACGGGCGCTTCGGCCAGCAATAAGGTCTATGACGGCACAACGACGGCGACGATATCAGGAACCCTGAACGGCGTGATAGGAAGCGACGTGGTAACACTGAGTCCCAGCGGCACATTTGCGACAAAAAATGTTGGTACCGGCATTGCCGTTACTTCGACAAGTACTTTAAGCGGCGCCGATGCCGGTAACTATACCCTTACCCAACCAACCGGCCTGACGGCCAATATTACTCCCAAAGCGCTAACCATAACAGGCATAACGGCCAGCAACAAAATTTACGACGGCACGACTGCCGGTTCGCTTTCCGGATCGGCTGCGTTGAGCGGCGTGATTGGCAGCGATGTGGTCACTTTAGGCGGCTCGGGTTCAGCCACGTTTGCCAGCAAGAGCGTTGGTACAGGGATAGCGGTTACGGTAACAGGTTATTCAATAAGCGGCGGCGACGCAGGAAATTATACCCTGACGCAGCCATCGGGCCTCACGGCGAACATAACGACCGCGACATTGGTTATTGCAGCTATCGGGCCTACAAAAGTTACCGGCAGTACGTCGCCGGTTGTAACCGGCAGTACATCCAACTTTATCTACTTTGGTACTGTGAACGGCGAAACCGTCACCAGCGTCACC
Organism: Mucilaginibacter sp.; assembly: GCA_035551775.1. Lineage (GTDB taxonomy): Bacteria > Bacteroidota > Bacteroidia > Sphingobacteriales > Sphingobacteriaceae > Mucilaginibacter. The sequence continues at coordinate 112,892 of DASZMQ010000002.1, read as the reverse complement.
CTGACGCCAAGCCCGACGACTTCGCAGTCTGCAGGTGTTACCTATACCGTTACGCCTTCGGCAGCTGCCGGCGCCAACGGGTTTTTGACCAGCAATTATAGCATTACCTATTCTGTTTACAACGGGGTATGCTCCGGTCACGCCTACACCTGGAACGGCAATACCAGTACTACCTGGAGTACAAGCACGAACTGGACGCCATCGGGAACGCCCACAAGCACGGACGATGTGATCATCCCGGGAAGCACGGCCCGCGCACCGACGGTAACGGCTACCACAACGGTAAACACTATTGCTTTCACAGGAAACAATACGATAACAATAAATTCGGCTGTAGACCTGATCACCAATAGTGGTTTTACGGTGAACTCAGGCGCTACGTCTGCCAACGTTACGTTTTCAGGGGCGTCAACATCGACCAAGTTGGAGATCAGCAGCGCGATCTTCGCCAATTTCGGAGGGTTTAATCTAAGCGGTACCGGCTTGTTCCAGATCGATAACAACGGTTCATATATCTACAACTCGGGTACGTTTACCGCCGGCGGTAACTCGACGCTTTACCTGCAGGGAGGTAGTAACGTAACTCACGCACTTACGAACGCCGGGACTTTTTATGCGGGCTCCTCAGGCTCTACGTGCTACATTGAGATGGACGACTATGGGTCTATAGATAACTCGGGTATCTTTAAACTTGGCCCAACATCGCTGATGTATTTCTATAATGATAATGCACAATATGTAAACCTGGTCAATGAAAGCGGCGGTACTTTTACGCTGCAATCCGATGCTACCGGTTCGGCTTCTATCGGCGAGGTGCCGCAAGGCAAGAACAACCAGTTCATAGGTACATTTAATGTCGAAAGATATTTCCAGGGAAGCAATACATACTCCGGAGGCCGGTGGTTAGAACGCGCTTACCGCATCATATCATCCTGTGTGAATACGGGCAGTACGGTTAACAGCAATTATGTGTATGGCCTCAATTATATTGTCGGGTCTACAGCCGGGCAAACAACCACTGCCAACAGCAGTACAAACGCATTTATTACAGGTTGCACAGGCGGAAGCACCAGCGCCGGTAACCCTTCGATCTATCTGTACAACGAAAGCTATACACCCAGCAATGCTACTTATGTTAGCGGCAACTTCCTGGGTATAACCAATATTACCAATTCTACCACCGGCGGTACGATCACAGCCAGCGATGGCGGTAAATACAGTATGCCGGTAGGCACAGGTGTATTGTTTTGGTTCAGAGGGGCAGCGACGAACTGGGCAACGCGGACGGTATCTCCTTATATTGCACCCGAAAACGTAACTTTAAGTTCCACGGGTAATATGAACGTTGGTTCGTACACCTATAAAGACTGGTATTCCCCGGCTTCATCAAATCTGGCGTATACCGGTTCAGGAACCGGAGGAAACGCCGCTGTACGTGGTTTTAATATGGTTGGCAATCCTTATCCGTGTGCGATAGACTGGCTCCAGTTCTACTCGGGAAGTAACGGTAATGTGCGTACCAATATCGGTACGACAATATGGGAGTTCAACCCGGTTACCTACCAGTACGATACTTATACGGCAACTTCATCCTCGACTGGTACAGGCACCGGTAACGCATCGCGTTATGTTGCCAGCGGGCAGGGCTTCTTTGTGCAGGCCACAGCCGCCAGTCCTAAGCTTACGATATCCGAGTATGCCAAAGTGGTATGGAACGCCAGCAACGGCATAGGTACCGGTAGTGTACCTGCTGCCGCACAGATGACCGGAACGAGTCTTCTGATGAGCACAACGCTTCCGCAGGAGTCTGTTGAGCAATCGCTCCGCCTTAAACTTGTGGTCGATACTTTTGATTACGACGATATTTTTATCGGGTTCAATGCCATGGCATCGAACACGTACAGCCCTTATGAGGACGGGAGATATTTACCAGGTTCAAATGCGGCTGAAGGTTTAGCAAGCATTTCATCAGACAACGTCAAGCTGGCTATTAATTATCTCCCGCTGCCGACGCAGCCGCGGGAGGAGATCAAGCTTTTTGTAACCGGCAGGGCATCAGGCATCTACACATTCCGGCGCACGGGACTGAAGTCGATCCCTCAATTGTATGACATTTGGCTGGTTGATAAATACAAGAAGGACTCTCTCGATCTTCGCAGCAATTCGACTTATGCGTTCAATGTCAACCTGCAGGACACGACAAGCTATGGAAGTAACAGGTTCAGCGTAGTCATCAGTCAAAATTCAGCGTATGCTTTCAAACTGCTCAGTTTCGGAGCCCAAAAAGCTACCGGCGGTGCTTTGGTAACCTGGACTACGCAAAATGAACAGAATTACACCCATTTCACGGTGGAAAGAAGTACCGATAACGGCGCTAGCTTTACTGTGCTGGGCGGTATATCTGCAAACGCGAGCGGACAGTACAGCTTTTTGGACAAGGAGCCGCAGTTAACCACTGATATTTACCGGCTGCGGATAGAAGATATCAACGGAGCCATTACCTATTCAAACCAGGTATCGCTTTTATATACAGCGGACTCCAATTTTACTGGTCTCATTACGGTTTATCCGAATCCGGTGCTAAGCACAGTTAACCTTAGCATCAATGCAGCGCCGTATGGCGCCGGCAATCAGTTCGTTGGCGGCCAGCTATCCAATGGTAATAACAATAAAGCTGTTTACAGTATCAAGATCACCAATTCCTCTGGTGTGTTAGTCAAATCGGAATCGACCTCGCAGCAATCATGGCAGGCCGATGTTAAAAATCTCTTGCCGGGTACTTATATTATGCAGGTATATTCTGCTGACAATAGGTTAATGGGCAAAGGCACATTCGTTAAATTGTAGTCGATACCAAAATATTATTCCCAGATGGTAGGGCGGGTTTCACGTTCCACTTTTTTATTTGAGTCACAGCGGAACGGTAAAATTTCTGCATAATGGTGCAGATTTAATATCTTTAGCCTTGAAAAACTAAAGAATGCAGGTTGAACAGGCCGGGGAGTTTATTCTGAACAAATTAGAAAAGGAACTGCCCGAAACATTTTACTACCATGATGTAGGTCATACACGCGACGTGTACGCTGCCGCAAAGATGATCGGTGAGGCCGAGAATATTTCGGCTGACGACATGGAATTATTGCTTACCGCAGCCTGCTACCACGATTCCGGTTATTTGAGCAACAAGATTGAACACGAGAAGGAGTCGTGCAAAATAGCCAGGGAGCACTTGCCATCGTTTGGGTTCGATCAGGTACAAATTGACAGGGTATGCGGCATGATCATGGCCACGCGCATACCCCAATCGCCACACAATCATTTGGAGCAGATTTTAGCCGATGCCGACCTGGATTACCTCGGCCGGGATGATTTTTTTACCATCGGAGACAAATTTTACCGCGAGCTTGGGCTGGCCGACCGGGATGAATGGAACCTAATGCAGGTAAAATTTCTAAACGGGCATAAATATTTCACCCAAACAGCATTAAATTTACGCGGGCCAAAAAGACGGCAGAATTTGGAGACAGTAAAGGCCTTATTGCATAAAAAGCCAATGAAACGATTCAGCTTACCGCACGCCGTTCTCGATACGATTTATGTCGTTGTCGGCATCTTGTTTTGCGGGTTTGCCCTGAAAAGTTTCCTGGTGCCCAATAATTTCTTTGACGGCGGAGTGACTGGTATCTCGCTGCTGATCTCCGAAACCTACCATATTCCGATTGCATACGTCATTGTAGTGGTCAATATACCCTTTATTGTTATGGGCGCCAGGCAGGTTAACCATACTTTTGCCTTAAAGACACTTGCGGCAGTTATCGGATTGGGGCTTTGTTTGTTATATATGCCGGAACAGCACGTTACTTCAGATCACCTGCTCATCTGTATTTTCGGAGGAGTGTTCATGGGGATCGGTGTCGGCCTTTCAATACGGGGCGGTTGTGCGCTCGACGGCATCGAAGTATTGGCTCTTTACACCGGTAAGCGGATCAGCTTTACCATCAGCGAGATCATCCTTGGGATCAATATCATCATTTTTCTGATAGCCGGCATCCAGCTTGGCCTGCCTACGGCGCTTTATTCTATCCTGACTTATTACGCCGCTTCGCGCACCAGCCACTTCGTGATCGAGGGCCTTGAAGAATATACCGGGGTAACGATCATTTCCGGCAAAAGCGAGATCATTAAAGAACGACTCGTAATGGAACTCGGCCGTGGCATTACTGTTTATAAAGGCGAACGCGGCTTTCTGAAACAAAGCTTTGATGTGAGCCAACCGGTGGATATCATTTTCACGGTAGTAACCAGGATGGAGGTAAGAAAACTTAAAAACCTCGTGCACGATATTGATCACAAGGCCTTCATCTTTACCAGTACCATTAAGGAAGCCGCCGGCGGCGTATTAAAACGTAGGGCAAGGGACCATTAGCCCGAGGTAATTCTTCTTTTTTATTGGTAATCACTACATTTATGGAGGAACTTCAACCCGAACCCTCTGTTATGAAGAAAATTTTCGCGTTCACAATTCTGCTTATCGCGGTTTGCGATATTGCTTTTGCACAAGCACCCAATATCGATAGCCTGCAAAAAGCCTATAATAAAAACAGGCAGGATACTTCGCTGGTGCAGCTATACTTTCTCAAGAGTATGTACACCTTCCTTACTACCAACGTTGATTCGGGCATGGCTTATTCAAGAAAGGCCCTTGAGTTATCAGAAAAGATACATTTCAGGAAGGGGGTAGTGCGGGCGCTATCCGGCATAGCCACTTATCAACAGCTAAGCGGCGACCTGCCCGGATCGCTAAAGACAACGTTTGATGCTTTGCCCGAAGCAATTAAATTATCTGAGATGCGCGTTGTGGCTTCGTGTTATAACACCAGGGGGCTCACTTATTCCACGTTAAACGACCATAAACGGTCGCTCGACAATTATTATGCAGCATTGAATATATGTAAGAAATATCATTACAACGAGCTTACTACTACTGAATTGAATAATGTTGCCAGGGCTTATCTCGATAACGACAGGCTTGACTCGGCACGATATTTCTGTCAGTACGCTTACGACTTTTCTATCAAAAAGCATCAATTGAAGAACATCGCTTACCTGGTGCGCAACTTCGGCATAATAAAATACAAAGAACATGACTACCCTGCGGCTATAAGTTATTATCGGAAAAGCCTTGCCGATACATCGGAAACCAAAAATCATTATCTGAAAAGCGAGAATTACAGGCGTATAGCCGAAGCTTTTGTCAAAATGAACCGGCCTGATTCAGCTATTTATTATGCGAAGATCGCTGTAGAGCATGCCAAACGGGATAAGAATCCCGACCAGGTGCAGCGGTCAACCACTATACTGACCAATCAGTACAAACTTACGAACGATTACAAAAATGCTTTTTATTATGAGCAGATAACCCAGCAGGCGAAGGACAGCCTGTTCAGTCAGCAAAAAACGCTGCAGGTGCAAAATCTGGCCTATAATGAAGAACAACGCAAGCAGGAAGCCAAGGCAGCCGAGCTGGCGTACCAGGAACGGGTACGTTTTTATGTACTATTGGGCGTAATAGCTGTGTTCGTGCTTATCGCAGGCATACTGCTATACGCCAACAGCCAGCGCAAAAAGGCAAATAATGTACTGCAAAGAGCGCTTTCGGAACTGAAAACAACGCAAAGGCAGTTGGTCCAGTCGGAAAAGATGGCCTCGCTTGGGGAGTTGACAGCAGGTATCGCCCACGAGATCCAGAACCCGCTCAACTTCGTCAATAACTTTTCCGAAGTAAATACTGAATTGATCGAAGAAATGGAGATGGAGATCAGCCAGAGCCATCTTGATGAAGTAAGGACTATTGCAGAAAGCATTAAGCATAACCAGCTGAAGATAAGTCAGCACGGTAAGCGCGCCGATTTTATCGTGAAAGGCATGCTACAGCACAGCCGGAACAGTACGGGCGAAAAACAGCCAACAAATTTGAATGTGCTGGCAGATGAATTCTTTAAACTCTCCTTCCACGGATTAAGGGCGAAAGACAAAAACTTTAGCGCCGAAATGGTTACCCGTTTTGACAATAATCTGCCGCAGGTAAACATAGCGCAACAGGACATAGGCCGCGTACTACTCAACCTGTTCAACAATGCGTTTTATGCGGTAAACCAAAAGTCAAAAACCGCAGGGCCGGGCTATAAGCCGGAAGTAACCATATCGACCGCTTGGGAAAACGGGCAAGTGATCATCAAAGTAAAAGATAACGGCAACGGCATCCCTGATGCTATTAAGGAAAAGATCATGCAGCCATTCTTCACCACCAAGCCTACGGGAGAGGGAACGGGTTTAGGCTTATCTCTCAGCTATGACATTGTGACCAAGGGACATGGCGGAAAAATAGAAGTAATAAGCAAAGAAGGCGAAGGATCGGAGTTTATCATTCAATTACCGGTTAATTAGCACAAGATGAGAACCTTACTCAAAATAGTATTGCTGCTGCTGGTATCTGTTTTGGGCCTGGGGCAACAAAGCCGGCTGGATAGTTTAAGGAGAGCCTTTCGGGCCGCCCGTACCGATTCGGCGCGAGCTTCAGCATCAGTAGGCCTGGTCGATTATTATTCCGAAAGCAACAGGGATTCAGCCTTGTATTATGCTAACATGGGATTGTCCATCGTTCAAAAGAATGGCCATGCGCTTGATGTGGCAAGCCTTTTAGATGCCAAAGGCTATATTTTAAATCAGCTGGGTAAATTCCCCGAATCCCTTGCGGCCTTTCAGCAGGCGCTCCAGCTTGCGCAAGACCCTGGAAATGAGAAAAGCTGGTTCCGCGATAAAAAATTCACACCGCATCAGTGGCGTGTAGACGAGCTTGCCAGTATGCACCACGATATGGGCCACCTGATGGGCGCTACCGGCAATATCGATCAGCAAATAGCTCAGTACCGAGAAGCTGAAAGATTAGCAAAAGAAGCGGGTAACAAGGACGACCTGCTCGGGCTCGTCAATATGAATCTCGGGTATGCTTATGAGAAACTGGGCCGTTTGGACTCGTCTCTGATATTAAATCAAAACGCCGAGCGCATCATGAAGCAAACAGGATATAAAAAATATCTCGGTTACGTCTATGAGGAAATAGGCAATCTTTATCTGAGAAAAGGGAATAAACAGCTGGCGCTGCAAAATTACCACAGAGCCGTGATCGTCGGCACTCAACAGGGGAATACCGCCGGGGTCGTCAGTTGTTATGACGCCCTGGCCAGGTACTTCCTGGCAGAAAAACAAAAAGATTCCGCCCTTTTTTATTCGCGTAAAGGACTTGCACTTTCAAAGTGGATGGGGCCCAGAAATTTAGGCCCGGGTTATGAAGACGTGTATAAAAGTTATGCATTGGCCGGAAAAACCGACAGCGCCTATAAATACCAGGGCCTCGCGTTAGACGCGAACGACAGTACCTATAAAACGGTCACAAAAAATTTAGCCGATTTTCAGAAACTTTCTTTTAGGGTGGAACTCCACGCGCAGGAACTGGAAAAGGAAAAGGCGGCTATCCAAACCCGTATCCGGACTTATGTGTTGCTGGCCGGTATCGCGGTATTTATGCTGATCGCGGGGATAACATATCGTAACAACCGCCAAAAACAAAAAGCCAATCACTTGCTGTCCCGGCAAAACGAGGAGATCGTACAGCAGAAAGAGGAGATCGAATCGCAGCGGGATCATCTGGAACAGGCGTTCGAGGACCTCAAAAGCACCCAAACACAGCTGATACAGCGCGAAAAAATGGCCTCGCTGGGTGAGCTGACCGCAGGCATTGCACACGAGATACAGAACCCCCTCAATTTCGTAAATAATTTTTCAGAAGTGAACAAAGAGATGCTGGAAGAACTGAAAGTGGAAAGCGCAAAGCCGAAAGCTGAAAGGGATGATCAACTGGAGATAGGACTGATCAATGACCTGATAGAGAATGAAGCGAAGATCAATCACCACGGCAGGCGCGCCGATACAATCGTGAAAGGCATGCTGGAGCATAGCCGCACCGGCACCGGCGAAAAACAGCCGACCGATATCAACGCTTTGGCCGATGAGTTTTTAAAACTTTCCTATCATGGCCTGCGCGCTAAGGATAAATCGTTCAATGCCGAAATGGTAACAAATTTTGACCCGAGCCTTCCGAAAATAAACGTGGTACAGCAGGATATGGGCCGCGTGATGCTGAACCTGATCAATAATGCTTTTTATGCGGTAAATCAGAGGGCGAAAACAGCAGGTCCGGATTATAAGCCAAGTGTTCAAATAAGCACATCGGCAAAAAATGGGCAGATGGGGATTCAAGTAAAGGATAATGGCAATGGTATTCCCGATACCATCAAGGACAAGATCATGCAACCATTTTTTACAACGAAGCCAACGGGCGAAGGAACCGGATTGGGGTTATCTTTAAGCTATGATATTGTGGTGAAGGGGCATGGTGGAAGTATTAGTGTGAATACCAAAGAAGGTGAGTTTACGGAGTTTACTGTTATGCTGCCTGCCTAAATAGTTTTCGAATCAAATAAAGCAACAAACCGGCCATTTAAATCATCATTATGACAACAACCCAACTCACAGGAAAAATTCTGATGACCCTCGCAACCGCGATGTATGGTTTTATACCGCCGGTTATAGATTTTAGTCGTACGCACGCTACCAACCCGCTTTGGGTATCGCATGCACGCTTCCATATTGTTTGGCAGGTAATTATTACGTTTTTTCTTGCGATAGTAGGAATCTACTTATTGTGGTTTTGTAAAACCGACGCGCAGCTTTCGGTTAACCTGTCATTTATTTTGGGACTTATTGTTTTAGGAGGCTTTCTGCTCAATGTTGCCGTAAGAAAAGTGTATGCGGGAACACTTTCCGACCCTAATGGCGTCCCGCCAATATTTAAAAATGTTGACGCGAATCTTTTTTGCTTTTCCCTTGCATTTTTATTGCTCGTAAGCGGATACGTCATTTTTCAATAACACGCTGCAATTAAGTACATTTAACCTGCCTTAAACTCAAAAAATCTTAATAAAACCGCATGAATAAGCAACAGGATCAAGCACTCAGGGAAAGAAATGCTGAACTGGAAAGAGAGCTGGAAATTGAAGCAGCACTGGAACGTGTCCGTACTGTTGCGATGGGTATGCGCACACCCGATGATCTTCTCGGTATTTGCAAAATATTATTTGAGGAATTAACGGCCTTAGGGTTTATCGATCTGAGGAATACCATGATCAATATCGTTAATGATGAAAAAGATTCTTTTCTCAACTACGATTTTAACGATGGAAACTCGTCGGTAACGCAGTTTTCGCATAACAGCCACCTGGTGATCGAAAGACAAGTTGCAATGACCAGAGGCGCCAGCGACGCATTTATAGAACACATTCTTACTGGCGACGACTTAAAAGACTTCAAAGCGTTCCGCATAAAAAACGGTGAGGCGGCTGACCCGAAACTTGAAAATATTGATGCTCTTTACTATTACTTTTATTCCATTGGTGACGGCTCGGTCGGTTTATTTTCTTTCAGTTCCCTAACTGGGGAGAAGCGGGAAGTGCTAAAGCGTTTCCGCAATGTTTTCGACCTGGTTTACCGTCGGTATGTGGATATTAAGCAAGCCGAAGAACAGGCACGTGAATCTCAGGTTCAGTTGGCCCTGGAGCGTGTTCGTGCCCGCACCTCGGCAATGCAGAAAAGTGATGAGCTGGCTGAAACCGTTTCAGTTCTTTTTAAACAACTGCTTGGCCTTGGCATCCCTACAGAACTGATTCGCACTTGCGGCATCGTTACTTTCGACAACAATAAGCCAATTGGTGAACAGTGGATAACTGACCTGCATGGCGATGTTATCGCCCGGTCGTTCATGGTGCCATATGACGAGGCGCCTGCCTATAGAACCATTTATAAATGGTGGAAAGAGGGTAAGGAATTTGAAGTGGTCCACCTTGAAGGCAATGCCTTGCAAGAACATTTGCGCTACCTGGCAAAATATACCAAAGTACCGTCAACTGTATTGAGTGAAGTGTCCCCGGAAATAAATAATCATGTGCTTTTCTTTTCGCAGGGCTGCCTTTTCATTATTACACGTGGGGCGGTGACCGGGTATCATGAAATATTTCAACGTTTTGGCTCGGTCTTCAGGCAATCCTATACACGTTTCCTTGACCTGAAACAAGCTGAGGCTCAGTCCCGGGAAGCTCAGATCGAAACCGCGTTGGAACGCGTTCGCAGCCGCTCGATGGGTATGCAGAAAAGCGATGAACTTAAAGAGGTGATCCAGATCATATACGAACAGTTTGTTCACTTAAATATCAACATCGACCATACCGGGTTTGTTGTAGATTATAAGGCGGGGGATGATTGGCATTTCTGGGTAGCCGATCAGCTCGGGTCACCGGCTAAATTAACAGTCGCTAATTATGATTGCGAATGGAACAATCGTTTTGATGAGGCAAAAGAAAAAGGAATTGATTTTTTTGCTACCAACCTGGATTTTGAAAAGAAAAACAAATTTTACCGTGACCTTTTTAACCATGCTCCCGGAATTCCGGAGCAAGAAATGGCACTTATTTTCAGCAAGCCTGCCCTTGCAATTTCAACAGTATTGCTGGATGATGTTGCCCTCTACATCGAAAGTTATGCGGGTACTCCTTATACCGATGAAGAGAATGCCACACTAATGCGTTTCGGCAAGGTGTTCCAGCAAACGTACACCCGTTTCCTCGACCTGCAAAAAGCCGAGGGCCAGGCCAGAGAAGCGCAGATAGAAGCATCATTGGAACGCGTACGGAGCCGCGCGATGGCCATGCACAAAACGGACGAATTGCTGGATGCTGCGGAACTTCTATACAGAGAATTGACTAACCTCGGAATTGAAAGCATGGCAGTCACTTACTCCTTAATGGACGATGCTGAAAAAAATGCTTTTTATTACAGTATTAACCCGGTAGATGGCAAGATAAACCCGAAATTTTTTGATTTACCTCATGATGAAACCGATGTAATGCGCTCAATTCTGTCGAGCTGGAAAAAGAAGGAAACGGTTAACATGATCGCGTTAGATGAGGAAGCAACGCTAAAGCATCAAACCTATATTGCTGAGAAGCTTCAAACATTTCTGGCCGGCGGTAACATCAATATGACTTTTTCAGTCGAGGCATTTTTGGCCGCCTCACCGAAGAAGGCAGTTATCTATACTTTCAATTTTGCGCAGGGGTATATATTTATCATTGGGGGCAAGCATTTAACCGCCGAACAGGAAGAAATGGTGCTTCGCTTCACCAAAGTATTCGAATTAACCTACCGAAGGTTTTTGGATATCAAACAAGCGGAAGAGCAGGCGCGCGAATCGCAAATACAATTAGCGTTGGAAAGGATACGCGCCCGCACCATGGCTATGCAAACCACCGATGAGCTGAGCCATGTGATCCAAACAATATTTAATCAGTTTATTCACCTGGGTGTGAGCGCCAGTTCGGCGGGCTTTATTATAGATTATAAAGAGACCGATGACCAGAATATCTGGGCAACCGCAGCAGGTCTGGAACATGCCTTCTTTTTTTACATGCCATACACGGACATCCGGATATTTAACCTATTCGTTGACGCTAAAAAAAGAGGTCTTGATTTTTACTCGGTCAAACTAACCAAAGAAGAAAAGGACGAGCTTTATCGGCATGTTTTCAAATACCTCCCGGTAGGTTCGGAAGAAGTGCGGCAAATGATCTTTGATGCACCGGGATACGCCGATTCGCACGTATTGACAAAGGATGTTGTCCTCTATATTTTAAACTACACAGGAGTGCCTTTTTCCGACGAAGAAAATAACATCCTCATACGTTTTGGCAATGCTTTCCAGCAAACTTACACTCGTTTCAGCGACCTGAAAAAGGCTGAAGAACAGGCTCGCGAGTCGCAAATTCAACTGGCCCTGGAGCGCATCCGCGCCCGTACCATGGCCATGCAGCAAAGTGATGAACTGGCGGATATTTCATTGGAGTTATTTAAGCAAATCCAATCCCTGGGCGTACCGACATGGCACTGTGCGTTCAGAATTTATAATGAGGAGGAGCAGGACAGCCTGACGGAATGGAGCACTAATGTCGGTGGGGTTTATCCCAGGTATCAAATTCCGAACGAGGGAATTTTCCGCAAATATCACGATGCCGGAATGGCCGGCGAAACGCTGCACGTCGAAGTATTTGACGAAGAACGCTGCGCGGCCCATTATGCATGGCTATGCACATTACCCGGGGTGGGCGACAAATTGCTTGCACTCAAAGCACATGGGATGTCTTTCCCAACCTCGCAGGTCGAGCATGTTGCCTTCTTTAAGCATGGCTACCTGATCTTTGTTACTTACGAGCCGGCACCCCGGGCGCATGGCATTTTCAAGCGGTTTGCCAAAGTATTCGAACAAACCTACACGCGCTTCCTCGACCTCCAAAACGCAGAGGACCAGGTCAGGGAATCGCAAATTCAATTGGCGCTGGAACGCATACGTGCCCGTACGATGGCCATGCAAAAGAGCGATGAGTTAGCCGAAACGGTTTATATTCTCTTCCAGCAATTTAAAGAGTTGGGCGAAAATCCCGATCAGGCTACTATCGGTGTCATCAATGAAGAGGAGCACGTGATCGAATATTGGGTTACCATGCATGGCGAACAGACGAACCGCGTGTTTAAATTTTCCATTAACGAGCCCCACGTTACCCATAAAATTTATAAGGCCTGGAAGGCAAAGAAGAATTCGCTGGTGATAGACCTTGCCGGGAAGGCCCTGCTCGAATTTATGAAGTACAGGGCGGCCATGGGCGGAGCTAAGGTTAATAAGGTAGAAAAACGGCGAATCATTAACGTAGCTTTCTTTTCAAAAGGGCTTATTAATGTGCAATCTACCGAAGAGCGTTCCGAAGAAAGTATTCGACTTTTGGAAAGATTTGCGGGAGTTTTCGACGGCACTTATACCCGCTTCCTCGATCTGAAACAGGCCGAAGCGCAGGCAAGGGAGGCACAAATACAGCTGGCTTTAGAACGTGTTCGCGCCCGCACAAGCGCCATGCAAAAAAGTGAGGAACTTCACGAAGTTATCCAGTTGGTTTTCGACCAGCTAAGGCAGTTGAATTTTGACATTGATAACGCAAATTTTTCGCTAAACTACAAGGAGACTAGTGATTTCAATCTTTGGATAGCTGTAGCGGGGGCGCGATATGCGACGAAGATAAATGTTCCTTATTTTAAGCACCCGGCATTTGACCCATTTAACAAGGCAAAAGGCAAAGGCGGCCTTTATACCGACATCCTTTCCTTCGAAGAAAAGAATAGCTTTTTCCGACATTTCTTTAAGTATGCACCCCAGGTCGCTGAGGAACGAAAAACAGTGATATTTGATCGGCCAGGGTATGCGAGGTCGACGGTATTTATGAAAAATACAGCGTTGACCATTGTGAATTACAATGGTATTCGTTATTCCGAAATAGAAAATAATGTCCTGCTACGGTTTGGACAGGTATTCGACCAAACTTACACGCGTTTTAGCGATTTGAAACAAGCCGAAGAACTAGCCAGAGAAGGTCAGATACAGTTAGCATTGGAACGCGTGCGCGCCCGTACGATGGCCATGCAAAAAAGCGAGGAACTGTCAGAGACAGCTACGGTGCTGTTCCAGCAATTGCACAGCCTGGATATTGCGCCTGAGCGAATTTTTATTAGCATTCCCCGCGAGGAAAGCCGGATAATTGATATCTGGGGTACTGAACCGGGCGGCAAGCAGATGAGCAGAAGATTTGAAGCCGACGCGGATGCCACATGGGCATTCAGGCAGGTAACTAAGGGGTGGGAAGAAGGGAAACCGGAAGCCACCGTTGTATTAAAGGGTAAACATCTCGAAGAGCATGTCAACCATGTGACCAACATCATGCACATTCCGTTCAGGAAGGAATTGGCACAGGGGCAGCGTATATTGCATAGCACTTATTTCTCCAGGGGCTTTTTTGTTACCATAGCGCCCGACGTGTTGCAGGAAGAAACACGGAATATCCTTCAGCGTTTCGGCGGAGTATTTGATCAGACCTATACCCGCTTTCTGGACCTGAAAAAAGCGGAGGAGCAGGCGCGGGAAGGCCAAATCCAATTAGCGTTGGAGCGGGTTCGTGCCCGAACGATGGCTATGCAGCGAAGCGATGAATTGGCGGAAACGGCCGGTGTGCTTTTCCAGCAGCTGCACAACCTGGGTATTATACCCGAAAGAGTTTTTGTGGGCATTCCGATCGAAGGGACTCGAAAAATAGATCTTTGGGGTACCGAGCAGGGAGGTACTGAGATGACCACCCGGTTCGAAGCCGACATGGATGCGACTCATGCGTTCAGGCAGTTGTTTAAGGCATTGGAAGACAATGCCCCGGAGGCTGAAGTGATCTTAAAGGGTAAAGACCTTGCAGAACATATCAATTATGTAGCCAACGTGTTAGATATGCCACTGAGGATGGAGTTGGTACAGGGTCAGCGAGTATTGTATGGCACTCATTTTTCAAAGGGCTGGCTGGTAACCGTAATTCCTGATATCCTGCCACGGGAAACACTAAATATTTTGCAGCGTTTTGCCGCTGTTTTTGACCAGACTTATACCCGTTTCCTTGATCTGGAAAGAGCCGAGGCCCAGGCGAGGGAAGGACAAATACAATTAGGCCTCGAGCGGGTGCGTGCAAAAGCCATGTCAATGCAGAACTCGGACGAGTTAAATGCGCTGGTGGGAACTGTGTTTGAAGAGCTGACCAAACTCGACTTTGTTCTTGCCCGTTGCCTCATCATGATATTTGACCCGGAAACACTGGCGTCGCGCTGGTGGATGGCGAATTCTGAAGTTCCTGAAAAGCCGGCGAATTACCTTGTGCAAAACCATAATAATCCTGCCTACCTGGCCTATCTTAAAGCATGGCATGAGCGAATTTTGCAATGGCAATATGTATTAAAAGGAAAAGTTAAAAGGGATTGGGACGATTTTTTGTTTGTTGATACTGAATTATCCGGCTTGCCGGGAGTGGTTATCGAAGGCATGAAGGCGCCCGAAGGGGTATTGCTGACGTCTTCTTTTAACAACTTCGGGTGTCTTACGCTGGTAAGCATGAAGCCATTATCTGACGAACATACCGATATATTGCTGCGCTTCGCCAACGTGTTCGATATGAGCTATACCCGTTTCAATGACTTGAAACAGGCCGAAGCGCAGGCCCGCGAAGGTCAAATACAACTTGGCCTTGAACGGGTTCGTGCCCGCGCAATGGCCATGCAAACCTCAGAGGAATTAAATGCCCTGGTGGGTACTGTGTTTGAAGAACTGACCAAACTCGACTTTGTGCTTACACGCTGTATGATCATGATATTCGATCCGGAGACATTGGATTCGCGCTGGTGGATGGTCAATTCTGAGGCTACCGCAGAGCCCGTGAACTTTTTTGTTCCAAATAACAATAACACCCCGTACCAGGCTTACCTGGGTGCATGGCGTGAGCGGGCTTTGGTGTGGCATTATGAATTAAAGGGAAAAGTAAAAAGAGATTGGGACGAGTATTTATTTGCCGATACCGAACTATCCCGTCTGCCGCAGGCAGTAATAGAGGGCATGAAAGTGCCCGAAAAAGTGTTTTGGACAGCATCCTTCAATAACTTCGGCTGCCTCAGGCTGGTAAGCATGAAGCCATTATCTGATGAACATACCGACATCTTGCTTCGCTTTGCCAAAGTGTTCGATATGAGCTACACCCGCTTTAACGACCTGAAGCAAGCCGAGGCGCAGGCACGGGACGGCCGAATTCAATTAGGGCTCGAACGGGTACGGGCGGCTGCAATGGCCATGCACGGCAGCGCCGGTGTGAGCGATGCGACCGCCCTGGTGTTTACTGAGTTGTATAAGCTGGGAATCAATACGATCAGGTGTGGAGTTTGCATTGTAGACGGGGCATCCAAAGAGATTGAAGTTTGGTCGGCTTCGCAGGAGGAAGGGAAAATAAGCCGCGGCATCGGCAAACTGGACATGACAAGCCATCCGTTATGGGTGTATTTATTGAACGCCTGGAAGGAACAGGAGTCTTCTTTTGTTTATGAATTGAAGGGTAAGGAATTAGCTGACTACTACCACATCATCAGGAATGCAGCCGGCTACCAGGCGCAGGATAATAAGGCCATGTACAACCAGGTGGCCGGCATAGAAAATGAAACACAGTACTGCAACTGCTATTTATTTAAGGAAGGTTGCCTGTTTACTTTCACTCATGAGCCGTTTTCGCTTGAAACCGGCCAGGTTATAGAAAAATTTGCAGCGGTTTTTGGGCTTACTTACCGCCGTTACCTTGATCTGACGAAAGCCGAAGCACAAGTTCGCGAAGCACAGATAGAAGCAGCCCTGGAACGTGTGCGCTCCAAAACTATGGCTATGCATAACAGCGGTGATGTTGCCGATACTGCGGCTGTAATGTTTGATGAGTTAGTCAAGCTCGGTGTTGAAAAGACAGTGCGCTGCGGTATAGGTGTTTTAACCCGCAGCAACTCGCAAATTGAAGTGTGGACTGCTAAAGCCGGCGAAAATGAAAAGCCGGAATTGATCATAGGGCACTTCGACACCAACATTCACCCACTGCTTAAAGGTTTATACGATGCCTGGCATAAACATGAACAAAGCTTTTCATATGTGTTAGCAGATGAGGACAGGATAAAGTATTACGAGTCGATCAATAACCAGTCCGACTACCCTATTAAATACGACGTCAGCATTTTGCCGTCTCCGCAATATAATAGTGATTTCTTTTTCGCCGAAGGTGTCTTGTATGTCTTTACTTCCGAGCCGTTAAGTGACGAAATTTCTTCGGTGTTTAAAAGGTTCGCAGGCGTTTTTGGCCAAACTTACCGGCGCTATCTCGACCTGCAAAAAGCCGAAGCACAGGTTCGCGAAGCACAGATAGAAGCGGCCCTAGAACGTGTGCGCAGCAAGACTATGGCTATGCATAACAGCGCTGATGTTGGAGAAACGGTAACACTGATGTTCAATGAACTGGTCAAGCTGGGCGTCGATAAAATAGCCAGGTGCGGTATAGCCATACCAGATAATAAAGGGTTGATAGAATTATGGACCGCTAAGCTCAGCAAGGATGAAAAAGAAGAAGTGATCATCGGTCATATTGATACATCCATTCATCCCATGCTGGCGTTATTATTCGATGCCTGGAAGAGCAAGCAAGCAAATTTTGAATACATATTGGAAGGAGATGACCTGACCAGTTATATCAAGGCGATCAATAACTCTTCCGGTTATCCTATTAAATACGATGTAGGGGCATGGGGGACAAAGCAATATCACAATGACTTCTTTTTCCCTGAAGGGATGGTATTTGCATTTACTTTTCAGCCTTTGAACACTGAGATTGCCGCAATCTTCAAACGGTTCGCAGGCGTTTTCGGCCAAACCTATCGGCGTTATCTCGACCTGCAAAAAGCTGAAAATCAGGCGCGCGAGGCACAAATTGAAGCTGCTTTGGAGCGCGTGCGCAGCAAAGCCATGGCTATGCGCAGCAGCAACGACCTGAACGCTACAGCCAATACCGTATTCGTTGAGCTGAGAAAGCTGGGCGTAGACCTGGTTCGCTGTGGTTTGGGCCTCATGCAGGAAGAAACACATATCAGCACGATACATGCCGCAACCAATTCGGCCGAAGGGGGAAATCTTGAGGTACTTGGGAACATAGACATGAATATCCACCCTGTGTTGGCAGGTATTTATGGCCACTGGCGGCAAAACGAAGATTATTTCCCTGTTCTTGAAGGCGAATCGTTAAAAACCTACTATGAAAAGCTCCGTGATAGTAATATAGCAATACCAGAATGGGAAAGCGGCGAAAAGCAATATGGATATTTTCTCCGGTTTGCAAATGGCAGCCTTTACGCGTGGTCAGGAAAACAGGAAAGCGAAGCAACTATTAAAACCCTTAAGCGCTTTACTTCGGTTATCGGGCTTACCTATACGCGTTATATCGAACTGGAAAAGGCAGAGATCAATACTAAGGAGGCTATCAAGCAAGCCTCGCTCGACCGTGTGCGCGCCGAGATTGCTTCCATGCGTAAGCGGAGCGACCTGGAGCGTATCACTCCCCTGATCTGGGAAGAGTTGACTGTCCTCGGCATTCCGTTCATCCGCTGCGGGGTATTCATTATGGATGAGGAGCAAAAGCTTATTCACACCTTCCTTTCCACGCCTGACGGCAAGGCTATAGGCGCATTCCACGTGCCTTATAATACGCCAGGGAATTTTATGCGTATTGTGAACGGCTGGCGAAAGAAAGACGTTTACATAGACCATTGGAAAGAAAGTGATTTTTTGCTGTTTGCCGATGCTTTGTTCAAACAAGGGGCCATTGCTTCAAAAGAGAACTATATGAAAATGCTGCCGCATGACGGCGTTCATCTTAATTTTCTTCCTTTTTTGCAGGGTATGCTGTACGTAGGTAATACAGCACCCTTAGCCGGGGAAAAAATAGACCTTATTCAGTCGGTAGCGGATGCTTTCTCCACCGCTTATGCCCGTTATGAGGATTTTAATAAACTGGAGGCCGCTAAGCAGCAGGTAGATAATACCCTGACCCAGCTAAAAGCAACGCAGAATAAACTTATTCAATCCGAAAAAATGGCCTCATTGGGTGAACTGACCGCCGGCATCGCCCATGAGATACAAAACCCCTTAAACTTCGTCAATAACTTTTCGGAGGTAAGCGCCGAGCTGATCGACGAAATGGATGAAGAATTGGATAAGGGTGAGATTGAGGAGGCTAAAGCCATAGCAATAGACATCAAACAAAACCTTGAGAAGATTCGCCACCATGGCGGCCGCGCCGATGGCATTGTGAAGGGCATGCTGCAGCATAGCCGGGCAAGCAGCGATGTAAAAGAGCCTACGGATATTAACAAACTCGCCGACGAATACCTGCGCCTGGCTTACCATGGACTGCGGGCGAAGGACAAGGAATTCAATGCCGAACTGGTAACCCGTTTTGACGATAAATTGCCAAAGCCCGAAGTGGTTCCGCAGGACATAGGCCGCGTGCTGATCAACCTGTATAACAATGCTTTTTATGCGACGCAGCAAAAGGCAAAAACCGCCGATGGAACCTATAAGCCCGAGGTTACTGTAGCGACCTGTAAAGAAGACGGCCAGGTGATCGTAAGAGTGAAGGATAACGGTAACGGTATTCCGGCTGCAATTAAGGATAAGATCATGCAGCCGTTTTTTACCACCAAACCGACGGGCGAGGGAACAGGGCTGGGTTTATCACTGAGTTATGATATTGTGGTGAAAGGGCATGGGGGAACGATGAGTGTGAATAGTATCGAGGGCGAGGGTTCGGAATTCACTATCTTAATTCCAATTTTAATAAGGCAATGATAAAACATTCAACGCTTTCCATCTTCTTTTTATTCCTGATCATAAGTGTTTTTGGTCAAACCCGCGATGTCGTCAATAGTATCCGGCATGACTTATATACCGCTAAAGATGACACCAGCAAAATTAATGCGCAGATTAAATTATGTTTACTTTACAGGTTGGGAAATACAGATTCTGCAATTTACTATGGTCTGAAAGCCTTAAGAGCGTCAGAAAAAATTAATTACCTACAAGGCCAGGTAGAAGCGAACGGCTTTCTGGCAGTCACGATGGAACAATTGGGTGATTTACCGCAGGCATTAGGGATGGCGTTTAAGGCGTTACAAATAGCAAAGGAAAATAATTTAGAAAACTTGTCAACCGGTGCGCTTAATGCAATTGGCGAAACATACATTATATTAAAGGATTATCCTAAAGCTATACATTACTTCGAACAGCAAAAAGCCTTAGACCTAAAGTTTAAGAATGAAGAAGGCGCCGCATATTCCTTGTATGATTTAGGGAATGCTTATAATGAAATGAATAAGCTGGATTCCGCATATTACCACGAACAGGAAGCTATAAAAAGCTTTGCAATAATTGGACGAAAGGAGCCAATCATTTACAAAATATTGGGGGACGTAGCACTGAAAAAAGGCGATAAACGAAGCGCATTAACTCAATATCAGCAATGTTTGCGGATAGCTATTGCGAATAACGAAAGCCGGGCAACAGTTTTCGCCTATAATAAAATTGCCGCTTTCTATAAAAACGAAAACCAGCCCGATTCGGCTATCTATTATGCAGGTAAAGGGCTGAGCGAATCTGAGGCTATCGGAAAAAAGCTAACTGGCATGGAGGCCGCTGATCTGTTATCGGAATTGTATGAACAAAAGAACCCGAAAGAAGCCTTGCGGTATCTTAAAATCGCGAACTTTTATAAAGAAAGCCTTTTCGGGGCCAATAATATAAATGCCGTACAGACTTTGGTTGCACAAGAGGAGAAGCATCAGAAAGAAATTGAAGCAAACCGGGCCAGTTACCAAAACAGGCTGAAGTTGTATGCATTATTCACTGGCTTTGGGATACTGCTTCTGGTTGCCTTAATTCTCTACCGCAATAACCGGCAAAAACACAAGGCGAATAAAGTCTTAGAAAAAACGCTCAGTAATCTCAAATCCACCCAAACCCAATTGGTTCAGCGCGAAAAGATGGCATCGCTTGGCGAATTGACTGCGGGCATAGCACATGAGATACAGAACCCGCTGAACTTCGTGAATAATTTTTCGGAAGTGAGCGCCGAACTGATCGATGAAATGGAGGAAGAACTGGATAAGGGCGATATTAAGGAAGCTAAAGCAATTGCAACAGATGTCAAACAGAACCTTGAAAAAATACGCCATCACGGCAAACGTGCTGACGGCATAGTCAAAGGAATGCTGCAGCATAGCCGCGTCAGCAGTGAAGTAAAAGAGCCAACGGATATTAACAAACTCGCCGACGAATACTTGCGGCTGGCTTATCACGGACTACGAGCGAAGGACAAGGAATTCAATGCCGAACTGGTGACGCATTTTGACAATAAATTGCCAAAGCCGGAAGTGGTTCCGCAGGATATAGGCCGGGTGCTGATCAACCTGTATAATAATGCTTTCTATGCCACGCAGCAAAAGGCAAAAACCGCCAATGGAACCTACAAGCCCGAGGTTACTGTAGCGACCTCTGCCGAAGCTGGGCAGGTGATCATTAAAGTGAAGGATAATGGTAACGGTATCCCGGCTTCAATTAAAGACAAGATCATGCAGCCATTCTTCACCACCAAACCAACCGGCGAAGGCACTGGCTTAGGGCTGTCACTAAGTTATGATATCGTAGTGAAATGGCATGACGGGAAAATCGACGTCGATACCAAAGAAAACGAGTACAGTGAATTTACAGTAAGCCTGCCTGCATAAACAGATTGATATGAAGAAACTTATACTTTTAGTATTCACTTGTGCCGTAGCAGGAAAGTCTTTCGCACAAAACGACTTTGCTGCGGCCTCGATGGACTCGCTGCAAAAGCTACTTTCACACCAGAAAACTCCGCATGACAGCTTACTGACGCTTCAAAAATTGGTCGACCTGACCCCAATTCGCGCGGATGAAACCAATCTGTACCCGGATCATTATAAAATGTTTCTTGGTCTCGACCGCAGGCTTAAGTTATTCGACACGGTGCCTTATGTCTTAATGCAGCAAGGCAACATGCTTTGGCATAAGCGCCAATACCGCGACGCGCTGACTGTTTTTCAACAGGCTGTTGTATTATTCGATAAGCAGCACAAGGTAATATACCCGCTGCTGCTCAACATGCGCGTACTTTATAATTTTATCAATAACCAGGATGAACGGCTGCAGTATTATCAAAAAAAGCTGGAGTATTACCTCGTTAACGGGCCCTATGAAAATACAGGTCCATGTTATCATGGCATTGCCGGATACTACCTGTATAAAGGAGCTTACAACCAGGCGATCAATAATTATCTGAAAAGCGCTGAGGTATTTGAACGATTTCAGCCGCACTTTGCTGCCAATATAATCTACGTGGTGGGCTCAACTTACAATCAGTGGGGCAATTATGACAAGGGCCGTTACTATATCAATAAATCCTTGCCCTTTTCAAAACGCCTCAATGACTCATCAGGCATCAATTACGGTTACTTCATGTTGAGCCAGATCGATTACAGTGAAAAAAAATATGACGAGGCCCTGGGTCATATCAATGCGTGTCTGCAGCTTATAAAAAAAAGACCAACCCAGCGGCTTGCCACTGTTTTCACCCAGAAAGCAAATATCTATCTCGCTTTGGGTCAGCCCGAAGACGCGTTACCTTACTTGGAAAAGGCACGCAGGATGACCGATTCGGCCGGCTTCAAAACGGTAAGTTCCGTAGGCTATACCGAGATCGATTATGACTATTACCGATATTACCTGGCAAAGGGTAAAACCGATGCGGCAGAGCAATCGCTGTTGCTCGCCCTGAAAAAATCGTTTGATGAAAAAGGCATACCGTTGCAGTTGAAATATCTGCGGGAACTCGGTTTGTTTTATAAAAAACAGGACAAGCCTGAACGTTCGGAAAAATACCTTGAGGACTATTTCACTGTGAACGATGCGTATGAGCATGGTAGGGGAGACTTCATGGTGGCACAATATGAAATGGATCAGAATGACCGGGCGCAGCGTGAACACATCAACCAATTGAAACAGGAAAAGGCCGTCCAGGACTACCAGCTTAGCCGCCGAAACACATTGCTGATAGTATCGTTCGCCGTCATCCTGTTGGTGATCTTTCTGCTGGCGCTTATCTACAAGCAGCTTAGGGTCAATAAAAGGACCCTGATCTCGCTCCGGCAAACACAACGCCAACTGATCCAGTCGGAAAAGATGGCCTCTCTGGGAGAACTCACCGCAGGCATCGCTCATGAGATACAGAATCCGCTCAACTTTGTGAATAATTTTTCGGACGTAAACCGGGAACTTATCGATGAGATGCAGATGGCTATTGAACGCGGAGATCTAGAAGAGGCAAAGGAGATAGCGATCGATATCCAGGAAAATGAAAAGAAGGTGAATATGCATGGCAAACGCGCCGATGGCATTGTGAAAGGCATGCTACAGCATAGCCGGGCGTCATCCAACCAAAAGGAGCCTACAGATATTAACGTGCTGGCCGACGAGTACCTGCGCCTGGCTTACCATGGTTTGCGGGCCAAGGATAAGGACTTTAATGCCGAGCTGGTAACTGATTTTGACGAAAAACTACCCACGGTGAATATAGTGCCGCAGGACATCGGCCGGGTCCTGATCAACATCATCAACAATGCCTTTTACGCAACGCAGCAAAAAGCCAAAACAGCCGGGGCAGGTTATAAGCCCGCCGTCGAAATGAGCACTTCCGCGCAAAACGGATTTGTGCTGATCAAGATTCGGGATAATGGCGGCGGCATTCCTGAGCATATCCGCGAAAAGATCATGCAGCCGTTCTTCACTACCAAACCCACGGGCGAGGGAACGGGTTTAGGCCTGTCCATGAGCTATGATATAGTAGTGAAAGGGCATGGCGGGAAGATAGATGTCGATACCAAAGAAAATGAATTTACCGAATTTACAATAAGCCTGCCGATCAGTTAAAAAATGAAGAAGATATACCTACATGCCTTTTTGCTATTTATTATAACTACAAGCTCTTTCGCGCAAACAGCTCATGTTTTCAATTTAAATAAGCTGTCACAACGAGATACCTTGGTCAGCGGCTGGGTGTTTCACGCGGGCGACAATGCTGATTGGAGCAAACCCGACGCTGACGATAAAGGATGGAAAGCGGTTGATCCAAGCATTGATGTCGCTCATTTCGCCGAGCTGAAAAATGCAGGAATAGGCTGGCTACGCGTTCATGTCCGTGTGGATAGTTCGCTTGCTAACAAGACGCTTGCGGTTAGCATTACGCAATACACCGCCTCGGAAATTTACCTGAACGGTACGCCCCTGGTAAAATACGGAATTGTTAGTGCTAACCCGGCGAAGGTTGAAGGATACCTTCCATCAAAACAGCCATTTATCATGAAGCTGGTTCCCGGGAAAGACAATATAATCGCTGTAAGAATAGCTTACCAGCGGGGCCTGCCCTATTTGTCGTCCCTATTCGAACAGCTTTCTGCTTTTGCAATGTATATCAACAATTATCATTCAGCAGTGGTCAGCTTTTACGATTATCAAACACACATAAAAAATTTCATCCTGGTATTTTCCTTGTTCGGCGGGATGGTATCGATCGTTTTTTTTACCTATATAGTCTATTTTCTGTTCGATCGGAAAAAAAGGATATATCTTTATTATGCCCTGTTTTGTTTGTCGATCTGTTATATCACACTTCCTAACGAGATCTATGGTGTCGACCGATTTGGCCCCCTGGCCACAGAAATGTGGGCTGTATATGCCGAGGGTGCTGGTTTTGTTTTGGGTATGATATTCCTGCTGCTTACGGTTTATACCATATTCAATTATCAAAAGCGTATTGTTTTCACTATTCTTTCTGCCATAGCGGCAATCATGGTTGTGCTGATGTATTTTAATGGTACAACATTTTTCTTTGTAAATACCAGCCTCATACCGCTGCTTTTCATGTTCGAAGGGGTTCATGTTTGTATTTGGGCGATAAAAAATCAGAAAAAGGATGCCGCTTATGTGCTGGTAGGGATTGTTTCTTTTGTCCTGCTGATCGGCGGTAGTTCCCTGCTTGACCAGGGGACTATCCTGGCTCAATTGCTATGGGGCGCTGGCATCGTTTGCTTCCCATTGGGCATGGCGTTTTACCTCGGCGTGCAAAGTTCCATCACTAATAAACGACTTGCAGCTTCACTGGATGAGGTGCAAACACTATCCAAGCAAAAGCAACAAATACTGGCGGATCAGAATATCGTACTGGAACGGCAGGTGACCGAACGCACCAAAGAATTAAACACTTCGCTCGAAAACCTGAAGGCTGCACAAAGCCAATTGATCCAATCCGAAAAAATGGCTTCATTGGGTGAATTAACTGCAGGCATAGCGCACGAGATACAGAACCCATTGAATTTCGTGAACAACTTCTCCGAAGTAAGTATCGAACTGTTGACCGAGCTAAGAGAAGAGGAAAAAAAAGGTAACAAAGAGGATGTGATTGCCATTGCGGACGACCTGAGCCAAAATCTGGATAAAATACGACACCACGGCAAACGCGCCGATGCCATTGTAAAGGGGATGCTGCAGCACAGTCAGGCATCTTCCGGTCAGAAAGAACCAACCGACCTTAACGCGCTGGCTGAGGAATACCTGCGCCTGGCCTATCATGGCCTGCGTGCAAAGGACAAAGATTTTAATGCCGAATTGATCAAACACTTCGATGAGGATCTGCCGAAAATTAATGTCATTCCGCGAGACATTGGCCGCGTTTTGCTTAATGTGATCAACAATGCCTTTTATACTACACAGCAAAGGGCTAAAATAGCCGGAACCAGTTATAAGCCGAAGGTTGAAATAAGTACAGCGCAGCAAAATAGCTCTGTAATCATTTCAGTGAAAGATAACGGCAATGGCATTCCCGATGCGATAAAAGACAAGATCATGCAGCCTTTCTTCACCACCAAGCCTACAGGCGAGGGGACAGGGTTAGGTTTATCTTTAAGCTATGATATTGTGGTAAAGGGACATGGCGGAAATATACAGGTTGATAGTACTGAAGGTACGGGGTCAGCGTTTGCTGTTCAATTGCCAATTAAATAGGATTGAATGAAAAAAAGCGTGAAAATATTACTGTTTTTTTTGGTTCCAGTGCTGGCCGGTGCGCAGCAGCACTTGCCCGACACAATCGTTCATGCAGTAAAAACAGCGTCTAACGACTCTTTGCGATACAAGGCCAATCATGACGCCTACCTGTATTTTGAAGAGATCAACAAGGACAGCGCCTTGTACTATAATGAGCAGTCCTTGTCGTTATCGGAAAACGACAAAAAAAGTTTGGTAACCGCGCGATGTCTCGGAAGCAAAGGCTATCTGTTAACGGGCAAAGGACAGTATGCCGAAGCCTTAAAAAATTTACTCCAGGCATTCGCTATCGCTGAAGACCCTAAAAATGCAAGTAACGACTGGTTTACAGATACCCAGTGGGATGCCGGTCGAAGGCGTTCGCCCGAGCAGACAAGGCTTTTTGTATTAGCACTAATTCATCATATGTATGGCATTCTCATGCGCTCCACACATAATCCACAACAGGAAATATTTCATTTCGCTGAAGCGAGAAGGATTGCGGTTTTGATAAACAACAAGCCACGTATTATGCTTGCCGACCAGAATTTAGGCGGAGCTTACCTGTTAGTTAACAAAATCGATTCTGCATTGATCTTTTTAAATGAGGCCAAACAAATGACGTTACGATTCGGCCCCAAAAAATATTTAGGTTTTATTTTGACGAGTCTCGGCGATATAGCGCGTAAGAAAGATGATGTGGTTAGTGAAAAACATTATTATTACGAAGGAGTATCCTCGTCTGCCGAACAAAAGAACCAAACAACTTTAACATGGCTTTACCTGAGGCTCACTGACCTTTATGTTCGGGAGAAGCAAAAAGATTCCAGTCTTTATTTTGCAAAAAAGGCATTTCAAAGCTTTAGTACTTTGGGCATATCCTCCGGTGAGACGATTAATACCGGCACAGCATATCAAAAGCTTTACGATAGTTACGCGTTGCGGGGGCAAACAGATAGCGCTTATAAATATGCGGGTTTAGCCCTTGCTGCGAAGGACAAGGTCAACAATATTCAAATTGAAAACCTCGCGCAGTTTCAAAGCCTTTCTCTAAAGGAACAGCTTCGCCTGCAAAACCTGGAAAAAGAAAAAGCGCTTTATCAAAGCCAGGTCAGAACTTATGCATCGTTGGCTGGTCTGGGGGTAATCCTAATGGTAGCCGTAATACTTTACCGCAACAACAGGCAGAAGCACAAAGCCAATGTCGTACTGGAAGGTACACTTAGCGAACTCCGGTCAGCCCAGAATCAGTTGATTCAATCGGCCAAAATGGCTTCGCTGGGCGAACTGACCGCTGGTATTGCCCATGAGATACAGAACCCGCTCAATTTCGTGAATAACTTCTCAGAAGTAAGCGCAGAGATGACGGATGAGCTTACGGAAGAACTTCATAAAGGCAATATTACCGAAGCAACCGCACTGGCCGGCGACATTAAGCAAAACCTCGAAAAGATCCGACATCACGGCCAGCGTGCCGATAACATTGTAAAAGGGATGCTGCAGCACAGCCGGGTGTCAACCGGGCAAACGGAGCCAACCGACGTCAATGCACTGACCGACGAATACCTGCGCCTGGCTTATCACGGACTGCGGGCGAAGGATAAAGATTTTAATGCCGAACTGGTCACTCATTTTGATGAGAAACTTCCTAAAGTAAATATCATTCCGCAGGATATCGGCAGAGTTTTTCTGAATGTGATCAACAATGCTTTTTATGCCACACAGCAAAAAGTTAAAACCGCAGGACCGGATTATAAACCGGCGGTCGAGATACGCACGGCGCAACAAAATAGCTCTGTAATCATTTCAATGAAAGACAACGGCAATGGTATTCCGGATAGCATTAAGGACAAGATCATGCAACCATTCTTTACTACCAAACCAACAGGTGAGGGAACGGGTTTAGGGTTATCTTTAAGTTACGATATTGTGGTGAAGGGACATGGGGGAACGATACTAGCTAACAGTACGGAAGGCGAAGGATCTGAATTTATTATCCGGTTGCCAATAAACTAATTTAATGAAAAGGTGCATCAAAATAGTATGGTTACTGCTTATGCCCTTGTTCGGTATGGCACAGCAGCAATCTACTGACAGCTTAAAAAAAGTTTTAAAAATTGCGCAAGCCGACTCGGCCCGCTATTCCGCACTGAGCGGGATTGGCGAATATTATGTTGAGATTAACGGCGACTCGGCGCTTTATTACCTCAACCGCGCGCTTGCCATCGCTAAGAAAAACGACCGGGCCATTAATGAAGGCGCGACATTGGCGCGTATAGGTTATGTATTGATATTTAAGGGCAAGTATCCCGAATCGCTTGAATGTTTTCAGCAGGCACTGAAATTGGCTGAAGTTCCTGCAAACGACAAAACCATTTGGAATCCAAACATGTCCTGGATCCCGTTCTCAACACCGCAGAAAACGCGTCTGACCATACTCGCGGGCACCCATCTCCTGTATTCTATACTGGCGGATGTGACCGGCGAATCTGACGAGCAAATAGTGCATATAAAATTAAGCAGGGCATTTGCAAGGGAAGCCGGCGACGACAGTTTTGAGGCCGTGGCTAATATGAACCTTGGCATAGCATACCAGGAAACTAACCGATCCCTTGATTCCGCATTGCTGCTGCTGCAAAATGCTGCCCGTACATTCGAACGGACCGGTTATAAAAAATACCTCGGGGGCGACTATGGAAAAATCGGGGCTATATACCTGGACAAAGGCAATGCCGACCTGGCAGTCCAATATTTTCACAAGGGATTAAACCTTAGTATCCAGCAAAAAAACTTTGCATTAGCAGATTTTAATTATGCCGCCCTGGCGAGATATTATCTTGCTAAAAAGCAAAAAGATTCAAGCCTGTATTACGCCAGGAAAAGACTGGACATTGTACATGTTATGAATAGTAGCAACCAGGACCAGGCATATGAGGGCCTTTATCGAAGCTACCAGCTTGAGGGAAAGACTGACAGCGCCTATAAATACCAGGGCCTTGCCCTGGCCGCGAGGGACAAAAAATATGAAAGCACGGTGAAAAGCTTAGCTGATTTTCAGAAATTATCCTTTAAGGTGCAGCTCCGCGCGCAGGCGTTGGAAAAGGAAAGAGCGACTGCCCAATCCCGGTTACGCACTTACCTGCTATTGGGCGCGATGGGCGTATTTATGTTGCTGGCAGCAATATTTTACCGTAATAACCGGCAAAAACAAAAAGCCAACGAAGTATTGGAAAGTACACTCGATAATCTCAAAGCTACCCAAACCCAACTGATCCAGTCGGAAAAGATGGCATCGTTGGGTGAGTTGACGGCAGGTATCGCCCATGAAATACAGAATCCGCTGAATTTTGTCAATAACTTTTCTGACGTGAATCGCGAAATGCTTGAGGAACTGAAAACCGAAAGTGAAAAGCCTAAAGCTGAAAGAGATGAGCAACTGGAAAAGGAGCTGATAAACGACCTGATAGAGAATGAAGGTAAAATAAAACACCACGGAAAACGTGCCGACAACATTGTAAAAGGCATGCTTGAGCATAGCCGCGTAGGTACAGGTGAAAGGGCGCCTACCGATATTAACGCGCTGGCCGATGAGTTTCTAAAACTTTCATACCATGGCCTGCGGGCAAAGGATAAGGAATTCAATGCAGAATTGATCACCAATTTCGACACCGAGCTGCCCAAAGCCAATGTGGTACCGCAAGATTTGGGTCGGACGCTGCTCAATTTGTTCAATAATGCGTTTTATGCTGTGAATCAAAAACAGAAAGCCGATGGTGCCGATTACAAGCCGATGGTTGAGGTAAGCACATCGGCAAAAAACAGGCAGATCGAAATTCGTGTTCGTGACAATGGGAACGGTATCCCAGATACTATCAAGGATAAGATCATGCAGCCTTTCTTCACCACTAAGCCCACCGGCGAGGGAACCGGGTTAGGTTTATCATTGAGCCATGATATTGTGGTGAAGGGGCATGGCGGGAAAATAGAAGTAAACACCAAAGAGGGAGAAGGGGCTGAATTTATTATTCAATTGCCCATTAGTTGAACACATGAAGCACTTATTAAAGATCATCTTGCTCTTGTTGCCGGGGTTGTCCTTTTCGCAGGATATGATCTTTAATTATCCGAGTAAGAAACAGGCAGATAGCTTGCAGCTTGTTTTGCCGCATGTGAATAACGACTCGCTAAGAATGGTAATTTACGAGCAGTTGGGTATCTATTTTATTGAAAGAAATAATACTGTTTCGGCTGGTTATCATACGAATGAAATAACGCTGGCCCGCAAATTAAAACAAAAGCTGTGGGAAGCCAAGGCTCTAAGCGAGCTTAGTTATGAGACTTACCAAATGGGCGATTATCCCGGATCGCTAAAGCTTGCAACCGCCGGCATAAAGATCGCAGAGAACGAAGATTGCGAAAAAGATGTGTGGCGGGTAACGGAATTTGCAAAAGATGGAGACCCTCATAAAGCCCGTTTATATATATTGGCCGTGCTTTATGAAAAGCTGGGATACCTGTACCTGAAAACCGGAAATAATGCCGGGGCTGCAGCCAGTTATTTTGAAGCTATAAAGATAGCAGCAAGCGTTGACGACAAAATCGAGTTGTCATTTTATAACAAGGACCTGGGCGATCTATACCTGCAAGAAAATAAGTTAGACTCGGCGTTTTATTTTACAAACCGGGGAATAGACGATTGCAATGGTTCCGGATTTAAGCTTTACCTGGGACCTCTTTTTGATAATATCGGGCAAATTTATTTTCGCAAAGGCGACTACACCAAGGCGAAAGCATATTACTTCGAATCGATAAAAGCCAACAACGAACAGAGTAATCAGCGATTTTTGCCCTATGCGTATATCTCGCTGGCTGATCTGTACAGAACTATAGGAAGAAGTGATTCGGGCATTTATTATGCTCGGTTAGCGCTGAACGATTTTAAAATAAACGACGATCAGCCTGGAATAAACGAAGCCTATATGGCTCTTTTCATGGCTTATAAGTTACTAGGCCGCGCAGACAGCGCCTTTCTATATTTGCAACGTTCCAAAACGTTGAGCGACAGCCTTAATGCGATCCAAAAAACAAAGCTCAGTCAATATCTAAGCATCGGTTTTAAAGAGCAGCTAAGGGTGCAGGAGTTGGAAAAGGAGAGGATCGAAGTGCAAACCCGGAACAGAACTTATTTTATGCTTGCCAGCATCGGTATCTTCGTTATCATAGCGTCCATATTATATAGGAGCAATAAACAAAAACAAAAAGCCAATAAGGTATTGGGAAGCACGCTTACCAACCTCAAAACCACCCAGACGCAACTGATCCAGTCGGAAAAAATGGCCTCATTGGGTGAACTGACTGCGGGCATCGCCCACGAAATACAGAATCCGTTGAACTTTGTCAATAATTTTTCGGATGTGAACACAGAACTGCTCGAAGAAATGCAGCAGGAAATTGACCGCGGCGACCTGGAAGAAGTAAGGTCGATAGCTATAGACATACAGGAAAACGAAAAGAAGATCAATATGCACGGCAAACGTGCTGACGGCATCGTAAAGGGAATGCTGCAGCACAGCCGGGTATCATCCGGTCAAAAAGAACCAACTAACATCAATGCGCTTGCCGAAGAATATTTAAGACTGGCTTATCACGGCCTACGGGCAAAGGATAAATCGTTCAATGCAGAATTGATAACTCGTTTTGAAGAAAAATTGCCGATGATCAATGTCATCCCGCAGGATATTGGCCGCGTAATACTGAACACGCTGAACAATGCCTTTTATGCCACGCAGCAAAAAGCGAAGACCGCAGGGGCTAACTATAAGCCGGAAATTGAAATAGGTACAGGTCAGCAAAATGGTTTTGTCCTGATCTCGGTGAAAGACAACGGCGACGGTATCCCTGATGCTATTAAGGATAAGATCATGCAGCCCTTTTTTACAACAAAGCCCACGGGCGAGGGAACTGGATTGGGGTTATCGCTGAGCTACGATATTGTGGTGAAGGGACATCGCGGAAAGATAGACGTGGATACTAAAATAGGCGAATACACTGAATTTACTGTGACCTTACCGCTTTCTTAACCCGAAATAATTACTTTAGCTGTGAAATCCGCCGCGCAAATATGGATGTATTTTATTTTCTCGCAGCTTTTATTCTCATCAGGCGCTTAAACAAGCGGTTCAAATTCACGCCGTTGTATGCCAAGTGGCATGCGTTGCTCAATGTTGCGAGTTGGGTGGTTATTCTGCTTTACATCGTAGTTGTAATTACTTTAGAGAACTGGCCCCGTGATTTGATCGGGTCGGCGCTCCTGGTAGGCATTGTAGCTTATGGTGACAGAGAAGAGGATTTCAAGCCTTGGCGCAAGATGTTCATTGTTACTTATCCGCTGGCTGCGGTTGGGGCTATAACAGGCCTTGTAGCATTGATTGCCGCGGATTTCTACGACAATCAACATGGCTGGTTCGATATCGCTACGGCAGCCGCTTTCGTGTGGATGTTTGCCCGCTGGGCAGCATCGCGCAAGCAGGAAGAGGAGCTGAAGATGGCGTCGATGAAAAATACCGAGCTAGAAAAGCTGGTGGCCGAACGTACCTCCGAAATTACCAAACAGAAAGAAGAGCTTGAAGAAACCCTGAAGGAATTAAAAACTACGCAGACACAATTGATCCAATCTGAAAAGATGGCTTCGCTGGGCGAACTGACGGCGGGTATCGCCCATGAGATACAGAACCCATTGAACTTCGTCAATAACTTTTCGGATGTGAGCGCCGAGCTCATCGATGAGATGGAGACGGAGCTGTCTAAGGGCGACGTTGAAGAAGCTAAAGCCATAGCCGGCGACATCAAGCAAAACCTGGAAAAGATACGTCACCACGGCCAGCGCGCGGACGGCATTGTGAAAGGTATGCTGCAGCACAGCCGTGCCAGCAGCAATGTAAAAGAGCCGACCGACATTAATAAGCTGGCTGACGAATACCTGCGCCTGGCTTATCACGGACTGCGGGCAAAGGATAAATCCTTCAACGCTGAACTGGTTACCAAATTCGCTGAAAATATGCCTGCCGTCGAAATGGTACCGCAGGACATCGGGCGCGTATTGCTCAACCTGTTCAACAATGCCTTTTATGCCGTGCAAAAAAGACAAGTCGAAGCAGGCGACAACTTCAAACCGACAGTAGAGGTGAGTACGTCGCTGAAAGGGAGGAACATTGAGGTCGTGGTGAAGGATAACGGCACAGGGATCCCTGATGATATAAAGGAAAAGATCATGCAGCCGTTTTTCACTACGAAGCCAACAGGCGAAGGGACGGGTTTGGGTTTATCGCTGAGTTATGATATCGTAGTGAAAGGGCATGGCGGTAAAATAGATGTGAAAAGTGCGGCCGGGGAGTACACCGAATTTATCGTCAGGATACCTGTATAAATGCAGGGCTTGAAAATATAGCGGGATTTAAGTATTTTAGTAAGCTATTTCCTTTCACATGAAGAAAATCCTGGCTATTATCCTGTTACTTTTTGCTGTTTTTACGGTCTGCGCGCAAAGCAAAAGAATAGACACGCTGAGGTTTTCTTTGAGCAAGGCCACTGAACAGGACACCATAAGGCTGAATATATTAAAAGAGCTGTCCAGGGATTATTTTATTTCAAAGCCCGATTCAAGCCTTTTTTTTGGACAGCAGGCATATGATCTGGCAGTAAAATTTAAGCTTTTAAAAGATCAGAGCCAGGCACTCAACTATATGGCCGACGCTTACAGCAGTTTAGGTGATTATGCCAAGTGTTTCCCTTTATATTTTAAAATTATCAGGCTCGATGAAAGTATCGATTATGAGTTTGGAACTGTAACCGAATATAATAATATCGGTTCGGCTTATGTCGCCAAACAAGACTACCTGAAAGCATTGCCCTATTTGCAACTCGGATTGCGCAGGTGGGACGTGTACCTTAAAAGCCATAACGTCGTGGCAATCAACCAAAGGGAGATGAGGTCGGTTTTATGGATTAATGTTGGCGAGGTATTTTTGTACACCCACAAAATTGATTCAGCGGACTATTACCTGCAGGCATGCTATACCGATTCAAAGAAAAATCACTTTGATGACTTGTTGAATAACATCGAAAGGGATCTGGGTGAAGTGGAAATTGCCCGGGGCCATAAAGAGGCAGCGCTTAAGTATTTCAGGGATGCCGTTACGATTTCGATCAAAATTGAAGATGTTGAAAACCTGAGCATCGCCTACCTGAGCATGGCCAACCTGTATCATAAAGATAAGCGACTGGATTCAGCAGAATTTTACGCACAGAAAGCACTTGAAACGGCAAGTGCAGGAAAATACCTGCAGGATGTTTGGAACGCAGGCAAGGTACTCTACTCTTATTATGACGAGGAAGGCAATTTGCCACAGGCGTACAAGTATTTAAAAATAACTACGGCCGCAAAAGACAGCCTTTTCAGCCAGGATAAGGTAAAGCAGATGTTGTCATTGGATTTTGACGAAAAGCAAAGGCAGCGGGATATCGAGGCCGCACAAACGCAGGAACGTGACAAAGTACGGATGTATCTGCTGATAGCGGGGATGCTGGTGCTGCTGGTGCTGGCATTTACTTTCTGGCGCGCAAACAAAGCAAGGACAAAAGCCTATAACCTGCTTCATAAACAAAAGGAAGAGATCGACTTTCAAAAGGCAAAAGTTGAGCATACACTTACTGAACTGAAATCGACTCAAAAGCAATTGATCCAGTCGGAAAAGATGGCCTCGCTGGGTGAACTGACCGCCGGTGTGGCGCACGAGATACAAAACCCGCTTAATTTTATCAATAATTTTTCGGAAGTGAACACCGAACTTATTGATGAGATGGAGGATGGCCTAAAAAAAGGCGACACCGAGGATGCAATAACTATAGCTGCCGGCATAAGGCAAAATCTTGAGAAAATAGTGCATCATGGTAAACGCGCCGACGCCATTGTGAAGGGTATGCTGCAGCACAGTCGCGCGAGCAGTGATGTTAAGGAACCGACAGACATCAATAAGCTGGCGGATGAATACTTGCGTTTAGCCTATCATGGCCTGCGCGCTAAAGAAAAATCCTTTAACGCCGAGCTTGTAACCAATTTCGCGAAAGATTTGCCCATGATAGACATGGTGCCGCAGGATATAGGCCGTGTGCTGCTCAACCTGTTTAATAACGCTTTTTATGCCGTTCAGAAAAAGCAGAAATTGGCCGGGAATGATTTTAAACCCATCGTTGAGTTAACAACAGAAAGAAAGGATGGCAATTTGGAAATTATTGTTAAGGACAACGGCCAGGGCATACCTGAAGACATAAAGGATAAAATTTTACAACCTTTTTTCACTACCAAACCAACCGGCGAAGGCACGGGACTTGGTTTGTCGTTAAGTTATGATATCGTTGTGAAAGGCCATGATGGTAAGATTGATGTAAAAAGTAAAGAAGGTGAGGGATCAGAATTCAGAATAAGCATCCCCGTTTAGTTTAATTAAAGTATATTTAGCACTGATTATGAAAATACTTGTCGTTGACGACGAAGCAGACGTTCAACCCCTTTTCCTGCAAAGATTTCGGAAAGAGATCCGCGATCATGAGTTCGAGTTCGACTTTGCTCTTTCGGGCGAGGAGGCGCTTCATTATCTGCATGACAAGCACCAGGAAATAGTACTCATTCTCTCGGATATCAACATGCCGGGCATGAGCGGCCTGGAACTTCTCTCGCGCATCAGGCACGAGTATGATCAGCCGCCGCCGATGGTGATGATGATAACCGCTTACGGCGACGAGGAAAATCACCACCAGGCTATGGAACGCGGCGCTAATGATTTTCTGACGAAACCGTTGGATTTTAACCTTTTAAAAGAAAAACTTAGAACCTTTAATCACTAAAATGGCCAAAATACTTGTTGTAGATGATGAGGCGGATTTGGAGGCGTTGGTAAAGCAAAAATTCAGGCGAAAGATACGCGAGAATGTATATGAGTTTGTGTTTGCCCAAAACGGCGAAGATGCCCTGCAAAAAGTAAGTGAGCATCCCGACCTGGATATTGTCCTTTCGGATATCAATATGCCCATCATGGACGGGCTGACCCTTTTGAGCCGGCTACCTGAAGCCAATCCTATATTAAAAGCAATCGTCGTATCAGCGTATGGCGATATGCAGAATATTCGCACAGCCATGAATCGCGGCGCCTATGATTTTGTGTGCAAGCCGGTGGATTTCGATGATCTGGACCTGACGATGGAAAAAACCATCAACTACGTAAAGCAATTACACGAAACCATGCAGGCCATCAAGGAAAATAATATCCTGAAGATGTATGTGGACGATAACGTACTCAATTTCATGTCGCATAAGGAGTTCGAGAGCAGCCTGCTGAAGAACGAGACCATGGATGCTACGGTAATGTTTATTGACGTGTGCAGCTTTACTAAGATCACCGAACACGTGCCTGCCAATATCGTGGTGAATTTGCTGAACGGTTTGTTCGATAAGATCGTCAAAGAGATCATCGCACAAGGCGGACATGTCGATAAATTCATGGGAGATGCGATAATGGCGGTTTACCGCGGCGATTTTCATTTGGACCGGGCCATCGACAGCGCTTTGGCGATCCGCACCGAACTGGAAAAGATGGAGCCGGTCTCGGCGGGTGAAAAGACCTTTAAAGCCGAGGTATCTGTAGGCATTAATTCCGGCGAGATGGTTTCTGGAAATATCGGCTCAGCCTCGTTGAGACGACTTGATTATACGGTGATCGGCGACTCGGTGAATGTTGCGCAGCGTCTCCAGACGGTAGCCAAAGCTGGGCAGATACTGATCTCCGAAGAAGTGAATGAAACGATTAAAGAGTCGTTCAAAACACAATTAAACGGCGAGTTCACGCTGAAAAACAAAGAAAAGCCGGTGATTACTTACGAAGTGATCGAGTAACAATTTTCCTGATTTAATATTGGCTTAAATTGCCGGCCCGGAATTTATTGCAAATTTGCATTGGCTTGTTATTGCCCCGGAAATGAAAAGAAGATCAGCCTTAAAGAATATTGGTGGCCTGTTGCTGGCGCCATCCCTGACATTGGGTGTCACCCGCTCTGATAGAGCACCTGTTTTACGCATAGCCCACCTCACGGATGTTCACCTTAAAGATCAATTTGATGCGCCTGCCCGTTATACCCGCTGCTTGTATCACATGCAGCAACAATCGCCTAAAGTCGACCTGGTATTGAATGGCGGAGATATCGTGTTCGATATGAACAAGGAAAACATCAACACTATCAGCAACCAGTGGAAATTATACAAGTCCGTTTGGGCCAATGAATGCAGCCTGCCGGTGAATTATTGTCTCGGCAATCACGATGTTTGGTGGAACGAAGACGATAAGTCGCAAGTGTTGTACGGCAAGCAATATTCGATGGACCAGTTGGGTTTGCACACCCCTTATTACAGTTTTACCAAAGCCGGCTGGAAATTCATCCTGCTGGATAGCGTTCACCTGGATATCGACAACACCTGGTATATCGGTAAGCTTGGCGATGTGCAGTTTGCCTGGCTGGAAAATGAATTAAAAAACACTGATCCGAAGATGCCTGTCTTAGTGATGACGCACATCCCTATCCTTACGGCCACCAACCTGGTAGATCAGGATGTAGTGAACCGGTGGACCATGTACGGCGGGGACATGCATACCGATGTGGCGAAGATCATCAGCCTGTTTTACAAACATCCGAACGTGAAATTATGCCTGAGCGGGCACATCCATCTGCGCGAGAAACTGGTTTACGATAATCTCACTTACATCTGCAACGGGGCGGTAAGCGGCGCCTGGTGGGAGGGCAACAAACACGAAACAGCGCCAGGTTATGGGCTCGTCGACCTGTATGCAGATGGTAGTTTCGACGAGAGTTACATCAACTACTAAAATTCGCGATCACCGATCCCATCCCCTTACCACTCATATAAACGAAGGCTTCAGCAGCTTTAACGCCAAGCTCGCGGCCGCGGAAATCTTCCATCGCGGCATGGCCACAGCCGTAAATTCCCGGCGGGTCCTGGCTCACATGGCAGTAAACCGATTTGCGTTTTTGCTCTTGTGTATCGCTGATATCAACATAGTCGGTCGGTTTAAATATTTGGGTTTGTTCGCCGGTACACACTTCAAAAAAGTAAAGCGGGAATTTATGCGATGAACGCACCCAGGTTTGTATCACCAGCAGGCTGGCTATCTGATGGTCTTTATGCATATCAATGGGCCAATGGGTGAAAACCAGGTCGGGCTTTTCATCGGCTATCATTTGCTGCACTTTGGCCAGCCACTGGTTGTCCATAATGGTCGCGCCATCGATCTGTCCTGCGAAAACCGGTTTTGCTTTCAGCACGGCGCAGGCGTTGATAGCTTCCTGTTTCCTAATAGCCGCGGCTTCTGAATGTGACTTGCCTTCGATGCCTGCTTCGCCGGTGGTTAGATAGATAATGGTTGCCTCATGCCCCATATTCACCAGTTTGGCTAATGTACCGCCGCAGCCGCTTTCAGGGTCGTCAGGGTGGCCGCCGAAGCAGACGATCTTCTTCTTTTCAGCTTTGCTGGCCGGCTTTGCCTGCAAAATACCTGGAAGGGTAAGCAGTCCTAAGCCGGTAACACCGGCTTTTACAAAATCTCTTCGTGTGCTTTCCATGATGCGGAACTTAATTGGAAGGTATAAGCGACGAAATTTCCATGATGGGTAAAAGAAACCGGGATCGGTAATTTTTCGTCTTCACGCATAATAACGGGCCAGCCGTGTGGATTTTTGATGATCTGCAAATTGCTTTCCGGAAAAATATGGCCGAGTTTACGCAGAAGCAATTCTCTGACGGCTCTTGATTGATCATCAGGTTTAGATGAACCGATCTTTTTGATCGCGCAATGTATATCCGAAAGATCTTCTTCACCGTTTGTGATGGAAAAGATATAGTCCTGGCGGATGAATGATTTTGAAAAAAGTACGTGATCGCCGGACCTGACAGTTCCTTCAAAACATTCTCCTGAAAAATTGAGGCCATCCATAGCCATTTTCGTCGGCGAAAAAATCAATTCCGGATCGAATCTTTTCAGGAACTTATAAGCCGATTCTTTAACGGACCATGCCAGCCATACAAAATGCTCAAAGGGGATCAACTTGCTTAACTGCGCAGAATAGAATTCCTGTTCAGCAGGAGAAATAATGCGTGAATAAAACTTAGGTCGCCGGGTGCGGTCGACATCGATAGCGGTTAAGGCCACAATATCGTTTCCCGCGCTGTTCATTATTTCTGATTAAGCTTTTCCGAAATCACATCGATGCAACTACCCACGTTCAGCATCTTGTCCGCCGAATCATAATCGATCTCAATATTGTACCTGGCCTCAGCGTCGATGATAATGTCAACCAAATTAGCCGAATTGATCTTCAGATCGGCAATTAGGTCGGTCTGGTCACTCAGGTTGTTCAGCGCCTCTTTGTTTGTCGTGTATGGTGCAACAACGCCTTTCAGCTCATTCAGGATCTCTTGTCTCGTCATTTATTTATTGAATTTAGAAAATATTAAGCAAGAATTCACGTCGCCGAAGCCAAAATTGGCCTTCGCCACAACGTTAATTTCTTTTTCTATCATTTTCATGGGTAAACAGTCTTTATCAATAATATTTAATATTTCAGGATTTGGGTCCTCTAAATTAATATTTGGATGTACAAATCCATGAATAAGTTGCAATATGCATGCCACAGATTCGATGGAGCCCGCCGCGCTGAGGCAATGACCTATCATGGATTTCAGCGAATTAATATGCGGAAAATTTTTGCCGCTACGGCCCAGCACCTGGCTCCAGTTCTGTATTTCGAGCTTGTCGGCCATGGTGGCGGTAAGATGACCGCTGATCAGATCGATCTGATCTGGATTAACGTTTGAATTTTTGAGTGCATCGTCGATGCAGCGTGCCACACCCGCCGAATTTGGGGCTGTCATCGTTCCGCCGCCGCGCTGCCCTCCCGAGTTGTTAGATCCCCCTAAAACTTCCGCATAAATCCTTGCACCTCTTGCAAGCGCCACGTCGAGGTCCTCCAAAATCAAAGCCGCTGCGCCCGATCCGGGCACAAAACCGCCCGCAGTGGCGCTCATTGGCCGGGAGGCCCGTTCAGGCTGATCGTTGAACTTGCGCGACAACACGCGCATAGCGTCAAATGTTCCAAAGATATAGGTATCAATATACTCACTGCTGCCCACCAGCATTCGATCGGCAAAACCATATTTAATGTATTCATAGCCCATCAGTATAGCCTGGGTGCCCGTGGCGCAAGCCGATGAATTGGTCACCACCTTATTCCCCAGGCCAAGTCTGCCGGATACATATGACGTTACGCCACTGTTCATGGTTTGCTCGACGACACGCGAGCCGAGCTTTTTCGCCTCCCTGGCATCCACTTTAGCGATCACATTTTTTGTAGCCTCAGAATCCGGTGCGCTGTTCCCAAAAACACATCCGGTTTCCCAGCGGGGCTCCATCGTCTCGCGATCGAGGCCGGCATCAGACCAGGCGTCAAGGGCGGCGGTAATGCCATAAGCAATATTGGTACCCTTTAGGCCGTGCAATGATACCTCGGAAAGATAATCCTTCAAATTATCCCATATAAATTCAGGCTGGCCCGCCACGTGACAGCTCATATGCAATTCTTCATATAATGGCACGAATCTGATGCCCGATACACCGTTTTGTATAGCCTTTAGAAAGGCGGTTATACCAACACCATTGGGCGATACCACCCCCATGCCGGTGATCACTACACGCTTAGCCATTTTTTGCATCCACCTTTTTTACAATGCCCGAAAACATGCCCTTGGCTACAACATCACCCGCGCTATCACGCATTTCGACATAACATTTAAGTTTGCCGAAGCGAAAATATTGCTTCTCGGAAACTACAGTCACTTTTTCGCCGGGTAAAACCATTTTATGAAATGAAACCTCTGTAGACGTAAACAGCGGGAACATTGGATCGTCAGATTCAAAGCAGAAATTATTTTCTTTCGCAATGAGATATATGCCCAAAACCACCAATCCTATCTGCGCCATTATTTCGGTGATGACGACGCCAGGTGTCACAGGGTTGCCTGCGAAGTGGTCCTCATAAAAAAAAGAATCAGGCCGTAAAGTATAATCCCCAATCACGCCATCCTCTCTCAGCTCAGATATATGATCTACGAAGCGGAAGGAAGATTTATAGGGTAAGTGGCTGAGTATCTTGTCGATCATTCGATATTATTTAATGTGCAAATGTGCAGATGTGCAGATTTAAAACAAATTGATAAAATATTAACGACTAAAACTTTCATTTACTAATTTGCACATCTGCACATCCAATTAGCGGCAATGTTCGCCGCCATCCACGTGAATTAACGCCCCGTTGATCCAAAAAGCGTCGTCGGTGCATAATAAATAAACGACTTTAGCCACATCATTGGTTTGCGTAATTCGGCCCAGCGGGTTTCTCGAATTGCCGATCCCGATCAGCTTCTCACTACCGGGGATCATCTTCAGTGAAGCGGTTTCAGTTATTCCCGCTTGTATAAGATTAGTTTTTAGCCCAAAAGGCGCAAACTCCACCGCCATGTATTTCGCGAGGCTCTCTAATGATGATTTGGCTATTGAAACCGCGGCGTAACCGTCCCAATGTTTGTGCGCGCCTTCGCTCGTCAGCCCGATCACCCGTGCGTCAGAATGAAACAGTTCGGCCTTCAATAAGTCCTTTGCCCAGTCGAGCATACTGTTCGACATGGCGTATGAGGTAAATTGAATATCCTCGGCGGTCAGACTATTATCTCCGGTAAGCGGTTTAAGGTTGCCCCTTGCAATCGAATGAAGCATCAATTTTACGCTATGTTTCGGTATTGGTGTTTCATTGATAAATTTCCGACGCGCTTCTGCCGTCAACGCATTTATATTGTGCGGCAAAATAGTAACGTTATTTTCGGCAGCTAATTTTGAAAATTTATTTAGCAGCGGTTTTTCGCCGATCGCCGTTTCCCTATAGAATACGGCTATGTTCATGCCATGAGTCGCCAGTTTTTCGACTGTAGCCAAGCCAAAGCCGCTCGATCCGCCCAAAATGATCGCCCACAGACCCTGAAATTGCGTATTGATGCTCACCATTAACTTTTTAAACTTTTATGGCCTTAGCGTGTCTTAACAGGGGTATCAATTTTAAACAATTAATAGATAATACCAAAATTGAGGCACGAAAGTAAGCAAAGTATGTTAGTTTCAGGTCATAACTTTTGGATATCCCCAAAGTCATCCGACATGATTTCAAGCATTATTTTATTATGTTTGGTACAGTTACAATGAAAGGTATAATAGTTTTTATATGCGGGATGCTGTTTGCGGCAGGCTATTCCGAAGCAGCGCCTTTGCAGCAAAGATTCGATAAGGAAACTTTTTATTCAGTAATGAAATCCGGTGACCAGGATGCAGTAGATAAGGAGCTGGCAATGTTGTACAACGTACCGGCGAGTGAACGGCAAGGTTATGAAGGAGCATTGTTAATGAAAAAAGCCGGTCTCCAAAAGAAAGCCAAAGTAAAACTGAAGTATTTCAAGGAAGGGCGTATCAAGCTCGAAACCGCTCTAATGGCAGATAGTAATAACACCGAGTTTCATTTTCTACGTCTTGCTATAGAGGAACATGCGCCGAAAATTGTCAGATACAGAGCTGACATCGAAAAAGACAAAGCTCTCGTCATTAAGAATTTCAAGAACCAGCCGCCGGCTGTTCAGCATGCTATTTTGGATTACTGTTCCAATTCAAAAGTGCTGCACCAAAAAGACCTTTAACTTTGCGGCTGAATGAACAAAAAGGTTTTAGCAATTTACTATACCCAGACGGGGCAAATGCGCGACATTATCAATGCATTCACGGCCCCATTGGAAATAACCGGAACGACTGTCGAAAAGGTACAAGTTAGATTAGTTTCTGACTACGCATTTCCGTGGACAGGCAGCCGCTTCTATTCTGTTATGCCTAATTGCGTACTCGAAGTACCTTCGCAGCTGGAGCCTATCCATTTAAAAGCTGAGGAATATGACCTGGTGATCCTGGGTTACCAGCCCTGGTTCCTGTGGCCGAGCATACCCACGAATTCTATTTTGAATGAACCAGCTCTCCAAGCTGTGCTAAAAGATACGCCGGTAGTAACTATCAGCGAGGCGCGTAATATGTGGTTAAATGCCTGGTCGCGCGTCCGATTCAAACTAAATGAAGCCGGTGCGAATTTGGTCGGCAATATTGCGCTGGTGGATAAACATCCCAATGCGATCAGCTTTTTCACCATTTTTCACTGGATGCTTGGAGGGAAGAAAGATCGTTACCTGAACATTTTTCCAAAGCCCGGAGTATCGGACGAAGACATTGCCAATACTAAAATCTACGGTCAAATCGTTTCTAAGCATTTGGAAGCCAACGACTGGGAAGGATTGCACGATGAACTGCTGGGACAAAAGGCCGTGACCATAAAATATCCGCTTTTATTGCTTGAAATTACAGCTATCGCCACTTACGTCAAATGGGCGAAGTTTATTGTGAGCAAAAAGAACCGTAAGCCATGGCTAACCGCATTTAAATATTATCTTTATGTCGCGCTCTTTTTAGGTGCACCCATTCTTCTTACTTTAGATGCGATTTTTGTGAAACCATTTTCAACCAAAAGAATTGACGCTAAAAAACAAAGCTATTTACAACTAATATCATAAAATGTCTGATAAACAGGTTTATATCAATCATACTTCTAAATTTTTTCCGAATAACCCCGTTTCGAATGACGAAATGGAAGAATACCTCGGCTATATCGATGGCCGCCCTTCCAAATCGAAAAAGATAGTATTACGCAATAATGGTATTATTAACCGTTACTATGCGTTGGATAAGAAAGGCAAATCAACCCATACCAATGCCCAGATGACGGCATTGGCAGTAAGGGAATTGTTTAAAAACGATCCGGACAAGATCAAAGAGATCGAATTGTTATCATGTGGCACCTCATCACCCGACCAGATGATGCCGAGTCACGCAGTAATGGCCCATGGCTGGCTGCCTGAAATGGAAGCTATCGAAGTAGTATCGCCTTCGGGTGTTTGCTGCGCGGGTATGCATGCCGTTAAGTATGCTTACCTGGCCATTAAATCAGGCGAAGTGCACAAGGCCGTAGCAGCCGGATCGGAAAGATTTTCAGGTCTTTTAGTTTCCGATGTGTTTGAAGAAGAAGCGCAGAAGCTGAAGGAAATGGAAGAAAATCCTTTCATCGCCTTCCAGAAAGATTTTTTGCGCTGGATGCTTTCGGACGGCGCTTCTGCATTTTTGATGTCGGACAAGCCTAACGCTGAAGGATTAAGCCTCCGTATCGACTGGATAGAAGGCGTTTCTTACGCCAGCGAG
This sequence comes from Mucilaginibacter sp., assembly GCA_035551775.1. Taxonomy (GTDB): domain Bacteria; phylum Bacteroidota; class Bacteroidia; order Sphingobacteriales; family Sphingobacteriaceae; genus Mucilaginibacter. The sequence goes on along the minus strand of DASZMQ010000002.1, from coordinate 68,690 downwards.
ATGGATACCTGTATGTACATGGGCGGCGAAAAGATGGAGGACGGATCGCTGAAAGGCTTTATGGATTACACGCCGGAAGAGATCATGAATAAATCGATCTTCAGCATTAAGCAAGACATTACTTTACTGAGCGATAATATTGTTCATCTGGGTGGCAAGAAGATCAAGGAAATTATGGATCGGCGTGGCCTTACAGCAGCGGACGTTGACTACTTTCTGCCGCATATTTCCAGCGATTTCTTCAAAACCAAGATATACGACCTGGTTGAGTATTATGGCGGCGGTATCCCGTATGAGAAGTGGTTCATCAATCTGTATACGGTAGGTAATGTTGGCGCTGCTTCGGTTTATTTTATGATCGATGAGTTGTTCCACAGCGGCCGTCTGAAGAAAGGTGAGAGGTTGTTGCTTTTGGTACCGGAAAGCGCGCGTTTCTCCTATATGTACGCAATGCTCACAGTGGTATAAAAACGTTAGATTCAGCCAATCTCGTAATCATTAAATCGTATTCTATGAAGAAGGAAAATGTGCCGCAGGATGAAGGAGCTCTCGGGAAGGTCACGAAAGAAGTTTGTTACGCCACCGACAGTTCGGGAAAATATACCACCCAATTAAGTTCAGGCTGGCAGATAAAAAGTGAAGCGCTGGATGTAGCCTGGAAGGATGTAGAGCAGCGCATTGCCGGAGCAAGGCAAAGGGTGCTGAACGGTGAAGCAAGTCCGCTGCTGTTTTTCATGGAATTGCGGTTGATGGATATGGGTATTTTGTCCGATTATACCGGCTACTGGAAATGGCAGATCAAAAGGCACCTAAGGCCTGAAGTATTTAAGAGTTTATCAGATAGAAAGCTGCAGAAATATGCCGAAACGTTCAATGTAACGGTTGAGGAGCTAAAAACAATGACCGTTAATGAAACTTGATTTTGAACATCGCCAGTCGGCACATTGCGAATCAGGAGTTACCAGCAGCTTATTAAGCAAAATTTCAGGGGGCAGGATCACGGAGCCGCTTGCATTCGGCATTGGTGCAGGTTTGTTTTTTTGTTATATCCCGCTTATTAAGATCAATAATGGCCCGGCGATAGCTTTCCGTACTTTTCCGGGATTGATATTCAAACGTACCTGCAACGCTTTGGGCATCCCGGTTGTTCGTAAGAAGTTCAATTCAAAGGCGAAGGCTGAAGCATTTTTACAGAAATGCCTGGATGAAGGCAAGCCCGCAGGCTGCCAGGTGGGAGTTTACTATCTTTCTTATTTCCCTGGCGAATACCGTTTTCATTTCAATGCGCATAACCTGATCGTTTTCGGTAAGGAAGGCGACAATTACCTTATTAGCGACCCGGTAATGGAAACGACTACTACGCTTACCAGTTATGAATTGGAGCGCGTCCGTTTTGCTAAAGGTGCATTGGCTCCAAAAGGGCAGATATACTACCCCGAAAGCTCGGTTGAGATCACCGATGAGCTGATGCGCAAAGCGATCATCAGCGGCATCAAAAACAATGTAAACCAGATGCTGCGCATCCCGGGAAACTTTGCCGGCGTGAAAGGCATTGCATATACCGGTAAAAAGATCAAAAGGTGGCGCGACAAACTGGGCTTGCAAAAAGCAGGCTCATGCCTTGCACAACTGGTGCGTATGCAGGAAGAGATCGGCACAGGCGGTGGCGGATTCCGTTATATTTATGCTGCGTTTTTGCAGGAGGCATATGCTTATGTACAGCATGACGAATTATCAGAAGTTTCAAAAATATTCACCCAGGCAGGTGACCTTTGGCGGGATGCGGCCGTACAAGCCTCAGGGATATATAAGGGGCGTTTGGGCAGCCAGGATGATTTCGACCGGATGGGCGATTATTTGATCGAGATTGCTGAGTTTGAAAAAAAAGCCTTTAAAGTCTTAAAAAATATCAAATGGAAGTAAATGCCCCGCTGGCGGTCAATATTAGCAATCTTGGTTTTCAATACCGGGATACTGACGGTGTTGTTTTTTCCGGACTGAACCTGCAGATCAAAAAAGGAGAGCGCTTTGGCCTGTTCGGGCCAAATGGTGCGGGTAAAACCACATTATTAAATTTAGCTACCGGCTTGCTGTCGCCGGCTGAAGGACGCGTGCAATTGCTAGGACTGGATGTACATAAGGATCATCGGGCGGTAAACAAGCTCTTGGGTTTTGTACCGCAGGATTTTTCTTTTTACGAGGAACTGAGCCCGGTAGAGAACATGCAATTTTTCGGAGCGTGGGCTGGTTTGTCGAAACAGCAGATCAAGCACAAAACAGACGAGTTACTCCATATTCTCGGCCTTGAAAATGTGCGCGATAAACATGTCGGTAAATTTTCAGGCGGTATGATGCGCCGGGTGAACCTGGCTATTGGTGTGATACATGACCCGGCCATATTAATACTGGATGAGCCTACCGTAGGGGTGGATGTGCAAACCCGCCACGCCATTGTCGATTATTTGCTGCAATTAAACAGGAAGGGCACTACGCTGATCTATACGTCTCACCAGCTGAGCGAAGCTGAGGATCTATGTCACGTTGCCGCGTTGATAGACGATGGCCAGATCATCGCACAGGGTCTCATCGAGACGCTTTTAGAAGAACATAAACAGGACGATCTGGAGCATCTGTTCCTAGACCTGACAGGAAAGGAGTTCCGTAACAATGTTTAAGTTATGGTCGGCTATCGTTAAAGACTCGCGCGTACTCTGGCGTGATCGGGTTGGCCTGGCGCTGATGTTCGTGATGCCGATGATATTAGTAATCGTGATCACGGATATCCAAGACAGTACCTTCAGGCTCATCAATAAGAACAAGCTCCCGGTATTGATCTGCAACAGGGATACCGGCGCATCTGGTAAACAATTGGTTGAAGCGATCAGCAAGGTCGGCATGTTCAGCCTGTCGCCGTTGCCCGGAAACCAGGATGAGAAAGTATTATCGGATTCAATGAAGAAAAACGATGCCCTCCTTAGCATCATCATTCCGGCCGATTTTACGCGCAAAGTAATGGCTAAGTCGAAGATCACTGCGAGCAAGGCTTTGACCAGCTTTGGTTTGCAGGCCGATTCAACCCAAAAAGATTTGGGCGATGTTTCTCCCCTGACTCTATATTACAACCCGGTTTTGCAGGAACCATTGCGGTTATCGGTCAAAGGCGCCTTGCAAAGCGCCCTGCAGATGGTGGAAAGCCGCCAGACTTTGCGCACACTGTATCTTGACATCAACGATAAGCCGCTTCCCGAAAAATTAGAGGGTGAAATGCTGAACAATAAAGCCCTCATCCATGATTTGCCGGTTTCCTCCAATGGCTCGCTTAAACCCCCTAATGCGGCACAGCATAATGTGCCTTCATGGTCCATTTTTGCGATGTTCTTTGTGGTGGTCTCGCTCGGCGGAAGCATCGTGAGAGAAAAAACGAGTGGCAGCTATATCCGCCTTAGGACATTGCCGACGAGCTACCTGGTGGGTATGTTCTCCAAACAGATCGCCTATGTGATCGTTACTATTGTACAGGCCATCGTGATATTTTCGCTGGGGATATGGTTGTTCCCGCTTATCCATTTGCCCGGGCTTAATTTGCCATCCGATATTTTTGGTTTATTGGCGGTGACCGTGCTCAGCGGCTGGTGCGCCGTGAGTTTTGCGATGTGCGTGGGTGTTTTTGCCGAAACGCACCAGCAGAATAATGCCTTTGGTGCAATTGCGATCGTGATCCTGTCGGCCATCGGTGGGTTAATGGTGCCTACATTCAACATGGACTCGGCTTTAAAAACTTTGGCAGATTTTTCGCCGATGCACTGGTGCCTGCAATCGTACTACGGATTGTTCCTGGAAAACGGGAAACTCGCTGATGTCGTAAGTTATATTATTCCATTGATAGGTATAACTATTGTATTCCAACTGATCGCCATCTGGGGCCTGAAACGAAAAAATTTAATATAATTGTGTGATGGATAACACCGAACTGAAGGAGAAGCTGAAAAGCCAGATCATATTATTCTTAAACCTTACCGACCTGACGCCTGCCGATATCAAGGACGATGAACCTCTATTCGGCGATGGGCTGGGCCTTGATTCTATCGACTCGCTCGAACTGATAGTATTGCTCAAGCGCGAATACGGCATCGATATCAAAGACCCCAAGCTGGGGCGCAAAGTGCTGGTGGACGTGAATACGATGGCGGAGTATATCGAGAAAAATCGCACTAAATAGTTAGCTTTTAACAAATATCCCTTGCATCTTAAAACAAACCATATCACCATCTAAAAACCTTGCATTGGCATGAATGCCGTCTTCCCTTGTACGGTAATCGATCTCCAATTGGAGTTCTGTAGTTTTTGTGGGGTCGACCAGGTTCATGAATTTTAGTTGACCGGCTTTTTTGAGCTGAAGCGGAGTTTTTAGCGAGTCTTCCAGCACTTCCTTTACCACCTGCAGCATGGATGCTCCCGGAACAACCGGGTGTCCCGGAAAATGGCCTTTCAATATGGGATCATCCACGTTAATGAGCAGAACTGCTTTAATGTTGTGGTTTTCGTGGGTTATGGAACTGAGTGAAAAGAGGTCGGCAGACATGATACAAAGTTACACAGCGGAAACCAGCATTAAAGCGTGATATTTATTTTGGTAGTGATTATAAATTAAAACTTTTTTTAGACTACCCTTTTTGAGCCTGCGTTCGATAACTATTTCAGGTACCTCCTGCCTTTTGATGATGTTCGCCGCCAGCCATAGTGCAAAGGATGAGGAAACAGGATATTCTCCGCATAAATGTTTATAATTGGCTAATACATTTTCCCTGAATAAGCTCGAAGACAGTTGTTTATAAACCGCGTCATTTTTAATATCGCCATTGCGGCCGGTGATCACCAGGTCGATGTCTGATGGCTTTAATTCGTTTTCATCCAGGAGATCAATAATTTTTTGTTCGATATTTTCCGGTTGATACCAGGTTTTTACAGACGTTAACTCAGCGAGATTATCATTTGACGCCTTATCCGTAAGCAGAAAAAATACCGAGCCTTCGCTGCCCATGCTGCCTTTCTCTTCGAATTTCAGCAGGTCAAGATTCGAAACCGGCCGCCGGCGGTAAACTCCGAGCCTACTCAATACTTTATAGCTGGCGTCGACCATTTCTTCCGTCCCGCCTACGATAATGTTATGCGCCTCTTTTTCATTAAGCAGCATTAAAGCGTCGAACAAAGCGCTTTCAAAGGAGATACCCTTGTGCACAAAGGTATTATTATAACCATGGCATTGCAGCATTAGCGCGATCTGCGCAGCCACGGTATTATGCGTGGACTGGATAAAAGCGGTCGGCGGGAGCATTTCCTCATTTAGCTCGACCATGCGGGTGAGAAAAGTCACCGTATCCTCGAGGCAACCTAAAGCAGTTCCGGCAATGATCGCGTCAGGAATTTCGACTCCTGTACCTTCGAGGCATTTTTTCGCGGCCGCAATGCCCCGTTTTATGATGCTGCTCATTCGACGCGCAAGTTTCGGGTCGATGTATTCTTTATAATCCGGTTCAATGACACTTAAACGTGTGCCGTTGTATTCGACGATCTCATCCAGCAAACCTTCGCTGTTAAAAGTCTTTTGCGGCGATATGCAGGCTGCAGAACGGATATACGCTTTCATACCACCGAGAAGATTAAGGACGTACAATTACCCCCGAAGCCAAACGAATTGGACATGACGTGCCTGATCTTTTGCCCTGACTTGAAATGTTTCTCCGGTTCAAAAGGCAGCTCTTCCATGCGCGTTTCAAAGCGCAGGTTGGGATAAATGAGCCCATGTTTGATAGCCAGCACGGAGAAAACGGCCTCCACCCCGCCGCTGCCGCCCAGCGTATGCCCGGTGAATGATTTTGTCGAACTTACCGGCGGATATTGCGGGTCGAATAATCGTTTTACAGCGATGCCTTCCGAACTGTCGTTATTCGGCGTACCGGTGCCATGCAGGTTGATATAATCAATATCCGATGGCTGAAGGCCTGCTTTTTTCAATGCGCCTTTCATGGCAAGATAAGAACCTGTCCCATCCGGGGATGAGGCGGTTTGATGGTAGGCATCGTTACTATTATTATACCCGCTGAGTACACAATATGGCTGTTTGTTCAGCGTCTTCATTACCTTATCCGAAATCAGCACCAGGTAACCAGCGCCTTCGCCTAAATTCAAACCTTCGCGTTTTTGGTCAAATGGCCTGCACAACTCTTTATCGCTGATCATCAGCGTATTGAAGCCGTTGAGCGTGAATTTGGTTAATGCATCCGCGCCGCCGGCGATGGCGACGTCAACCACGTCATTTTTAATGAGGCGTGCCGCATAAAAGATCGAATTTGCGGACGAAGAACAAGCCGTGCTCAACGTCGTTATGAAATCCTTGATCCCTAACTTATCGGCCACAATCTCGGTCATACTGCCGCATTCATGATCGAATATATTGCGAAGCTTACCCTTATTGTTGTCTGCAAAAAATTCGACGGCGAAATCTTCGCTTTTATCCATGCCGCCTACTGTATTCGCAGAAATAAAACCAGTACGGAATCTCCCAATATCATTAATCCCCGAATCATCCCACGCTTCTTTCGCGGCGATATAACTCAGTAAAGTCGTCCGGCTGCTCCGGGCGGGGAGACTAGTCATTTTTACCAGTTGTTCGTTGGTTAACTTGACCTCAGCAACAGGCAATTGATGTTGATAGATAGAATTAAACAGTGTAATATCGCCCATGCCGGCTTCTTCGCGTTCAAAAGCAGCAAGATGTTCAGCGACATTATTACCGATTCCGGAAATAACCCCTGCACCTGCGATATATACGGGTGAATTCATGTTCTTAATCGTGCGCAGAGACCCAATACGTTGCGCCTCTACAAAATTTTGAAAATACTATTCATATTCTCCGCCGAAAACGGAACTGTGCTATTATCTTTTTGTTTTTCCACCAAAAATAAAACAGCCTTGTAATCGTCACCCAAAATATCTGCCCAACCACAGATATAGGCCTGCAAAATATCATTATCCAGTAAATAATTTACCTGGGTTTCAATAAAGCCGGCATCAAAATCTTCCTGGATATAAAAGGCGTGTTCGCCTTTAAATCCGTTACGGATGCATATCTCCCCGATGACGATATTCGGCAACGTGTAAACAAACAAGGAAGGGCTCGGAATGTCTTTTACCGAATCAAAATATTTCAGGTCGTTATCCAGGCTCGAATTTCTGTTGGCTAAAACCAATCCCACTTGTTCCGGCCGGTATTGTTCTTTGCTGAATGTGTCAGCCAGCAAAACTTCCGAAGCCAGCCAGCCCAGTTTGCTCAGGTTATCCATCTTGTAGAACTTAGGATAGTTTAAGCTAAAATGCTGGTAAACGGACAGCAGGAAGGCGGAGACATCAACAGCCTTATTTTCAAAAAGCCGTTTATTATTCTTCAAAACAACACCCTCGCTGATGACGCAGCTGCCTGTAATGTAGTTCAAGTCGTTCGCTCCCTATGCCCCAAAAATAACCGATTATTTGCCAAAAACGATAGCCGCGTTACAACCGCCAAAGCCGGATGCGGTTTTCAGGAAGTGCTTTTTAGATAATGCAGACACTTGATGGGCGACATTAACAGGTTTGGTAACGCCCCGCTCTTCGAAACCCATTGTCGGCAGGATCAGATTTTCTTTCAAGGATTGAACAGAAACAATACTTTCGATCAATCCTGCGGCGCCGAGCGTGTGACCATAGTTTGCCTTCAGGCTGTTCAATGGTACGGATTCTAGGCCGGATAATGAGATCGCATTGGCTTCCATTTCATCATTATAAGGTGTTGCCGTTCCGTGAGCTGAAATAAAGCCAATGTCTTCGCCAGTCAATTTGGCATCTTTTAAAGCCCGATCAATGGCAAAGCTCAGCTCCTCGCCCGTGCGTGAAGGGCCGGAAATATGGTTGGCGTCGTTACTGATCCCCCCGCCTAAAACTTTGATGTTGCCTGCATATTTGGAGTTGGACGAGAGTATGATCGTACCCGCGCCTTCACCCAGGTTTAATCCGTCCCGGTCCTTATCGAACGGCTTGCAGATGCCCGGGCTTAATGCCTGGAAGGATTGAAAACCCGACAGGATAAATTCAGAAATAACATCTGCCCCGGCAATTACCGCATTTTCATATTGACCAGTTCGCAGCAGGCGCATCCCGGCAATGACCGCGACCACACCGGATATACAGGCATTGGAAATGACGATGGGTTGGTTAACAAAGCCGAAACGTTCGCAGATCAGTTTCGCAGAAGTGGAAAGCGATACTTGTTCGCGCAGTTCAGGAGAATCCTTTTCACTTTCCAGCAGACTGATATTACCCTTGGTTGAAGAAAGAATAAAGACAGTTTTTTTATCCGATGCATTCAGCCCGCTTTGCTTTAAGGCGTCGGTTATAGAACCGATCAGAAGCTGTTCGAATTTGGTGTAGTGACCACTTTTTGGAAACTCCCCGTTATCAAATAGCGCGGCATAAAATGGCTGCGGCGATATAGCGGGATCATTATGTTGTTTAACAGCCGATCGGCCGTGCTTCAGGCTGCCAAAATTCTCGGCTGTAGTTTTACCCAGTGGTGTGAAAACGTTGTCGGCAACAACAAATACCTCCCTATTCATTTCACTCACTCCTGCTGAATACCTTCATTTCACACTGCGCGATAAGCTTGTCGTTAAGCCAAACCCTTCCCGAAAGTACGGTGATATCAAAAATCTGGTTTTGCGAGGCTATCATCGTCGTGATCTCATCACCCACTCGCGGCAGGTCGAATATCTCGAAATGACTAACCGCGCCAATATACCCAACAGCAACCGGCTTATTTTCTTTTTGTGCAATATAACCGGCGCGCAGTGCGGCCGTCTGTGCAATATTTTCCATCAAGCCCGCCTCCTGGAACACGTTGTCTTTTACGAAAATGTTGTCGTCGCTTATGATGAAGCTGCTCAGGGTCGTGTTTTCATTGGTGCTAACCAATGTGCCGACCATCACAAATGGCGGTTTTTGAGGGATCAGCGGAATGATGTCTTCAATGGGCAATGTCATGTGTACAATCCTCCATTGATCGATAGTACCTGGCCGGTGATATAAGATGCTTCAGGTGAAGCAAAGAACGCTGCCGCGGCGGCTACTTCTTCCGGCATGCCGAAACGTTTGGCAGGTATCAATGCTTTCAGTTCTTTTTCGTCAAGGCCCTCGGTCATGTCCGTTTTGATAAAGCCCGGCGCTAAGGCATTGACGGTAATTCCCTGCCTGGCGACTTCCTGCGCCAGCGCCTTGGTTGCTCCAATTACACCAGCCTTAGCCGCTGAATAATTGGTTTGCCCCGCAAGTCCTTTCAAACCGGAAAGCGAGACCACGTTAATAATGCGGCCATATTTCTGAGCGATCATGCCGTTTAAAACCAACCGAGTCACGTAAAAAAAACTATCGAGATTAGTCTTGATCACCTTGTCCCATTGTCCTTCCTCCATCCAGGCCATCAGGCTGTCGTCGCGAATACCGGCGTTGTTCACCAATACCTCTATCGATTTATCCGGGTTGTTTTCCATCCAATCGCCCAGGGCACGCTGTATTTCGGTTTTTTCGGCTACATCAAACTGTAATAATTCACCGGTGCCTGCGATCAGCCCGAGCGTTTTTTCGGCCTGTGCTCTATTGCTTTTATAATTGATCAGTACATAATAGCCCATACCGGCCAATTTGTGGCAAATGGCCCTGCCAATTCCCCTTGATCCGCCGGTGACCAACGCACATTTCATTTGGAAGCGATGACGAAATTGTCCGAGTTCTCAAGAAAATCTTTCACCAGCTCCATTTCCTTATAACGCGCCTTGTCTTCAACAAATTTCGGGAAGATCGGCCGTACTTTATCATAAAGATTTTTGGATACAGACGAAAGATTGTCATGGCAATCAAGGTAATCGATAGCCTGCAGGATAGTGACCAGGTGAATAGCCAGTACCTCGAATGAGTTGTCGATCACCCGTTTGGTCATGAGCGCGGCGTTGCAGCCCATGCTCACAATATCCTGGTTATCATTATTATTAGGGATACTGTGCACATACATCGGGAACGAAAGGCTCTGGTTTTCAGCAACCGTTGAGGTAGCCGTAAACTGCATTCCCTGCATACCGAAATTGAAGCCCAAAATGCCCATGTTCACAAACGGCGGGAATTTCTGGTTCAGTTTATTGTTCAACAAATAGTTCAGCTGGCGCTCGCAAAGCATCGATAGCTTGGTGATCGCAATTTTAAGCTTATCCATTTCCAGCGAAACGTAATCGCCATGGAAATTGCCGCCGTGAAAAATATTGTGATTTTCGTGATCGATGACCGGGTTATCGTTCACTGAATTCAGCTCGTTGACCAAAACATTTTCTGCGCCGGTTATGGTATCATAAACCGGCCCTAAAACCTGCGTTACGCAGCGCAGAGAGTAGTATTCCTGTACCTTATCTTCAAAAACTTCCTGGTCCAGGTTGTCAGGATTATATAAATGCTCCGAACGGTCGCGGATCATTTTGCTGTCCTTCAGAATATTGCGCATCATGCCGGCGATGGCATTCTGGCCTTTGTGGTGCTTAACGATGTTCAATTCATGCGAGTAGTGATCGTCAAAAGCCTGTACTACCTCGTTGATCATTGCCGAAAACAAAACCGCCCAGTTGAGCAGCTTTTTTGCCTGTACTATATTGATCAGCCCGATGCCGGTCATGGCCGAAGTGCCGTTGATGATCGCCAGGCCCTCGCGGACATGGATCGAAAGCGGTTTAATATTGAACCGGTTGAATATTTCGATAGCCGGGTATACTTTACCTTCGAACCAAACCTCGCCTTCCCCGATCATGGTCAGTCCAAGGTGAGCCAACTGTACCAGGTCGCCGCTTGCACCGACTCCACCATGTTCGTAAATGCATGGGCAGATATCATGGTTGATCATCTGTTTCAGCAGTTCAACCGTTTCCAGGTGAACCCCCGAAAAGCCTTGCATAAAACTGTTCAGCCGCGAGACCATTAATGCCCTGGACAATCGCGCCGGTATCAGCTTGCCACTGCCCGAAGAATGACTGCGAATCAGGTTGTATTGCAACTGCAGGATATTCTCCTCGTTCACCTTATATTGAGCCATAGGCCCGAAACCGGTATTGATGCCGTAGATCAGCTTATTGGACGAAAACTTTTTCAGGAACTCGAAATTGGTGCTCACCTTTTTCAGGGCGACGGCATCCAAAGCAACTTCCTTATGATTGAATACAAGCTCCGCAAACTCATCTAAAGAAAGCGCACCTTGTCCAATTTGTATCATGGGCAATAAATGTTTTTGTCAGGGTTTAAATAATGGGCTAAAGTAGGAAATAAGTCCGAAAGTCCGCGTAAGTCCGGAAGTCCGAAAGACAGATCCTTCATAGGATTTGAATGACCGTTATTGAAAGTTATGCGGATGCCATCTTTCGGACTTATGCGGACTTTCCGACTTCCGGACTTCTTTTATCAATAAATTTGATCACTTTGCGGCCCGCCTCGTTGACCTGGATTTTTTGTATCTCTTCAGGGGAAACGTATTTGATCTGCGGGCTTACTCTTAACCTTGCCTGCAAATAAGCACGAATGCTATGGTCACATTCTTCGCTGTTATCAGCCGGAACAATGTAAAGCAGCACCTGGTCGAGCCCGATCTCGTCAGAATAAACTTCAACCACAAAGTCCAATATTTCTTCACGCTCATTCAGTAGGTCGAATAAAGCAGGCGGGTATAAAGTTGTCCCTTTGAATTTGATCATCTGTTTTTTGCGGCCCATCAAAGGGGAGAGTCGTAAAGTTGTTCGCCCGCAGGCACAAGGCGTGTCATCATACATGCAGATATCCCCGGTTTTGTAGCGGAGCAGGGGCATACCTTCAACACCCAACGTCGTTATCGTCACTTCGCCCGATGTGTTTGGCCCGACCTGTTCGTTATTTTCATCCAAAAGCTCCACGATCACCAGTTCCGGCTGATAATGCCCGCCTTTCCCTTCGCCGCATTCCGTAAAGGCTGTTTGCATTTCCGTAGACGCATAAGTGGAATACAGTTTGATATCCCAGGCTTCGGTGATCTTCCGGCCTAAAATATTCAGGCTGAAATCGGGATGGCGGATATTTTCACCGATACAAATGGCCTTTTTTACCGAAGTTTGATTGACGTTGATACCGTCCTGTTTCGCAAAGGCGATCAGCTTAAGTATGAACGACGGCACTGCCACGATAGCCGTAGGCTTCAGCCTCTTGATAGTTTCCCATTGCAAGGCCGGCACACCCGGACCAAGACGAATAATGCCCGCCCCTATTTTGCGGATGCCTGTATAGTAAGCGATCCCCGCCATAAATTGCCTGTCCAGCGTTAGCATGAGTTGATAAACGTCCTCCTTAGAGCCATCGGCACAAATGAAGGAATTGTACTCGTTAAAGGCGAGCCGTTCCAGGTCGTTTGCGGTTAAAGCTATAGTTACCGGGCTGCCCAACGTGCCGGAAGTGGAGGTGTATTCGGCTATTTTGCCGACGGGTACGCACAGAAAATCCTGCTCCTGTTTTTGCAAGTCGTCTTTCTCAGTTGTTGGGATCTTTTCCAGATCGGCAAGCGTCCTGATATCAGCGGGATCAATATGATTTTTTGCGAATAATTCCTTATAGAACGGCGAGTACTTCGAAACATATTGCACCAGTTCCCTGAGCTTGGTTTCCTGCATCGCAGTTATATTGCTTGCTTGGTTGTTGTATAGAACCGTCATATCATTTGAGCAACTCCAAAAGTAGTAAAACGCAGGCAGAAGGCTGAATGTGCGGTAAAATGTTATCTTTATCCGGCGCACCTATAACTATCTGATGGTTGCGGGCTTTAACCATTGCTTGTAACAATTCAATAAACAACCAACTTTGCAGCGGTTTAATTGTAACTTATCTAAACAATTCTTTTAATTATGAAATTCGTCAAAATTTTTGCAGTTGCGTTAGTGTTTATAGGGTTTGGCCTGGCTAATGCTTCGGCGGCCCCGCAAAGACATCGCCGTCATTGGCGTCACCATCGCCGGTATTATCATCACCATGCACAGGTACGGGTAAACTTGCCGCCACCGCCAAGGCACCCATCTGGTCCGCCACCGCCGCCGCCGCCACCGGCCCCGCCTCGTCCATAAAAATAAATGATGAAACGAAGCGTTAGATACTCATTGTAAAAATTTAATCACGATTAATTTTACAACGGGTTTAATAGTAATTTCGGTAATCAATTCTTTAATTATGAAATTCATCAGATTTTTTTTCGTAGCAGCCATCGCTGTATTCAGCCTTGAGTTTTCAACGGCATCGGCCGCCCCTGTTTTGGCTGCGGCTCCGGTAACTTTTTCAAATACAAGCAAGTCTGCACAGGCAGCGCCGCAGCACAATCGTCACATTCGTCGTCATCGCCGCCGGATACATCATCAGCATCACAGATAAAATGATGGACAGCGTTCGCTTAAAATACTAAAGCCCCCTTCGGGGCTTTTTTTGTATCAGGCGTTGTACATTATCCTGTAATATTCATCGGCCATTCTTCCTGAGTCAAACGTAGGCGACACATCGGCAGCACCCTGCCTGATCATAGCGACCCATTTTTTCTTATCGTTATAATACATCGGGCGGATAACATTATCCAGTGTTTCCATTAGGTTATGCGCCTCAGTCATGTCCTTTGCATGATCCGACAGGTTACCGGTGGCGGGTGTTATTACAAAACTGTTTTCTCCATCTTTGGCGAATTCAGGCACCCAGCCATCAGGCAGCGAAAAGTTGATACTGCCATTCATTGCGGCCGTCATGCCACTGGTACCCGAAGCCTCACGGTACATGCGCGGATTATTAAGCCAAACATCCGAGCCTTTCTTCAGAATAGTGGAAAGACCTAATTCATACCCCGTCAGCACACAGGCATTGGCAAAAGGCCACATCTTATGTATGATCTGGTTAAATTGCGAAATGGCTCCGTAATCTTCCGGGTAAGGTTTCCCGGCCCATATCAACTGCACGGGCATACCGGTACTGTAGATCAGCCTGATGAAGCGGTCCCACTCATAGGTCATCAGGTCGGCGCGTTTATATCCGGCAAATCGTCTCGCCCAAACGATGGTCAGCACATCTTCTTTGAATAGCTTACCGCATTGATTTGCCACCAGTTTGAACAGTTCGCGCTTCATTTCTTTTTTACGTTCGATGATGGCATCGTCGTCTTGACCGGCTAATGCTTTTTCCAGCACATTATCCTTCCAGAAGGTTTTATTCTGCGCGTTGGTGATCGAAGTGATCTCGCAAATGCCTTCGTTATGGCTCCACATCTGGCGCGCCACTTCTCCATGCAGCTTGGATACACCGTTGGCCTTTTTGGCAAATTTCAAAGCGGCCAGGGTGTAATTCAGCATGTAGCCATCTACATCCAGCAGCTTTTTTACAGCATCCACATCCATCCCGTAATAGAATGACATTTTTTTGAGCAAATCGTAACTATGTTCTTCATTACCTGCTGCCTCCGGGGTGTGGGTAGTAAATACAACGCGCTTCCTTATTTCGTCCAGGCTTTTTAACTTATCGTACAAGTAAAAATTCAGCGGCAAGGCATGCCCCTCGTTCATGTGATAGATATCGATATTCAGACCAAGCTTATCGATCAGCATGGCGCCGCCTATACCAAGAATAATAGATTGCGCAATACGTGTCGATTCGGTCGAATCATACAGCCGATAGCTAATGGCGCGCGATTGCTCATCGTTCTCATTCAGATTGGTGGTCAGCAGGAATATCGGCGCAGAGCCAAATGTCTGCGGGCGCAAAAGGAATGCCCTCACATAAACAGGCGAATCGTGAACCGGAACGGTGAACATGATCCCCGTATCTTCAAGAAAGGAATACCCCTTTTCTACAAAAGTTACTTTCATATCGGCGTTCTGCTCGCGCCATTGATCATAATAACCATATTTCCATAGCATGCCTATGCCGATCACATTTTGTTTCAGATCGTATACGCTGCGCATGTGCGATCCTGCCAGGAAGCCGAGGCCGCCGCTATAGGTTTTCAATGCCTGGTCAACAGCGAACTCCATGCTGAAGTAAGCTGCTGATTTAGTGTATTTTGGGTCGAAGTCGTACCCGAAGATATCTTTGACTGTCATGGTTAAGTTGATGTAGTTTGTGCGTGCAATATAGTAAAAGATGATTTTTGAGTAAGGTGCCTTTACTCACGAATGTTTAATTAATTGGCTCCTGCCGCCCAGAAAATGGCGTTGGAAAATATCCTTTTATAAGCGTCATTGTCGAACAATTCAGGCGAGTGCCCCATGAAAATGTAAACGTTGCGGGCTTTTACTTGTTTGTTGCTCCATATCACGGGGTGGTCCCCCATTTTGATGTCCGAGTTAGGTGCATAGCTATTCTCGTCCACGCTGGCTATCACGTGTACGTTTGGCCTTGGGCTTTTATCGTAAGTGTAAAATTCTTCTTTTTTGATGATGAACGATGATGGCACGCCTTTCATTACCGGGTGATCTTTATCCTCCACATTTACCTGCCCCTGAACGAAAGTGGCAATATAGTTTTTCCAGCGGATACCACCCATGAAATCATGAAACCAATCCCACATCGGGTAACCATCAAATTCACCCAAAAGGGATGCATGATGAAAGCCTATCCATCCGCCGCGACCTTCATCGATGTATTTCTGGAATGCTGAAACCGCATCCGGCTTCCAGCCATACGGAGGATAATCCAGTTGGATGAAAAGCTGGTAATGACTCAAAAATTCGTCGTCGATCTTATCGGTGTTCTGAATATAATCGATGCTGAAATTACTGTCGGCTGCCAGTTTATCCAGCCATATTTTTGCCCGTTTTGAATATTCGATATGATGCCCGCCATTTTCATAAAGCGCAATGACATGAAAGCGTGGCTGTTTTTGGGCTGATAAAGTTGTAATGCATAGAACAAAGGTGACCAAACACAATAGCTTTTTCATATACGGCGGATTTATCCAAATATAAGCGGCAAAAACAATATTTTTATCGGATATGCCTGCTAAGCCCCTCACAAAAAAGATGCGCATACTGCCGCTGGTGGCGGTGATATTCTTTACCGTGTCGGGCGGCCCATATGGACTGGAGCCGTTGCTGGGTTTTGCGGGTGACCACGGCGCATTGCTACTTCTCCTGCTCACACCGATGTTATGGGATCTGCCGGCCATCCTGGTCGTTCTCGAGCTTAACAGCATGATGCCGGTTGAAGGCGGCTATTACCAATGGGTAAAACATGCTTTAGGCAGACGCTGGGGCTTTTTTGAAGGCTGGTGGACCTGGCTTTATACTTTCATCGACCTGGCCATATATCCGGTGCTTTTTGTGCAATACGCGGGTTTCTTTTTTCCTGAACTGGCTGCCTGGAAGATACCCGTATGCCTGCTTATAATATGGGGCTCTGCCGGGCTGAATATTTTAGGTATTGTTCCTGTGGGGAGGGTATCGTTAATATTGGGAGTTGCCGTATTGACGCCTTTTTTAGTACTGGTACTTTACTTTTTCCAGCAGCACGCCGGGCATGTTGCCATCCCTTCGTCTTCATTAAAAGGAATCGCGTTCCCTTCACTTGGCATGGCGCTGTATACGGTTATGTGGAATTGCCTGGGCTGGGATAACGTGACTACCTATGCAGAGGAGGTAGAAAAACCTGTCAGGGCCTATCTCGTTTCGGTTTTCACGGCGTTTGTACTCGTGCTTGTTGTATACTTCTTCACCATTTGGGTGGCGCAGCAATCGCATATCGGTTTTGGCGTACTTTCGGACAAGGGCTTTCCCGCTTTGGGTACTTTGATTGGCGGACGCTGGCTGGGCATTGTGGTTGCCGCCGGCGGTATGGCAAGCACGCTGGGCATTTACGCGGCAGTATTGTTGTCGGTATCAAGGGTGCCGAAGGTCATGTCAGACGATAAATTATTACCCCATGGGCTCAATCGCCTGCATCCCCGGTTCAAAACGCCATATGTTTCTATCATTATTTGTTCGCTGGTAGTAAGTTTTATGGTGCTCTGGACCTTTACCGAACTGCTCATTATCGACGTGACGGTTTACGGGGCCGGCCTGTTCCTGGAATATATTTCTCTTATCGCATTGAGACTGAGAGAACCCGATGCGATCCGTCCTTTCAAAATTCCGCTTAGACCTGCGGGAATATGTATATTGACATTGTTGCCATTAGCCGTCTATTCCATAGCGCTCTCCGCCACCTTTTTATCCGCCAAAAATGGCCTGGTACCCGCCTTGTTCGCCCTTGGGCTATTATGTACCGCAGAAATATCATGGCAGGCGATCAGGTGGCGGCAAAAGCGCCTTGTAAAAAGTTAGTGATAATAGGTATTTCTTAAGTAAATAATTGTCAATCGTACAATTTATCAATACCTTTAGTCGAACCAATTACCACGACTATGTTAAAGAAGGTCATTCCCTACGCGCTGTTCGCGTTTTTGTCTGTCATCTGCTTTTCGTCCGCCGGCGCCCAGGGCCGCGTGCGCAAAGGCGCCGTACAGATCACGCCTTATAAAACCACTTTTATTGCCAACGGCAAAGACGAACTTCGCATCCGCGTGGTGGTGATCAATGCTGCCGGGGATGAGATCAAAGGCGCGAACAATTTGATAAAATTCTCACTGAAAGGCGACGGGAAGATCAGTAAGATCAGCCCGGATAATAGTTCTGATGCCGACCGGAAACTGGGCGATACCAGTGCGCAGGCACACCTGGTAAATGGCATTTTGTGGGTGACATTGACTTCGGGCATGAGCATTGGCCATGTAAAACTGGACGCAAAGTCGGATACTTTATGGACCGGTTCAACAGAAATACACGAGATACAACCGGGCAGGCCGCATCCGGTCACAACAGCCAAATACACGCCTAAGAAAGTGCCCGGCAAAATATTGGGCGCCGATATTTCTTTCCTTCCTGAAATGGAAAGCCGCGGTGTAAAATTTTCGGACAAGGGCGCACCAGGCGACGCGATGGAGATCATGCACGCGCATGGGTTCAACTATATCCGGCTGCGTATTTTTGTCGATCCTTCACAACCGAAAGGCTATTCGCCCAATAAAGGTTTCTGTGACCTGGCGCATACCGAAGCGATGGCCAAACGAATTAAGGCGGCCGGTATGAAATTCCTGCTCGATTTCCATTACAGCGACTACTGGGCCGATCCGCAACAGCAGAACAAACCTTCGGCATGGGTAGGACAGGATTTCCCGACGCTGAAAAAGTCGCTGCATGATTACACCGTAAGCGTAATGAAGGCCCTGAAGGACCAGGGAACGACGCCCGATATGGTTCAGGTCGGTAACGAGATCAATCACGGAATGGTATGGCCGGAAGGCGCTATCAATAACCTGGATAGCCTGGCGCAACTTATTTATGCCGGGGTGACGGGAGTAAAGGAAGTAAGTCCCGCAACTGCCATTATGCTGCACATCGCGCTGGGCGGGCAGAATGAGGAGGCGCGTTTTTTCCTGGATAATATGAAGGCCCGTAATGTGCCTTTTGATGTGATCGGCCTGTCGTATTACCCGAGATGGCACGGCACTTTGGAGGACCTGAAAAACAACATGGCCGATCTGGCCAAACGTTATCCCCAGCAGGTAATGGTGGCCGAATATTCACAGCTGAAACGCGAAGTGAACGATATTGCCTTCAATGTGCCCGATGGGAAGGCTGTTGGTTCATTTATCTGGGAACCCCTGAATAGCTGGGAAGGCATTTTCGACCGGCAGGGCAAATCGAATGATTACATGGATGTGGTTTACCCGGAGATAGCTAAAAAGTACAATATTCATTAGTAACTATAAACTTGCGAAGTTTTAAAACTTCGCAAGTTTATTCCTCATTAAAAACTTAATTTTCCCAGCCGGTGTTAATAAGCTGTTTATTAAATGAAAATAGCAATATTAGCACCGGTCGCCTGGCGAACCCCGCCGAGGCATTACGGTCCCTGGGAGCAGGTGGCATCGAATATCACCGAAGGGCTGGTTGCCAACGGATTGGACGTGACACTCTTTGCGACCGCCGATTCGCTCACGGGCGGTAAACTTGAGTCAGTAATTGACAAGGGATATGAAGAAGACCGCTCGCAAGACGCTAAAGTGGTGGAGTGCCTTCACATCAGCAACCTGATGGAAAAGGCATCACAGTTTGACATTATCCACAACAATTATGATTTTTTGCCGCTTACCTATTTAGGTCTGATCAAAACACCCATGGTCACCACTATACATGGCTTTTCATCTCAAAAGATCATCCCTGTCTATCAAAAATATAACGGGCGCTCGAGCTACGTTTCTATCAGCAACTCGGACCGAAGCCCTTTGCTTACCTATGCTGCTACTATCTATAACGGCATCCGGCTAAGTGATTTTGAATTCGAAGCGAACCCGGGTGATTACCTGCTTTACTTTGGCCGCATTCATCACGATAAGGGCGCTGCCGAGGCAATTGAGATCGCCAAAAAGGCAAAACGGAAATTGCTGATCGCTGGCATCGTACAAGATGCTGCATATTTTGAAAACAAGGTTAAACCGTTTCTGGACGAGCAGATTATTTATGTCGGCGAAGCGGGCCCCAAAAAAAGGAATGAGTTGATGCAGAATGCTTTGGCGCTTTTGCATCCCATCAATTTTAATGAACCTTTTGGATTGAGCGTGGCGGAGGCAATGCTCTGCGGAACGCCGGTTATCGCATTCAATAAGGGATCGATGCCTGAACTGATATTGCATCGAAAAACCGGATTTTTAGTAAACAATATCGATGAGGCAGTGGCATCGGTAGCTTATATTCCCGGGCTTGATCGTTATGAATGCAGGAAATGGAGCGCTGAACAGTTCTCCCAGGAAAAAATGGTGAGCGAGTACATTAGGCTCTATCATTCAGTGTTAGCTAAAAGCTGATTACCGTATTGTCTTATAAAACTCTTGCAGCCATTTTTAGTTATATCTTTAGTAGAAAAATCTTTAGCTATGAGATCGATCTGGAAAGGCTCCATCGGTTTTGGACTGGTGAGCATCCCCGTCAAATTGTACTCGGCCGTGCAAAGCAGCTCGCTCGAGCTCGATATGCTCGACAGCCGCGATCATGCACGCATCCGCTATCAGAGAGTAAATGAGAATACGCACAAGGAAGTTCCTTACGAAAAGATCGTCAAAGGCTATAAGCTTGACGATGATTATGTGATACTGGAGGACCGGGATTTTGAGGATGCCGCGCCTGAAAAAACCAGGGTGATCGAGATCGAAAGTTTTGTGAACCTGGGCGAGGTAAACCCGATGTTTTATGAAACCTCCTACTACACTGAACCTGAGACCAAAAGCAACAAAGCCTACGCGCTGCTCGTCGAAGCTTTGAAGAAGTCAGGCAAGGCCGGATTGGCTCGGTTCGTTTTGCGGAACAATGAGAATCTGTGCATCATTCACCCACTGCAGCATGTGCTTGTGGTAACCAATATCCGTTTTGCGCAGGAAATACGCAGTACGGATGACCTGAACATAGACGATGTTAACGTCAGTAAAAAGGAGCTGGATATGGGCCTTGCGCTCATCAAACAATACGAGGAGAAATTTGATGTATCGAAATTCCACGATGACTACCATGAAGAGCTGCTGAAGATCATCCAGGCGAAAGCCAAAGGCAAGCGACCGACTATTAAGAAACTGAAGCCGCATACGACCAAAAACAATGACTTGTATGAACAACTGATGCAAAGTTTGAATGCGAAGAAAGGTGCCTGATCATGAGCCTGGCGGAATATTTGAAAAAGCGCGTCTTCGGCCGAACTCCTGAGCCTAAAAGCGGCAAGCACACCGGTAAAGAGCTGCGGTTTGTGGTGCAACGGCACCATGCCTCGCATTTGCATTACGATTTCAGGCTTGAATTAGATGGCACGATGAAAAGTTGGGCCATACCGAAAGGGCCCTCGCTGAATCCGGAAGACAAACGTTTGGCCATGATGGTGGAGGATCACCCACTGGATTACCAGTATTTTGAGGGGATCATCCCGCAGGGGAATTACGGCGCTGGCGTTGTAATGATATGGGATCACGGCACTTACACGTCATTGGCGGAAGAGCGGAAGGATGATATCAAAACGTTGCGGGCCGGGTTGAAATCGGGCAATTTGAAGTTCAGGTTGGATGGTGAAAAGCTGAAGGGCGAATTCGCCCTGGTAAAGCTGCATGATGGCCGCGGAGAAAATTCCTGGCTGCTTATTAAGCATAATGATCAATTCGCGGTGCACAAGGCTTACAGCAGTGAAGATTCAGTTCCTGCTGAAGTAAAGAAAATGCTGAATAATAAAAATGGTGACGCCGCCAGGTTGCCGCGAACAAAAAGATCAGCAGAAAAAAAAAGCCTTGAACCGAACGAAGAAAAGGAAACCCCATCCGACGGTGAAAAAGCTTACACTCCGATGATGGCCAAACTGGAGGCCAGAGTTTTCGATAAAGCCGACTGGATATACGAGAGAAAGCTTGACGGTTACCGGGCTATCGGTTATACGGGCAAAAAGGCAAAGCTGATCTCGCGAAACGGGCTTGATTTCAGCGATAAATATAAAGCGGTGATCGACGAGCTAAAGGTGATGGAACAGGATGCCATTCTCGACGGCGAACTGGTCATAGAAGATGAAAAAGGCAGGAGCAGTTTCCAAGATATTCAAAATTATGGCAATAAGAATGCTCCGGGCCTTAAATATTATGTTTTCGATCTGCTGCAGCTAAACGGTCACGATCTGCGCGGCTTGGAGCTGATCAAGCGAAAGGAATTGCTGAAAACGTTGATCAGTTCGATCAAAAGTAAAAGGATCATCTATAACGACCATATAAAAGGCAAAGGGGCCGAACTTTTCAAGAAGGCCCAAAAAGAAGGCTGGGAGGGTATTATCGGTAAAGATGAGCATAGTTATTATATCAGCGGCAAGCGCACCGATCGCTGGCTGAAATTCAAGCTGCAGAACTCGCAGGAAGCAATTATTTGCGGCTATTCGGAACCGACGGGGTCGAGGAAACATTTTGGCGCTTTGGTATTGGGAATTAACGAAGGTAATAAGATCAGGTATATCGGTAACTGCGGAACGGGGTTTAATGAACAATCGATCAAAGAGCTTTATGCGAAAATGCATCCTTTGGAAACCGGTGAAAAACCTTTCGCCGAAAAAGTGCACCAGCGCACAAAGATCACCTGGGTAAAGCCGAAATTAGTATGCGAGGTTTGGTATGCCGAATGGACAGGCGACGGTCATTTACGCCAGCCGGTTTACAAGGGCTTACGAATGGATAAAAACAAACAAAACGTAGTCATGGAAACACCGGAAAAACAATTAGCCGACGATGAGATCATCGAGGTTGATAAGGTAGAACTTAAAGTTTCGCACCTGAACAAGGTTTTCTGGCCGGATGAGGGCATTACCAAAGGTGAACTGCTGCATTATTACCGGGACATGGCTGATTGGATATTGCCATACCTGAAGGATAAGGCCATCAACATGCGTCGTCAGCCTAACGGAATCGAAGGGCCAGGATTTTTCCAAAAAGATAATGATATAGCGCAATTACCTGGCTGGATCAAGACCGCGCCTTTATATTCGGAAAGCAATGACAAGGATATAAATTATATCGTTGGCAAAGATACGGCGACCTTGCTGTATATGGTTAACATGGGCTGCATCGAGATCAATCCCTGGCTCAGCAACTATAAAACGCCCGATAACCCCGATTACGTGGTGATCGATATTGATCCGCATGATGTCCCATTTACTGAAGCGGTTGAAGTAGCGCTGAAAACGAAAGAAGTTTTCGACCGGATGAAGCTGGATGTCTTCATCAAAACTTCGGGTTCAAAAGGCATGCACGTATATTGTTATGTTGGCGGGAAATATGATTACGATTTTATCAAAATGTTCGCTGAGTATGTAGCCAACATCATTCATGACGAACTGCCGGCCATAACCAGTATAGAGCGAAACCCCGCCAAGCGAAAGAATAAAACCTATATCGATTTCCTGCAAAATCGCCGAGGCCAAACTATCTCATGCGCGTATTCTGTAAGACCAAAACCCGGCGCAACAGTTTCGGCTCCGCTGCATTGGAAAGAAGTGAACAATAACCTCAAGTTATCCGACTACACCATTCACAATATGCGCGAGCGGGTAAAGAAGATTGACGATCCCTGGAAAAAGCTGACCGCTGAAAATGCCGATCTGAAGAAGGCGCTGGAATTGCTGAAGGCTGAATAAATAATCATAGCTTTGGTTATGCAGGGCGAAATTTATCCCAAAGTATATCTATACCGGCGCATCGTGAAGGCCAAGCTTTTCATTGATGAGCATTTCGCCGAAAACATCGATCTGGATAATATTGCCGATGAAGCTTTCTTTTCGAAATTTCATTTCATGCGGCTTTTTAAAAGAACTTATACCAAAACGCCCCACCAATACTTAACAACCGTTCGGATCGAAAAGTCGAAGCTGCTTTTACAAACGGATCTACCCGTTGCTGAAGTTTGCTACGCTGTCGGTTTCGATAGCGTCAGTTCCTTTAGCGGCTTGTTCAAGCGCATCACCGGAACCACGCCCTCTGCGTACCAGCAAGAACGGCAAAGGATTAGCGAAGGGATCAAAGCCGCCCCGCTGAAATTTATTCCTAATTGTTTTGCGGAAAGCAACGGCTGGACAAAAAAGAGCAATTTTCAAGAAGCAGAAGCCTGAAAGGCAGCCCATCTTTGTTGTATAAACCATCAAAACTTTCAGATATGATAACGAGATTGAACCATGTGAGCATTTTCGTGCTCGACCAGGACAGCGCTCATGATTTTTACGTGAATAAACTTGGCTTTAAAGTCCATACCGATGCCCCAATGGGACCGGGGGCCAGGTGGCTCACCGTTTGCCCGCCGGAACAACCGGACCTCGAGATCGCCTTAATGGCCATCAGCGAGGGAATGATGTTTACCAAAGATTCGGCGCAAGCCATGCGCGAACTGGTCAGTAAAGGCACCTTTGGCTTTGGCGTATTTGAATGCAACGATCTGCTGGCCACCTACGAAGAATTGAAAGCTAAGGGCGTGGAGTTTACGAAGGCGCCTAAACAGGAATTTTATGGGTTTGAAGCCCTGTTCAAAGATGATTCAGGCAATTGGTTTTCACTCGGGCAAAAGGCAAAATAAAAAAGTCCCGCTTGCTGGGCGGGACTTCTCCGAATCATGTTAAACTATATTGCTGTGGGTCTTCTTATCAGTCCTAATATGATCGATATAATGGCGATTACCAGTAACACGTGTATCAACCCGGTTAAGGAGTAAACAAAAACTCCAAGCGCCCAGCCGATCAAAAGTACTACGGCAATGATATACAAAATTGAATTCATGGGTAGATAGTTTGTAATGCTTATCAATTACATAAATCATAAACCATCCGAAATGTTTTAAAAATTTTGATCAAAGAAACACAAAAACCGCCCTGTAAGAAGCGGCTTTTGTGTTTTAGTGTGTCTTCAATATCAGAGGCTTAGCCATTTTTTACGAACCAACATTTGCTGGTCGGTTGGCTGGGGCACGCTTTCGATCTTGTATTTTACCTGGGTCTTTTTGAGTAAAGTAACAGGCAGTGTCAGCGGCAGACCATCGCGCAATACCGATACACTGACCTTATCGCCCGGTTTTTTACCATTCAGAATGGTATTCATATCCGTTACCTTAACGGTGTCGA
Source organism: Mucilaginibacter sp. (assembly GCA_035551775.1). Classification (GTDB taxonomy): domain Bacteria; phylum Bacteroidota; class Bacteroidia; order Sphingobacteriales; family Sphingobacteriaceae; genus Mucilaginibacter. The sequence continues at coordinate 43,874 of DASZMQ010000002.1, read as the reverse complement.
TAGAAACGATCTCATCATTCACGTTGATGCCGTCCACCCAGGCAGCGCTGTTGCGGGCTACACCGGTTACGAATATCTTGCCATTAGAGGTGACCGTGGCAACACCCAGCGCCGGATCATTATTGCCTGCGAATTCGTCCTTTACCTGGTAACCCGCATAGCCAAGATATTTGCCCAAATCAATATCATCCAGGCCGTAAATATATTTTTTGTAGAATTCATCCAGGTTCCTGCCCGCGAATTTTTCGAGGCCTTGTTTGAATTCTGCATCGGTATAACCACGCTTTTTTGTTTTGTAATAGGTGTTATACATGTAGCGCATCACATCATCCAGTGAATATTTTCCTTTCGTGTCATTAATGATCTCCAGGTCGAACATCCAGGCCATTAGAGCGCCTTTGTTGTAATAACTGATGGTTGAGTTGGCGGTATTTTCATTGGGCCTGTACAACTTTATCCAGGCATCATAGCTGGCCTCGGCCAAAGGTTCAACTTTAGCACCGGGCAGATTAGTAATGTAATTGAAATTATTAGCCAGCGATGCCAGGTAATTGTCAACAGGGTACAGGTTGGTGCGGCGTACAATGATGTCCTGGTAATATGCGGTAAAACCTTCGGCTATCCAAAGGTCGGTTGTATAATTTTCATTGTCATAGTCAAACGGGCCAAGCGCGATAGGACGCAGACGCTTCACATTCCACAGGTGAAAATGCTCATGGGCAACCAGTGTAAGGAAGCCGCGATAGCCCGCCTCTGTAGCGTAATTATCACGCGAAACCCCCAGCACGCACGAGCCCAAATGTTCCAGTCCGCCGCCGCCGCGCGAGGTATTGTGCACGATGAAAACATAATGATCATTCGGATTTTCGCCGTAAATAGCCGCTTCCCGCTCAATAATTTTAGGCAGATCATTTTTTAGCTTTTCCCGGTCATAATTGCCTCCGCCTGCCATAGCTACGTCGTAATGGGTATGGCCAACATTGAAAGAGATCACGTCCTGTGTGCCAACTTCTATGGGTGAATCGTATAAAATATCGTAATCAGGTGCACGGCGTGTAAACGGGTCATTATTCACCATTTCGAGGCTTGTGGAAACCGTTGTCCAGCCTTTATAAGGAATGATATGAACGGTTGACGGGTGATAAAGCATTCCATCGGGATAGACGAATATGCCGGTACAAGAAAGGAAAGCATGTGCCGCATCAATAAAGCTGGTGCGCACGGTAAGCTCAAATGCATAAACCTTATATTTTACCTTGACGGACGATAAATTTTCGCTGTTGATGCGCCATATGTTTTTACGGATCTTTTTCGCTTCAATAGCCTTGCCTTTAGATTTTGCAGTAAATGATTCGACATTCTTTGAAAACTCCCTTACCAGGTATGAACCGGGCGTCCAAACCGGCATCTTTAGGTCGAGCGTTTTCTGGTGCAGGCCTGTAATATCCATTTCAACCTCTGCATAATGAGCCTGTGCTTCAGGGAATGTAACCGTATAGGAGATATTGACATTACCGGAGGTTTGGCCGTGCGCTGAGTTCATGGAAAATAGTATTAGTGAGCAAATTGCAATGGATAAAAGTTTCATGCCCGCAAGTTATAAAAAATTAAAATCCAAGCGTAAGTGCCACGGAATAAGCCTGTAAAATAACGGATACATATATTTTGCTGAACTTCATGAGTTCAAATAAAAATCAACACGGGTTCTTTTTTATGCTGATAAAAGCTATTTTTGAAATGAATGTCAAACCGTTATAAAACCTGTTTGCTGATCGATGACAATTACATCGACAACTTTGTCACGCGCCGGATACTGGAAGCCGGCAATTTTGCAGACCAGATCGTTGTGAGTAATTCGGCAACAGAGGCAATGGGGTTATTGCGTAATGGCAGCGTCAGGCCTGATGTGATTTTCCTGGATATTCGCATGCCGCAAATGGGCGGGTTTGAATTTCTGCAGGAGTACGATAAACTTGATATTGAAAACAAGCAGGACGTCAAGATATTCATGCTGTCGTCCTCGCTCGATCCTACCGATCTTAGAAAATCATCCAACAACAAGTACATTACCCATTTCCTTCACAAACCGCTTACCCAAAAAGCGCTTGATGATATTAATACATGATATTAGTTGCTGACAGCGGCTCGTCCAAAACAGATTGGCTGCTTGCCTTGCCACAGCAGGAGCTCTTACAATTCAGAACTGGTGGTTTAAACCCTTATTTCCTTGGTGAAAAGGAAATGGTGAAGGTTTTGCAGGAGCAGGGCGCCGACATGATCGCTCATGGTAATGAGATCAGCGAGATCTATTTCTTTGGTGCCGGCTGCTCAAGCCCCGACAGGCACGAGATCGTTTCCAACGCTTTAACAACCGTATTCCCAAACGCCTATATCAGCGTAGACAGCGACCTGCTAGGAAGCGCTTATGCAACCTGCGGCCATGAAAAAGGGCTTTGCTGCGTGTTGGGTACTGGTTCCAATATTTCTTTTTTTGACGGTGAGGACGTACACGCCGGAAAGCACGGTCTAGGCTATATCCTGGGCGACGAAGGCTCGGGCAGCTGGTTCGGTAAAGCATTGATAACCGATTATTTATACGGAAACATGCCCGGCGATGTCGAATCATTGTTCAAAACCGATTATGGGCTTGATAAGGCAACAGTGATCTTCAACGTTTATCAGAAACCTGGCGGAAATTTCTATCTCGCATCATTCGCCAAATTCATCAATAAAGTACGTGACTCGCAATACGGGCAGGAGTTACTGGCACGTGGCTTTATGGAATTCATTGAAACCAATATTAAATCGCACCCGCAATACCATCGTTATAAATGCCATTTCGTAGGTTCTATAGCTTATGTTTTTTCGGATGAGTTGAAGCAACTCTGCGAGAGCAACGAGATCAGGGTCGGCAAGATCATCCGCCAGCCGATTCATGACCTGATGCAGTTCATCATCAGCCGCGACGAAGCGACCGCTACGTAGTTCGTGGCTTTCTTCTTATTCTAGTGATCTTCATGGCTATGATCCAAAGTATGCAGGCAATTGCCAGTATACTTAAGGCTTTGGCGATATAGTCGCCATGAAGCACGTAAAAAGTAAGATCTGAGTTGAGGTTGATGTCCTGCCTGATCGCAGTGCGTGTCCACCATTTGGTTTGCTGGACAATATCGCCGCGCTGATTGATAAATGCTGAAATACCCGTATTGGCCGAACGGCAAACCCAGCGGCGGGTTTCGATAGCTCTCAATTTGGCATAATCCAGGTGCTGGTCTTTGCCGGAAGTATTTTCCCACCAGCCATCGTTGGTCACGATGGCGATGAACTGACCGCCTTTATGAACTCCCGTCGCAATCCATTCGCCCCAGATGGATTCGAAACAAATGACGGGCGTTACGCCTATGCCGCTCTGCGAATAAAAGACGCCCGGGTCCTTTTGTGTACCGTAACCGCTTGTCGCACCGCCCAGGTGTTCAAATACTGGCTTCAGGAAGGAAAGCGTGCTGCCAAAAGGCATCGCCTCCACGGCGGGTACAAGTTTTGATTTGTGGTAAAATTGTACTTCGGGCGAATTTTCGATATTGACCGCCGCGTTGAATGAATCGTAATATTGATTCGCTTGCGGATCGTAAGAGTTGGCGGTACTGGTTTTGGGCGAATTGTACAGTTTGAAAGTAGCCATCCCTGTAAGCACATTGCCGTTTTTGTACTTATCTAAAAAACGCTGTACTTGTTTGAAATAAGGGTGGTTGCGTATCGCATCTTCATTAATGAACGTCGGGATAGCTGTTTCGGGCCAGATGAAAAATTCGGTATTTTTCTGACCCAGTGAATCGGACAGGTGCGTTAAAATATCAATTTGCTTTTCAACGGGAATATCGCTTTCCTTCATGTAAGGGTCGATATTCGGTTGTGTAACCACGATGTCTGAGGGGTTTATTGGCTCGTGATAGGTGCGGTAGCGATACAGCGAAAATGCGATAGGTAAAAGCACCAGCAAACCGAGCGCCAATATTTTGCGCATTCTTGCTTTCCGCGCTCTGGGCTTGTGCAATTCGGCATAAACGGCAAACGCCAGCAAATTCACCACCCACACCCACACGGTGCCGCCGTAAACGCCGGTGTATTCATACCATTGGATCCATTTGTGGCTCACGGCAAAACCGTTGCCCAGCGTCATCCAGGGAAAATTGAGGTCCCAGGTTTGGTTCAGGTATTCGTAACCCACCCAAACGCAAATAAGGCCTGCGAAGGCAATATTACGTTTTGCAATGCGCCTCATACGGTAATACAGCCACATGCAGGTTGACATCAGCAGCGGCGCCAGTGAATACGGCACAATAGTTACCGGTATTACCCATACCGAACCGGCTTGCTTCAGGGCATTATACACCCAATAAATGCACAGTACATTCCACACGAAAAACCCAATAAAGCTCGTCCAGAATATTTTTCGGCCTTTTTTCCTTGACTCCGACTGGATAATATTTTCAATAGCTAATAATAAAGGCACGAAACCAATAAAAAGCATGAAGGTAGTGTAAGACGTTGGCGGCCATGCGATCCACAGCAGCAAGCCGGAGAATATGGATAGGAGGATGTTTCTCTTCATTACTAATTATAATAACAACTTGTCATTGCGATCCGCCAGCCGGCGGAGAAGCAATCTCGTGGCATGCATTGCGGATTTGCATAGTTACGAGATTGCTTTGTCGTTCCTCCTCGCAATGACAATTTTTTATATTGTTACTTTCCCGCAACACATATCACAAATTCCCCTTTAGCGGGATGATTTTCAAAATATTGTTTTACTTCCGCCACAGTACCCCGGACGGTTTCCTCGAAAACTTTAGTCAGCTCGCGCGAAACCGATATTTGTCTGTCGGCACCGAAATATTCGGCCATTTCGTCGAGAGTTTTCATGAACCGGTGCGGCGATTCGTATAAAATAATGGTTCGCTCTTCTTTGGCTAATTCCTTATATCGTGTTTGTCGACCTTTTTTTAATGGCAAAAACCCCTCGAAACAAAACCGGTCCGTCGGGAAACCTGAATTTACCAGTGCGGGTACGAAAGCAGTCGCTCCCGGCAGACATTCTACGTCGATATTGTTCCTAAGCGCTTCACGTACGAGGTAGAATCCGGGATCGGATATAGCAGGTGTGCCCGCATCGGATATCAAAGCAACGTTCTTCCCTTCTTTCAGGAATCTAACGATCTCGTTCGACGACTGGTGCTCGTTATGCTGATGGTGAGCGAAAACTTTCTTTTCGATCCCAAAATGTTTTAATAACGGTGCGGATGTCCGCGTATCTTCAGCCAGTACCAGGTCAGCTTCTTTTAAAACACGTATCGCCCTGAAGGTCATATCTTCCAGGTTGCCGATGGGGGTGGGAACTAAATAGAGTTTGCCTTGCTGTTGGTTCATGTTTTTGTCCATAGACCATAGTCTATGGTCGATAGCCATTTTGTGGCTGAGATAAATAACTATGGACCATGGTCTATTGACTATGGACTAATTTCTATCTTTGCCAAAAATTAAAAATCAATGCTGCAAGTTAGTTATATCCGCGATAACAGGGAAAAGGTTTTAGAGCGTTTGGCTGTAAAAAATTTCAAACAATTGGAGCTGGTGGACGAAGTGATCCGACTGGATAACGACCGTCGCCAAACCCAGAATAGTTTGGACGGTGTATCGGCCGAGGCTAATTCCGCAGCAAAGCAGATCGGCGAGTTGATGCGTGCAGGAAAAAAAGATGAAGCCGAAGGCATTAAAGCCAAAACTGGAGCATGGAAGGAAGAGATCAAGGTTTTAGGCGACAAGCTTAGCGCTATTGAAGAAGAACTGCAGCAAAAAATTCTCCTGCTGCCCAACTTACCCCACGCCTCAGTACCAAAAGGAACGACATCTGAAGACAACGAAGTGGTGCTTGAACATGGCAATAAACCCAACCTGCCTGCCAATGCCCTGCCGCACTGGGAACTGGCCGCAAAATATAAACTGATAGATTTCGAACTTGGGGTGAAGATCACCGGCGCAGGATTCCCAGTCTATATTGGTAAAGGCGCAAAACTGCAAAGGGCGCTGATCGCTTATTTTTTGGATGAAGCTGAAAAGGCCGGTTTTGCTGAAGTGATACCTCCGCTGGTAGTAAATGAAGCTTCAGGGTTCGGTACCACACAACTCCCTGACAAGGAAGGCCAGATGTACTATATCAACGAAGACAAGTTATACCTGATACCTACCGCCGAGGTGCCTGTGACCAACCTGTACCGCGATGTGATCCTGCGGGCCGACGAGCTCCCGGTAAAAAATTGTGCCTACACGCAATGCTTCCGCCGCGAAGCCGGTTCTTACGGCGCGCATGTGCGTGGATTGAACCGCCTGCACCAGTTTGATAAGGTGGAGATCGTGCAGGTGGCGCATCCGGATAATTCTTATGAAGTGCTCGAAAAAATGAGCGCCCATGTGCAGGGACTTCTTCAAAAATTGCAACTGCCTTACCGTGTGCTTCGGTTGTGTGGTGGGGATATGAGCTTCAGCTCGGCTTTGACGTATGATATGGAGACCTGGAGCGCGGCCCAGCAGCGCTGGCTCGAGGTATCTTCGGTGTCTAATTTCGAAACTTTCCAGAGTAACCGGCTTAAGTTGCGTTTCCGCAATGTAGAGGGTAAAACACAGCTTGCTCATACATTGAACGGCAGCGCTCTGGCCCTGCCGCGCATTGTAGCTACATTGTTAGAAAACAATCAAACCGAAAAAGGCATTAAAATACCGGACGTTTTGGCGCCTTACACCAAATTTGAGTGGATTGATTAGTCTTTGTCAACTATAAAAGCATGAATGAAAAAATAGTTCATTGGATAGACCGGAAATTCAGGAAGATAGATATATCGCATTTAGGCCGAACAAAAAATATCAGGCTCATACCAGACTTAAAAAACAGGCGCGGTGGCAAACTGGCTTACGGTGAATGGGCGCACGTGATCGGGATATTTCAAACCATCATTTACCAGACTATTGATAAAAAAACCGGCAACGATATTCTCGACGCCGGTTGCGGTACCGGGCTTTTAGGGATTGCCTCTGAACCTTTTGTAACCGATGCCGGAACTTATACCGGCATCGACGTAATGACCGAAGATATTCGCTTTTGCAAAGAACATTATCCGTTCAGTAACTATCATTTTATCCATCTTGATGTAGCCAATCCAACGTATGCCAGTATGCAGGCATCTGAATTAAAGCCATGGCCCATTGAAAGCAAATCGCAGGACTTGGTTACCGCACTTTCGGTATGGACCCATTTAAGTGAGAGAGATGCACAGTTTTACATGAAGGAAGTAAGCCGGGTTTTAAAACCAAATGGTAAGGCGATCATTACATTTTTCTGCCTTGACGAGGACTATGAAAGATCATTGCCCGGCAGAAGTAATGATAAGGGGCGGTTTCACAATACGCCGCAAAACGAATGGATATTTGATGTAAACGCCTATGGATCCGAAAACTGGTTTGCAACAAAATGGGCAGTCCAGCCGGAAGACGCGATAGGGGTGACCAGGCCGGGTATAGACTCTATTTTAAATGACGCGGGTTTAAAGATCGATAAATATTATCCCGGAAACTGGAAAGAAAAACCGGGTGTTTTCTTCCAGGATATTTTTGTACTTGAAAAGGCGAATAGCTGATCGATCAGAAAGAGGCGCTAACCAGCAGATCGGCAAGCTTTGCATCCATAATGGATTTTATGTGGCTCATCGTGCTTTTAGAAGCATTATGCAGCTCGTCTTTATAGATAACGTGATTGACGCCCAAAACCTTCAGGAACTCATCTATTCTCCTGTTCGGACTGCTTTTAAAGCAGCAGATCTTGATCTTGTTATAGTAGGAGTTGGTCCGTATCCGGCGTAATATCTTTTCCATATCCTTGTCCAGGTAATCATAGTCGAATACGATCAGGTGAGGGGCCATTTCATAAATCGCGGGAAAGACCCGTTCGACGGAAGTAATGTGTTTGATTTGTTTGTCGCTATCGAGTAGCTGGACGGAAAAAATATTGGGTGCAACCAATAAAACCCTCTCTGACCTAAAATGAATCATGATAAAACAGTTTACGGAACATTAAAGATAATATGTCATTTTCAATTTGTCAAGTATCTGTAAATCAGTAAGTAAAAAAACTGGTAAGTCAGGGTATCGGTTAGGGTTCCGAATACGCTTTTTTTATACGGAAACCGGGAAAAAGGGTTACAATGTTTTTTCAAAAAAATTTACTATCGGGAAATGAATTTTCTTTAGAAAGGGCTTTTAAGTCGTATCATACACATGTAGTTTATAGTATAGAAGAACTTCTTTTGTAACAATACTGTTAGTTAGCCCTTGTTGTTTTCGACCTAATCGTTGTTAAATTTGGGCTGACCCAATAATTAACATGACTAAAAACTATCCCCTGTTGTCTATAGCAGTAGCCTTTCTTTTTGCCTGCAACCGCCAAAACCCGTCCTCGGGCCCAATTACCCCTGATGAAATTAAAAGCCACATTGCCGTTTTAGCCAACGACTCGCTGATGGGACGCAAGCCTTTTACCGAAGGCGAGGTTAGAACTACTCGTTACATTTCGCGGCAATTCAAACAGATCGGTCTTGAGCCGGGTAACAATGGCAGCTACTTCCAGGATGTGCCTATGGTTGAGATCAAGGGTACGCCATCCGAAACCATGGATATTGCCGGCGGCAAATCGCCGATAACCCTGCACAACGGAACAGATTTCGTCGTTATGTCACGCCAGGAATTGCCCGACATCGACCTCAGGAGTTCGCCGTTGGTATTTGCCGGTTACGGTGTTGTGGCGCCAGAATATCACTGGAACGATTACGCCGGGTTGAATGTGAAAGGAAAGACGGTAGTGGTGCTGGTTAATGACCCGGGTTTCAAGTCGGGTGACAAAACGTTATTCAAAGGCGATACTATGACCTATTACGGTCGCTGGACCTATAAATATGAGGAAGCGGCCCGGCAAGGGGCTGCCGGAGTGCTCATTGTGCATCAAACAGAGCCGGCAAGCTATCCCTGGCACGTTGTCAGCAGCAGCAATTCCGGCGCTCGCCTCTATCTGCAGCAGGCTAATAAACATATGGACCGCTGTAAGGTAGAAGGCTGGATAACAGAAGATGCTGCAAAAAAGCTGTTTGCACAAACCGGCATTACCGGCGATTTCCGGGCTTTGGCAAGAAAGCGTGATTTTAAAGCGATACCGCTTAACCAGAATGTCAGTGTCACTATTCATAACCAGCTTAAATATTCTACCTCGCATAACGTGATCGGCGTGCTGAAGGGCAGTGCAATTCCGAACGAATATGTTATTTATACTGCCCATTGGGATCATTTCGGCATAGGCAAGCCCGATGCCAAAGGCGACAGCATTTATAACGGCGCGGTGGACAACGGCGATGGTTCGGCTTCACTGATCGCTATGGCGACGGCATTTGCGAATGAGAAAGAGAAGCCAAAGCGCTCGATCATTTTTCTGGCGGTAACAGGAGAAGAACAGGGCTTGCTTGGCTCAGAATATTATGCTACTCACCCAATTTACCCACTGAATAAAACCCTGACCGACCTGAATATGGATGCCCTTGGCAATTATGGCGAAACTAAAGATATAGCGATTACGGGCAAGGGACAAAATGACCTGGATGATTACATTGAAAAATATGCTAAGCAAGATGGCCTGACCGTAGTTGGCGATAGTCGCCCCGGCGCGGGGAGTTATTACCGGTCTGATCATTTCAATTTTGCTAAAGTTGGCGTTCCTGCGCTGGATATGAACACAGGCCTCGTCAGTAAGACGCACGAAGCCGGCTGGGCCAAAAAACAGCAGGATGACTATGTAGCCAATCATTATCACCAGCCGTCCGATAATTATTCACCTGCTATGGATGCAACAGGTATGGCGCAAATAGCCAACCTGCTTTTCAGGCTGGGCAACGATTTGGCTAATGGCGACACTTTCCCGGGATGGAAGGCGGGATCGGAATTTAAGGCGGTGAGGGAAAAGTCGATTGGCAAATAAAAAAGGCAGCTGCACCGTGTTGCAACTGCCTTTTCCTATTGGGATAAAGTTTAAGTCTTTCTTACATCCGTAAAGTAAAAAAAATTTAGTTAGACGAACAACCCGTGTTTTCACGGTATTTTTGACGTCGTCAAAAAATGAAAATGCCCTTATTACTGAAATAAGGGCATTTTTGCTAAAGTGAATTTAACTTAAAAGAAAATTATTCTTCAACAACCTCGCTGTTGGGTGTGCTTAATTCAGGCTCCTGCCGTTTGAAATAACGTTTTTGATTGATCAGAATCAGGATCACGCCGACCGATATGGCGGCATCCGCCAGATTGAATACCGGGCGGAAAAAAATGAATTCGTCACCCCCCCAGCCGGGAACCCAGGATGGGAAATGCCCTGAAAGGAGCGGGAAATAAAACATATCCACCACCTGACCATGAAAGAGCGGGGCACAATGATAGATCACGCCATAAAAAGTAGAATCGATGATATTACCCAGGGCGCCGGCAAAGATCAGCGCTATGTTCATGATCAGTCCGCGGTGGTATTTGTTTTTGATCAGGAAAAACAATCCGTAGCCTATGGCTAATACCGCTCCTATACGGAAAAGCGTCAGGAACAACTTCCCAAACCATCCGCCGAATTCCATCCCGAAGGCCATACCGTTGTTCTCGGTATAATGCAGCATACCGCGGTGCCCGAGCAGGAGAATTTCTTCGCCAAGGTACATATGATTCCTTACCCAGACTTTGATCAGCTGGTCGGCAACGATCACAATAAGGGCCAGCAGGAAAGGTTTCGTATAGGCAGCCTTCACATTAATATTGTTTCATTTTTGCCTCCATGCTCAGCGTTGTATGCGGCACGGCGCGCAGGCGCTCTTTCTGGATGAGCTTGCCCGTTTCACGGCAAATGCCGTAAGTTTTATTTTCGATACGCACCAGCGCCGCCTCTAACTGTTCGATGAACTTTTTCTGACGCGCCGCCAGCTGATTGATAGATTCTTTTTCCAGCGTAGCTGAACCGTCTTCCAAAGTTTTATAGGTGCCGGCAGTGTCGTCGGTACCGTTCGCATTAGGTGAGCTTAAGGATGATGCCAGCGCGTTCAACTCTTCTTTGGCAATGCGCAGCTTCTCCAATATCAGCTCCTTAAATTCCTGCAGCTCTGCGTCTGAGTACCTGGTCTTTTCTGTTTCCTGTTTCATTTATACTTTAATTATATAGATCAATATATCTTGTTCGTCTATTGACACCGGGTTTCCTGTATCGAGCTGATCGTCAAGCAGTATCGTATCGGCTAAAATTTCGGCGCAAATATAGGATAAATTATTATCGATAGCTTCGGTGATAATTTGTGCGTTCGTTTGGTAACGAACGTTTATCCTGTCAGTAACTTCAAATCCCTTGTCCTTACGCAAATTCTGTACTCGATTCACAAATTCGCGCGATAATCCCTCTTGTTTCAATTCTTGGGATATATTAACATCTAACGCGACAGTTAGTTTTCCCAAATTTGCCACCTGCCAGCCGGGGACATCTTCGGCGATGATTTCGACATCATTTATTGAAATTTCGAATATCGAATTTCCAATATCGAATTTCGAAGTGCCTTCCTGCTCAAATCTCGTGATCGCTTCCTGGTCCATATTTATCAGGGCATCGACAACCGCTTTCATATCCTTGCCCACCTTCGGGCCCAGAGCCTTGAAGTTGGGTTTTACTTTCTTTTTGATGAAGCCGGAGGTGTCTGTAATGTACTCAATTGCTTTAACATTGGTTTCGGAAAGAATAAGATCCTTAACAAGTTCGACCTGATCTTTGAAATGTTTATTCAATATCGGGAGCAATATCCGGCTTAGTGGCTGGCGAACCGGTATACCAACTTTCTTGCGAAGCGATAATACCAATGACGATATATCCTGCGCCAGCTGCATACGTTCTTCCAGCGCCTTGTTCACCAGTTCTTTGTGGTAAACCGGGAAATCGGCCAGGTGAACTGACTCGAAGTTTTCCTTTTTGGTGACCTTATTCAGGTCGTTATACAACTTATCGGCAAAAAACGGCGCTATCGGCGACATCAGCTTGGCGATGGTCACCAGGCAGGTATATAAAGTTTGGTAAGCTGATAGCTTATCTTCGGAATCATCCGACTTCCAGAAACGGCGGCGGCTGAGGCGAACATACCAGTTGCTCAGGTGTTCGTCCACAAAATCTTGTATCGCGCGCGCTGCTTTGGTCGGTTCGAAGTCTGCATAGAATTCGTCCACATCCTTGCTTAAGGTATTCAGTAAAGAGATGATCCAGCGGTCGATCTCAGGCCGCTTATTCAGATCAATTTCTGCTTCGCTATAGATGAACTTATCGATATTGGCATACAGCGCGAAGAAGGAATAAGTATTGTAAAGCGTGCCGAAGAATTTGCGGCGCACTTCGTCCAGCCCTTCCATATCGAACTTCAGGTTATCCCAGGGCGAGGCGTTGCTGATCATGTACCAGCGTGCTGTGTCAGCGCCGTATTTTTCGATGGTCGCAAACGGATCGACGGCATTGCCCAGGCGTTTCGACATCTTGTTGCCGTTCTTATCCAGCACCAAGCCGTTTGAAACAACATTCTTAAAGGCTATGCCCGGGTTGCCAACCTCTTTATTGACGGCTTTGATCTCGTCGCTGCATTCGCTCAGCATCACCGCTATCGCGTGCAGGGTAAAGAACCAGCCGCGGGTCTGGTCGACGCCTTCGGCGATGAAATCAGCCGGATAAGCGTTTTTGAATTGTTCTTTATTCTCAAACGGGAAATGCCATTGCGCGTAAGGCATGGCGCCGCTGTCAAACCAAACATCGATCAGGTCGGGTTCGCGGAACATTTTATTGCCTTTTGCAGAAACCAGTATCACATCGTCCACGTAGGGCTTGTGCATGTCATTCAGCTTAAAGCCTTTCGGCATAAAGCCGGCAGCGATGGATTTTTCGATCTCCTGTTCGATCTCGGCAATGGATCCGATACACTTTTCCTCGCTGCCATTCTCCTCGCGCCAGATGGGCAGTGGTGTGCCCCAATAGCGCGAACGTGACAGGTTCCAGTCCACCAAATTCTCCAGCCAATTGCCGAAGCGGCCTGTACCGGTCGATTCGGGTTTCCAGTTGATGGTTTTATTCAGCTCGACCAGTTTATCTTTTACCGCGGTGGTTTTGATGAACCAGCTGTCGAGCGGATAATATAATATCGGCTCGTCCGTGCGCCACGAGTGCGGATAACTGTGCTCATACTTACGCACGTCGAATGCTTTATTATCTTCCTTCAGCTTTATGGCGATCATCACGTCCGTAGCTTTGAAGCCCGGCTCGTCTCGTTCAACTTTGGTATAATATTCTTCTTTTACATAACGGCCGGCAAAGTCCGTCACTTCCTTTACAAAGCGGCCTTGTTTGTCAACCAACGGAGTTTCTTTGCCGTTTTCATCCGGTACTAATACTGAAGGCACACCCTGTTCTTTGCAGGCACGGAAGTCGTCCGCACCGAAAACAGAAGCGGTGTGTACGATGCCAGTACCATCCTCGGTGGTCACGAAATCAGCGGGGATAACACGGAACGCATTCTTTTCCAGGTCGGCATTGGTTACGTAAGGCATCAGTTGATGATAACGCAGGCCAACCAGGTCGGAACCCTTGAAAGTGGCGGCTACCTTCCATGGAATTACCTTATCATTTTCCTTATAATCTTTAAAAGAAGCGTTCTCACCTTCAGCTTTGAAATATTTGCCAACTAGTTCCTTCGCCAGGATAACGCTCACCGGCTTGAAAGTATACGGGTTGAAGGTCTTGATCTTTACATAATCGATATCTTCACCCACAGCCAGAGCGCAGTTGGATGGCAACGTCCAGGGGGTTGTCGTCCATGCCAGGATCACGGTATCTTCGTCACCTTCGAAAAGTAAAGGCATCAAAGGGTGCTTTTGGTCGTTCTTTAAGTGGAACTGAGCTACAATGGTGGTATCCTTCACCATTTTATAGGTGCCCGGCTGGTTCAGCTCGTGCGAGCTTAAGCCGGTACCTGATTTCGGTGAATAAGGCTGTACGGTATAGCCCTTATAAAGCAAACCTTTATTGTAAAGTTCCTTGAGTATCCACCAAAGAGTTTCGATATATTCGTTTTTGTACGTGATGTACGGATCATTCAGGTCGACCCAATAGCCCATCTTCTCGGTCAGGTCGTTCCACACATCGGTAAACTTCATTACCTCCTTGCGGCAGGCCTCGTTATAATCTTCGATGGAGATCTTTTTCCCGATATCGTCCTTGGTGATGCCCAAAGTTTTCTCGACACCCAGCTCGATAGGCAATCCGTGCGTATCCCAGCCGCCTTTGCGTTTTACCTGATAGCCTTTGAGGGTTTTATAACGGCAGAAAATATCCTTGATCGACCGCGCCATTACGTGGTGGATGCCCGGCATACCATTGGCCGAAGGGGGGCCTTCGTAGAAAGTATATGGGTTATTTTCAGGCCGGCTGGTAACGCTCTTTTCAAAGATGCTGTGCTGCTTCCAGAACCCGAGAACATCCTTGCCGATCTGCGATAAATTTAGCTGCTTATATTCTTTGTACATCAATGTGTTCCACCTCAAATTTTCGAGGTGGCAAAAATACGGATTTTTAATGTAAAAAGCTATATTGGCGCCATGAAAATCAAATTATTGATAGCGTTGCTGAGTGCTGTATTGTTTGTGGTTTTCCTGTGTATCGACCTGAAAGCCGGCAATGATCCGACTACTGATAAATGGACGAGTTTTGGCATGGGCCTGACGGTGCCGATCCTTGTCGCCAGCCTTGTATCAGCAATCTCTCTTTATAGGAAGGTAAATCCTAAATCCTAAATCCGAATTCCGAAATCAAAGGATACTCCTATTCGACCCTCCGTCAATCTGTATCGTTGTTCCGCTAATGTAAGCCGCCTGTTCCGAAGCCAAAAAGGCCACCAAAGCACCCAATTCTTCCGGTTTGCCTATGCGGCCGGCAGGAATAGATTTGGCCCTGTCTTTCAGCGCCTGCTCATGGTCAACATCTTTGGGTAATACCTCTTTTACACGGTCGGTGAGTATTAGCCCGGGCGCGATATTGTTGACGGTGATGTGGTAAGGGCCCAATTCATCGGCCATCAGCTTGGCCATGCCCACAACGCCCATGCGCATGGACGTGGAAAGTACCGCATTGTTCAACACCGATTTCACCGAGCCGCTGATGATATTGATAATGCGACCGCTGCCTGCTTTTTTCATATAAGGCAGTACGTCCCGGCTGGTGCGCGAGAAGCCAAGTAAGGTTAATTCAAAAGCCTTTTGCCAGGCTTCATCATCGAAATTCTCGAATTGAGCAAAAGGCGGGCCACCGCCGTTATTTACCAAAATGTCGATCCCGCCAAAGGTTTCCGCGGTTTTTTGGATGAGATTTCGCACTTGTTTGCCATCGGAAACATCCGCGGCGATAGCGATCACCGGGTTGCCGGTTTCTTTGTGAATTTCGGCCGCTGCTTTTTTCAATTCGTCTTCATTGCGTGAGCAGATGGCCACTTTTGCGCCTTCGGCAGATAATGCCAGCGCCGAAGCCCGGCCCAGTCCTTTGCTGGCGGCAAGCACAAGGGCTACTTTATCTTTGAGTTTGAGATCCATAACAAGATTTTTAAAAGCGAAAGTTAGGCAGGTTTTTATATTAAAAGATAAGTCATTTCACAACATTGGGCAAGGGGTGTCACGTTGAGGCTCTCGAAACATGCGGGCAAGGCCTCTGCGCACACCCTTCGAGTGCCTCAGGGTGACACCCTTTTTTTGTATTTTTGACTGATGAACAAATTTATCCGCGGTTTCGGCTATGCATTCAAAGGGCTTTCATATGCTTTAAAAACCCAGCTCAATTTCAGGGTGCACCTGGTTTGCGCGCTGATCGTTATTGGCCTGGGATATGGATTGGATATTTCTTCCGCAGAATGGCTGTGGGTTATCCTCGCTATTGGTTTGGTACTTACTGCAGAGGCTTTTAATACGGCGCTTGAGTTGCTGGTTGATTTTGTATCTCCTGAATACGATAAGAAAGCCGGGCACATTAAAGATATGTGCGCAGCTGCGGTGCTTATTACTGCCGTTACCGCGCTGGTAATCGGAGCCGTTATCTTTCTACCCAAACTGGTAGCCCTGTTTCATCATGCTGCATAAAACCCGGGGCGTCGTTTTTAAAGCCACTGATTATGGCGAAAGCAGCGTGATCGTGCAGGTGTTTACCGAAAAATTCGGACTGCAATCTTATATCATCAACGGGGTAAAAAAGCCAAAAGCAAAGATTACCAGAAATATGCTGCAGCCGCTGCATTTGCTGGATATGGTGGCGTATCATAAGAATACCGGCCAGGTACAACGTATTTCCGAGCTAAAGGCCTCGCCGGTTTTGCAAACCATCCCTTATGATGTGATCAAAAGCGGTATTGCTATTTTCCTGAACGAGGTGCTGTATAAAGCCGTGAGGCAGCAATCGGCGGACGAGAATTTGTTTGATTTTATCTTTAATGCCATCGAATGGCTCGACAACCAAACCGAAGGGTTGGCGAATTTTCATTTGCTTTTTTTGGTGCGGTTGACCCGTTACCTGGGCTTTTATCCCGAACAGGTAAAAACCGAAGGCATGGATTATTTTGACATGAAGGACGGCACATTCAGCCGTTATAAGCCGCTGGGGCTGTACTACCTTTCTCCGCCGCACACGCAGAACTTTTACCGGTTGCTGCAAAGTAATTTTGAGAGCCTGGCGCAATTGCATTTCAGCAATGATGAGCGCCGCTATCTTCTAAATAAATTATTGGAATATTATGCCTTGCATGTGGAAGGGTTTGGCAATATCAGATCGCACGAGGTGTTAGAAGAGGTGTTGAGTTGATTTTTTTTAATACACGGTACAAATCTATATTGCATTTCTTTTGTCTTGATAATATTTTGAGAGAGACTTTAGCTCATTGATATAACTATCACGCATAGCATGCTCCCGTTGTAAGATTGCAATCATCTCATTAAAATCATTATCTAACGAGTATCTTTTTACCAATTTAATCACTTTTTTGTCTTGAATAAAGTTTGATAGAAAATCTCTACTTGAAATTAAATCTGGCTTATTCTTTAGAATATCTTCGAGAAAAAAATAGGCTTCACTCTTTTGCCCTAAATTGTATTTACATAAAAACGAATAAAATTTAAGGAATCTATCTTCTTTTGAATAGTTTATTGTTGCTTTTTTGATAAGCGTTTGACATTTCTTGAACTGGTCAGAATAGAAATAATATTGAATCCTGGTAATGACAATGTTTCTATCTGTGTAGCGATTTTTAAACACTATCTCTTGCAATTGAATGAATAATTGGTATAATTCAAATATGTTTGATGACATATAGGATAAACTTGGATCAACTGGGCGATACTCTTTGTTTCCAATTGAAGTCCTAGGGTCTGCATTAAGATCATACACTTGAAGTTTTTTTCTTATTTTTTCAAGCAATAGAATTTCGTTGGTTGCTAAATATTGGTTAAAGCTGAATAAATGCTCTATATCGATGTCAATTTTACTTGCAAACCTATTTAATTCCTTGCCTATAGGGTATAGCAAGTTTGCTACGTTCTTGTCGTACAAGTAAAGTTCATTTAAACATTTATCTTGGAGCCCTAGATGTAAATCTTCCCTTTGAAATTTATTTCCTCGAATTTTATGTTGATAATTTGAAGGTGAATGACCATTAGGCCTCATTATCAGATCGAAAACAGAAAACAAATTCGTATAAACATCATAAATATCTAAGTCTATTTTAGGCCTAATTCTATTTCGTCTTTTTCTTTCCGGAAATACTGAAAAAACTAGCCAGAATATTATAGCTGAGACAATCGATAATGTTATAGGTATTGATATATCCTTAAACCAATCAATTGTGTAATTACTTAAAGGACGGTTCGGATATGCTTTGTGTAGTGCAACAAGAATTAATAAAAAAACTGCATTCATGATTAAGGTTTAATAAGTGCTAATATAATTCCTTTGAAACAATAAGTTAAATTGATACATGTTAAATTTTGAGAAAAACTTTTAATTTCACCGTTAAAATTTAACACCCTGTTAACCACCAGTACCACGAATGCCAGGTAAAGTTCTGATCGTAATACCTTGTTACAATGAAGAGGCTTCGCTGCCAACGTTACTGCCCGAATTACTGTCCACAGCTTTACCGGACGGTTACCAACTGGAAGCTTTGATCGTGAACGATTGCTCGAAAGACAATACCTCGGCAGTGGCCAAAAAGCATAAAGCCACAGTGATCGACCTGCCGGTGAACCTGGGCATCGGCGGTGCGGTGCAGACCGGCATTCTATATGCCCGCGAGAACGATTTCGACATGGCGATCCAGCTTGACGGCGATGGTCAGCATCCGCCGAAAGAATTACTGAAGTTGATCAATCACCATATTGAAACCGGGGCCAATGTGGTTATCGGTTCAAGGTTTTTGGAGAAGAAGGGCTTCCAGTCCTCGTTTGCGCGCCGGATGGGCATCAAATATTTTCACTGGGTGAACAGGCTGATGACCGGCGCGCAGATCTACGACAGTACTTCGGGCTTCCGGTTGTTCGACCGAAAGGCGATAAAGCTGGCCTCGGTGAGCTATCCTGATGAGTACCCGGAACCCGAATCGCTGGTGGTATTTTCAAAAGCCGGGCTGAAAGTAGCCGAGGTGCCGGTGATCATGGCCGAAAGGCAGGGCGGGCAATCGTCCATCCGCCACTTCGGTTCGTTATATTATTGTTTTAAAGTAAGCCTGGCCATGTTTTTTTCATTCATTCGTAAACCCTGACCGTTATGCTAAGGATACAGATCATCACCATCGCGGTGAACATTTTGTTCATCTTGTATATATCAAGGCTCATTGTGAAAGGCAAGCTGCGCGAAGAATACGCCATCGTCTGGATCATCTGTACAGTATTCCTGCTGCTATTCTCGTTCTGGACCGACGGCCTTGAGCTTTTGCGCAGATTGACGGGAGTTGTGGTAGCAGCGAACCTGGTATTTACCGGCTTCATATTCGCCATATTGGTTTACCTGCTGCATTTAAGTGTTGTGGCATCGAAGCTGTATAACGATAATAAGAAGCTGGCCCAGGAAATTGCTTTGCTGAAAGAAGAATTTAAGAAGCACCTGGAGGAGAAGAAATAACAAACTAACTGTCATTTCGACGAACGGCCCGGGACTGTGAAATTGGGGTGGAGGAGAAACATTGTACGCTTATGTTAATCCGTCACCTATCCAGCGTTTAAGGTTTCTCCGCGCTACGCGCTTTCGAAATGACATATTTTGTAACTAATATGGATAATTCCACCTGCCCCGTTTGCGGCAGCCCGCTTAAGCTGAAATATAAGTTGCGCTTTAATGTATATGAGTGCAGCAACTGCGGCTTGCAGCATTCAGATGCTCAATTTGAACATTCCTTCCAATCGGATCTGGAGGCTGCAACGCGAGATATCGGTCTGAAAAAATTGCGGCTAAAGAATTTCGGTGTTATTATAAACGAATTGAAAAAAGTAAAGGCGGGAGAATTACACGGGCTGGAAATAGGCAGTGGCAATGGTTGGTGGCTCGAAACATGCCAGGCTAACGGCATCGATTGTACCGGCATCGAACCGGAACATATCTATGAAGAATACCATAAAGAAAAAAAGCTAAACATCGTTTATGGGTTCTATCCTGAAGTTAGTCCAAAGCGGGAAACGTGGTATGATTTTATCATCTTCAACGATGTTTTCGAGCATATCCCGGACATCAACGGCCTGGTGGAAAGCCTGAAGCTGGACCTGGCTGATGATGGCGTATTGATCATCAACATCCCGATGAGCACCGGTTTCTTTTACCGCATCGCAAAGACACTTCATGCAATTGGCCAGAGCAACTCGCTAACCCGGATGTGGCAATTCAATTTTCACAGCCCGCACATGAACTACTTTAACGAACAAAACCTGAAGATGCTGCTTGATAAACATGGGTTTAATTGCGCCGAAGTGTTCAGGCTCGATTCCCTGGATTTTTCAACGATCAAAGAAAGGGTATTATCCGACCGCGGAATGAATAAAGTGAAAGGAACTTTTATGGCAGGCGCTTTAGCGTTGATGAAACCGATAATTCAAAATTCTGAGCCGGATATCAAAGCCTTTTTCTTCAAAAAGCAATAGGATTATTTTTTTGTGCTCCCGTTTTTTAGGGCTATTGCCATGGTTAGGTTGTTCTTCAACAGTTGGTTGTTCGGGTTTATCTCTAAACCTTTTTGCCCGGTTTTGATAGCATTATCCCATTGATCAAGTTTGATGAACGCGGCGCACAAATTATTATAAGCCAGGTCATAATTCGGATTGATATCCAACGCGCTTTCGCTTGCCGCAACGCACAAAGCATATAAACCGGAATTATAATATGTAAGCCCTTGGTTGATGTAATCTTCAGCCGTTGGTGGCTTCAAGGCGATGATTGGGTCAATTTTGTGGTTCTCAGCCAGCGAGAGATTATTTTTAGCCAATTCATAATTGGACCTAAGGCGGAGGGCTTTTTTCAGGGCATCAACAGCTTGGTCAAATTGTCCCAACGCTATGAAGGCACTGCCAATATTGTTGTAAGCCTCGGCATAGTTTGGCTGAAGCGCAAGGGCCTTGTTGGCAACATCGATGGAAAGATCGTACCTGCTGTCGAGGTAATAATCGAGACTTAGTTGAAGGTACTTTTCAGAAGTAGGCGAAAGTTGTACTTTTTCGGCCTCAACGTCGGCCTTGTTCTTTTGCTTTACAGCATCTTCCAGGAAACTGAGCGTTTCAGCGTCGCCTGGCACAAGCTTAAGCGTATCTTCCGCCAATAACTTCAGGTTACTCCATTCGCTCAAAGCCTCAAAGGTTTTCATCAAACAGCGGCGCGTATTCATGTCAGCCTCCGACATGCCAAGCGACTTTTCGAGCGCCCATTCCGCTTCGCGGTAGCGTTTGGTAGTGTACAGGAACTCGCCGTAGAGCTCAAATAAAACCGGGTAATTCGGTCCGGTCGTGATGCCTTGTATGAAGTACCGGTCGGCATCGGCATAGTACCCCATTTTTTGTTTTAAAACGCCGATATTAATATACAGATATGGATAATTCGGCGCGAGCTGCAATGCCCGGTCAAAGTAAAGCTGAGCCTCGGCATACTTGCCCTCACCTTCAAGAATGTTGCCGTAATTCATTAGTCCCCGGCCATTTTTAGGGCTTTTCAGCGTGACATTCTGCCATAAACTTACCTCACTGTGCCAAACGTTATTGCGTTTCCATGTACCGTACCCGCAGGCTATAAATAACAGGAGAACCGGTGCCCAAAGCAGCTTTGGATTGCCGATCGTCTTCCGTTTGATCAGTTTGGATACCACCAGGCCGATAGCCCAGCTGACACTTAACGCCAGCCCGACGAAAGGGAAAAACATGCGGTGGTCGTTCAGCACTTCCCCCAACGGGATGATGCTCGAAGTAGGCGCCAGCGCAAGGAAGAACCAGATGATGCCAAAGCCGATAGGGCGTAAGTGAGCTTTGGCTGATGCGTAAAAAGCCACGCCCAGCATGACCAGGATAAACAGGCAGCCGGCAAAAAAACGGATGTTCCAGGCGCTGGGAAGAACGGTCCAGTCGCTGTCTGCGCTCAGGCCTGTCGGCCAAAAGAACTGTATAAAATAATGCAGGATAACGAATGGCTGCGTAATGAGGTAATGAACCGGCGAAGTGCCCCCGGGCTGCCAGCTTTTCGGGGTGAGGTGATCCACCAGCTTATACAATCCGCCGCAAACGATAAAGGCAGGTACGGAACGTTTGATGGCATTCCACAACGGTTTTAAATTCGCTTTTCTGAAGATCCCGCCAAGACTTACACCTTCTTCAAACATTAAAACATAAAAGAAAAATATCGGCGCAAACATTACCGCGGGTGGTTTCGCGAGGATGCCGATGGCCACAGGCAGCAGGTAAATAAATGTCCTGCGGCAGAAAGGCGAGCAAGTGTATAACGTAAATCCGGCCACAACGGCCAGGGTGGACTGTATATCGGCACGCGCGATGATATAATTCACAGTTTCGGCTTCAACCGGGTGCAGCAGGTACCAGGCTGTGGCAAAGAGCGCTACAAAAATGACATTCTTACTGGCCGACGATAAACCGTAGAGCTTATTTAAGAAAAATATCATTAATAACCCTTGCAGCAGGAAAAGGATAAACGTGGACAGATGAAAAAAGAACGGATCGTAACCATTCCCCAACCAGTAATCTATGGCCAGCGAGGCGGTTGTTACCGGCCGGTACGCCTGGTTTTGGGGCAGTATGCTGCTGGTGGTCCCATCCTTAAAAAAGCGGGGTATGTTCTTAATGTTCCGGATATTGGTGTTGTCGTAAATAGAATGACTGTCGTCAAAATGGAACCCATTATAAAAGTGGTTGGAATAAACCGCCGTGACCGCAGCCAGCAGGAGAATGATGTAAAATAGAAGCGTACTTTTTTTCACAATTGCGTTATCGAAATATCAGCGCAAAAAATACTAACTTTTGAGGAAATTTGTAAACCCGACAACATAACTATTATGCTTTCCCGCGAAGAAAAGATCGGCCTCTTCACAAAGCTGATAGAAACAGTACCTACGGTGGAGCTCAAGGGCGATACGATCCCCTATTGTTCGCTGAACGGACACATGTATTGTTATCTTTCCAAAGAGGGGTTGCTGGCGCTGCGTTTGCCTGCTGAACTCCGGCAGCAGTTCCTTGAAACGTATAATACTACACTGATGACTGCCTATGGCATTGTACAGAGGGAATATGTCGTGGTTCCGGATGACGTGCTCGAAAATATCGAGGAGTTGCAACCCTGGTTTCATAATAGTCATTTACATGTGGGGCTGTTAAAACCCAAGCCCACAAAAACCAAAAAGAAAGATTAGTGGTTTTGTAAAATGGCTGTTGCCTATGATGTGCCGGTCAAAAAAATATATTTTTGTAGTATGAAGAAATTGATCCTGCTTGCATTTATTACCCTGTCGGCTTATGCTGCCTCGGCGCAAATCAAAATCGCTGCCAAAGACGCCGCTAAACATCTCAACGAAACGGTAACTATATCTGACAAAGTTTATGGGACCTACGTGGTCGGTGATACAAAAATGGTGCTGCTTAATCTTGGCGCCGACCATCCCAATCAATTGCTTACGGTTGTAATACCCGCCGAGGACCGTTCAAAATTCAACAGCAAACCCGAGGAATATTACAAAGGCCGCGAAGTAGTTGTTACCGGCAAGCTTATCGATTATAAGGGCAAACCGGAGATCATTGTCAGCTCGCCTGATGATCTGAAGCTAAATCTTAATGACAATATTGTTAAACCACCCATAAAAGCAGGTAATTAGCAGTCACGAATATCGAACCGGCTGCAATGCCAGAATCAAGCCGACAATTCAGCAAAACAAGGATAGCACCTACGCCCAGTGGTTACTTACACCTGGGCAATGTACTTTCGTTTGCCATTACCGCGGCTATAGCCGAACAAACCGGCGCGAAAATATTGCTTCGTATCGATGACCTCGACCGCGACCGGGTGCGCAAAGAATACGTGCAGGATATTTTCGACACGCTCAGTTTCTTGGGGATCCCCTGGCATGAAGGCCCGCGTAATTTTACTGAATATGAAGCTGAATTTTTGCAGCTACATCGTTTGCCTTTATATAACAGAGCGCTTGAACAGTTAAAACAAAGCGGGCAGTTATTTGCCTGTGCCTGTTCTCGTACGCAGGCAGGCGAGATTTATCCCGGCACCTGTCGTGATAAAAACATTCCTTTCGACGCGAAAGACGTCAGATGGCGGTTGAAAACGGATGTATCACAGGAGATAGGAATCCGTACATTGAATAAGGGTGTAGTAAAAACGCATATTCCGCCCGTCATGCAGGATTTTGTCGTGCGAAAGAAGGATGGTTACCCGGCTTATCAATTGGCTTCAGTGGTTGACGACCTGTATTTTGGCGTCGACCTTGTTGTCAGGGGCAAAGACTTATGGGATTCAACGCTAGCGCAATTATATCTTTCTTCTGCGCTTCGTGCCGAAAGGTTTCAGCAGACTACTTTTTATCATCATAGTTTACTGGCGGAAAAAGATGGGAAAAAACTATCGAAATCGGCAGGCGATACTTCGGTGCGTTATTTGCGCGGGCAGGGGAAAACGCCGATGGACATTTGTTCAGCGATCGCCGCTATGCTTGGATATGATGTACCGGTTAAGGATTGGAGGCAGCTGGCTGGGCTGATTTCGAGCGATCATTAAAAAAATGTAAATTATTTTTTGGCGAATCGCGCTGGGCTCCTATATTTGCAGTCCCAAAACGAAGGGAGTTTAGCTCAGCTGGTTCAGAGCATCTGCCTTACAAGCAGAGGGTCACTGGTTCGAACCCAGTAACTCCCACGAAGGCCGCCAATTGGCGGCCTTTTTTCATTATGTATTACTGCTATATCATTTATTCGGCTATTGAAAATAAATACTATGTGGGCTCATGCCAAGATATTGATCAGCGGATACGTCGTCACAATACAAATCACAAAGGCTTTACCGGCAAGGTTAATGATTGGGTTCTACAATGGTCTGAGGAATTTCACGATAAAAGCACTGCAATGACACGTGAAGCCCAGATCAAATCGTGGAAAAGCAGAAGAATGATCGAAGAATTAATAAACAGAGTTTAGCTCAGCTGGTTCAGAGCATCCCGATTTACAATCGGGAGGGTCACTGGTTCGAACCCAGTAACTCCCACGAGAGGCCGTCTCATAATTGACTTATGAGACGGCCTCTTTTTCATTTGGGTAGTGTCACTGGCTGCCTTCTCACATTAACTGTGTAATTTACCCTTAATAGGTTTTCTGATTTTATCTTGGTAAACTTGTTATACCAATATAAATCAGCGGCTATCATGCATCAACCGGCCGCCAACTATAATGTCTATGCTGAAATTCATTGCCAGGGCCATTGCACCCCTTATTGTGCTGGTTTGCGGTGTTTATTGTGCTTTCGGACAGGTAACCGTTGCCATAAGCGATACGGTAAAACAGCATATATTCCGTCATGCCGAGCTGAGCTTTATCGAGGATGCAAGCGGCAGGCTCAATTTCAGCTACGTGCTTTCGCAAAAATGCCAGGCGCAATTCAAATACAATACGATGCCCACGCCGGTGACGAATAATCCGGCCTCGGCTTATTGGTACCGGCTCAATATCCGGCCCAACCAGGAAAGCAAGAACAACTGGCTGCTGGAATTTTTCGACCAGACGATTGACAGCATTACCGTTTATTCGCCGCAGAAAAGCGGCCAGTATACCGCGACCCTGCTCGGCAGCAATAAGCCATTTTCCGAGCGCTTGTTTCAGCATAAAAATCTCAGTATTCCGATTGGCAACAATCTTCCTGGTACAGCCACGTATTATATCCGCATCAAATCGCATCAATCGGTCAATGTGATCATTGTGCTGCGTACGGTGAGATGGTTCGTTAGCTACGCTTTGGAAGAGTATTTTCTTTTCGGGATATTTTATGGGATGGTGTTAGTATTCGGATTGTATAACCTGATCATGTTTATCGCCATCAGGCAAAGACAATATATATACTATATCGCTTATAACATCAGCATCGGTCTATATGAAATGTGCGCCGATGGGATCGCTTACCAATATATCTGGCCTTCGTCGCCAAATTGGAACCATTATGCCTATGGTATTGCTTTGTACTCGGCAAGCATCTTTGCGGTGCTCTTCGCTCAAAGTCTGCTGAATGTTAAAACCAAAGCACCCAAACTCAACAGGCTGCTTTGGTGGATAATTGCGGCAAGAAGTGTATTTTTTTTGCTATGCCTGCTGATAAATAAGAACTGGTTCAGCTATAAGATCATTGAAATAGTACCACTGACGGTAGCTTATTTTACCGGCTGTTACATTTTGCTCAAGGGCTACCGCCCGGCGCGATTCTTTGTGATCGGCTATACTTTCCTGCTGCTCGGTTTTGTCGTCAAGGCCATGATCGCACTTAACTTATGGTGGCTGCCGGTCACCGCTTTTGATTATTATGCGCTGAGTTTTTGCTTTATCCTTGAAATGTTCTTCGTTTCATTCGCTATCGGTGATCGCGTCCGACTGCTCAGGATACAAAAGAAAAACGCCCAGATGCGCACCATCAAAAAACTGCGCGAGCACTCCATTTTAAAAGACAGTCTGAACAAGCGATTGGAACAACAGGTACACGAACGCACCGCACAATTAGTGCAAAAGGCTGCTATCATCGAGCAGCAGAACGAGGAACTTGTTGAGGTTAATAAGCTTCTTAAAGACCAGTCAGAAGAAATATCCCGTATGAATGTGCTATTGGAAAGGGACAATACGCTGCTTCAAAACGACATCGAACAGGTAAAGCATAACCGCGTTATGTCGGCAGAGGTCGATTTCGAGGAATTCAGCAAGGCTTACCCCGACAGGGAAACCTGTTTTAGGTTCCTGGCCGACCTGAAATGGGATAACAATTATAGGTGCCGCAAATGTGAAGGAACCCATTACAGCAATGGCCATTTACCATATAGCCGAAGATGCACCAAATGCGGCTATGAAGAATCGGTGATCGCCTATACCATCCTTCAGAATACCCGTATCCCTATTAACAAGGCCTTTTACATTATTTTCCTAATGTACTCTACCCAGGGTAAGATATCCTCGCACAAACTATCCGAGATACTTTCGATCAGGCAAAGCACCTGCTGGGCCTACAGTTCGCGCATCAAAAAGATCATGAACAGCCATAAAAAACAATTGAATAATGCCGGTGAAAAAGGTTGGAGCAAGCTGGTTTTGGAACTTGATTAGCCGCCGATAATGTACAATTTACACTTTGGAATTAACCGTATCGAAAATTTTTTCCACATTCAGCAAAATACGCGCCCGGCTTAACATTCTGCGTCATTTTAGGTCAGTACTCTTTGTGTTTAAAGCGTATCAAAATTGATATAAATACCTAACTATCAGATATTTACTTTAAATTTTATTTGCTTTTATCATCCAATTTTGTTTAATTTTGGATTAACCAATTTAAACATACACAACCACCAATTATTGAAAACATGCTTATAGGCCCCTGCTCAGGGGATACTTATTGAACTATGTTTTTAGTATTGGTTAAATGCCGCCTTTATGAGAAACGGTTACTTGCCATTTTCCATTCGTTTTAACGTACCGGGAAAATTTCGGACGGGCAGCCCTCACTCCGCTTTCAAATCAATCAACATAAACAATCAACTATTATGAACATTTATTACAAACCCAAAAAAACGAAACGGACAGTGGTGCTGTGCTGCATTACGCTGTTCTCAACGCTTTATTATTCCTGCAAAAAGGATGTGAAAGCTGTCACCTCATCTAACGCTGTCGAACAAAAGCACATCGGTGCAATGACCCGCTTTGCTAACGAATCGGTAAGCATATGGGAAACGACCACCGACCAGTCGAAACTATTGCAGCAGCAGTCCGGCGTCAATTTCGCCGGCGACGCAGGAACCAATCCCATCACCATCACTGTTGATGAGAACACCACTTACCAGACCATCGATGGCTTTGGGTATGCCCTCACCGGCGGAAGCGCACAGCTGATAAGCGGGTTGGGGTCGAATGAAGACGTTATGCTGAATGATATTTTCTCAACAGCCTCTGGTCACATCGGCTCAAGCTTTGTGCGGATCAGTATCGGGGCTTCAGATCTGAGCGATCATGACTTCACTTATGATGATATGCCATCAGGTCAAACCGATGTGAGCCTGAACAACTTCAGCATCAATGCGGAGATGGCCAACCTGGTACCGGTTTTGAAAAAGATCATTGCCATCAACCCATCCATCAAAATTCTGGCAACGCCCTGGACCGCGCCGGTATGGATGAAGCAGAACACCACCGGCAACAACGGTTTTACCGGCGGCAATTTGAATCCGGCATATTATGATGCTTATGCCCGCTATTTTGTCAAATACATAAAGGCCATGGCTGGACAGGGCATAACCATTTATGCCATTACCCCGCAAAATGAGCCATTGAACCCGAATAATAATCCGGCAATGACCATGCAGCCATCGGAAGAGACCAATTTTATCAAGAACAACCTGGGGCCGCAGTTTGCATCAAACGGCATTGCCACCAAGATCATCTGTTATGACCATAATCTTGATCGTGCCGATTATCCTGAAACGGTTTTAAGCGACGCCACCGCAAATTCTTACACTGATGGTTCAGCATTCCATTTGTACGCCGGCAGCATTAGCACCATGACAAGCGTGCATAATGCCTACCCGAATAAGAATGTTTATTTCACCGAGCAATTTATTGGCGGCCCGGGCAATTTCGGCGGTGATTTTGACTGGCATATGAACAATGTGATCATCGGATCGCCGCAAAATTGGGGGCGCGTAGCATTAGAATGGAACCTGGCATCCGATCCGAATTACAATCCGCATACTCCTGGTGGCTGCTCTACCTGTATGGGCGCGGTCACCATTTCGGGAAACAGCTATACCCGCAATACGGCTTACTATACAGTGGCCCATGCATCAGAGTTCGTACGGTCGGGTGCAGTGCGCATTTCATCCAATACTTTCGCATCGACCATCCAGGACGTCGCCTTTAAAAATCCAGACGGTACAAAGGTTGTTGTAGCCTTGAATACCTCGTCATCAAGCCAGACTTTCAAGATCAAATGGGGCGCTGAATCGTTCACTTATACCTTACCCGCCGGAGCCGCAGCTACCTTCAGATGGGCCGGTACGCAATCGAACGGTAATGGGCCTCCTATTGGCCAGACCGTTACGTTCAAATGCTTCCACAATTTTTATGTAAGCAGCGAGAATGGCACCAAAGCCATGACATCAACGCGGACCACACCGCAAGCCTGGGAAACATTTACCGTAGTTGATGCCGGAAACGGTAAGATCGCCCTGCAGGCCATGGGCAAGTATGTAAGCAGTGAGAACGGTACGCAGCCTATCACCTGTAACCGCACCTCGTTCAGTACCTGGGAAGAATTTAACTGGATAGTAAATGCGGACGGAACCGTCTCGCTGCAGGGCAATAACGGCGATTATATCTCGTGCGAGAATGGCGCATCAATGACTTGTACCCGTACTTCGATATCGGGATGGGAAGCTTTTAGAATAAACCAATAATAAACCATAAATCATCAACACTATTATGAAAAAATTATTCAACCTTTGGAAAAGCGCCTGCATAGTGCTGGCGCTGGCGGCCTTGATGCCATCCTGTAAAAAAGACCTTAGCCGTACTAGTTCACCGGCGCAGGATGCGCAAGTATCCAGACCCGATCTTGGTACACCCAATGCTAAAGCCACCACCTGGCAACTGGTCTGGTCTGACGAGTTTAACGGAACGAGTGTCGACCAGAGTAAGTGGAACATCGATGTCGGCAACCCGAATGTGAACAATGAAAAGGAATCGTACCAGGCGGCTAACCTTACAGAAAGCGGCGGTAACCTGGTGATCACAGCCAGGCAGCAAAACGTCGGCGACGGACAGCCTTATACTTCGGGCAAGATAAATACCTCGGGTAAATTTTCGGCTCAATACGGACGTATCGAGGCACGCATCAAGCTGCCCATGGTTCAGGGCACCTGGCCCGCATTCTGGATGCTGGGAACGAATATCGGCAGCGTTGGCTGGCCAAACTGCGGCGAGATTGATATTATGGAGCATGTGAACACCACCAATACCATCCTGGGCACCATGCACTGGAACGGCGGCAACGGTCACGTGCAATACGGCAGCAGCACCACGACAACGCCCGGCGATTATCATATATATGCAGTGGAATGGGATACCAACAGCATCCGCTGGTATGTAGACAATACGCTGTATGTAACCGGTAATATCCAGAATAACATTAACAATACAGGGGCTTTCCAATTACCTTTCTATATCATTCTGAACCTGGCAATTGGCGGAGATCTGCCCGGAAACACCATTGACAACAATTCGCTGCCAACTACGATGATGGTAGATTATGTGCGGGTTTATAAGGCAGCAACCACCGGCGGTCCGCCTATCGGTCAGACGATAACGCTTAAAGGCAATAATAACTTGTATGTTAGTGGTGAGAATGGCACGACGGCAATGAATTGCAACCGCACTACGGCGCAGGCATGGGAGCAGTTTCTTGTAGTTGACGCAGGTAATGGCAAAGTTGAGCTGCAGAGCATGGGCAAGTATGTAAGCAGTGAGAACGGTACGCAGCCAATTACCTGCAATCGAACTACGCCGCAGGCATGGGAGCAATTCAACTGGATAAGTAATGCCGACGGCACAATATCGCTGCAGGGCAGCAATGGTGATTTCGTCTCCAGTGAGAATGGCGCGCAGGCGATGACCTGTACCCGAACGACGGCCCAGGCATGGGAGGAGTTCCGCGTCAATCAGTAGGCTTATATCAGCGTATATATAAAGCAGCAACGGCTAAAACCGGTGCTGCTTTTTTTTTTGAGATCTCGATCACGGATAGTTTTTTTGTATCAGACGCTATCTTCCCCATCCGGCATCTCACCCTTTATCAAACCTTCCGGCACTTCTTTGGTTATAGGTTGAATATGAACGATTCAACGAACGGGCTACGCAGTACTACATGTTTATGCTACAGCTATTTTGTAAATAAATCGATACAAATATCCATTTGAACGATACAGGTGCAATATTTGAAAAGTTATTCGGTTGTAGATACTTAATTAAATAACCGATCATTTGATACCCCGGATGAGTAATAACAAAAGCCCCTATTTGGAAACTAAACAAACTACACTATGATATTACTTTTTTGCGGGTTATCAGGCGCAGGGAAATCTACCCTGGCCGAAAAAGTGCGGCATAAACTTGCCTCAGAAGACATCTTTATCGAGATCATTGACGCTGACGAATACCGGCAGCGATTGTTCAAGGACCTGGCCTATTCCATGGAAGACCGTTTTGAGAATATCCGGCGCCTTGGGTTCATCGCCAACAAATTTTCATCACACAACATTATCACAATCATCAGCGCTATTAACCCCTACGATTCAATTCGCAATGAGTTGGTACGGTCTTACAAGAACGTGAAGGTGGTGCATGTTGACTGTGATATCGACGTACTTATTTCCAGGGATACCAAGGGATTGTACAAGCGAGCGTTATTGCCGGACGGGCATCCCGATAAGCTCAGTAACCTGACCGGCATCAATGACCCTTTCGAAGTGCCCGCGTCGCCGGATCTTTATGTGAACACAGACAAGACCGGTATTAAAGAGTGTGTGAGCGAAATACGCTCATTCATTATCCGGAGCATTGTGAAGGAAAAATATATGTACAACCGGTATGCACATGTTTCGTGAGCGTACAGTTAAATATTAAGCTATAGCCTGGATTTTACATGCAGCCGAAAGTATTGATAGTAACGGGAATGCATCGTTCGGGAACTTCTTTGATAACCAATTGGTTGTTCCATTGCGGGCTGCAGGTGGGCGAAAGTCTCGTGGGTGCTAACGAGAGCAACAAGGAAGGCCATTACGAAGACGTTGAGTTTTTACGGCTACATGAAGAAATACTTTCCGCAAATGGTTACCCTACAACAGGCCTTATCCACCATAAACCCATACAGGTATCGGAGTACCAGCTGGAAAAGCTAAAGGCTGTGATCGAGGTAAAGGAACGCCATTTCGACCAGTGGGGCTGGAAAGAGCCGCGTACTTGCTTGTTTCTCGACACATACAGGCAGCTTATACCGGGTGCGAAATACCTGGTGATCGTCAGGGATCATGTATCCGTAGTGAACTCTCTTTTGAAAAGGGATTTTGATTCGACAGACAGAGCGTACCAAAACAGGAGCTTCCTGACAAAATTAAAATGGAACCTGTTCAGGAGAGCCCGCAAACGGGCTAAATATTACAGGCAAAACGCATCTTACTATTTGAAGGTATGGATGGATTATAACGAGCATATCCTGAACATTCTCCAAAGCCTGCCTGCGCAAGACCATTTGGTGATCAACTATGAATTGCTTCAGAAAAAAGACCGCGAAGTGTATAATTTCCTGACAGATAGATGGGGTTTCAGACTCAATTATTTTCCTTTCGATAAGGTATATAAACAAGACCACATCAGCCAGCTTAAAGATATCGATTCGCTGATAAGCGATGGGAGTCTTATCGACAAGGCGAAAGAGATTGAAACCAGGTTCGAACGTTATATGCGCGTCGCCTAATCCACTTTCTCCACGCGGTAGGCTCTGCCATTCAGGCTGAATTCGTCGCCTGCTTTCGTACCGTTCAGCTTGACGCCGATGGGCGAGGCCGGAGAAACAGCGTAATAGGTCTGTGATCCCAGGCTCAGGGTGCCTGCGCTTATTGCGATGAAGAATTTACCGAAGTTCGTATCCACCAGGCTGCCGGGATTGGCAGATGACGATGCGGTGCCATAACTGATACCGCTTAATTGCACCATTAGTTTATTGGCCTCATTCAGTTGCGCCTGGTTGCGGTCGGTTTCCTGCTGCATCATTTCCCTGCCCGTCTCATATTTGTCGCCGGCACTGCTTTTGGTTTCTTCATCTGCTGATTCCTGTGCATCTGCGATGGCCTGCCGGGCTTCATTGATCCTTTTTTGCACGTAATCCACGCACATCTTGTATAACTGTTCTTTAATGCTGTTCATCCTCTGGAAAGGGGAGTCTAAAAGTATTATTCTAAATTGCTATTTCTTTACCCGTACGCGGGTCTTTGTGGACAATATCCATATCAGGGCATTGAATATATCCTGCATACCACTGTACCGCGGCCACAATGTCCAATGCATCATCCGAAGCAATGCCGATGGTTTCGAATGCATAAGTCTCGTCATTGGTTTGGCCATATAATTGTATTTCGTTCCAATCAGGATAGAATGGTTCGCTATCGAGGTGCTGAACCTTTATTTTAAGTCCCGAGTCCCGGGCGTGGATCACTTCCCGGCAGGAACCATTACGGTAAGTGGCTAACAGGAATACATTATGTCTTGTCATTGGAGCATAACAATTATCGATGCTGTTGGTTTCGCGGGACAATCAAATGTAATATTTAAATGAACAATGATAAATACTATAACGCAGTTATACCGAAAATACGCAATGAAAAAGGCGTCTTTAAATTAAGAACGCCCTTTAATTCGGTTAACAGCGGTTCGCCTATATTATTTATAATACTAAACGATATTAGGATGTTTACGTTTTAATAGGGTTCGTTGATATGGTGATGCTGCGGGTCGACCCGTTTCAATGTGATGTTAGTGACAGGTTTCACCACCAATGGTATCTTTTCAACGCGCGTCTCGCTGGTATCCAGCCCGAAAGCCTTGGCCTCGGTCTGGGCTATCTTCCTTATCGCAAAATAGCTGTTCAGTATGAAGCTTTCCTTGATGCTGAACTCATTATTATATGACAGGAATTTCTCGATGATCACAAACTGGAAGTCGGCTGTTTGATTGAACCTCCGCAACGATTCATAGCGGCTCAGGATGTCAACCTCATTGCGGCTCACCATGTCTTCAACCACTTTCCGGAACAGCACATTGATGCGGGGTTGTATCCTGAAACCGAGACGAAACTCGACGCGGATGATCTTTCCAGGTTCAAGCTCTTCAACGCTGTATTCCATGGTATACGGGTCATCCATACGTTCAATATGAAGGAACCAGTAGGTATCCGCCCGTTTAGGCTTACGGCTCAGGATAGAATACAATATCTTTTCTTCGATCTGCTTGCTGTTGTTGGCCTTGGTCAAATAAACCAGGTGAGTTGCGAACTTCGATACGCTTTCATCGGCGCTTAGGGCATGCAGCAATGGCACTTTATCTTTCAGGTCGACAAAGTGCAGGAAACGGTTGGTGATCTTACGCGCTTTGAACCATGTGTACATGGTAAATATCAGGCCAAATTCAAACACAAGGAAGAACAGTCGTTTAACGATCTTAACTGAGTTTGCCAGGAAGAATGAGGATTCCACCGTAACAAATACGCATAATATAAGGATAACAACCCATAATGGCCAATGCCTTTTGAAGCGCATATAATAGGCCATCAGCAGTGTCGTCATCAGCATCGCAATGGTAATTGAAAAGCCGTAAGCGGCCGTCATGTGTTCTGATGTTTGGAAATACAATACGACGGCGATGCAGCCGAAACACAATACCCAGTTAATAGCCGGGATATAGATCTGCCCCCTGACATTTGAAGGATACTTGACTGCTATCCTGGGCCATAAATTCATGCTGATGGCTTCGCTGATGAGCGTGAACGAGCCGCTGATCAACGCTTGGCTCGCGATGATCGTGGCGAATGTGGCAATAATAACACTCGGTATCAGGAAGTCATGCGGGACTATCGAATAGAAAGGGTTTACCGAATCAAATTTAATTGAAGTGGCGTGATTGAGCACCCATGCGCCCTGGCCAAGGTAGCTGAGCAGCAAAGTGGCCTTTACAAATATCCAGGTTACCTGGATGTTCTTGCGCCCGCAGTGCCCAAGGTCAGAGTATAACGCTTCGGCGCCTGTCGTACACAAGAACACAGCGCCAAGAAGCCAAAAACCACCCGGATGGTTTATCAGCATACTTATCGCGTAATAAGGATTCACCGCTTTAAATACGGTAGGATAATGGACGATCTGCAATAACCCTATGATACCGATCATTAAAAACCATACCAGCATCACCGGGCCAAACGCGCCGCCCACTACCTTGGTTCCGAACTGCTGGAACAGGAAGAGCAATAGAATGATACCTATCACAATGCCAATGATCAGATCACTGCCGGGCACCATTTTAGCTGACAGGCTCGGTACTTGTCCGAGGCCCTCGATGGCAGATGCTACTGAAATAGGCGGGGTAATGATACCGTCAGCCAATAGGGTCCCCGCACCTATGATGGCCGGTATAGCCAGCCATTTGCCATAGCGGCGCACCAATGCATAGAGCGAAAAAATGCCGCCTTCACCATGGTTATCCGCCTGTAATGTGATAAAAATGTACTTAAAGGTAGTTTGCAGCGTAAGCGTCCAGAATATGCAAGACAGGCACCCGAACACGTAGGGTTCGCTCGCGCTTTTCCCTTCTGTCATCAGGGTTTGAAAAACATATAAAGGTGAGGTGCCGATGTCGCCGAAAATGATCCCGAGGGTGATCATCATTCCGGCCGCTGAGAGTTTCTTAAGATTAGTACTCATTTTGGGGTATCAAAATCGCGCAAATGTATATAACTGAATTGGAAATTAGCAAGCTATTTGCGCGCCCGTTGCCGCAATAAAGGTAGCCGCACAGGGACTTTAAGTATCAAAAATTAATGATAGTATAAAAGCAATGCCCTGCGGCCGGGAAACAATGCTAATTATTAAAATTAAAAGATATAAATTAAAATTTTGTTAAATCTTCAACTATTTAAATTATTCTTTAAGAATAACTAAAGCACCTAAAAAATAAATCGTATGCAAACCTGCATACGATTTATTCCGAATCTTTTGCGGTTACCCGTCATTGCTCCTTTGGCGGCTGGTCAGGTTGCTGCTTGTTGCGCTTTTGCTGCTGTTGCTGCGCACGCTGCTGTGGCCGTTGTTGTTGCGCATGTTGCTGTCGTTGCTGCGCCTGCTGGGCAGCTTGTTGCTGACGTTGTTGTTGCGCTTGTTGCTGTCGTTGCTGCGCCTGCTGGGCAGCTTGTTGCTGGCGTTGTTGTTGCGCTTGCTGCTGACGTTGCTGAGCCTGCTGGGCAGCCTGTTGCTGACGTTGTTGTTGAACCTGTTGCTGCGCCTGCTGGGCAGCCTGTTGCTGACGTTGTTGCTGTGCTTGCTGCGTCTGCTGGGCAGCCTGTTGCTGACGTTGTTGTTGAACCTGCCGCTGTTGCTGCGCCTGCTGGGCAGCATGTTGTTGTGCACGTTGCTGTCGTTGCTGAGCAGCTTGTTGCTGATCCGCCTGTGGTTGGCGCTGTTGAGCCTGTTGCTGCCGTTGCTGAGCCTGTTGAGCAGTTTGTTGCTGTCTCTGCTGATTTGCGTGCTGTTGTTTTTGCTGCTGTGCAGTTTGTTGTTCGCGTTGCTGGTCTGCTTTTTGGCGCTGTTGTGCCTGCTGGGTAGCTTGTTGCTGTCGCTGTTGTGCTTGCTGAGCAGCTTGTTGTCGCTGCTGTGCCGGCTGGCGGTTGGGCTGAGCATTCGGCTGGCCCTGCCTGCCCTGCGGATGATTGACAGGTTGATTAACCCTCACAATCTTGTTATCGGGCGTATTGCTGCGCGCCACCGCAGCCAAACGTGCTGCATTGGCATGATTAACAGAAGCATTTTGCCTGTTCGCTACAGTGGCATCCGGGTGCTGGCTTTTGTAAGCCCGGGCATCAACCACACGGGCCGGGTGCGCATTAGCGGCCTTTTGAACGGCAGGACGGTAAATATTAATGGTGTTGTTTTGAACTCTTGCGTTACCTGGCCTATTTGCATTATTAATGTTATAAACAGTCACATTATTGTTGTGGGTAACCTGCCTTACCTCCGTAATCTTTGGCCCGGCTATATAGGTTACATTATTATTCACGTAAGTATTATTAATTATAGTCGTGTTGTGAATAATGGTAACTGTTCGTGACGGAGGGGCGCAATAGTCGTAAATACGCGGGCTTGCTATGTAAGCCTCAGGTGCGCATACCCAGTAATTATCGGGTACACGATAACGGCCCCCGATGGAAACGCTCACACTGATACCCGGCATTAACGGAGCCCAGCCATAGTAACCGCCGCCATGACGCCATGCCACCCAGGCCGGGGCCCATTGATGGCCCGGGATCCATTCCCAGCCATAGTAATCGTCATAGCGCCAGCGGCCATAATGAAATGTGGCCCAGCCCCAGGGATAGTCGGATACCCAGGTATTTCCGTAATCGGTTATAACCCAGTGCCCGCGCGTCTGGTAGGGCCTGAAATCCTCATCCACATTAGGCACCCACACAGCGCCGTACTGGTTATCGCTAACCCAGGTACCGTAGGGTGCGAGGTTATCGTAAAATTCCTGGTCGGTAACATAGCCATTGTCCTGTGCCATGCTACGCTTAGGCGATATCAGCGTCAGCGCGATCACTATCAGACCGATACCCCATAATTTATTTAAAGCTTTCATTGTCTTAGTGTTGTATAACTTGTATTTAATTAGTTTGACTTAGTGTTAAATAAAGTGTTTAATTGTAAAATTGTTTTTACAACTAATCCGTTAGTAATCAAACAGCTAAAAAATTTGTTTCCCCTTTTCCCTGACCGAACCGGATAATTAATAATTTTACGGAGTCCAAATCTATCTTTATGAGTTCAGTGAATATTCCGCGCCTCGATCTTAACACCTATGTTAACGGCACACCCGAACAACGCAAACAGTTTTCCGACGATATAGGCAAAGCCTTTAACGAGACCGGTTTTGTTACCATCACCAACCACAGCCTGAGCAAGGAACTGATCGATAAATTATATATGCAGGTGAAAGCTTTGTTTAGCCTGCCCGAAGAGGTGAAGCTGAAATATGAGATCCCGGAGCTGGCAGGTCAACGCGGCTACACCAGCAAAGGAAAAGAGACCGCGAAAGGATTCAAGGTCCCGGACCTGAAGGAATTCTGGCAGATAGGGCAAACCGTTACTGATGGCGACCAGGTAAAGGATGAATACCCGAAAAACGTAGTGGTAGAAGAGTTGCCGGGGTTTAATTCAACTACCCGCGAAGTTTACCAGAAACTGGAAGCCGACGGTCAGCACCTGTTGCGCGCCATCGCGGTTTACCTGGGCCTGCCCGAGAATTATTTTGATGATAAAGTGCATAACGGTAATTCTATTCTGCGTACGCTGCACTATTTCCCGATTACCGACCCCGATGCTTTGCCAGCCGATGCCGTTCGTGCCGGAGCTCATGAGGATATCAACCTGATCACCCTGCTGATAGGCGCCAGCGCAGACGGCCTCGAAGTACTGACGCGTGAAGGCGAATGGTATCCCTTGAAAGCACATGGCGAAGATGTAGTAGTGAATGTGGGTGACATGCTGCAGCGGTTGACCAACAACGAATTGAAATCGACCACGCACCGCGTAGTGAACCCGCCGCGCGAGCAGATGAACAGATCGCGCTACTCGGTGCCGTTTTTCCTGCATCCGAAATCGGATATGGATTTGACTAGCCTGCCTTCGTGCATCGATGCAGAACATCCCAAAATGTACAGCGATATGACCGCCGGGGAGTACCTGGATGAAAGGCTGAGAGAAATAGGCCTAAAAAAATAACAGTAGACGCGATGCATCGCATCTCTACGGAATTATTTCAATTGCTTCATAATCTCCTCTATCGCCCGATCCAATTGCGGGTCCTTATTCTCAAGGCGGTCGGTGAAACCGGTTTTAATATTGATGTCCGGTACCACTCCATTCTTCTCAATGTCTTTGCCATCCAGGGTAAAACATCCCCAGGCCGGTATGCGGTAGAATGAGCCGTCCACTAAGCCTTTGCCGGCAGTAAAGATGATCCAGCGATAGGTTTCTGTACCGATGATCTTACCCAAGCCGAGCGCTTTGAAGCCGGTGGCCGTCATTTCACCGTCACTAAGCGTTTGCTCATTCACCAGCAGGATGATCGGCTTTGCCGATGGCGAAAAGTTTGGCTGCTGCGTTTTCTGCCCACCGCGGTATTGCCATTGCAGGTATGGCTTTTGCGAAAGGAACTGCAGCACAGCGTCGTGTACGTTGCCACCGGTGTTGTAGCGCAGGTCGAGGATCAGCGCATCTTTCTTATAGGCGTCGTCCACCATATCTTCCATAAAGCTTTCAAGCGCGTCGCCGGTCATGTTCTTCATATAAGAATACGCAATACGGCCCTTGCTTTTATCGGTAACTTCTTTGCGGTTGTTTTCGATCCATTCGTCATACAAATTACCCGTAAGGTCTCCGCTTGATTCCGGATGTAGTTTGACGGTAACGGTCTTTCCTCCGCGGTCGAAGGTCAGCTCCATTTCCTTTTCTAATGAAGGTTTAGTAAAGTAGAAGTTTCGATCCATTTTCTCGTTTACGGCAAGCCCATCGACCGCTTTCAGCCTGTCACCAGGTTGAATATCGACTCCGAAACGGTAATTGGCCGAAGTTTTCAGCAGCTCCTTCACCTTGTACGGATCATCATCGTCAAACGCCACTCCCGTTTCCATCGTGCGGTAGTGCAGGGTTTTGGTCTCTTCGCTGCCGTTTGAATAAAATCCCTGGTGTGATGAGTTCAGTTCGCCCAAAAGATCATTTAGTAATAGCCGCAGATCAGCGCGGTTGGTCAGGTACGGCAGGTACGTGGCATACTGATCGTGCATTTTCTTCCAGTCGGTTCCGTGAAAATCGCCATCATAATAGTTTTCTTCAAGTCCCGCCCAGGCCTCATCAAACATCTGCTTAAATTCTCCGGCCATGTTGCGGTCGAACTTATAGCTCATGTCGATCTTTTCCAGCTTGTTATTATCGATGTTAAACGTGTTGATCGTACCCGACGCAAGTACATAGTATTTATCGGCGGCAGTTTCAACATCGTATCCAAAAATATCAGGACCTATTTTTTCAGTCTTATCCTCTTCAAATGGTTGCAACGTGGTATGGAAAAGCCCCCACTTGCCGGCATCCTGGTTGGATACGTACAGCACATGTGTTTTATCCCCTTTCTGGATCACATAGGGAGCCCGCTGCCCGCCAAAGCTGCCGCTTACCCGCTGCAGGCGTTTCATTAGGTCTTCGGTGTTAATGGTGACTTCTTCAGGTTTTGGCGCGGGCACAACGGCCTTTTTTTCGGGAGCTTTTTCGGCCGCGTCCTTCTTCTTATCTTCAAACAGGTCGTCGAATTTATCCATCCTGAATTCATCTTCAAACTTGTAAAGCGGCATACGATAAATATGCGCGTCAGGGGCGCCATATGGATATTCAGGATGTGTGCGTGAAGTAGTGAAATAGATATACTTTTCATCCGGCGACCAGTACGGATCGGATTCCGAAACCCCGCTATTGGTGAGGTCCATAGTTTGGCCTGAACTGATCTTATAAACAAAAATATCTTCCTCGAAATTGCGGTGAGCACTGTAAACCACGTAATCGCCTTTGGGTGAAATATATGGCGCGCCGTCCTCAAAGCCCCAAACCTCGTCCTTCGCGATAGTTTTACCAGTAAGCGACTTAAGGTCTATCAGCCGCACTTCTTCCCGTCCGCTCAGGTAAACGCCCTGGGTATGCTCCTTGTTGGTGGTCAGCTGGCGGTCGTTGGCTTTATCACTGGTGATCTGTTTTTCAGAACCTGAACCATCGGCCGGGATCGTATACCAGTTATAATACCCGCCGATGGTTTGGCTGAATATGAGTGAACGGTTATCCGGCAGCCATTTTACCTCGGCCGCGCGTTCGCTGCTGCCTTTATCGATATGTTTGATAAACTTCCCTTCCACATCGCTCACGAACAATTCGCCGCGGGATATGAAGGCAAATTTTTTGCCGTCGGGCGATACGTCGAAATTTTCGATTTTACCTTTAATGTCAAACTCCTGTGCTTTCGGCAAAATATCGTTGCGGTAAATGCTGAAGGCCAGTTCTTGTGTTTGTTTTGAGGCGACGTCATATAAGTACAGTTGGTAGTCTTTCTCAAAAACTACCTTCTCGCCATTAGCGCTTACGAATGGCCTTTTAATGGACGTTGTGAAATTTGTTAAGGCAGTCTTTTTCCCATCGATGAAAGTGTACAGGTTGTATTCACCGTTAGCCTCGTCCGACACGAAGTAGATATTGCCTTTATGATCGATGGTGGTCCAAAAGTCTTTGCCGATCCAGTCAGTGTATTTTTTGTAAGCTTTGGTTTGCGGGTTATAGGATTGAATATCCGGATTGTAAGCACCTTTATAATGCTTGCGATTTGGGAAAATGAAGCTTTCCCACGTGTCGCTGAAGAAGAGTTCGCCGGAAGTCGGATGCTCGACGACGCCATGGATCGTATTAAAATAATTGCCGAAAACGCGTTTCGGTGTGCCGCCGTTGATGCTCACTTTATATTCGCTGAAGCTGTTGTATCGATTGGAATTGAAATAGATCAACTTCGAATCCCAACTCCATGAATCCACCTGGTCGTTGGCATCATGCCAGGTAAGCTGTTTGATCTCGCCGCCCGCCAAAGGCATCAGGTACACATCGTTATTGCCAAATTGGTTGGATGAGAAAGCAAGCCATTTGCCGTCGGGGGATACATGAGGATTGGTTTCCTCGCCCTGCATGGCGGTAAGCCGTACCGCGACCGGGTTGCCAATATCCACCTTCCACAGATCGCCCTCGTAGCTGAAGATGACGGTTTTGCCATCGGGGGTTAGCGTAGGGTATGACGTAAAATAAATCTCCTGCGTTTGCGCCCCGGCGAAGGCAACGCACACTAAGGTTGTGAACAGGGACAGGTATAGTTTTTTCATATCACTTGAAATTTATTTGAGGTGAATAAATGTATTTTTGGACATCTTGAAAGTGGCGCATCTAAATACCTACGATGGTAACGGCGGAGCGGGCAGGGCCTGTATCAGGCTGAACCGCGCATTACTAAGCCAAGGTATCGAATCTAAAATTATCGTTCATTACAAATTTGGGAAAAATCCTGAAATAGGGGAATTCAGCACAAATTTGTTTCAAAAGGCATATACCGCGGCCACCATTATCCTCGAGCGTATTTGGGCGAAACGGTATTTAAAAGCTGTTAAAACACCTTTTTCGTTCACCTGGTTTGGCAGGTCGGTCATCCGTAATAAATACGTGAAAGACGCTGATATTATCCACCTGCATTGGGTAAATCACGGATTTTTGAACCCGAAGCGTATAGCCGAAATAGCCAAACTAAATAAGCCCGTGGTATGGACCTTCCATGATAGCAATGCCTTTACCGGCGGTTGTCATGTGCGTTATACATGCGATCATTTCAGGGCCGAATGCGGCAATTGCCCATTACTGAAAGATGCCAACCCCGGCGACGCATCTCACCAAATATGGCTCCAGAAGGGGGATGCTTATAACAAATTGAACTTTAACATCATCGCGCCCAGCACCTGGATGCAGTGCTCCGTAGCCGAAAGTAGTTTGATGAAAGGCAAAACCGTGAATCAAATTCCAAACACCCTGGAGACGGACATTTTTAAGCCGATAGATAAAACATCTGCTAAAGAAAAGCTGGGTTTGGCTAAGGACAAATTCATCTTTCTAAGCGGCTTTATGCCATCGCGGAAGGATATGCATAAAGGCACGGGTTATTTGCTCGAAAGTCTTGAGCTGTTGAAAAACCGTTTGGGCGATAAAGCCGGCCAGGTGGAGTTGGTGGTATTCGGCAACAGGAACACCGACGACATGCCGGAATTTCCATTCGAGACCAGTTTCCTGGGGACAATCAATGATGATGAGCGGTTGGCATTATGCTATTCAGCCGCCGATGCGTTTTTGATCCCCTCACTGGAGGATAACCTGCCTAATACGGTGATGGAAAGCCTGTCCTGCGGCACACCGGTTATAGCCTTCACCACCGGCGGCATCCCCGATATGGTACAACATGAACGGAATGGCTATTTGGCCACATACCGTTCATCCGAAAGTTTTACCGATGGAATGGAGTGGATCATCGATCACCCCGACAGGGTAAGGCTTCAGCAAAATGCCAGGCACACAGTGATGGAAAAATTTTCGGAAGAGATTATATCGAAGAAGCATATCGAAGTATACCAGGGCCTTTTAAAGCGGACAGGAGGGGCA
This sequence comes from Mucilaginibacter sp., assembly GCA_035551775.1. Lineage (GTDB taxonomy): Bacteria > Bacteroidota > Bacteroidia > Sphingobacteriales > Sphingobacteriaceae > Mucilaginibacter. Next base: position 900 of record DASZMQ010000002.1, on the reverse strand, counting down.
GATGTTCCGGCCTAAACTGACCGTCATCACCATTGTTTTTAACGACGCGAAACACATCGAACGGACGATGCTTTCGGTTTTGGGACAGAAATATGCTAATATCGAGTATATCATCATCGACGGTCTTTCGACCGACGGTACATTAGAGATCATCAAAAAATACAGCGGCAGGATCAGCAAATTAGTCAGCGAAAAAGATGAGGGCATTTACGATGCGATGAACAAAGGCCTCGCTTTAGCCACCGGCGATTATGCGCTGTTCATGAATTCGGGCGATGAGTTTTACGACAGCAATACTGTTGCCAATGTTTTTGCATCGGCTGATGATGCGGACATTTACTATGGCGAAACCGAAATGATCAACGAGCATGGCCGAAGCCTTGGTCAGCGGCGGCATAAAGCGCCGGAGAAGTTTACCTGGCGGAGCTTTAAATATGGTATGAGCATCAGCCATCAGGCTATCTACATCAAACGATCTATCATTGAACCGTTCAACCGCAAATATGAATTAAGCGCCGATATCGACTGGATACTAAACGCTGCGAAAAAGGCTAAAACTATAGTTAATGTCAACAAGTATGTGGCTAAGTACCTTGTAGGGGGAATGTCGAAAAAGCGGCACCGCCAAAGCCTGGGGGAACGCTTCGATATTATGCGGCATTATTACGGGTTGATGCCAACGGTTTTCAATCATGTCATCATTGCCTTAAACCTGGGGTGGTATTGGCTGGTGCACCGAAGGACGAATGATTAAAGAACTATGTCATTGCCTTTGGTTTAAAGTAAGCAATTAATAACAATTGTTATTGTTGGAAACGGGGGGTGCAGGGGGGTGTTAGAAACTAAAAAGTTTGTGAATAACGTTAAAAAAAGGCAGGGTGAACTTTTGTCATTGCTGGT
>DASZMQ010000001.1:0-232791 GCA_035551775.1 Mucilaginibacter sp. | reverse complement strand
TTGATTGTTGACATCTTCTTATTTATTTAGTGAGTTAGTGATTTAGTGAATTAGCGATTTTTTTCATCTGCTAAAGTATTCACTAATTCACTAATTCATTCATTCACTAATTAGAAATTTAACCCGCCCTCACGTGCACCTTCGGCCAGTGATTTGATACGGCCATGGTACAAATAACCATTCCTGTCAAAAACCACGTCTTTAATTCCTGCAGCTACGGCTTTCTCGGCAACCAGCTTGCCAACGGCAGCTGACTGATCGATCTTGGTGCCTTTTTCGGCATTGAAATCTTTTGATAAAGATGATGCCGATACCAGTGTCTTTCCGTTCACATCGTCAATGATCTGGGCATAAATACCTTTGTTGCTTCTGTACACTGACAAACGCGGACGTGCTGAAGAACCGGAAACACGTTTCCTGATGCCCTTCTTAATTCTGTCTCTTCTTGATAACTTAGCTCCCATGACGATTATTTTTTAGATGCTGATTTACCTGCTTTTCTTCTCAATACTTCGCCAACAAACTTGATACCTTTACCCTTGTATGGTTCCGGAGCGCGTAACGAGCGTATTTTTGCCGCTACCTGGCCTATCAGTTGTTTATCAATTGACTCTAAAATAATGGTCGGGTTTTTACCCTTCTCAGCAGTTGTTGAAACTTTAATTTCTTTTGGCAATTCAAATACATAGTGGTGAGAGTATCCCAGCACTAAATCTAATGTATTACCTGTATTGGTTGCGCGATAACCCACACCCACTAATTCCTGCTCTAATTTATAGCCGGTGGTTACACCAACTACCATGTTATTAATTAAAGCACGGTATAAGCCGTGTAATGCTTTATGACGTTTTTGATCAGAAGGGCGTTTTACAACCAGATGTCCTTCTTCTACCTCAACAGTGATGTCACTGTCAATGGCCTGATGCAATTCGCCTTTAGGGCCTTTTACTGTAACAACATGGTCTGCTGATACATTGAAAGTAACTCCCTGCGGCAATGCTATCGGTGATTTTCCTACTCTTGACATTGTTTAATTTCCTCCTATTAATATACGTAGCATAAAACTTCACCGCCCACATTTTGCTGACGCGCTTCTTTATCGGTCATTACACCTTTTGAAGTCGACAGGATGGCGATACCTAAACCATTTAATACACGTGGCATATTATCCATGCCTGCGTATTTTCTCAAACCTGGTTTACTGATGCGCGCGATGCTGCGTATAGCAGAGATCTTTGTTATCGGGTGATACTTCAAAGCTACTTTAATAGTACCTTGAGGACCATTGTCTTCAAACTTAAAATTGGCAATGTAACCTTTGTCGAAAAGCACCTTAGTGATTTCCTTTTTCAGATTTGATGCAGGAATTTCAACAACCCGGTGGTTGGCTTTAATAGCATTCCTTACTCTTGTAAGATAATCTGCGATTGGATCTGTATTCATTTTATTGTTTTATGATAGTGGTTTCCTTCTCTTAACATCGGAGACGACCTTCTATCGATTAATGTTCATTTCGGAATTCGGATGTTCGATTTCGGATTTATCCTATCGATTATCAATCGAATTCATTTTTATCAATATCTTAATTCAAAATTCCGAATTCGAAATTCCGAAATCCGACATCAAATTACCAGCTAGCTTTCTTCACTCCCGGTATCTTGCCTTCCAGAGCCATTTCGCGGAACGTAACACGCGAAATACCGAACTGGCGCATATAACCACGGGGACGGCCGGTCAGCTTGCAGCGGTTGTGCAGTTTTACCGGAGAAGCTGCTTTGGGCAGTTTGTCCAGTGCAACATAATCGCCTGCGGCTTTCAGGGCTGCTCTTTTCTCAGCGTATTTAGCTACTAATCTGGCACGCTTCAGTTCACGTGCTTTTACACCTTCTTTAGCCATTATTTATTCTGATTTTTAAATGGTAATCCAAATTCTTTCAGCAATTCCAGCGCCTCAACATCGTTAGGGGCCGAAGTCACAAAGGTGATATCCATACCCTGGATCTTGTTGATCTTGTCGATGTTGATCTCAGGGAAGATGATCTGCTCGGTGATACCCAGCGTATAGTTGCCGCGGCCATCGAAACCTTTATCATTGATACCTTTGAAATCGCGGATACGCGGCAAAGCCACAGCGATCAAACGATCAAGGAACTCATACATATTGTTATCGCGCAGGGTTACACGTACGCCTACCGGCATGTTCTTACGCAATTTGAAGTTCGAGATATCCTTCTTCGACTTTGATGATACAGCCTGCTGGCCGGTGATCATGCTCAATTCGCCAATGGTTTGCTCGATCAGCTTCTTATCTGTAGTAGCGCCGCCAACACCCTGGTTGATAGCGATCTTCTCCAGCTTAGGAACCTGCATCACGCTCTTGTACTGAAATTTGTTTTTCAGGTTTTCGCGGATCTCTTCTTTATATTTTGACTTAAGTCTCGGAACGTATGTTTTTGCAGTTGCCATTACTTGATCTCCTCCCCGGTTGTTTTAGCGATTCTCACCAGTTTGCCGGCTTTGTTCTTAGCTCTGCCCACGCGTGTAGGTTTGCCTTTCCCGTCAACCAGCATCAGGTTTGAAATATGTATCGCTGCTTCTTTTTTTACAATACCACCGTTTGGTGTAGCAGCGTTCGGCTTAGTGTGTTTCGACACCATATTGGCGCCTTCCACAATAGCACGGTTTTTATCAACGATAACCTCAAGAACTTTGCCTTTGGTGCCTTTCGAGTCACCGGCGATAACCACTACATGGTCGCCCTTGCGGATTTTTAATTTCACTTTCTTTTCCATGTTACAATACCTCCGGTGCTAACGAAATGATCTTCATAAATTGTTTTTCGCGCAGTTCTCTTGCAACCGGGCCAAAGATACGCGTGCCTCTCGGCTCGTCCTGGGCATTCAGCAACACGGCGGCGTTATCGTCAAAACGGATATAAGAACCATCCTTGCGGCGAACCTCTTTAGTGGTCCTTACTACTACTGCTTTTGATACAGCACCTTTTTTTATGTTGCCTGATGGCAAAGCGCTCTTAACGGTAACAACGATCTTATCACCGATCGATGCGTATCGTTTACCGGTACCTCCCAATACACGGATCACTAAAACTTCTTTAGCACCGCTGTTATCGGCTACGTTCAATCTTGATTCCTGTTGTACCATTATTATTTAGCCCTCTCTATAATTTGAACTAATCTCCAGTTTTTGTTTTTGCTCAGCGGGCGCGTTTCCATGATCTGTACAGTATCGCCAATACCTGCGGTATTTGCTTCGTCATGAGCCATAAATTTGGTAGTCTTTTTCACGAACTTACCGTAGATCGGGTGCTTTACCTTACGCTCAACGGCAACTACAATAGACTTTTCCATCTTATTGCTTACTACCAGGCCGGTACGCGTTTTTCTTAAATTTCTTTCCATTTCGAGCCTAAAAAATTATTTATTTTCAGAAGCTGACGCCGCTTTGCGCTTTGTTAATTCAGTAGTTAAACGAGCAATATCCTTACGCACCTTTGTAATGCGGGTTGGATTTTCGATAGCCGAGATCGTATGCGCAAACTTCAGCTTGGTCAGGTTAGCCCTCTCCTCGCCGATCCTTGCGATCAACTCTTCAGTGTTTAGCTCTAAAATTTCTGAGTTCTTCATTTTTTTATTAGTTATTTTGAGTCCTTAGTTCCAAGCCCGCTTATCAAACTGATAACTGCAAACTCAAAACTGCCAACTGTTACTATTCCTCTGCGTAATCCCTACGCGTTATAAACCTGGTTTGTATAGGCAGCTTCTGTGCTGCAAGGCGCAATGCCTCTTTAGCAACGTCCAACGGCACACCTTCTGCTTCGAAGATGATCCTGCCCGGGCGAACCACAGCTACCCAGTATTCCGGGGCGCCTTTACCTTTACCCATACGTACTTCCGCCGGCTTCTTGGTTACAGGCTTGTCAGGAAATATCCTGATCCATACCTGGCCTTCACGTTTCATATAACGTGTAAGGGCGATACGCGCAGCCTCGATCTGGCGGCTGGTTACCCATGCCGGCTCGAGTGATTTTATACCGAAAGAACCGAATGCAAGCTCAGCGCCACGAGTGGCCATCCCTTTCATTCTGCCTTTTTGCATTTTCCTGAACTTCGTTCTTTTTGGCTGTAGCATTTTCTTAATCTTTGAGATATGAGACGTGAGATATGAGATGTGAGATATTTTCTCTTAGCTCTTACCCGAAATCCCTATCAAATCAATACTTGTATTTTATATTCTGTTGAGATGCCATGTGAGTCTCAAATCTCACATCTCATATCTATTTCAATTATCTTCTTCCGCTTGGTCCGCCTGGGCGATTACCACCACCACCTGGGCGATTACCACCACCGCCACCGGGACGACTGCCGCCGCCGCCTGGACGATTACCACCGCCGCCCGGACGATTGCCGCCGCCACGATTCTGGCCGCCACCCTGGTTACCACCGCTTCTGCGGTCACCACCGCCGCCGCCGAAGCCGCCCCTGCGATCATTGCTTCTGCGCTCGCCACCGCGTTCGCCGCCTCTTTCGTTACCGCCTCTTTCACCGCGTGCACCGAATGATGCTGCGCCTTCAGGACGTCCGCCTCTGCCGCTTGCGCTGCTTGCTGCACCGATGTTCGGCGACAGGTCGCGCTTGCCGTAAACTTCGCCTTTGCAGATCCATACTTTAACACCTATTTTACCGTAGGTGGTCAAGGCTTCTGCCAAAGCGTAATCGATATCGGCACGGAAAGTATGCAGCGGAATTCTTCCTTCCTTATATTGCTCGGTACGTGCCATTTCAGCGCCGCCTAAACGGCCCGAAGTCATTACTTTAATCCCTTCAGCGCCCATTCTCATGGTCGAAGCGATGGTAGTTTTCATAGCACGGCGGAAAGAGATACGAGCCTCAAGCTGTTTTGCTATGCCTTCTGCCACCAGCTGAGCATCAAGCTCAGGGCGTTTTATTTCGAAGATGTTGATCTGAACGTCCTTTTTGGTTAGTTTTTTCAACTCTTCCTTGATCTTGTCAACTTCCTGGCCGCCTTTACCGATCACGATACCCGGACGGGCAGTGTGAATAGTTACGGTAATGCGTTTCAGGGTACGCTCGATAACCACTTTTGATATACCGCCCTTCGCGATACGCGCTGCGATATATTTGCGGATCTTTTCGTCCTCAACTAATTTATCGGAGTAGTTGTTGCCACCGTACCAGTTAGAATCCCAACCACGGATGATGCCTAACCTATTACCTATTGGATGTGCTTTTTGTCCCATCGTTAATTAGTTGTTTTCGTTTTTACTGTCCACAATAAGGGTTACATGGTTCGAGCGCTTGCGGATACGGTAACCGCGGCCCTGCGGAGCCGGACGCAATCTTTTCAATTGACGACCGCCGCCTACCGAAACCTCTTTTACAAAAAGACCGCTGTCCTCAACGCGCTTGCCTTCATTTTTTGCTTCCCAGTTTTTGATAGCCGAAAGCAATAATTTCTCCACGCGGATAGCAGCTTCCTTATTCGTATATTTTAAGATATACAAAGCCCTCTCAACGTTCTCGCCGCGGATCAGGTCAACCACCAGGCGCATTTTGCGCGGTGATGTAGGGCAGTTCTGTAACTTAGCAACAGAAGCGCCACCTATCACGGCCTTTGCGGCCTCTTTTTGTTGCCTGATCAGTACAGACTTCTTAGTTTTTGTTGTTGCTTCCATTGCCTGTTATTTTTTCTTTTCTGCGTGACCACGGAATGTACGGGTTGGTGCAAACTCTCCCAGCTTGTGTCCAACCATATTTTCTGTTACATACACAGGGATAAACTTGTTACCGTTGTGTACGGCGAACGTATGACCAACGAAATCAGGAGAGATCATGGAACGACGCGACCATGTTTTTACTACTGATTTTTTGTTCGAATCATTCAGCGTGTCAACCTTTTTTGTAAGGTTGTGATCTATATAAGGTCCTTTTCTAATTGAACGTGCCATTATTTCTTCCTTCTTTCAATGATGTAACGGTCAGATGTTTTCTTCTTATCGCGAGTCTTAAAGCCTTTAGCCAGAACACCTTTGCGCGAGCGCGGATGGCCACCTGATGCCCTTCCTTCACCACCACCCATAGGGTGATCTACCGGGTTCATGGCTACACCACGAACACGCGGGCGACGGCCCAACCAGCGTTTACGGCCGGCTTTACCCAACACAGCGTTAGCTTTTTCGCCATTTGAAACCGTGCCGATAGTTGCTAAACAAGTAGCCAATATCATACGGGTCTCGCCTGAAGGCAATTTGATGATGGCATATTTGCCGTCACGTGCCGAAAGCTGTGCGTAAGTACCCGCACTGCGTGCTATGGTACCGCCCTGGCCGGGGTTCAATTCGATATTATGAATGATAGAACCCAGTGGGATATTCTTTAATGGCAACGTATTACCAACTTCGGGTGGCGCTGTTTCGCCTGATACCACAGTTTGTCCAACTGTTAAGCCCTCAGGAGCGATCATGTATCTTTTCTCGCCGTCAACGAAGTGAAGCAGGGCTATACGTGCTGAACGGTTAGGATCATACTCGATAGTTGCTACGGTTGCAGGGATATCAAATTTATTACGTTTGAAATCGATCAATCGATATGCCTTCTTATGACCACCGCCCAAATAGCGCATAGTCATTTTACCGCTGTGATTACGTCCGCCCGATCTTTTGTTCGATGCCACCACCAGCGACTTTTCAGGAACGTTGGTCGTAATATCCGAAGTACTGGTGTCAATTCTGAAACGGGTACCCGGGGTAACCGGTTTAAATCTTTTAACTGCCATCTCTATTTTTATATATTATTATAGAAATCTATTACTTCGCCGTCTTTCAATGTAATCACCGCTTTCTTGTAAGTTGCGGCACGGCCACTAACCATACCCGCCTTAGTATTGCGGCTTTTCAGTTTTCCAACGTGTTTACTGGTGTTTACAGCTACGATGTTTACACCATACATTTTCTCTATCGCTTCTTTTATCTGAAGCTTGTTGGCCCTATGATCAACTTTAAAGGTATAGCGGTTCAGCTTTTCAGTAAGCTGGGTTGCCTTTTCAGTAAGTAAGGGTTTCTTTAAAATTTCCATAATTACTTAGCTAATGCTTCCTCCAAAGTTTTAACAGCACCTGTGGTCAATAACAGTTTACCAGCGTTCAATACATCATAAGTGTTTAATTGCTCAACCGATATAACCTTGGTTTTTTTCAGGTTCCTGCTTGATAAATACACATTGTTATTTTCCATGCCTGCCAGTACCAATAATGTTTTATCATTAGTAACGTTCAGGTCAGCCTCCATTTTAATGTAGGTTTTGGTTTTGATCGCATCAAAATTGAAATCTTCCAAAACCAGGATGTTGTTATCTTTTGCCTTGTATGATAAAGCCGATTTGCGGGCCAGTGATTTCAGTTTCTTATTCAATTTGAAGCTATAATCGCGCGGCTGCGGACCGAATATGCGGCCACCACCATTAAACAATGGTGACTTTACACTGCCGGCACGTGCACCGCCCGTACCTTTTTGTTTGTATAATTTGCGGGTCGAACCTGCAATTTCGTTACGCTGTTTTGCTTTGTGTGTACCCTGACGCTGGTTAGCCAAAAATTGCTTTACGTCAAGATAAATAGCGTGGTCGTTGGGCTCGATACCGAATACGGAGTCAGGAAGCTGCACCTTGGCGCCTGTTTCTTTACCTGATATATTTAATACTTTAGCTTCCATCTTATTTATCCACTATTACAAATGAACCCTTAGCTCCTGGTATGGAACCTTTAACTACCATCAGGTTTTGCTCAGGGAAAACTTTCACAACCTCGAGGTTCTGAACTTTTATACGAACATTGCCTGTCTGGCCGGCCATACGCTGGCCTTTAAATACGCGTGACGGCCATGAAGACGCACCCATTGAACCCGGCGCACGTAACCTGTTGTGCTGACCGTGTGTTGCCATACCCACACCGCTGAAACCATGGCGCTTCACAACACCCTGGAAACCTTTACCTTTTGAGGTGCCTACCACATCAACAAAATCGCCGGTCGCAAAAATATCCACAGTAACAGTGTCACCAGGGTTTTTTTGATCTTCGAAAGTTTTGAATTCAACCAGCCTGCGCTTAGGTGTGGTGCCGGCTTTCTCGAAATGGCCTTTTAAAGGGGCGGAGGTATTTTTTTCTTTTTTCTCGCCGAACGCTAATTGTACGGCGGCGTATCCGTCTGTCTCAACGGATTTAACTTGTGTCACTACACAAGGCCCAGCTTCGATCACGGTACAAGGAATGTTCTTCCCTGCCTCGTCGAAAATACTGGTCATACCTACTTTTTTACCAATTATTCCTGACATTTTCTATTTTTTTGTGCCCATCGAAGCAGTAGGGCTTCGTTCAAGGCATATTAAATCCCCCCGAAAGGGACGGCAAAGATAGAAACTTTAGATTAATTGTCAAATAGATAATTGGTTATTTTTTGAAATTTGTTGGGGAGGGTTGATTGGGGGATTAAAAGAGAGTGGTCGATTGGGTTGATGGATTCAAATTTTCTATTATATTTGTTTAGTTTCAACTTGAACTCTTATTAAAATGAAAAGGTTTTTGCTCCCCGCCATCTGTTTACTTTTGATTGTCGCTTCATGCAAGAAAAAGAATGAGGTGGTCCCTGTAAACTCTATCTCAGCAACTATAAATGGAGTGAAAATGATTTTCAGCACAGATGTTCATGCTACTTATTCTGACAGTGGCAAAAGTGTTGCGCTCTATGGCTTTGACGGTCCATCTCCAAATGGCAAAATAATGCAGATCGGTCTTTCATTAAACAAACCCATAACAACTGGTACTTACGCCTCTGGCGTTGCGTCACCAAGTGCACCAGCGAGCCCCACAATGATTTATGGTGCCGTGAACTATATAAATACACCAGAGAGCGGTAGTACCTTTATAACAGACGCCTCAGGAATGCACGCATCGATTGCAACGATTACTTCCATCAGCAGCACCAATATGCAAGGTACATTTAGCGGTACATTAATAAGTCTCAATCAATCCGCTACAATCACAGACGGTAAATTCAATGTAAATTTTCAACCAATTATTACCCCTTGAAATCTACTTGCCGCCCATTCAAGTATTCATACTTGAACGCAAATTTGTTTGAATGAGAATTTACAGAATTTAAGAATTAATAGAACATTCAAAGACTTCCGAAGTTTTAAAAACTTCGGAAGTCTAATCCGGTTACGATGCTTCGCTAATATGCTCAAACGGAACCCTCCGGATACCATGTACCTTTCCGCTGTGCTTTACCTTCCATATATCGTACGCCTTCTGCATATCCAGCCAGAATTCGGCGCTTACACCAAACGCATCTTCGAGGCGGACAGCCATTTCCGCCGAGATTGCAGCGCCCTCATTCACCACTTCGGACAATTGTTTCCGGCTCACCTGCAAATTTTCAGCTGCCTTAGTGATGGACAGCTTCATTTCCTTTAAAATATCTTCCCTTAAAATTGCACCAGGATGAACCGGCGGCATATTGCTTTCCATAACCTCTCCTTTCATTAATGATAATCTGAATAATTAATATCAAAGGCATTGCCGTCTTCAAAGCGAAAATAAATGCGGTAATTACCTGTTACCCATACCGACCAAAAACCTTTCAGTTCACCACTTAAAGGGTGAAGCTTATAACCAGGGATCATTCTTAATGGCTCCAAAGTTTTTGCACTGTTTAATGCCGAAAGAATGCGTCTTATCTTCTCAATTTGTTCAGGCGGCAGCTTGGATGGATCATTTTTCTCCCATAATAGCCTTAAGCCTTTGTGCGCAATGCTTTCGATCATTAATCAAATATACGTTGTAACCTTACGGGTTACAAATTTTTGATGGGATTTATTTTTGAACTTTTAATCAATACACGGGTGGGTGTCATGTTGAGGCACTCGAAACATGCGGGCAAAGGCCTTTACGCACACACTTCCCTTCGGCGAGCTCAGGACAGGCTTAACCCACAGTGCGACATCTTGTGCACGCCAAAATATCTCTCTATTTCGTCAATCGCATTTTCAAGCCCGTTCTCATTCCTGATCTGCTGGCCAATTTTGGCGACGTTGCTTTTAACATCGTCCGTCTGAACATATTTTAACGCTGCTAAAAGCTTATCAGAATTGAGTTTTTTCACCGGGATATGAACACCCAATTTCGTTCGCTCAATTATTTTACCCCAAGTCGGCTGGTCGGTGTAAAATGAGATGATGATCACCGGCAAATTATTTCTCAGCATCGCTGCCAACGTGCCTGCCCCGCCGTGGAATATTCCCGCCTTGCATTTTGGAAGGATTGCTTCGTGATTGACGTATTTTGCCACGAAGAGATTGTCGTGAACAGGCAGGTTCTCAAACAGGCCCCAGCCAGTACAGAATAATATCCGTTCGTTAGTTTTTTCCAGGGCATCTTTCACTATTGATACAAACTTCCAGGTGTTGCCTACGCCATTGCTACCAAAGCCCATGTAAATTGGCGTTTCGCCTGCTGCCAGCCAATTATTTAAACCCGGTGAAATTTGATCGAGCGGGTGATCTTCCCAGTAATGTTTGGGAATAGTTAAGAAGCCGGTTATCTTTTGATTTTCATGCCAGTCTTTTGGTCGCGGGATCAATGACGGGCTTAAGCAATATAAATCCAAAAGGTTCTGCTTGTCTAAGTGCTTAACCAGGCTTTCCTTTAAGACCGGCAGCCCTAATTCCCGCCTAAATTCGTTGGTTTCCTCTTTTACGAATTTCCAATAAAATGTATGAGCCAATTTATAGGTCAGCTTATTATACCAAGGGAAATTAAAGAAATCGAAATCGGCCAGGGGAAATTCGGCAGTAGTAACCACCGGTGGCATGAAATAGGTAAGCGCAATTTTTTTGTTTTGCCTTTCGGCGATCGCACTTGTAATCGGGAGCGTCGCGAGGTTTGCTATGATAAAATCCACTTTATCAAACCCGTCCAGATAGCTTTTGCGCAAAGGCACTTTTGCTGCACGAAGTACTTTAAAAAAATACTTCATCAACTTAATGGTATTTTCACTTTGCAATACGCTTTGCCCTTCCGCGGAATTCATCTCTTCTTCCGCATTTCCAAACAGGGGGTGAAAGTCAATTTCAAAACCTTCAACCAATCCGGCAAAATTTTCGGGCGCTGCTATAGTTACGTGGTGGCCCTTTTCCATTAACCCTAGTGCCAGCGCGATATAGGGCTGCACATCGCCGCGCGTTCCGTAAGTGAAGATTCCTATGTTCAATTGGGTTATTTAGCCGTTGGTTGTATTCAATAAAAGTATTATAAGCCCTGAGTCCGTTCCAATAATTCCTTATCAGTGATGGCATCAGTTTCCGACTTATCATATATCGATAGCAGATAAATCATCTCGTCTACGATTTTCACATAGGTAATGACTCTTGCGCCCCCGGACTTCCCTTTATTTTTTGAAGATATAGCCATGCGGATTTTATAGCAATTATTCCCCAATGGCTGCCCTAAGGTCGGATCTTGTTCTAAGGAAACAAGTAATTGCGATAAATCGCTTTTAAGAGAGGAATATTTTTTTGTGAGTTTCTTCAGCTCACGACTAAATTCAGGAGTGGGCAGAATATTAAAGCTCATCCAGCAATTCTTTTATCGATGTCGCTTTCACTTTACCTTCCTGGTGCAGCTTAACCCATTTTATAGATTCTTCCAGGTCATTTAATATCTGCTTTTTTTTTGCTGACTTGCTTTTGGTTTTCCCTGGGTCTTTAGTCAATACTTTACCGCCCAATTGTTCAACCAGGTCAGACAAAGTCTTTTCAACCTTTTCCGGAATCTCTATTGTGAGCGTCGTCATAACACAAATATAACTAATAAAAAAGACTTACGACGTTTTGAAAACTTCATAAGTCTTTCACGATATGTAAGGTAAACTAAAGGCTTTCTCTTCAGACCACCGCTTTCGCCCTGGCCTTATTGCATACCCCCAGGAAATATATTGAGCCAATAATAAGCAGCGCATATAATCCTACTGTCGACCAGCCGTTGGAGTTCCCCACTCCGCTTGTAAGAGCCAATACAGTCAAAACCAGTTGTATGCCATCGTAAATAATGCTGAATATTAACAGCTTGGGCCATGATTTTGCTGCGGGGGTAACGCCGCTGTATGACCAATAGATCATCGCTATAAAGACCAATGCCGCGCCCCAGTACCGCGACACCCACAGACCCGCTGGATTCTGCGTGACGCCGTAAAAAGTTGCTAACTGAGCAGGGATAAAAATAAAAGCAAGACCAAACAGGCCTGCTAATAGCGTAACGATAATTGCGAAAGTTGAAAGTTTCATTGCTTTAGGATTTAAGTGGTTTATATAAAGGTATTGATAGCAAATTGTAAATAACTAATTAATTACCAACATTTTAATATCTAACAACCAGAAATGTATTTGATATTATATTTTTTTTATATTTGATCAACTAAAATCTTAGTCAAATGAGAAGATTTTTATTAGCAGGTATTTCCATGCTGCTGATCGTTAGTGCCTGTAAAAAGAAACAACAAGAAGTTACTCCGGCCAGTACCGTCACGGCGACCGTCGGTGGCACACCGATGAACTTTAGTGCGAGCGTGAGCGGAGGAAAAGGCACGACAGCAGCCGTGACGACGATTCACGTTTTAGGCGCGAGTAATTCCGGGCTCACTCCAACCACCATCGCGGTAGCCATTTCTTCCGCGGATGCCAATGCGCTCCAGTTAGGGACTTATACTTATAGTACCGCCAACCTGCACCCTACTGTTTTTCCTATCATTACCTACAGCAATCCTGCTGACAATGGCCCTTATGCTACCGATGCGTATGGGGTACAGGTAACAACAGTAACGATAACCGCACTCAGCAGCACTAACGTGCAGGGCACATTCAGCGGCACACTAACCCGGCCAACGACCGACGCAACGACGAAAACAATTACCAACGGGAAATTCAATGTGTATTTCCAATAAGGCGGAACGCCTATAAGTTGCCGTTCCGTATCACTCCAATTCTTCGGCCATGTGATTGGTGTATATCCAGAAATAGATATGTACCGGGTTACCGGGCCACCCATTTTGAGATAGATAGGTCATGGCCGTCCCGACGATGGCTATCTCGTCCCCATGCTCGTCCATATATTTCGTCCAGTTGTTCTTCTCATCAAAGCCATTATAGTCCACATCAAACGAATAGGTTTGCCCGCCCACCTGCATATCGATATGAAACGCATAATCATTACTGTCCTTGCCGGTAATGGTTAAGATGGGTTGGTTCCCCTGCGGATAGGTGTTCCATGTTGCTGGCCATGGCGACCAAACCCGGCTAACCGTATCCCAGGTGATCTGCCTCATCCGGGTGATCTTCAGTGATTTTTGCGACCAGGCTATGCTCGATGTAAAAAGAATGAATGAAGCTGCGAGGATGATCATCCTCAGCAGGCGGGCTTTAGGGGAATCCATAACCAACAGATTAACTGTATTAAAATTACTAAAGAAATTTCATCAACTACCAAAAAAATAGGCGCGCCGAAATTATCATGGCGCCTCTGATCCGTTACAAATAATATCTTACACTCATTGCAAATATTTTGTCAGGGCGTCCCAATAATGTTGCTGCCATCCTTCTGTAAGATGGGCCTTCAACCCTTCCGGGAACCCTGTATGGTCGAATATTAATTTACTACCGGAACCCTCAGGCCGAAGCTCAAACCTGGCAATAGAATATATGCCGGCGGGCCAGTCCACTACGCGCCATGCTTCGACGATCCGCTGACCGGGAACCAACTCTAAAATTCTGCCTGTAATATGTCCATCAAATACAGAAAAAGTTCCACCGGGTACCGGATCGATCTTTGCTGATGCGGCCGTGAAATTATCAAAAGACTTTTTGGTGCATTCGCTGAACTGCTTCGAGCTTAATAATATCTCATATATCCTTCCTGGGCTTGCTTTGAAGCTAATTTCCTGATGAATAACTATGCCGCTATCCGTCACCGGCCCCGTTTGAGCAAACAGAGTTACCCGCGAAAAAAAGAGCAAAGTAAGTGTTACGAACAACATAACTGGCCTGCCTTTAAGACACAAGCGCTTAGTGTGATCTTTTATTTTTGAATTCATGGTGATCTTATTTACCGGGCGGTCTGAACGAAGGCGGTACGTTGTGCACCGGCTTAGTGCTTTTCAGATAATCGAACACCGCTTCGATATCCATGTCGCTCCAGTTGCGGAAATTTTCCCAGGGCATTGGCGGCATGATCATTCGCTCCTCGTTCAGCCCCATGAATTTGCCGTTCCGCAAGGCATTTTTAAATTGATCCAGTTTCCAGTTGCCGATGCCGGTACCGTCCGATGTGATATTGGCCGCGAATGTCGTCCCCCATGGACCCGCCGTGGCGGTCAGGTCAGGCGAAAATACGATCATCCCCATTTTAGCCTGGTCGGGCGACACAGTGGGGACCGGAGCCCCTTCGTGGAAACCCGATAACATCATGGTCGTATCCACAAAAGGTCCGTGTGGTCCCATCTTTTTCGGCGAATGGCAATCGTGGCAGCCTGACGTGGCAACCAGGTAAGCGCCGCGTTTGATGAGACTGTCTTTTGAAGGAGCAGCATTGGTTTCGGTCTGACCTTCTGTTTTCGGGCTGCAGGCATAAAATAAGGCAATGCACGCCGCAACGAGAGAGATTGTGATGGCTGATTTCATTTTTTTAGGTGGTTCTAAGTATTAGGTTGGTTAATAACCAAATATATCGAAATAATTTCCGAAAATTTCGCAACGTCTTTAAGCTGTTTTCAATAAATGTGGACTTGCCGCCGCTGCAGACATCAATTCTGTAATAAGAATCAGTCGAAGTAAAAGAAAACGGGATAGATTTTAAAAACAGCCGGATAGTATCTATTTTGCGGCATGAAATTCCTAAATCTTCTTTTACCCCTGTTTCTTCTGCCGGTTTTATCCAATGCTCAATCTGCCCCTGCAACAGACACAGCCAAAAAAGCGCAACGAAAAGTCATTGTATATATTGAGCAGGAGCCGGAATTCCCGGGAGGCATCAACAGTTTCTATCAATATATTAACTCGAACCTCCACTATCCTGATGTTGCCAAACTACTCGGTATTAATGGTAAGGTGATCGTTGATTTTTGGATCGACAAGAGCGGTCATGTGACCGACGTGTCCGCGCCTCACAGCCTTGGTGCAGGTTGCGAATACGAAGCAAAAAAAGTGGTGGCCAACTCTCCGCCATGGCATCCTGGCATCCAAATGAGCCACCCGGTAAAGGTGCATTTTAAAGTTCCTGTGAGCTTTGACCAGGTGAGAAACAGGATCAAAATGCAGGAGCTTAAAGATTCTGATTACGGATTCGTTTTCAGCATCAACGATAAATTATATACCATTGACGAAGCGCAGGAACAACTTGGCAAATCATTCAGACAAGACAAGATCGGATCGGCCGAGGTATTTTACAATTCCGATAATGACGAGAAATTCGCCGCGCCCGGCAAAAAAGAAGTATACCTGGTCAAGATCAAGCCCTGACGCAAAGCCTATTGTATTAATCATAGTTATTTTCTTAAATTCATCGTTCTCAATCAAAACGATATGAAAACCGCTGCCCAAACACTGGTATTCCTTTTATTAGGATCATTACTCTTCAGCTGCAAACCTAAGCATGACCCGCTCGCAGGCGCCAGCCGCGAGGACAAGAACGGGTGGATATATGTCCACCTGGAAGGTTCGCCGCATGATATAGGTTACCAGCACGGTTACTTAGTGGCTAAGGAAATTGATACCTTATTAAAGGTAATGCAGTTCTATATGCCGAAGACTACGCAAAAGGACTGGGCGTTTTACCGTGCAGCAGCCGGCAGGTTCATGTGGAACAAGATCGACAAGGAATACCAGGACGAGATAAAAGGTATTGCCGAAGGTTTACAGGCAAAAGGGTTAAAGTACGATTCGCTGGACGTTGCAGCACTGAATGGCTATATGGAGCTTTCGGCCTATTATGTGCCTCAACTGATGGATAAATTGAAACCCGGCAGCGGCGATAATAAGGCCCCGGCAAATTGCAGCGGGTTTATTGCAACAGGAAGCTATACTAAAGATCATAAGATCGTAATAGCCCATAATAACTGGATCGACTACATCATCGGCGAGCGGTGGAACGTGATGGCCGACATCAAGCCAGAAAAAGGCAATCATTTTATGATGGATTGCGCACCGGGCTTCATAGACAGCGGCGACGATTTTGTAGTGAACAAAAGCGGCATCCTGATCACCGAAACCACCATCACCGGTTTTAAAGGTTTTGATACCACGAAAACGCCTGAATTTGTCCGTGCGCGCAGAACGGCGCAATATGCCAACAGCATTGACGATGTGGTGAAGATCATGACCACCGACAATAATGGCGGTTATGCGAACGACTGGCTCATCGGCGATACCAAGACCAACGAGGTAGCTAAACTGGAACTTGGCCTGAAAGATTACAAAGTATGGCGCTCAAAAGACACGGCCTTTGCCGGAAGCAATTTCCCGGCTGATCCAAAACTGATAAAAGATGAAACGAATTTTGATGTGAACGACAAAACCTATTCATCCAACGCTCGAAAAATGCGCCTGGAGAAACTGCTTCATCTTGATTATAAAGGGAAACTGGATGACGGCGCCGCTAAAACCATCGAAGGCGATACCTATGACGCCCTCGATAATAAAAATGAGTTAAACCGCTGCGTTCTCGACGGGCATATCGATGAAGATTCCCTCGGCGCCAAAGAATATGGTTATACACCTTATTTCCCTATGGGAGCAGTGCAGGGGAAAATAACCACCAGCGATTTGGCGCAAAAAATGCAGCTTTGGGCACACATGGGGCACCCCGGAGGTTCAGACTTCCTGGCCGCGCCTTATTTTGCCAAACACCCCCAATACAGATGGGAAAACGTGTATCTACGTGATATGAAGGCTTATCCGTGGACGCTGTTCAGGGCGAAGTAGAACACGATTTTTAGAATTTAAAAGATTTACACGATTTTTTAACAGGTATAACGCTATGGACGGCATTGAAGAAGAGAATCTGGGGATGGAAAACGAGCTGCTTCGTTTGAAGTTATTAGCAGAGTTTGGTGGTGATTCGCACAGTATGGGGAATTTAGATCCTCAACTTGAAAATGATTTTCTAAAACAAGTAATGGCATTTGAACAGAATTACGCAATTGCCAAGCGTGTTAAAATATTTGATTTATTAGGTCAGCCTGCTTTTAAAAAAGCAGATGAATTGGATGACGAACAGGTGAATGCGGAACTCGAAAAAGCTACCGCGCTGTTGGCTGAAAGAAACATTGACATAAATTTCAGCGGGACTTATGACAGCCGTACTAAATATTCATTCATAATTGACGAGTTATTTGAGCATGAAGCAGATGATTTTACATTAGAGGGCATGGCTACCTGTTTTGACTACGAGGAGTTTCATCCCAATCATGAACTGGATATTGAGAACAGGACTAAAGAATTCTTAAACGGTTGGTTCGAAAAAGATTTGGATAAACGCAACTGGTGTTTTGATGAAACATTCATACTGCCGGACAGAACAACATTAAATAAAAAGCTTGTAACAGATAAAATAAAAACTGTTTTTGATTTTTATGGCCCTTTTACTGACTGTGACTATAAAATTTTAGATATCGGTTTCCAGTTGACGGATGAAGGCGGCATGGGCCATGCCGAAGGACTTGTGAAATATAAATCCAATTTGGAAAATAATGAACCGATAGATATCAGGGGACCCTTTAAGCTATACCTTTCATCCACCACCTACGGCTGGTGGTCCATTTTCCATATTGTTTTCCCTGGATTTGAGTATTAGGCTATAATTCGTAATTTAACAATTAAATTTTCCCGACTTCCGACTTCCGACTTCAAATCATTCCTCCATCAACCTCCGTATCAGCTCCGCACTCTGCTTCTTCCCTTCTTCCAGCCTGTCCTTAAAAAACGCCTGGACATCATTAAAGTGCTTTTTGTATCCTTCCAAATCACCGTAACCGATAATGGACGACCATTCTCTTACCGCCGAATGGAATTCCAGGTCGTCTCCACGGATGGTTTTATCGTATAAGGCGGTTTCGATGGATTCTTCCAGAAGTTCTTCATTCTTGAACAGGTATTCGGCTATGCCGAGACGCAGCCGGAAAGGCGGTGTCTGGCCGATCAGGTTATCGTAAGGGTTTACGCCCAGGTGATACCATGCATCCACCATGCTCAATATGCTCAGGTGCGAGTTGGGTTTGCGCTCCCCCGTGTTTTGCGCCAGGGAAAACTCTTTCATTACCTTGTCGTTGAACATGATCGGCTTCCGGCTTTCATGGAAAACAAAATCGCGGGCGCGGTATAATCTTGACCTGAATGCTTCTTCCTCCTCTTTGATCATCAGCTTGAACAATTCCGATTCCGATATGGCATAACGCTTCACCTGCTGGCGGGCATAAGGGTTCAGAATAGCCAGACCGGCGTACACGTGGGCCTTATAACTGAATATGCGCAGCGTGGTCAGGATTTTGACGTTATCGATACCGCCTGCATATGAGCCATTATCCCATGGAAAAAAGCCGGCTTCCTTCCAGGCCGTGCCCATACTTTCAAAGCCCACATGCGTTACAGCCTGCGTGTCGGCAACAATTTTATCGTGTTCATGGTAGTCGGTTATTTCCACGATGTCGGTTTCAACTGCTGTAAACAGCTCGAACATTCTTTTATAAGCCGCATCATCCGAGCGATGCCGGATCAGGATCAGCTTCTGCCCCTTTGGCTCAAAACCGGGACCGTGCATGGCATGAAACGTAATGATCTGCGCATCGGCGGGCAGGTACTTTTCAAATATGGCTATCTCAGGATGTTTCACCGAAGTCTGCCCGGCCACTATGGCCCCATATTTGGTCGACGGCCCGTAAGCGGCAACAACCGAAGCCAATTTATCGGCCTCAACGGAATAAATGACCAGGTCACTGGAACGGGCGACATCGCTGCCATGTTCGAGCACCTTTATGCCAAGCGGCTCAAGTTCTTCTTCAAGTTTACTTTTGTACTCTGGCAGGTCGCAGCCGGAAACCGTATAGCCCGCTTTCACAAAAGCTTTGGCATACAGCTTACCCATGTCGCCCAAACCGATGATACCAATATTCATGTCGCTAATATAGCTATGCGAAAATAATTTCAGCCTAAGATGCCGTTCATCTTGCGCTTATCGGCAGTGTTTTATGTAAATTGGTATATCTTTTTATGTTGATAAGTAGTATAAGTGTATAAAAACATTTCTTTTCGGCCGGTTAATTATTAATTAACTTACAGTCGTAAATTTGTGATTACTATGGATCGTATTTTTAGAAGTGTCCTGATTTTGACTTTATGCCTCGGAATAATACTCCCGGCAAGGGCACAGGATAGTACCAAAAAAGAGGAAAAGCTGCCGTCTACCGTGGTAAAACCACAAGTTGCAAAGCCGGC
Source organism: Mucilaginibacter sp. (assembly GCA_035551775.1). Classification (GTDB taxonomy): domain Bacteria; phylum Bacteroidota; class Bacteroidia; order Sphingobacteriales; family Sphingobacteriaceae; genus Mucilaginibacter. Next base: position 213,223 of record DASZMQ010000001.1, on the reverse strand, counting down.
GGTGGTGCATCACATACGCAAATCTATTCCACCGGTGATTCCGAATGCCGCTAATGTCAGCCAAAATACCGACTCGGCGCAGGCTGCATTCAAAATGCAGATGGATCCGGCACAATTGAATGATAAAAGCCTGAACGGGCAATATCAATACCTGCTGTCAAAAACCCTCCGTTACCAGCAGCCGCTTTTGGCCGCGCTCTGGAAAAATGCGATGGATACGCTCGGCGCCAGCCGTAATCAAGTGAAGGATGCGCAGGCCAAATTAGCTGCTAAAGCCCAACTGGCGGACAGCCTGAAAAAGACTACAAAGACGGAACAAGAGTCTTTAAATACTTCTAACGAAAAGGCCGACACCATCAGCCTGTTTGGCATTGACATGTCAAAATCGGGCTATAACCTGTTGATGTTCGGATTAGTTATTGTTTTGGGGATCGCGCTGGCCATTGTGATAGCTACTACCGCGAAGCATAGACACGAAGCCAAATACCGTACCCAGCTTTACGAGGAAATAGAAGAGGACTTCAAAACCTTCAAAGCCAAGGCCCACGAAAAAGAGCTTAAACTTGCCCGCGAATTGCAAACCGAACGCAATAAGCTGGATGAACTGCGAGGGAACGGTTAACTTACTGCCTGCTGCTGCTTTAAACTTACTCTGTCCTCAAACTCTTCACCGGGTTTGCTAATGCGGCTTTTACGCTCTTGTAGCTTACGGTCAGCAGTGTAACAGCCATCGCACCGACACATGCTATCACATATATCCATAATGAAATTTCGGTGTGATACTGGTAATTTTTAAGCCATCCTGAAAGGAAGTACCAGGCTATCAGCACAGCAAGTACGCATGAGATGGTTACCAGTATTACAAACGTTTTCGATAACATCCCCCACAAATTGAACACCGAAGCGCCCAATACTTTACGTACGCCTATCTCTTTGGTCTTTTGCTCGGCCACGAATGATGCCAGGCCAAATAAACCTAACGAGGAAATGAATATCGCCAGTATCGCAAATATCGATGCCAGTTTGCCGATGCGCTCTTCGTCGGAGAATTTTTTGGCGTATTCATCGTCAGTGAAATGGTAATCAAACGGTGCTGATGGATTATATTTTTTGAAAACCCCACCGATCTTAGCTACCGCATCCTGCAGGCGGGCAGTCGGCTTCATTTTTATGGTGATGATATTCGCCCAATTGTAATCTACCATAAAAATGGTGGGCTGAACCGGCGTGTATGGCGACTGCATGACCATATTATCGATCACGCCGACAATGTGGTATGCCTTCCCATCTTTTCGGATGATCTTACCTATCGGGCTTTTCAATCCGGTCAAATCAACTGCAGACTGGTTGAGTATCATTCCCAAAGTATCGGTTGCGAAATCCCTGGAGAAATCGCGCCCGTCGCGTATGTGCCAGCCGATGGTTTTCCCAAAATCACGCGTCACGGCTATGGTGCCGAAAAGCGGGTTGCTGCCAGGGGTTTTTCCTTCCCAATCAAACCCGATCTGGTTACTGTACACTGAGGTTGTAGGACTCGACGATTCAGCCATGTTCTCTACCACACCGGTTGCGATCAGGTCATTCCGGAGAGCATCATAATGCCCATACAGATCAGGGGTACTCATATCGATCGAGATCAATCCCTCGCGCGTATAGCCAACCGGCCTGTTCTTAGCATAATTGATCTGTTTGAAAACAATGATGGTCCCAATAATTAAAGTAATAGATATGGTAAACTGAACGACCACCAATATCTGTCTTGGCAGGGCTGCCAGTCGTCCTGCTTTGAAAGTGCCTTTCAACACTTTCACGGGGTTGAATCCCGAAAGGTAGAATGCCGGGTAGCTGCCTGAGATAAATCCGGTAAATGCTGTAAACAACAGCACTATGATCCAGAACAATGGGCTGCCCCATGGGATCGACATACTCTTGTCGGCTATAACGTTGAACGCCGGTAATGACACCAGCAGTACCAGAATAGCCAATACCAGTGCTAAACCGGCCATCACGATCGACTCGCTGAGGAACTGCGTGATCAACTGTTGCCGCATCGAACCGATAGCTTTTCGGATACCCACCTCTTTTGCCCGCTTTTCGGAACGCGCAGTGCTAAGGTTCATGAAATTGATACAGGCCAGCAATAATACAAACACGCCGATAATACCAAACAGCCAGACATATTGAATGCGGCCGCCCTTGCGCTTGCCGTTTTCAAAGTCGCTGTACAGGCGCCATTTATCCATGCCATGCAGCAGAAGGTGCTCATCCCCTTCTTCTTTCTTTACATGCTTTTGCGTAATAAGCTCGATCCTGGCAGAAGTTTTAGCCATATCCACATTATCGTTCATCTGTACGAAGACCTGGAAGCTGTGATTGTCCCATTGGTCCATGGAACGTTTTATCCAGCTTTCTGTCGTCACATATTTATCCCATGATAACAGGAAATGTGTATCGTTAAAGGATGAGTTCTTCGGAATATCTTTATAAACTCCGGCGACCTTAAAATCATATTTGTTGTTAAAGCGAACGGTTTTTCCTATCACATTGTCGCTTCCGAAAAGCGCCTCCGCAAATGAACGGTCGATCAGCACCGATGACGGGTCGGTCAACGCCTTCAAATTGCCATTCACAGTCTCGAGAGTTAACATCGTAGGGAATTCCGGCTGTACCCACATACCGGACCTCGTCAGTTTCTTTTCGCCGGCTTTGGCAACAAATCCAAAGTTCCAAGAGCATAAGGTCACATATTTAAAATCCTGGCCATATTTATTCCGCAGCTCCAAGCCCAGGGGAATAGCCATAGCATTCCCGGTGCCGGTCTGATTGTTGAAAGTTTGGGTGATATACACCTGCGCGATCTTTTTATGATTTGCGTGATAATGGTCGAACGTCAGTTCGTCATACATCCAAAAGCCGATGAGCATAGCTACTGCCATACCGAAAGCCAAACCAAGTATATTGATGGACGAATACACCTTGCTCTTGAGCAGGTTGCGCCAGGCGATCTTGAAGTAATTCTTAAGCATTTCACTTATATTTAAAATCCACTTAGCTAAAAGACACTGCCGGAATTGCAAATGTTGCAGCGATTGGCAATGCCATCAATCATTTGTCGCAAAACACCCCTCGTAATGTCGTATTACCGAGTTTAACTGTTTTATTTGTCCGCATACCTTTGATCATACGATAATTCAAATCATGGAAACTCAGAACAACGAACAGCAGATCAAGACCTTGGTAGACAACTGGGCAAAAGCCGTCAGGGCAAAGGATATCACAGGTGTTTTAGCCGATCATTCCCCGGATATCTTATTATTCGATGTGCCGGAGCCCTTTCAATCCAAAGGAATAGACGCTTACCGCATTTCCTGGGAAGATGTCTTTTTTCCCTGGTACGGCGATGATGGCAATTTTGAAGTAAACGATCTTCAAGTTACGGCTGGTACGGATGCTGCTTTTTGTACTGGCATTATCTCCTGCAGTGGCACCACGGATGGCGAAAAGGTCAGCCTTAAAGTTCGTTTAACTATTGGGCTGGTAAAAACCGGCGGCCGGTGGATAGTTAAGCATGAGCATCATTCGGAGGTGTCGAAATAACCGGCAACAAAAAAGCCACCCGTTTCCGAATGGCTTTCAATATCTGATCTTCCTGTACTATCACACTTTGATCTCAACTTCAACACCGCTTGGCAATTCAAGCTTCATCAAAGCGTCAACAGTTTTTGAGTTTGAGCTGTAGATATCCAGCAGCCTCTTGTAAGAGCAAAGCTGGAATTGCTCGCGCGCCTTTTTGTTTACGTGCGGTGAACGCAATACGGTAAACACTTTCTTTTCAGTTGGCAGCGGAAGCGGTCCGCTTACTACAGCGCCCGTAGGCTTCACTGTCTTTACGATCTTCTCAGCTGACTTGTCAACCAGGTTGTAATCGTAGGATTTTAATTTAATTCTGATCCTTTGGCTCATTTTGTTTTTGTTTAATGACCAACCATAAGAGCTATTAGCTATGGTTAATCGAGTTATTTATTGTTAGTGATTTAGTGAAGCTTGCCTCACTGGCTCGCTAACGCACTCAATCACTATTGAATTATGCGTTAGCTGCCGCCTTTTTTCCTTTTGCCTTGGCTACAACTTCTTCCTGTACGTTCTTTGGCGCTTCAGCATAATGGTCAAATTCCATTGTTGAAGTAGCGCGGCCCGAAGTGATGGTACGCAACTGGGTTACATAACCAAACATTTCTGACAGAGGCACAGTCGCTTTAATTACCTGCGAACCTGCACGCGAGTCCATACCCAAAAGCTGGCCGCGGCGACGGTTCATATCACCGATCACATCACCCATGTTTTCTTCCGGGGTCAATATCTCGATCTTCATGATAGGCTCCAGCAATACCGGTTTACATTTCGGCAATGCTTCGCGGTAACAACTGCGGGCGCAGATCTCAAATGATAATGCGTCCGAATCGACAGCGTGGAACGATCCGTCAAATAAACGAACCTTCATGTTCTGTAATGGATAACCGGCCAACACGCCATTGTCCATTGCCGACTTGAAGCCCTTTTCAACAGATGGTATAAACTCACGGGGAATTGAACCACCGGTGATCTCGTTCACAAACTGCAAGCCTGGTGCGTTATCATCGCTTGGCGAAATGTGCACCTGTATGTCAGCAAATTTACCACGGCCACCGGTTTGTTTCTTGTAAGTTTCGCGGTGGGTAGTAGTGCCGGTAATAGCTTCTTTGTAGGCAACCTGCGGCGCACCCTGGTTTACCTCCACTTTAAATTCGCGGCGCAGGCGGTCCATTATGATATCCAGGTGAAGTTCTCCCATTCCCGAAATAACGGTTTGGCCCGTTTCCTCATCTGTATTCACACGGAAGGTTGGATCTTCTTCAGATAATTTACCTAAAGCCATACCCAATTTGTCTACGTCGGCCTGTGTTTTAGGCTCGATAGCCAAACCGATAACCGGCTCAGGGAAGTTCATCGATTCCAATATGATCGGGTGCTTCTCATCGCACAAAGTATCGCCGGTCTTAATATCCTTAAAGCCCACAACCGCGGCAATATCACCTGCCCCAACATTAGGGATGGAATTTTGCTTGTTAGCGTGCATCTGGAAAATACGGCTGATACGCTCCTTGCTTTCAGAACGCATGTTGTACACATACGAACCTGCTTCCAGGTTACCTGAATATACACGGATAAAGCACAAACGGCCTACAAACGGGTCGGTAGCGATCTTGAACGCCAAAGCAGCAAAGGGCTCTTTAACATCCGGTTTACGTATTACTTCTTCGCCGTTATCGGGGTTGTGGCCAATAATACCTTCGTTATCCAAAGGTGAAGGCAACAGTTCCATCACATAATCCAGCATGGTTTGTACACCCTTGTTTTTGAAGGATGAACCGCAAACCATAGGCACGATCTTAGCGTCTAATACCGCCTGGCGCAAAGCGTCCAATACTTCACGCTCAGTAATGGTATCCGGAGCGTCGAAGAATTTTTCCATCAGGCCTTCATCATATTCAGCTACCGATTCCAGTAATTTCTCTCTCCACTCGGTAGCTTCTTCGATCATATCGGCAGGGATAGGCACTTCGGTAAAGGTCATCCCTTTATCGTGCTCGTTCCAAACAATACCTTTCCAGTTGATCAGGTCGACAACGCCCTTGAAGTGTTCTTCAGCGCCTATCGGTAACTGCAATGGTATAGCATTGCTGCCCAGCATAGTTTTAACCTGCTTCACAACATTCAAAAAGTCGGCGCCTGAACGGTCCATCTTATTCACGAACCCGATACGTGCTACGTTGTAATTGTTGGCAAGCCTCCAGTTAGTTTCTGATTGTGGTTCAACACCGTCAACAGCCGAGAACAGGAACACCAAACCATCCAGTACACGCAGCGAGCGGTTTACCTCAACGGTAAAGTCCACGTGCCCCGGTGTATCGATAATGTTGATGTGGTAGTTGTGGCCACGGTATTTCCAGTCGATGGTAGTAGCAGCCGAAGTGATAGTAATACCACGCTCCTGCTCCTGCGCCATCCAGTCCATGGTAGCCGCACCCTCGTGTACCTCGCCTATTTTGTGGTTTACACCAGCATAGTAAAGGATACGCTCGGTAGTAGTGGTTTTACCGGCATCAATGTGAGCCGCAATACCGATATTTCTTGTGTATTTAAGATCTCTTGACATTATTATTTTTTTTGCGATTTCACCGATTGGTTTTGTGATTACACCGATTCGCAATCATAACAAAATCGGTGTAATCGTATTATTAAATCAGTGTAATCAAATATTAGAAACGGAAGTGTGAAAACGCCTTGTTGGCTTCAGCCATTTTATGCGTGTCTTCCTTCTTCTTTACCGCTGCACCTTCACCTTTTGAAGCCGAGATGATCTCGCCTGCCAGCTTCTCGTGCATGGTTTTCTCACCACGTTTGCGGGCATAGCTGATTAGCCACTTCATACCCAAAGCAATTTTACGCTCCGGACGAACTTCAGTAGGCACCTGGAAGTTTGCACCACCCACGCGGCGGCTTTTTACTTCCACAGCAGGCATGATGTTATTCAGCGCTTTTTTCCAGGTCTCCAGGCCGTTCTCGTTGGTTTTTTTCTCAACGATGTCAACAGCATTGTAGAATATTGAGTATGCGGTCGATTTCTTGCCGTCATACATCATATTGTTCACAAACCTTGTTACCAAAGTATCATTGAACTTTGGATCAGGAAGGATAATTCTTTTTCTTGGTTTTGACTTTCTCATTGTGCTATCCTCCTCTGATTATTTCTTTTTAGCTCCGCCTTTTCCGGCTGCTGCTGCAGCTTGCCCCGGTTTTGGACGTTTCGTACCATATTTACTACGACGCTGGTTACGGCCGTTTACACCCGAGGTATCCAGCGCACCGCGGATGATGTGGTAACGAACACCCGGCAAGTCTTTAACACGACCGCCGCGGATCAACACAATGGAGTGTTCCTGTAAATTGTGGCCCTCACCAGGGATGTAGGCATTCACTTCTTTACCGTTAGTAAGGCGCACACGTGCAACCTTACGCATTGCTGAGTTTGGTTTCTTAGGGGTAGTGGTGTACACACGGGTGCACACGCCTCTTCGCTGTGGACAGCTGTCCAACGCCGGCGACTTACTCTTGTCAACCAGAGCTACTCTACCTTTTCTAACTAATTGCTGAATAGTAGGCATTCTTGCTTCTTTTTCTTTTTACGGTTTTATCCCTATTTTAAGGGACTGCAAAAGTACGGACTTCTTTTTTGATTTTCAAGAAGTTGGTGAAATTTTCTTCGAAGTCGAAAATGGACTGTGAAAGCTGAGTGAAAATCGTTCGGTGAGGCGAGTAAAAGTCTTGATATTCCTTGGCGAAATATTGGAGGGTCGGAGTTGCGGTCAGGGCCCGCAGGTCCTGTTTCAAAAAATCGGGAGTAGCTTAGCCTACTCTACCCAAACCGATATCATCCGGTTTGAGCGATGCTCCATAAAGCGGATGCGGCAGGGGGGCAGATCGTATTGCCGCATGGTCCTCAATCCTGTTTTTAAGGAATCGAGGATGTTCTTCCTGCGGTCGAACGACATAGCCTCATCGTTCAATTCACCTGCAATGGCCCAGGGGCAAATGGCCCTGAAGTTTTCGGCTTTGGGTTGAATGTCGCTCATCGGGGGATAGACCTGCATCCAGAATTCCGCTTCAGGGTAAGAAGCTCTGACTGCTGTTTCGCAGCGTTCGGTCGCAAGACCCGAGTATGCTGCACCGATTGGTATTATGTGATCTTTCATGGTTGCTCTTTTAACGATCATATACGATCAAAAGATATACCATATGACTGTTTAAGGCTTTAGTTGTTATATAAAAGTTTCTAACAATGAGTTGGTTATCAACAAAATTCAGAATTTCTACAACTTTTGGTTGTAAAACGGCTATTTTCTCAATTGTAAAAATTTTTACAATCCGGATTTTGTATATCTTTAACCCAGCGACCCTATGAATTATGATTAAACCGTGCAATAATATATGGTGGCTAAATGCAAAATGAACACTGCCGTTGGCAGCAATATCAGGCGATTACGCGAAGAAAATAACTGGAGCCAGCAAGTGATCGCCGATCATTTGAGTATATCAATACCTGCTTACTCAAAGATCGAGACTGGGATTACCGATGTCAATTTGTCGAGGCTCGAGCAAATCGCCCATTTTTTCAATACCAATCTTGCCAATTTATTTGACGGTGGCAAAACCGACGGCGAGCCTGTATCAACGCATTACACCAGGCTGGAAAAAGACCTTGAAAACGCCGAAAAAGAGATCATTCAGCTGCAGCGTAAAGTGATACAGCTGTTTGACGAGATCCATAAGAGTGTATAAGGGATTAGACCGATTTTTAATGGAGATTACATCGATCAAATCTGTGGAATCACAAAATGATCGGTGTAATCCTCAAATAAACTTACCTTGATGGCGGAGGAGGTGGGGCTCCCCCGGGCGGCGGCGGTGGCGGTGGTGCTACGCCGTGCCTTTCGGCACAGCCGGTTATTAGCATGGTGCAAATGGCTGCAAGTGTCACCAGGCTTAAGATTTTCCTTTTCATAGTAGTAAATGTTTATACAACTATAAGGGTTGCGGTCCGGATTTGTTTTAGGAGATTGGATGCCGGAGGTCGGAGGTCAGAAATCTGAGGTCGGAAGTCTGAGGTCGGAAGTCTTAGGTCGGATATTAAAGAGAAAATCTAAGCCTTAATGATTAGCCGTCGAATCAAGTTTCGCTAAACTGCGTTTATCAGGGGGAAGGGCTTTATATTTCTTATAGCTGTCGTTGACATAAGCCACCAGTGATTCGCTATTATTGCTGGTAATAAACTTGTAGCTTGGCCGGTATAAGGTCATAAAATCTTCCAGTTCCTGCCCCTTCAGAGGCACCAAACTACCAACATAAGCCCGAGTATATACTTTGTCCACTACCCGCTCCTCCTGCTCGGTCTGGAAATACTTTTTCAATCTGCGGGCATTCTTCGCTTCACGGCTGAACCAGGTGGAAGGCGAAAGGGGGTAAACTTTAGACTTCTCATACACTTCCGGGTATTCTTTATGAGGGTCAAATGACGACTGGCGTGCCGCGGTAATGGAAACTTCCTTCAATTGAATAGGCTGATTTTTGAGTTCGACATGTTTCTGTGCCAGGTCGACCACATACAAGGTATCGGCGACGTAGCCGGGCAGCGTAAATACCAGCAAGTGCCCTGTTTCTGTATTAATGGTGAATCTCCCGTTTTTATCGGTCAGCGTGATCTGCTTATTTGTCATATCCCGCACGAAAACATTTTCCAGCCGGATACCCCCGCCCGATTCAACAACCTGCCCCTTCACAAGAGTCTGGGCATATAAGGAGCCACATGCCAAAAGAAACAGGAGTATTGTGCTAAGCCTTTTCATAGAGGTATCGATCAAGGTTAAATATAGGGCTATTTATAACTAAAACTTACATTGATGAGCTGTGGTTTTAAATTTAACATTTAAGTGACCCCGAACAACAAAAAACCCGGTGTAAACCGGGTTTTTAATTATTGTGGTTTGTTCCAAACGTTGTTGTCAGGATTAATATCTGGGAATACTTTATCCGGGTCATAAGTCACCGACTGTATCTCCTCAGGTGAATTGTATTTGAACGTCCAGGTATTGTTGCGCTCCCATATTTCAACCGGCAATTTCACCCTGTCGGTCTTGCCGCTAACTGTTTTGATCTCCAGTGTTACGGGCATAGCCATCTTTTGCAGGTTATCGATGGTGATCAGGCTGAACTTGGATGTATCGCCTTCATTAATATATTTTACATCTCTAACCGCAACATCCAATTGCCAGTTATTTAGGAACCATCCGCGCCAGAACCATTGCAGGCTCTCGCCGCCTGCGTTTTCCATAGTACGGAAAAAGTCATCCGGCGTGGGATGCTTATAGGCCCAGCGTTTAATATAAGTCCTGAAAGCGAAGTCAAAACGCTCCGGACCTAATATCTCCTCACGCAGCATAGTCAAACCGGCTCCCGGCTTGCTGTAGAGCAATGTGCCCGTGTTACGCTCCTTCAGGTTTGCCGGCTGGCTCAGCATAGGTTCAAGGCCAGTATGCGTAAATACTGCCGCTGCTCTGTGCATATCCTGTGGACCTCTTCTATATTCGCCGTTGTTAAAATCATAAGTTGACAAGGTATTGATGAACGTATTGAAGCCTTCATCCATCCAGCCGTAAAGACGTTCATTCGAACCTACTATCATCGGGAACCAGGTGTGGCCGAACTCGTGATCATTTACACCCCACAGGCTCCTGCCTTTTGCCCTGTAACCGCAAAATACTATGCCGGGATATTCCATACCACCCACTATACCTGCTACAGCTGTGGCATCAGGATAAGGAAACTCGAACCATTGCTTTGAGTTGAATTCAATCGATTTCTTGACGTATTCAGTCGAGCGGCCCCAGGCATCGTTCCCGTCACTTTCGATAGGGTAAGCGGATATTGCCATTGCTTTCCTATGGCTTGGCATGTCCATCTTCGCCGCATCGATAATAAAAGCGGCAGATGATGCCCAGGAGCAATCGCGAGCATTTTTAATGCGGAAATGCCAGGTCAGCTCTTTTTTACCTGCAGGACGCGACGACGATTCGGTCACTTCCTGCGCGGTGCGGATCACAACGGTTTTTTCGCTGTTCGTGGCTTCGGTCCAGCGTTTTTGCTCCGCAGGCGTATATACTTCCTGCGGGTTCAGCAGTTCGCCCGATGCTACAACGATATGATTCGCAGGCGCGGTTACCTTCAGGTCGAAATCTCCGTATTCGAGGTAAAACTCGCCCGGGCCGGTATAGGGTTGTGTATTCCATCCCCAAACATCATCGTAAACGCACATGCGCGGGTACCATTGCGCCACCTGGAATATTTTACCATTCTTGGTTTCCTGTATACCCATGCGGTCAGAACCATAGTTTGGTGAAATGAACGACCATTCGATCTTTAATTTCACCTGGCCGCCGTTCGGTGCTATATCGTTCGGGAGGTACACCTCCATACGAGTATCGCTGACGATATATTTAAGCTCGGTCGATCCGCCTTTAGCATCAATTAATTTTACTGATTTGATCTTGTCGCCGGCATCAAACACTTGCCCGCGGCCCCAGTTACGGCTCACCTGCTGCGGCGGGGCGTTAGGGGTCCTGGGGTTACTAACCCATGGCACAATGGCTGTACCGCGTGAATCGAGCCTGAACAGATTTTGATCGAGCAGCATCCATAAAAAGCCCAGTTTTTGCGGACTATTGTTGGTGTAGGTCAACACTTCGGTACCGCTAATTTCATTAATTTGGTCGTTCAAATGGGCGGTCAGCTGGTAGTCAGCCCGGTTCTGCCAGTATTTTGGCCCCGGCGCACCGTCAGCTGCACGGTATTCGTTGCCATTTTTTGAATAGAACGGTGGCCCGAAAGTTTCGTGGTAATCATAAACCGAATTTGTGGGGGCCGCCTCTACGGGTTGCATTTGAACCCGGGGAGCTGGAGGTGGAGGTGGGGTCGAAGGCGCTTTGGTTTGCTGCGCCTCCACCGTGCCGAGGACTGTCAAAAGAACCATTGACAAGCCGGCAATGCGTTTCAATTTCATTGTAGTTCAGTTAATAAGGCTCGCAATTTAATATAAATTAAAGAATTGCATACAGGGTAAGATAATTGTTACTTAGTCTGAACGTTGATTTGATTAATTTTTTGACGGACTATGATTGTTTGCAATTATAGTTTTCATTTGATCATTAAATCATAGTTTAGACAGGAAATGCTTACTATACGTCTCCTCGTTAAACCCGAAGAAAAGGAATTTGCCATCTTCAATTACAGGGCGCTTGATGATGCTGGTTTTCTCCTGCAATAAAGGCACAGCGGCTTCTATTGAAGTGATAGCCGCTTTTTCAGCATCGTCAACTTCTTTCCAGGTAGTTGAATTTTTGTTCAGGAACTTTTCGAGCCCAGCCTTTTTATCCCACTCCTGTAGTTTTCCGGCCGATATGCCTTCCTTTTTGAAATCGTGGAATTCAAAATCAATGTGATTGATCCTGAGCCAGGTTAGTGCTTTTTTTACCGTGTCGCAATTGGGGATACCATAAACTGTCATGCTGCGAAAATAGCAAATTACTTGCTTCCGCCGCCCGAATTATTACCGCTGTTGTTACCTCCGCCTTTCTGGTCGTCATTGTTAATTCCGTGCTCATTCCGCTTGATCTGGCTGTTTAGCTTGCCGATCCGGAAATTGAAACGAAGAGCAAATGAACGGTAGTAGTTCTGGTTGGAAAGGTCCTGGTAAAACGCGGTCGAATTTACAGTGGTGTGGAAGGTATTGAATTTGCTGTAGGGGTTGTTCATCACAAGGACGATAGTCATCTTGCGATTGAAAAAGTCCTTCGAGAACAGGTACTGATTAAATATAAAATCGCTCGAACGTCCCTGGAGATTTACCTGCCCGCTGAAATACCCCACGTTGAACGATGCAGCCCAGCCTTTGCCAAACTTATAGCGAATATTGCCAAAAGCGTTGCCTGTAAAACCAGTGTTATCATACATGCTGCCGCCGAATTTGCCGCTCAACCATACATGGTTCACCTGTCCGTTAAGACCCAGCGTCAGGTCTTTCGCCAGCGTAAGATTGGTGTTTATGTTCAAGCCCAAAGTTTTGTGCGTTCCCAGGTTTTCGAAAGTAGTGTAGGTTATCGTATCCTTCTTTCCATTGAGTAGTACTTCCGGCTCAAGGCTCGATACGTTCTGGATCGAGTTGTTTGAGAAGGCATAACTCAAATCGATGTTAATGGAGCCGTGGGAGAAATTACTGCAGGTAAGATCGAAGGTATTGTCGAGCTCCGGTTTCAGATCCGGGTTACCTGAACTGACAAACGGCCGGTTCGAAACGTCGACAAACGGGTTCAACTGGAATATCCCGGGCCTTTGTATGCGCTGCGTAAAGCCGAAGTTCAGGCTGCTGGTTTTGAAGCTGCGCTGTATGGATACCGAGGGGATCAGGTTGCTGTAACTTGGGGTTATACTTTTTGCGGCCGAAATAAAATCGGCGCTCAGGGCGGTGTGTTCCAGCCGTAACCCGGCCTTGCCTGTCCATTTATCCAGCTTCAGCTGGTATGAGTTGTACAGGCTTAAAATATTTTGATGGTAGGTAAAGTTGTTGGTCAATGAATCATTGGTCAGGTACTGTTGCGTAACGGTATCGCGGTCGTCCACGTGGAAGTTGCTGTAATTGTTACGCAGGATAGCTTTGGCGCCCGCCTCTATGGATATTTGTTTATTGAGCGGACTGGCGTAATCTACCTGGATGGTATGGTCTTTATTGCCGGCGTCATTATATTGCTGAAAATCAGGATACTGGGCAAAATAGTAATTGTACCGGTCGGTGAATACGTTATCATTGAATTGCTTGTTAGGCGAATAGCTGTATTTATAGGAAATGGTAAGCAATTTATCTTTTGATTTCTTAAACCCCAATTGGTAATTCACAGATGCATCGAAGCCGGTGAACGTATTATGAGCCAGGTTGTCCAGGCTGAAAGTTTGGGATTGCTGGCCTCCTGCATCCGTATTGGAAAACTCCAGGCTATGCTGGTTCTGGCTATTACTAAAGAGATCAAATGATGCGGTAATAAGATTTAATGTATCGATCTCGTAACTCAATTCAGAGCCGCCATAATGGAAATTACCCTTGTTGTTATTGGTGCCGGTTTGCAGAATGTCCTGCTCCGGGCTTACAGGCGTGGCAAAGATATTTTCGACATTGCGCGAACTTGTAGTCGTATTGCCCTGGCTGCCAAAACCGCCGAAGAACGACATGCCGAACTTGCCTTCTTTTAAGGTTCCGTTCAGATTGTACCCTGCGCCAAATACCGTATTGAACCTGCTGTTAAACCCAATATTATATCCCTGATCGCCATTCTTCTTGGTAACGATATTGATAATACCTGCCAATCCCTCCGCGTCATATTTTGCCGGCGGCGTCGTGATTACCTCAATGCGTTCGATATTGGTGGCCGGCATCGATTTCAAAATGTCTGAAGGATTTTTTGCCACGAGCGCCGACTCCTTGCCGTTGATAAGTATTTTGTAATTGGCGCTGCCTTTCAATTGTATATTATCGTTTCCATCAACTGAAAGGAGCGGCACCTTGCGCATCATATCAAGAACGGACAACGCCTTACTGTCCGGGTCTGCTTGTATGTCATAAGTGATCCTGTCAACCTCCTGCTTCATCAATGGCTTTGGCGCCGTCACAGACACCTCCTGCAGCTGGTTAGATGAGGGCAACAGTACCAACTTACCCAAATTAACATCACTACCCGAACCGTTTATTGGCATCACCTTGCTTTTATACCCCACGAAAACCACCGCTAATTCAAAAGGTCCTGCCGATGTGGTCTTCAATGAAAAACTTCCGTCGTCTTTGGTCAAACCGCTTTTGATGCCCTGGTGCGTCTTCGCATTTTGGAGAGCTACTGTCGCAAAGCCTATTGATTTATTGGTCGAAGAGTCGATAACCGAGCCATGGATCGTCGTCGTTTGCTGAATATTTTGCGCGAACGCACTAATAGACAGGAAACAGCACACGACGGCGAGCAGCAGTGATCTTATGTTTGGTTGTTTAGGCAATTGACGCACAAGGATAGGGCTCTGTTGCGGCACAAAATGGCATTTTAACATTTGATAATGCTGATTTAACATTTTTTAACTAATGGGTTCGGATTTATCACCCTTTTAGGGGATGTTGCTGTATTACTGAAAGTTATAAAGGCAAAGTTTGCCCACCCCGCGTGTTTGCGCGAACCTGGAACGCCGTTTTTTGCCCGTCAGAACAAAAACCCGTTTATTAAGCCGCTTGCTATTGGCCCCTGGTCCTTTAATGCGTTGATAAGTTTTTCGCGGAACCCTTTTTCATCCAGCGGTTTGCCTTTCTTTGGTGGGCCGACCGCATTTGGCGGAAGCGATGTATCGGTCACTTTGGTGGCAAACCATGTGACATTTTCATGCGGAAGCGCCACGCCAAGGATCATCCCGGGCAAGCCATTGAACGATTCCGGCCCTCCGGGAACGGGGATTTTACCGGTGAAGAAAGCCACGACGTAAATAGAGTCGAGCATGAGTCCATTCGCGCGGCGGCAGGTGTAACCGGCAATATCCCGGGTTTCGTCGGTTATTTTCCATTTGATTTTCCGCGTGCTGTCTTTTACCAGGAATGTTTCGTCAAAAATTTTCCGTTCACCTGTGCTTATGTGCTCATTCAGATCAGTATAGATGGTATTGTTCTGAGTCATCAGCGGAGCAAAGGACATAAAGCCGGTAACGGGATCGGCATCTGCGGGCGTAAACAAAGTCTTGTTATCGCTGAACGATAGGGTGCTTTTCAACGTTTTGAATTGCGGATTGGCCTTTTTGTAAGCCTCCAGTGCGGGCACCCAAACAGCCTCATCCTGTTTATCTTTGTCGTTGTCGGTGATCTTTTTGATCATTGCAAACACGTTGACCCGGCGTTGATATTCAACGGTGCCCGATGTGGTAAAATGCGGTTGCTGTGCACTGGCTATTTCGGCAAGACCCAACAAAGCAGCTATGGTAATGATCGTTTTTTTCATGGTCTTACTGTTTAACTCCCGCTCCCATTTTGGTAAAATCATAATTGATGGTGAGCATGAAATAGCGCTTCAATGTATTGGAAACCGTTTGCGTGATCACGTTGGCCGTCGCAACCCTGGAGAAGCCGGATTGCTGGTTGAGCAGGTCATTCCCCCACAGTTCCACCATCAAATTATCATTCTTCAGGAAGTTTTTGATAATAAACGCGCTAAAATTGATCCGGCTGTAACTCTGGGGAAACGCAGCCGTCGCGGCGTTGTACTGGTAGTCGCTGTACGTTCCTACCTGGAATTTGCCCGGAAGGTAAATGGTGCCATTCAGGCCGGCCCGCGCACCCCAGCCGTTGTTATTTACCTTGGTCTGCAGGGATGTCTCGCTGATCGTATAGGTGGGCCCGCCGTTGAAGCCCATTTCTATCTTTTTCTGCTTGAACATGCCCAAATTAATAAAGGGGTTGAACACGTAGTTTTTCGACATGTCAAGCGAATCGTTAGTGTAGTTATAAGCATTGCTTCCGTTCACATTGAATCCTATACCTGTGTTAAGGCCGCCAAGGCTCTGTATTTTGCGCCCAAAATTGAAGCCGCCGTAAAAATTAGCCGATTGTTTACCCGGAACATTAAAATACTGGCTGACACTTGCTCCTGTCGTTGGATCATAATTGATATGATTTGCGATCGGGTTGGTAACAAATGTATAATTGCCGTAAACCCCGAAAAACTGATCGCTTATGACCTTATAAGAACGATAATTGAAATTAAACGCGTTAGTGAACGAAGGCGTAAGGTTGGGGTTACCTACGATAATGTGCAGCCGGTCGACGTCGCTGGTAAGGGGTTGCAATTGTTCGAGCGTGGGCTGGGTGGTGGTACCTTTATAATCCAGTTGGATCGATTTCATCTGCGAGAAGCGGTATTCAAAATGGCCCTGCGGCGCCCAGTCCAGGAAATCCCTGTTGCTCACGTTACCCGTGGATTCGTCAACCTGGTGAAAATGATCTTCGGTTAAGTGGGTGCCGAAGTTGATAACCACTTTTCCTTTTTTATAATTTAGTATACCACCAACATGGTTCAAAAACTGGTTGAACACGTAGTTGCTGCTTAAAGTATCGTCCGGCTGTGTGCTATAAACACCCGGCGATAATGCCTCGAAGGTATTTCTATTGGCGCTGGCATTGTTTAATCCTATCCCATAATTCAATACCAGCGTAAGCGTTTTGGTGAACGGCTCGGAATAAGTAAGGTTGGTATTAAAGGTGGAGCTTTGCAGGTTGTTGGTCTTCATCTCGTTAATTACGCTGTCGGTCGGCGGCTGGGTATTATAAAATGTATAGCTCTCGTTCAGGATTCCATGAGCCTTGCTTTGGCTATATGATTCGCTGACCAGGAACGAGATCGTCTGTCCGGGTTTTTTAAACTTGTGGGTATAAAAGGCGCTTCCGTTAAATGCCCGCTGATCGACGGTATTATCCAGTTGCCTGTTTTCAGTATTGGCCAGTACATTATTTACCGTGTCTGCTGAAATGTAGGTACTGTGCGTTGTGCTATTTCTCAACGAACCGTCAACTGATATTTTCAGGTTCGAACTTGTATCCAGTTTCACCTGGTATACCAAACTTAGCTTCTGCCTGAGCATTGAGTTATCATACTTTTGATCCGAACCGCCATTCTGAATAAAACCGGGATAATTACTTTGGGTCGACACATCGGTTGTGCCGGTAAGCCGGAGCGATTCGATCTTGTAATTGGCATTTACCGATTGTTTATCACTGTCCCACTTGGTGTCGTAGTGCACGCCGCCCATGCGCGACAAGGGGAAACCTTGTCCAAAATAAAGTCCGCTAAAAACATCCAGGTCATCCGGACTTTGGCTATTCACACTGACCCCGTTATCAGTAAGCTCTACCTCGCCGCCGGTACCATATTTCTGATCTTCATCCCAGCTAAGGCCAACCTTGCCGTTGTTGCCCATGGTACCATATACCGAAAACTTCTCCTTGTTCTTGAACGCGTTGAATAACAATTCTCCCTGGTAAATGCCCTCTGGCCCGTCACCTACCTGCACTTTACCGAAAATACCCGTTTTCTTGTCCTCTCTCAGCTTTACGTTAATGGTCTTCTGCGTCTTGCCGTCGTCAACCCCGGTAAAGGCAGCCTGGTCACTTTTTTTATCGTACAACTGTATCTTATCCACCATATCGGCGCGGATATTCCTGGTCACCAATGTTGGGTCGTCGCCAAAAAATTCTTCGCCGTCAACTAAAACTTTGCTGACCGTCTGGCCTTCGGCAGTGATCTTACCGTCCTTGTCAACCGTTATACCAGGCAGCTGCTTCAATAGGTCCTCCACTTTAGCATTGGGCTGAATCACAAAAGCTTTCGCGTTAAACTCAGTAGTGTCGCCTTTGATCTTCATTTGCGCCGCGGTTCCCTTAATGATCACCTCCTTCAGCAGGCGCGACTTAAGCGCCAGGCTGATCCTGCCGAAATCATGGGAGGTATTCGCCGAATCGAGGCTAAATATTTCCACGTAGTCGGCATAATCTGGACAGGAAACTAATAGAATATACTTGCCCTTGCCGATGCCATTTATTAAAAAACTACCGTCGGCACCGGTAAAGCTAAATTTGACCAATATTGAATCTTTTAACTGTAATACGGAAACTGCTGACGAATGCAGCTTTATTTTTTCAACGCTGTCACCTACAGTCCCTTTTACCGAATACCCGATTTGGGCCGATGCACCGAGCGCAAAAAATAAAAAGAAAATACCAAATAAGATGGTGCGTCTCATGGTTGGGGTATCGGTCGTCATATTGAGCTTTGGCAATTTAGAAAGATAGGGCAAAAGGGTTTCTGTTTCGTTGGCTCTGCTGTTATCAAGACATCCTTACGAACGTTTTCGTTGCATGATAACTTAATTTTTTTTAGTACGCCCATATGTTCAGGCTGCCCCGTCTCAAGGGCTGTCCGGCCCATCCGTAACTCCTAATCCCCGGTGCCCATTTTGCGCATTAAAATGCAAACCAAAATTCGGATCAGAAAAAATATCCGAGTTTAGCTGATAGTAATCTGATCGTTCCAGGTATTTGGCTTTTAGCTTCCCGTGCAGCGCCTCAGATTGCTTTACACCGTTTACCATTAGTGCCGAATTGGTCAGGTTGAATTTTACCAAATCGCTTTTATCCTGGATCACATTCGCACTCACCAGGTCGGCAATAACCCCCGATATAGCAGGCTCCAGGTTGATAAGAGGTTTGACAGCATGTTTTTCATCAAGCTTTGCTTTCCATTTTGCCTGCATTTTTAGCTCCTGATCAGATGAGTAACGCCGTTGCTGGTCAAGCTGCTGCAACCTCTTAGCCTCCTCGCGTTGTTGTTTGTATAAGGCAATCCGTTGTTGGTCAAGTTGTTGCCGGCGCTTCAACTCTTCCTGTATTTGAGCCGGACTAGCCGGAACAACCGTGTCTGCATATCCCGGTTTTACATATCCAGATCTCTGTCCCGGCAGACCCTTAGGTTTGCGCGGAGACCCCGGTGGCAGTGGCGGTTTGGAAGGGTCCGCATCTATAAACACACCCACGCCATGCATCTGCACCGGGCCGTAGTATAACCCGTTACCGTCAGAAATATGGTATTTGGATTTATACTTTTGCTGCAATTCATCGGGTTGCTTTTGCCCGTTCACTATAAATTCAGTGTTACTCAAACCAAACCATTGTATCGAGGATGGCTCGGCCAACACCTTATCATGCACCAGGTCGGCAATAACACCCAAAGCTCTGTTCATTTGTCCTGCATAGTTGATGCTATCGTCATGCCATCTTTGGCGCATCATTTGCTGCTTCAATACCCGTCTCCCGTCTTGCATTGCTGACAGGTTGTTGAACCGGGCAGACCGGATGGAGTCAGACGAACGCCGCTCTTTGCTCAGCCCCGGATCAATAAATACGCCCTTTCCCTTCATCGGCACCGGGCCGTAATATAGGCCATAACCCTCATGAACACCGTATTGGGCTTTATATCTTTGCTGCAGTTCGTCCGATTGCTTTTCCCCATCAACAATAAATTCCGAATCGGTCAAGGCAAACCATTTAACAGCATCCGCACCGGTTACTACCTTGCGGGCCACCAGGTCGGCAATGATCTCATTCATCTTCTGCAGATCTGCATTGTATACGCTGTCTTTGTAAAATCTGGGGTTAATGAAGTGCTTTTTTTCAAACGCGCCGCCAGCAGTAAATTTTATATCTGGGTGGCTCGCTTTGAAGCGGGCCATATCGGTTTCCCGGATATGTCTTTTCTCCAGCACCGCAATATAAATTTGGGTGATCATATACTGGTATTTCGGCAGATCGTTTTCCTGCACCTTTTCACCGTTGATATCCATAGCCACCAGCTTATTATCAGCCACTATAAAATGATATCTTTTGCCTGTTGTATCTTCTGCACTGATATCGTTATTAGCCGGGTCAGCATCGCTGTTCTTGAATAGTACACTTTTGAAAGGCCCAAGGACATTCGCTTTACCGTGCACTGTATCTCTCGAGATTACCTCCGTTTGCCGGAACGTCCTGCTTTGTTTTGTTGCAGAATCTAATACTGTGGTCTTCAATTTTAAAGTATCCACATGTCCATGTTTGTTAACCACCACGTCCACTAAACGCTTTACTGCATTCTGCGTTGTTTTTGGGAGGGTCGTAAAGGCTGATAATACAATTAACCCGGCAATCAAAACCACCTTCTCGGCCACATTCAGGCGCTTATTTTCTTTATTGATCATCCTTTTCAGGCGGTCTCGCAGTTGGTTTCCGGAGCCAACGCTCATGGCCAGCGGCATACAGCTATTATCCTCGTTGCCGAAAGCAAGCAACGCTTCCAGGTAGTTAGCCTTACGGTCCATCCGGCTCAGGACAATGTCGTCGCAACAAGCCTCGCGTTCGGCCCGAATTAGCGATGAAAGCCACAAGAGTCCCGGATTGAAGAAGAATATTGTTTCGACCAAACCCTGCAAGATATTCACGAGGTAATCGCGGCGGCGGATATGCGTCAGCTCATGCCACAGGATACTTTCTAATTGCTCAGGGGATAATTGCAATAAGATACCCATTGGCAGCAGGATCACCGGCTTTAACCACCCCACCGCTACCGGAACCTTAACCAGTTCAGATTGCACCAGGCGGACAACTTGCCTGATGCCTATCTGACCGGCATACACCTCAATCTTATGTTTAAACTCTTCCGAAACCTCGTGAACCTTATAATTCCTGATCCGCTGGATATACAATAATGCTCCGGCCATTTTCAGGCTCTTCAGCACGAAAAGCAACAGCCACGCCAGGAAAATAACGTTAGCATATTCATTAAGCAGCCACACGATCCTGGTAAAAAGGCTCAAATGCGGTGCTGTTGTTGCCGGGATGATCATCAAATGATTGCCGGGTGCATTGATGATCTGACCCAACTGGAAAGGCCCCTGCTCAATTGCAGGTGCCCGCATTTCAATGAAAAATGTTACCCATACCGATAACGTAAACAGTACCAGGACGCCGCAAAGCAAATTATAGCGTAAAGCGGCGCTCGACTTCTTTGTGAGGGTAATCACGAGGCCGGCAATCAGAGCGATAGCCAGGCCTATCCAAAGCGAGTGGATCAGCGTCCAGCAAATAGCGTGGATGGTATGATCCGATATGTAGGGTGTCCAGAATGAGCTTTTCATAGCCTTATGGTTTTTCGTCGATCTTTTTGATCAGTTCTTTAAACTCTTCCATTTCCTCGGGCGACATTTTACTATTACCCAGCAATTGCATCATCAGGCTGCTCGCCGAACCATTGAACAAGTTATCCACCACGCGGTCCAGTAAATACCCTTTGGTTTTGCTTTCGTCAACCGCTGCCTCATAAATGTGAGTCATCTGGCTGGCGTCTTTCGTTACAAATCCTTTATCAAGCATGATAAGCATCAGTTTTTGAGTCGACATATAATTTACCTCGCGCTTCTGTTCATTCAGCTTGTCGTTAACAAACCTTACCGTCGACGGCCCGAACTCCCAAAGCACCTGGAGTATCTCCAGCTCCGATTTGGTAGGCTCCGACGATAAATTGTTTTTGCTTTTTGACTTTACCATACTCAAACCTAAGAATTATTTCTTATGTTCCAAATATTTTTAACCTCCTATTTTATAATAAATTGGAAATCAATCAAATAAAATAAGAAATATTTCTTATCCCGATAAAAAACATGGTGAAATGGGAAAGAATAGACTGCCTCATCGGGGCCACCCATTTGTAGAAAAAAATTATAAATCAAATTTTGCCCCATTGGGGGCTACCCTTCGCGAATTGTGTTGCCCCTAACGGAGCACTACCTTGCAGGTGGCTTAGTTCTACAAACAGGTAGCCCCGATGGGGGCAGACATCTTCCAGGAGTTAAAAGATTTTATTTATTGTACCGCGTCATCGTAAGCTCGGTACCTACGGTGGCAAAACTTTTTATCATTTCGATTGAACGATCGATCAAGGCAGGCAGTTCAGGCAACTCGTCATCATCAAAACCGCTCAGCACGTAGTCTACCTGGCGGCCTTTTGGGAAATTGTCGCTTACACCAAAACGGAGGCGTGCGTAATTGTCATGGCCAAGGGTCATTTCGATATGCTTCAACCCATTATGTCCCGCGGCGCTTCCTTTAGGCTTTAAACGCAAAGTGCCTAAGGGCAATGCGATATCGTCCACAATGACGAGCACATTTTCTATCGGGATCTTCAAATCCTTCATCCAGTAATTCAATGCCTTGCCGCTCAGGTTCATGTAGGTAGTTGGCTTTACTAAGTGCAGCAGCCGGCCTTTGTAAGGGACTTCGGCATAATAACCCAGGCGCATATTATAGAACTTCGCGTTTTCCTGCTTAGCGAATTCATCCAGTACCATAAAGCCGATGTTATGCCGCGTATCAGCATACTCCTGTCCTATGTTCCCTAAACCGACGATGAGGTATTTCATTTTAGTTCATAGTTGATGGTTCATAGTTCATGGCCATCAATGTTCAATTATACAAAAATAGCGACAGGCTTTTAAACCCATCGCTATTATCAGCGTAATCACACCCTGATCGGTGAAATCACAAAAATTATTTCTTAGCCGTCGCTTCTTCAGCCTGGCGCAGTGCGCGTGAGGTAGTTACCGAAACGATGGTATCTTCCTTGGCATTGGTGATGGTCAGCTTGTCGAATTTCAGGTCACCAACACGCACTGCTTTGCCTACTTCCAGTTCCTCGATGCTTACATCGATGGTATCCTGGTGGTCTTTCGGCAGAGCCTTGATACGCAGCTTGCGCAGTTTTTGGATCAGCTTACCACCCATCTTCACACCTGGTGAAGTGCCGGTCAGTTTGATCGGGATTTCGATGGTGATAGGCTTCTTCTCGTCAAGCTCCAAAAAGTCGACATGCAGTATCTGCTCTGTCAAGGGGTGGAACTGGATGTCCTGGATGATGGCCTGTGCTTTTACGCTCGCAACTGTAATGTCGATGAAATGAACGTCCGGAGTATAGATCACCGGCTTCAAATCAGCTGCGGACACTGAAAAGTGGGTTTGGGTTTTCCCACCATAAAGAACTGCAGGCACATTGCCCTCGTAACGCAGTCCCTTCGCGTCGCGTTTCCCTACGTTCTCCCTTGGAGAACCGCTAATAGCAATTGATTTCATTTTATTTATTGTTTTTGTTTATTCTACTTTAAAGAGCTGGCTTATCGAGCCGTGCTCATTGACATTCAGTATCGCCTTGGCAAACAAATCAGCCGTCGACAACACCTTGATCTTGCCGCTTGGGTACTTTAATGGTATCGTATCCGTGACGATCAATTCGGCCAGTGCCGATTTTTCGATCGTCTCATAAGCATTGCCCGACAATACCGGGTGTGTACATACCGCCCTAACACTGCGTGCTCCGCGCTCCATAATTAGCCCGGCTGCTTTAGCCAATGTTCCCGCAGTGTCGCAAATGTCGTCAATCAGTACAATATCCTGGTCGGTTACATCGCCTATCAGGGTCATGGATTCGATCTCATTCGCGCGTTTGCGGCGTTTATCGCAGATCACTACCTCCGCATTAAAGAACTTGGCGAAACTGCGCGCCCTGTATGATCCGCCCATATCCGGCGAAGCTACGGTCAGCGCTTCCAAACCCAGGCTCTTGATATAAGGCACAAATATGATCGACGCATCCAAATGGTCGACCGGTATATCAAAGAATCCTTGTATCTGTGCCGCGTGCAGGTCCATCGTCATGATCCGATTGATCCCTGCTGCAACCAGTAAATTAGCCACCAGCTTTGAACCGATAGCCACACGCGGTTTATCCTTCCTATCCTGGCGCGCCAGTCCGTAATAAGGAATAACAGCCGTTACATAATGTGCCGATGCGCGCCGCGCAGCGTCGATCATCATCAGCAGTTCCATCAGGTTGTCGGTCGGCGGGCAGGTGGATTGTATCAGGAATACATCGCAACCACGTACAGTTTCGTTAAAGTGCGGCTGGAATTCACCGTCGCTGAAACGCGATACCGCGACCTCGCCCAATTCTTTACCATATGCATTGGCAATTTTACCGGCAAGTTCTGCTGTCCCTGAACCTGCGAATAACTTGATGGGGTTAAATTGTAATGGCATATCTTTATTTCGAATTTTTCGCGTTTTATTCTTTTTCAGAGGAGCTCAAGAGGGCTTCGCCGTTTTGAATGTTCAATTTCGAAATTTTTAATCAAACCTTATCAAAAAATAATTTCGGATATCGTATCTCCTTATTCAGACCAAACCCGAAATCGAAAATCCGATATCCGAAATCTTTCTGGGTTGTCCGACCTGGATTCGAACCAAGACTAAATGAACCAAAATCACTTGTACTACCCTTATACTATCGGACAATCTCGTCGCAAAAGGCGCCCTTTCAAAAACGAAGTGCAAATGTAAGACGATTTTTTGAAGATTAAAACCTAATTTGAAAAAAGTGTAATACGGGTTTTCCTGATTAAACTTCGCGCAATGCCGAGAGTCTAAAACTCACCATGATCAAACCTGCACTCGTCTTTTTATCGCTTTTTATTGCCACGGTTTCAAGGGCGCAAACGCCTGGCGAACTATCGAAATCAATTGACAGCTTAGTAGCGCCGCAATTCGTGGGGAACCAACCCGGAATTTCGATCCTTATTGCAAAAAAAGGCCAAATTGTTTACGAAAAAGCCTTCGGCAGCGCCAATGTAGAATTGAATACGCCGATGCAGCCGGACAATGTTTTCAGAATAGGTTCCATAACCAAGCAGTTTACCGCAGTGGCTATTTTGCAATTGGCTGAACAGGGAAAAATTTCCCTGCAGGACAGTGTTCAGCAATACATTAAAGATTTTCCGTCAAAAGTGTATACGATTACTATAGAAAACTTATTGACCCATACATCAGGATTGGTTGACTATGCTTCTATGAATGATCCCGACCCATACGTTGAAAGAAGGGACTTTACACCCGAGTTTTTGATCAATTATTTCAAAAAGGAACCACTCCAATTCAAGCCGGGAACGAAATACAGTTACTCTAATTCTAACTACCTTTTATTGGGATATATCGTCCAGTTAGTTTCGGGAGAAAGCTATCATCAATATATGGCTGACAATGTGATCAAAAAGGCGGGGCTTACCCACACGCTTTATGCTGAAGAAAATACAATTGTCCCAAACAGGGTGCAGGGTTATACGAGGGATAAAGGCTATTTTGCAAATTGCGAATATCAAACGCTTTCCCTGGGTTTTGCCTGTGGCGATCTGTTATCGAACGCGGAAGACCTGTATCAATGGAACAATGCCCTGCTTTCAGGAAAAGTAATCAGCAAAGCGAGTCTTGAAAAGGCTTTCACCCCTTATAAATTAAGCGACGGGACGCTGTCGACTTACGGCTACGGCTGGTTTATAGACCGAAACTATGGCAGCGTGTGTATTCACCACGAAGGGCAAACCAGCGGTTTTATTGCATTGGAAAAGTATTTCCCAACGGAAGATATCTATGTTTCTATCTTGACGAATGTTAAATCAAGCGAAGATAAAACTGATTTTAGCGATAATCGATTCAGATTATTTGACAATATCACTCAGTTGACATCAGGCCAAAAATCAGTAAAAGAGGTAAAAGTTGACGAAAAAGTACTAAGTACTTATACCGGAACCTATAAAGCGGATAGCGCAGCGGTCAAAAAACCGGGAAAAGATGCGATCTATATTCGTTTGGAGGATGGAAAACTATACGCGACTTTGTCAAACGGCACGGGTAAAAATATGTACCTGGCTCCCCAATCAGAGAATACGTTCGTATTGCCTGATGTAAAAAGAATTCATACCACCATCGAGTTTATCGTAGAAAACGGACTAGTGACCGGGCTTTATTGGACCCAGGAAAAAAAGTATAAGTGTATAAAGGTAAAAGATTAATTATTCTTATCCTTCAACCACCACACCCATCGAGCAAAACTTATCGATCCTTTCAGTAACCAGTTGATCCACATCTTTTACACCGAGTTCCTTCAGGTCTTTTACTAAACGCTTTTTCAGGATGGTCGCCATAGCAACCGGGTCTTGGTGGGCGCCGCCGAGCGGTTCTTTGATCACACCGTCGATCAGTTTGTTTTTCAGCATCTCAGGAGAGCTAAGCTTCAATACTTCAGCAGCACGTTCTTTATTTTCCCATGTTTTCCAAAGGATAGTCGAGCAGTTTTCGGGGGAAATAACCGAATACCAGGAGTTCTCCAGCATGAGTACCTTATCGCCTATTGCCAGGCCCAAAGCACCACCTGATGCACCCTCTCCGATAATAATGCAGATAACAGGAACACGGAGCACCGCCATTTCCAGCAGATTGCGGGCGATAGCCTCGCCCTGGCCACGTTCTTCGGCTTCGAGACCGGGGAACGCTCCGGGGGTGTCTATTAAAGTAATGACGGGCTTATTGAATTTCTCGGCCAGCTTCATCAGGCGCAAGCCTTTGCGATAGCCTTCGGGGTTGGCCATACCGAAATTGCGGTATTGCCTTTCCTTGGTATTGCGTCCCTTCTGGTGACCGATAAACATTGCTGTTTCCCCGTTGATAGAGCCGAAACCACCAATGATTGCCTTGTCGTCCCCAACGGTACGGTCGCCATGGA
The DNA here is from genome assembly GCA_035551775.1 of Mucilaginibacter sp. Taxonomy (GTDB): domain Bacteria; phylum Bacteroidota; class Bacteroidia; order Sphingobacteriales; family Sphingobacteriaceae; genus Mucilaginibacter. The sequence continues at coordinate 186,374 of DASZMQ010000001.1, read as the reverse complement.
GCTCGATGAAATCATCGCACATTAACTCAAGGTATTGCAAGGTATAAGGTCTTTCCGGGTGACGCGATATCTGCACCCTCTGCCAACCGTTTAGATTCGTGTATATTTCGGTCTTGGTTTTATCGAATTTTTCCTGCAACTCGTTCACAGTTGCCGACATATCAACTTTGGTCTTTTCCTCAACCTGCTTCACCTTTTCGATCTGCGATTGCAGGTCGGCTAAAGGCTTTTCAAAATCAAAAGTGATCTTCATACGCTTTATAACGGGTTGCAAAGTTAAGTAAATGGAACTGATTAATTTGAAAATTTGAAATTGTGCCTATTTGAAAATGCCGGCTTCTTTCAATTTTCAGACCTTCAAATCAACACATTTTCAAATCAATTGGTTTTCAACAAGCTCTCCAGCTTTTTGATCTGTACGTCGCTTAGGATAGCCTCCGTTTTAAGGCACGCTTGCAGGACAGCATTTCTTACTTCTCCGGTATACAATCCATATCGGTTGGTATAAAATATTAACGTGCCGTTGTCGATCTGCCTGGTATGAAATAAAGTATCCAGCATTTTTTCGTTGCGGATGAAATTCTCACCCATTTCCTTTTTTTTGCGCTGAAGATTTGCAACAATATCTTTTAATTGGGTAATCTGGCCTGGGTTTAACTGCAGCGGACCTTTATACTTCAACGCTTTATCCGGCATCGGATAGTGGTTCAATTCGCCTACCAATGACATGTCGTCGAAGCCTTCGCCTTTAAGCAAGGCAGTATATTTTTCATCGTTTAACCCACGTATAGTGGAATGCTGCAACTGCGGAACTGCTGCTGCTTTTTGTGCAACCTTTGCTTTGTGCTTTGAAACAGTATCGGTGGCCTTGTGCTTCGCTGTACTATCCCTATGTGTTTGCGCGAAAGCGGCACAATTAACCAGCAATAAAAAAGTGAGTAGCGGTTTAATCATCAGGTAACTTTAAAGCCACCAATGTAGGTAATTTCTCCGGAAATGGTCAAGGACCTTTTTTCTATTAAAATAAAAAGCCCCCCTTACGGGAGGCTTCGATCCAGTTTTAATTGAGAATTATAAAGATCAGTGTTCGTGACGCGACAATTCGCGGCCGTGCAGCTCAACCAGGTTACCGTCTTCGTCAATGGCGTAATGCGCATTGGTAACGTTCCTGTCGATATTAAGCTGTTTATTATTTTTCTTTGGACCGGCCATCGGTATGACCAGGATGGCAAGCAGCACAGCGATTTCCAAAACAGTGGTAAGCATAATATTTTTATATAACCGGTTGCAGGGCTGTAAACCCTATACCGTAATTGATCCCTTGACTTTATTTTTTTGTTTATAATTGGTTAGTTAGTGTAACCAAAAATCTGGCCAAATGTATGTAATACGTATTAAGGTTGTATGAAGTTTTTGAAAAATTATAATTTTTCGAGACATAAAAACCAAAAATAACAAAAAATACAAGCTAATTAGCTCAATCATTATGGTTTTGTCAATAAAATAAAAGAATTATGCATGCATAGCATTTAAAATAACTAGTGCTTAGGGTATTGAAAATAAATATAAAAGCCTCCGTGAGGGTGGTCATGAGCATAAAAAAGTCGGAAGGTTAATCTTCCGACTTTTTAATTTGCGATGAAACCGTTCCATTAGTGACGATCATCATCATTCTTCCAATGTTCCTTGTAGCGGCCGTCACGGCTTTCGCGAATGACTTCCTGCTTACTGTGGTGGCCCTTATAACTTTTGTACTTTTCTTTGTACACATCGTTGTGTTCCCAGGGGTTAGGCTGGTTCACCACTACCTTATAGCTCTGGTACGGGTCATAACTGCTGTACTGGCTGGGTAATGTTTGGGCATGCACCCAGGTGTTGTTGTCGTAGTACACATATTGATGGTTATTAACGTCGTAGTAAGCATCAACATCGGGTATATAATAATAATCTACGTGATCATATCCCGTGGGACCCCAGCCCGGCTGGTTATTGATGTTAAGGCTGGCGCTCAGGCGAACCTGGGCGTTAGCCGCGTTGGTCGCCACGAAACTAACCAGTATCGCAGCGATAAAACATAATTTTCTCATAAGGTGAAATGTTTAATTGTTAATTTAATAAATTAAGCAATTAACGTGCCATGATCAAGCGAAGCGCTTTTCATCACCATTACATAGTGCTTGCTGCTTAATCTTAACAAAGACGATCAAGAGGCTGTCTAAACGCCTGTGAGAGTGTTTTTTACTTAACCGGGCAATAATATTTATACTTTGGGAAGCTTATATCCGTTGTGGTATTCCTTCATCAAATATTCCTTGTTAACGGCATGATCTGTGAATTGATGTTCTGCATCGTTCCAAACCAGCTTTTTGCCGCTTCGGTAGGCAATGTTACCCATTTGAGCCACAGTAGCTACGTGCGCGCCCGCCTGTATCGGGCAATGCAGCTCATCCGTTTTGCGTGATTTAACTACGTTTACGAAGTTTTCCCAATGTTTGTCCAGGCCGTCATCTGATTTTGCCACGAACGGCTTGCTTACCTTGCTTTTGCTTTGATGCTCTTCGATCACTTCCCAACCGCCGCGGTTCAGGATCAGCGTCCCATCGTTGCCGATGTAGGCAATACCATGGTCACGGCTGTACGAGCCGTTGTCAATACCCATTGCCGAGTCCCAAACCATATTGAACCCGTCAAATTCATAAATGGTGGTCAGCGTGTCGGGCGTTTCTTCGTACAGGTCGGGATAGGCAAAACGGCCGCCCAGCGCAGCAACAGATTTGGGGATCGGCGATTTCATTCCCAGCAGGCCATAATCCAGCAAATGCACGCCCCAGTCTGTCATCAAACCGCCCGCATAATCCCAAAACCAGCGAAAATTGAAATGGAACCGGCTTGAGTTAAACGGTACCGTCTTAGCCGGGCCGAGCCAGGCTTCATAATTTACACCCGCAGGCGGAGCGCTGTCGGGCACTACAGGGCCGGGCTTCATCCATCCCTGGTAGCACCATACTTTCACCGTACGGATATTCCCCAATTGACCGCTCTGTACAAAGTCAACCGCATCCTTAAAATGCTGCTGGCTGCGCTGCCATTGCCCGGCCTGCACCACGCGGTCGTAGCGCTGCTGCGCTTTCACCATCATCTCGCATTCGCCGATGGAATTGCCTACAGGCTTTTCAACGTACACATCCTTACCGGCTTCACAGGCGTGGATCATGATCAGCGCATGCCAATGGTCTGGCGTGCCGATAATAACGGCGTCGATATCTTTCCGGTCAAGCACCTTACGATAGTCGTCATATTGCTGTATTTTGGAAGTATCATAATTCATTTTGGTCAGATCCTTCATCCTGGCAGCCAGCACATTGCTGTCCACATCGCAAATGGCGACAAGGTTAACGCCTGGCACCTTCAACGCCGCCATCGTATCAGACCAGCCCATACCGTTCACGCCAATGGCGCCGATATTCAATTGATCGGAAGGAGCTATTTTATTTTTAAAAATGGCGAAAGCCTGGTTGCCGAAAGCTGAAGCCAGAACAGTACCGCCGGCAAGCATAGCCGACTTTTGCAAAAAATCTCTGCGTGAGCTCATGATGGTATAATTGGTTGGCTAAATATAAAATAAATGTCTCAACCACGATCAAACAGATCAGCTGATTTTCAGCACAAGAACCATCGTTGCCCGATAAATCGATTGAAATTGAGAGGAATCAGCAAAAGACATTAATCCTTTTACAACTCTTGCCGTCAAACCCGTAACAGCCACCAAAAACCGGTTGGACAATAAAACAGAAATGCCATGAAAAGGAAAGTTGTAGGTTTAGCACTGTTAGTAAGCCTGATCGTATCAGTAACTTCGGGATGCATAGTTCGTGAGGATTTTCACCACCACCATCGTTATTACCGCGGTTATTGAGTCAGTCAACATAATAGTTAATTGAGTGTGAAAAGCCCGCTGAAAATTTTCAGCGGGCTTTTTTGTGCCGCTTATTATTTATATTTAGGCACAACTTTAAACCCCTTTTAAATTTATGGCAAACGGTAAAACCTGGCACCAGGTACACAAAGATTCGATGACTTTTGGTCAAAAGCTCGCAGATTCAGTAGCAACCGGCATGGGCTCGTGGCGGTTCATTATCTGGCAAACCGTCATCGTTATCTTATGGATGACGCTGAATGTGGTCGCTATCATAGGTCGTTGGGACCCTTATCCCTATATCCTTTTAAACCTCGTTTTTTCTACGCAGGCGGCTTACGCAGCGCCCATCATCATGATGGCCCAGAACCGTGCCGGAGATCGCGACCGCGCACAGGCCGACGCAGACTACAGAACAAACAAAGAAGCCAAAATTGAGATTGAAGAATTACAGAAACGCCTTAACGCGATCGAAATAGACAAACTGGACAAGATATTGTCTATGCTTGAAGAAATGAAGGCTAAATAATTTATGGCAGCAACTCCTGCGCAAAAAATAAAGGTGATCATTACAGGCGCTACCGGCATGGTAGGCGAAGGCGTGCTGCACGAATGCCTTAAACATCCCTGGGTGGAAGCGGTGCTGATAATAAACCGCAAGCCTGCGGGAGTTACGCATCCTAAATTGAAGGAAGTGATCCATGCCGATTTTTTTGATATCACGCCAATAGAGGATCAATTAAAAGGATATAACGCTTGCTTCTTTTGCCTCGGCGTATCGTCGGTGGGAATGGAAGAACCTGAATATTTTAGGCTTACCTATATCCTTACCATGGACTTTGCCACGGTATTAGCGAGGCTGAACCCGGATATGATCTTCGAATATATCTCCGGCGCCAGCACCGACAGCACCGAAAAAGGCCGCCTGATGTGGGCCAGGGTTAAAGGCAAAACAGAGAACGACCTGATGAAACTCCCGTTTAAGCGGGTTTACAATTTCAGGCCGGGCTATATGCATCCCACGCCGGGAATGAAGAACACCAACAAATACTATAAATACATCACCTGGCTATACCCGATACTAAGGCGGATAGCACCGAACACCGTGAGCAAATTGAGCGACCTGGGCCTTGCGATGATCAATGCCGCGGTTTTCGGCTATGAGAAACAGATACTTGAAGTAAGGGACATAAACTCGCTTGCGCAAAAGAAACCGGGTGACAATTACTACCTCTTCTAAGTCCTAGCGTAGCTTCGCGACTGTAACAAAACCGGACACCTCCCGTTCGGATGCGAACAATGCAGTCGCTTCGTAGATGGCTCCAATAAGCTGACTTACAATCAATTACAATATCGGCATGATATTGTAATGTGAATTGATCTATCTTCTTCCGAATTTATTATAGGGCCAACTTTTAATCAGTTAGCCGGTGATTTGAATAATTAAAAACGTATAACGTACCACGTAAAACGTATAACAAAATGCTAAAAAACTATCTCAAGATTGCCTGGAGAAACCTGCTAAAAAACAAGGCTCACACCTTTATCAATGTAACCGGCCTTTCGGTAGGTATGGCGGTTGCGATGCTGATCGGCTTGTGGATATGGGATGAGTTATCCTATGATAAATATTTCAAAAATTACGACCGAATTGTACAGGTGATGCAGCACCAAACGTTCAACGGCGAGCGTGGGACCCAAACCTCCATACCATTGCCGCTTGGACCCAAATTGCGTACCGATTATACCGGTCCGGGCAAAGACTTTAAGTATATAGTAATGTCAACCTGGACACAGGGCCATATTGTTGCCTACAAGGATAAAAAGCTAAACCAAAGCGGTAACTCCATGTCTCCCGAAGCGCCGGACTTGCTTACCCTGAATATGCTGAAAGGCACGCGGGCAGGCTTAAAGGACCAGTCTTCCATCCTATTGTCTGCAAAATTGGCCAAAGCGCTTTTCGGCGATGCCAACCCGATGAACCAGGTAGTGAAGATCGATAATAAAAGCCTGGTAAAAGTTACAGGCGTGTATGAAGACCTCCCGCCTAACAGCAAATTCAACACTATGGCTTTTATACTCCCCTGGGACTTTTACCTGGCCAACAATCCCTGGACAAAGGGAAACCTGAACGAATGGGGCAACAACTCGTGGCAGATATTTGCGCAGCTAAATCCCGATCCGGACATAAACCGCGTTTCAGCTGATATCAAGAACCTGAAATTCAATGCAATGACCATAGCAAACGATAAGCTGGGTCTCAGTTTTAAACCATCGCTGTTTGTACACCCGATGAGCAAATGGCATTTATACTCAGAATTTAAGAACGGAGTGATCGTAGGCGGAAATATAGAATTTGTATGGATGTTCGGCATTATCGGTGTTTTCGTGCTGCTGTTGGCCTGCATCAATTTTATGAACTTAAGCACTGCCCGCTCCGAAAAAAGGGCCAAAGAGGTGGGGATACGTAAGACTTTGGGTTCGCTGCGCCAGCAACTGATCAGCCAGTTTTTCAGCGAATCGCTGCTTGTATCGGCTTTTGCCTTTATATTTTCAATATTGCTCGTTGAGCTCACCCTCCCCTGGTTTAACATGGTGGCCGATAAACAAATGGCCATCCCGTGGTCGAGCCCGGTATTCTGGCTCATCGGTTTAGTATTCAGCATATTTACCGGTATAATTGCGGGCAGCTACCCGGCATTTTACTTGTCATCATTTCAGCCGGTAAAAGTGCTTAAAGGAACCTACCGTGCCGGGCGCTTAGCTTCCTTACCGCGCCAAATATTGGTTGTACTTCAATTTACAGTTTCAGCTACCCTAATCATCGGCACCCTAGTCGTTTTCAGGCAGGTTCAGTACACCAAAAATCGCCCTGTTGGTTACAGTCGTGCAAACATGATACAGACCTACCAGCAAACGCCGGATATACACAAACATTTTGAAGCAGTGCAGTATGACCTGAAGAAATCAGGCGCTGTATCCTCTATAGCCGAGTCAGGCAGTCCCGTTACCGATATCTGGTCTGACCAGAGTGGTTTTTCGTGGGAAGGTATGCCGCCGGGTTTACAACCCGATTTTAATGTGGTGCACGTTTCACCGGAATTTGGCAAAACCATCAGCTGGCAAATCAAAGAAGGCCGCGACTTCTCGAAAGAATTTTTAAGTGACTCCTCAGCGCTTATCGTGAACGAGGCAGCGGTAAAATTTATGAACATAAAAGACCCGGTCGGAAAGCCTATTAAATGGCACGGCAACTTCCATATCATCGGCGTGGTGAAAGACATGGTGATGACCTCGCCTTATGAGCCCGTTACGCCAACCGTGTTTAGCGAATTAAATGGAGATTACGGGATTACCAATATCAGGCTGAACCCGAATATGGGGACCAGCGAGGCTATTAGTAAGATAGAAAATGTGTTTAAACAATATGACCCGGGAAGCCCGTTCACTTATGAATTTACCGATACAACCTACGCCAAAAAATTTGCTGACGAAGAACGTACCGGCAAGCTTGCGGGCTTCTTCACCTTCCTGGCTATTTTCATCAGCTGCATGGGCCTGTTCGGCATGGCATCCTTCATGGCCGAGCAGCGCACCAAAGAGATCGGCGTAAGAAAAGTGCTTGGCGCATCGGTGGTAAGTCTTTGGAGGCTTATGTCAAAAGATTTTGTGGCCCTGGTGATCATCTCACTGATTCTGGCCACACCCATAGCTTATTATTTCATGTCGGGCTGGCTTCTTAGGTACAAATACAATGCAGGCTTGTCGTGGTGGATATTTGTTGCAACAGCCTTGGGCGCTATAGCAATCACGTTGTTGACCGTAAGCTATCAAAGCATTAAAGCCGCGATGGCTAACCCGGTGAAGAGCCTAAGATCAGAGTAGAAGTTTGTATTTAGAGAAAATGACCCAATGACTTAATGACAAATAACCATGATAAAGAATTATTTGAAGATCGCCTGGCGCAATTTATCAAAGAATAAGGCGCATACTTTTATCAATGTAACCGGTCTGTCGGTGGGCATGGCTGTGGCTATGCTGATCGGCTTGTGGATATGGGACGAGTTGTCGTTCAATAAATATTTTAAGAGCTATGACCGGATTGTCCAGGTGATGCAGCACCAAACCACGAACGGTGACATCGGCACTCAAACTGCTATGCCTATAGCCCTGGGGTACAAACTCCGGCAAGATTATACAGGCCTCAACAAGGACTTTAAATATACAGTGCTATCAACATGGACCAATGCTCATGTCCTGACACATGGCGATAAAAAACTAAGTCAAAAGGGCAATTTTATGCAGGCAGAAGCCCCTGATCTGCTCACACTTGATATGCTCGCCGGCAGTCGTTCGGGATTGAAAGATCCTTCATCCATATTGTTATCAAAAAGCCTTGCCAAAGCTTTTTTTGGCAGCGCTGACCCAATGAACCAGGTGATCAGGCTGGACAATCAATGGACGGTACGAGTGACTGGCGTTTATCGCGACTTGCCTGAGAATACCGAATTTAAAGACATGGCCTACATTTTACCATGGGATCTTTACCTGACCACACAACCGTGGCTAAAAACAAGGCTAAACATTTGGGGCAATAACTCCTGGCAAATATTTGCGTTGCTTAATCCCAATACTGATATCAATAAAATATCGGCACGCATCAAAGACCTTAAGATGAAAGGCCTGGCCATGAACAACGATAAAGTGGGCCTTTCATTCAAAGCCGCTATTTTTTTACAACCCATGAGCAAATGGCACCTCTATAGTGAATTTAAAAACGGCGTAAACACTGGGGGAGCCATCCAGTTTGTTTGGCTGTTCGGCATAATTGGTGTATTTGTACTGCTGCTGGCCTGTATCAACTTTATGAACCTGAGTACTGCCCGGTCCGAGAAACGGGCCAAAGAGGTAGGCATACGTAAAACACTGGGCTCCCTGCGCCGGCAGCTTATTAACCAGTTTTTTAGCGAATCGCTGCTGGTAGCCTGTTTCGCATTTCTTTTATCGTTACTTATCGTCCAGCTAACGTTGCCATGGTTCAACGGGATCGCGGGGAAAAATGTAACCGTGCTTTGGACCAGCCCGGTGTTCTGGCTATTAGGTATCGGTTTCAGCGTCGTTACCGGCGTGGTTGCAGGAAGTTATCCGGCATTCTACCTTTCATCCTTTCAGCCTGTCAAAGTACTGAAGGGCACATTTCGTGCGGGCAGGCTTGCTTCACTGCCGCGAAAAATACTTGTAGTGCTGCAGTTTACCGTTTCTGTAACACTCATTATAGGCACCATTGTGGTGTTCAGGCAGGTGCAGTGCGGAGAAGATCGACCGGTAGGTTATGATCGCACCGGGATGCTCCAGTTAGATATGAAAACCGATGTTATTCATAAACACTTCGATGCGGTAAAAGCTGATCTTATCCGATCGGGCGCTATAGTTAATATGGCCGAATCGGGCAGCCCTTTAACGGCAATATATTCAAACAACAGCGGCCTTACCTGGGCGGGCAAGGATCCCGCGCTGCAGGACGATTTCGGCATGGTAGCAGTTTCCACTGAATTCGGTAAAACAGCGAGCTGGAAAATTGTCGATGGCCGCGACTTTTCCAAACAGCTTTTAAGCGATTCAACGGCGATGGTGATCAACCAGGCCGCAGCAAAATTTATCGGGTTTAAAGAACCTGTCGGCCAAACCATACATTGGTGGGGCAAGGATTTCAGGATCGTTGGTGTAATACAGGACATGGTGATGACCTCGCCTTATGAGCCGGTAAAGCCAACCATATTTCACCTGTTAACAAACGCGGAAGAAGCGATCGATATCAGGATGAGCCCAAAATTGAGCCCGCAGGATGCGATAGCCAAAATAAGCGCTGTATTTAAACAATATGATCCGGACAGCCCCTTCGATTATGCTTTTACTGATGCAGAATATGCAAAGAAATTTGAGAATGAGAAGCGCATAGGAACTTTGGCGGGCTTCTTTACAGTGCTGGCCATATTTATCAGTTGCATGGGGCTATTCGGCATGGCATCGTTCATGGCCGAACAACGCACCAAAGAGATAGGCGTACGCAAAGTCCTTGGCGCGACAGTTGTAAATCTTTGGGGCCTTATGTCAAAAGACTTTGTGGTGCTGGTGACCATCTCATTGTTCATCGCGACACCGATCGCCTATTATTTCATGAACAAATGGATATTGAATTATAAATACCATACCGATGTATCATGGTGGATATTCGTGCTTACAGCGGTTGGAGCACTGCTTATCACTCTATTGACCGTAAGCTATCAAAGCATTAAAGCCGCGATGGCTAACCCGGTGAAGAGCCTTAGATCAGAATAGAAGTTTGTAGTGCCTGTTTGCAGTTTGCAGTAAAAGAAATGACCCAATGATTAATGACTAAATTATGTTAAGGAACTATTTAAAGATCGCCATCCGCCAGCTGCGCAAGCAAAAGATATATGCCGCCGTTAAGATCGGTGGCTTTGCGCTGGGTATCGCCGCCTGTTTATTGATCGCCCTATATATCAGGGATGAAACAAGCTATGACAAATCGTATCCTGATGTAGACCGTATTTATCGTCTTGTGGGCTTTTTCGCGCACGATGGCAAAGTTGAAAAAGACAACTCCTGGCCGGCGCCGATGTCAAAAGCCATCCTGTCAGATATGCCCGATGTGGAGCTTTGCGGCCGAATGATGCCCAATTCACTGATAGGACATGCCGGCGCCGATGAATTGCGGCCGGTAGAACAGGTTCAAAATACTTATGAAAAAGGATTTGCCTATATCGATCAGTCGACGCTGGATATTTTTCAGCTTCCGATGGTATATGGCAAGCGCGGGATCGCACTCAAGGAGCCCTTTACCATGGTTATTACCAAAAGCATTGCGGATAAATATTATCCGGGCCAAAACCCTATCGGCAAGGTGATGGTGCTGGACAATGATAAAGATCACGCCTATCGCGTAAACGGGGTAATAGCAGACATCCCTTCAAATTCGCATCTGCATCCCTACAACTTCTTTCTGACTCTAAGCCATATGGAATTCTGGAATGGAGAGCAAAATAATTGGGGAGACGTTAATTATCCTATCTACCTTAAAGTGAGGGCCGGAGCTAACATCGCGCAGCTTCAGAAAAAGCTTAGTCACGATATGTTGTATAATTATTTTTTACCGTCGATGAAAAAAGACGGTCAAGTAGATGCCCAAAAACTGATATCCGAATTTTCAATACACTTGCAGCCGGTTAAGGACATCAACTTATATTCTTACGATATACAGGACGGCCTTTCGCATGGCGACATCCGTTTCACCTGGCTCTTCGGCGCTATAGCCGCTTTCATATTGATTATTGCATGTATCAATTTCATTAATCTATCGACAGCCAAATCGGCTAATCGTGCAAAAGAAGTAGGCTTGCGTAAAGTAGTTGGCTCATATCGCAGCAGCCTGATCAACCAGTTCCTTACAGAATCATTGATCTATAGCGTGATCTCATTTATCCTGGGCATCTTCATTGCCTTGCTGGCATTGCCTTACTTTAATACTCTTGCTTCAAAATCGCTGACAATGCCCTGGGCCGAATGGTGGTTTGTTCCCGTTATTCTTATTTCCGCTTTGATAGTGGGCACGTTTGCGGGCATTTATCCGGCATTTTACCTGTCAAGCTTCAGGCCGGTACAAGTATTAAAAGGATCGATCAGCGGCGGCAGCAAAAGCCCTTTGCTACGCAACAGCCTGGTTGTATTCCAGTTTACGGCTTCCATCATCCTGATCATCAGCACGATCGTCATCTACAGCCAAACCCATTTTATCCTAAACCGCAAGGTGGGCTTTGATAAAGACCAGGTGATGGTGTTGCAGGGTACCAACACGCTGGGCGATCAGCATGTAAAAGACTTTAAAAATGACCTTGGCAAGATCGCCTCAATAAAAAGTGTATCCATAAGCGATTACCTGCCGGTAAGTGGCAGCAAACGAAATGGCAATACTTTCTTTAAAGAAGGCCGTGAAAAGCTGGATGCCGGCGTAGGCGGCCAGTTCTGGCAGATAGACGATACCTATCTGAAAACACTGGGCATGAGACTGGTTGAGGGCCGGAATTTTTCGTACGATATGACCAGCGATACCGCCGGCAAATCGGTCATCATTAATCAAACCCTGGCCAAGAAACTGGGCTTGACAAAACCCGTCGGAGCACGAATTTTCAACGGCGGCATCTTTACGGTTATTGGTGTGGTACAGGATTTCAATTTTGACTCTATACACGGAAGTAACGGCGACATTCAACCACTGGTACTTCATTTCGGCATCAGTCCTTCCATGATGACGGTAAAATTCAAAGGCGATAATGTACAGAATACGATAACTAACGTATCGGCACTCTGGAGAAAATATTCACCTGATCAACCTATCCGCTATACTTTCCTCGACCAGGAATTTGCCAACATGTATGCTGACGTGCAGCGAACGGGCAGCATATTTACCAGTTTCGCGGTACTGGCCATTATCATCGCCTGCCTGGGATTGTTCGCGCTTTCAGCTTTCATGGCCGAACAGCGCAGCAAGGAGATCGGCATTCGCAAGGTGCTGGGCGCCAGCGTTCAGGGTATTACGACATTGCTATCAATGGATTTTGTAAAGCTGGTGCTGCTGGCCATTGTGATCGCATCGCCTATAGCTTATTGGGGCATGAATAAATGGCTGCAGGATTTTGCATACAAAGCGCCTATTAGCTGGTGGATGATGTTCGCAGCGGCGGGCTTGGGCGCAGTCATGATTGCATTGATAACGGTAAGCTTCCAGTCGGTAAAAGCGGCTTTGGCAAATCCCATCAAAAGCCTTCGCTCTGAATAACAGTTTGCAGTTGCCGGTTGGCAGTTTGCATTTAGAGAAAATGACTCGATGACACAATGACTTAATGACTGAACCATGATAAAGAATTATCTCAAGATCGCCTGGAGGAACCTTATCAAGAATAAGGCGTCCTCTTTCATCAACATCGGTGGCCTGGCCGTGGGTATGGCCGTGGCCATGCTGATCGGCTTATGGCTGTACAGCGAGCTTTCATTCGATAAAAGTTATCCGAACCACGACCGTATTGCCCAGGTGATGCAAAACCAATGGATCAATAACGAGACCGATACCTGGAATAGCCAGGCATATCCCCTGGGGCAGGATCTGCGCAACGATTATGGGGCTGATTTCAAGCATGTGATCATGGCTTCATGGACCGGTGACCAAATTTTATCGTATGGAGACAAAAACCTGAAGAAAAGCGGCAATTACATGGAGCCGGGTATTACCGATATGCTATCATTAAAAATGATCGAGGGTAATCGCAATGGTTTAAATGATCCTAAATCAATATTGCTTTCCCAATCGACAGCTAAGGCAATATTCGGAGATGCCGACCCTATGGGTAAAATCATTAAGATCAATCATGATGATGTGTTGACCGTTAAGGTAACTGGTGTTTACGAAGATCTGCCCCAAAACTCTTCTTTTGGCGACCTGACTTTTATCTCACCATGGGCTTTGCTGGTAAAGGACCAGCATTATGATACGCGGTTCAACAACCCCTGGGGCGCCAGCTGGTTCCAAACATTGGTACAAATTGCGGATAACGCCGACATGAAAAAAGTTTCGGACAAGATCGCAGACTTGAAGATGAAAGACCTGCAGCGTACTAATAACAGCGATGCCCGGTTCAAACCGGTTCTGTTTCTTCATCCTATGAATAACTGGCACCTGTATAGCGATTTTAAAAACGGTGTAAACACAGGCGGACGCATACAATATGTTTGGCTTTTTGGCATCATAGGCGTATTTGTACTGTTGCTGGCCTGTATCAATTTCATGAACCTGAGCACAGCCCGTTCCGAAAAACGGGCTAAAGAGGTCGGCATACGTAAATCTATCGGCTCGATGCGAAGCCAGTTGGTCGCGCAATTCTACGCCGAATCCATGCTGATCGCGGTTTTGTCGTTCCTGCTCTCGCTGCTGTTAACTCAACTATCTCTGCCGCTTTTCAACGATCTGGCCGATAAACATATGCAGATGCCCTGGAGCAGCGCATTGTTTTGGCTGGCAAGTATTGCCTTTACGTTATTTACAGGCCTGATCGCCGGAAGCTACCCGGCGCTATATCTCTCGTCATTCAATCCTGTCAAAGTTTTAAAAGGGACATTTCGTGTCGGAAGGCTTGCGGCAGTTCCGCGAAAGATACTCGTTGTGCTACAGTTTTCGGTATCTATCGTGCTTATCATCGGCACCATCGTTGTTTTCAACCAGATACAATACGCCAAAAACCGCCCGGTAGGTTATAATCGGAATGGGCTGGTAACGGTACCTATTCAAAACAATGTAATAGGCAAACAAACCGAAGTTGTTAAGAACGAATTGCTGGCAAGCGGTGTAGTAGCATCTTTATCCCGGTCCAATGCAAAAGTAAGTGATTGGTATCCCAGCAACGGAGGCTTTAAATGGGAGGGCAAAGACCCGGGCTTGCAGGAGAACTTTAAGGCTCTTGGAGTAACGCCTGAATTTGGCAAAACCCTGGATTGGCAGATCAAAGAAGGCCGCGATTTTGACCCATCACGCCTCAGCGACTCGTCTGCTATCGTTATCAATGAAACCTGTGCAAAATACCTGGGGTTCAAACATCCTATTGGTAAAACTCTGACGTGGCTGGGTAATGGCGACTATAAGATCATCGGCGTGGTGAAAGATATGATCAACCAATCAGCTTATGAACCCGTAGAGCAAACCTTTTATTTCCTGCCCAACAAGTTTTGGTCTATGGATAATTTCGATATCCGTATCAATCCGAACGTAAGTACACATGATGCACTTGCGAAGATCGGGGTTATCTTCAAAAAATATGATCCCTCTACTCCGTTTGAATATAGTTTTGTCGATGAAGACTACGCCAAAAAGTTCGACAACGAGGAACGTATAGGTAAACTCGCAAGCGCATTCGCTTCGCTTGCTATCTTCATTAGTTGCCTCGGCCTCTTTGGCATGGCCTCATTCACCGCTGAGCAGCGTGTAAAGGAAATTGGCGTGCGCAAAGTGCTCGGGGCAACAGTATTCAACCTGTGGCGCCTGCTTTCAAAAGATTTCATCAGCCTGGTAATTATTTCGCTGATCATAGCTGCGCCTGTAGCCTGGTATTTTATGAACAAATGGCTGATGAATTTCACTTACCGGCAAGGCATCGGCTGGTGGATATTTGCGGTAACGGCTGTGGGCGCAATCGCCATTACGCTTGCGACGGTAAGTTACCAAAGTATCAAAGCTGCGCTTGCGAATCCGGTGAAGAGTCTTAGGAGTGAGTGATCAGTTAACCGGTTATTAGTTGAGCAAACTTCAAAACGTATAAGGTATCACGTAAAACGTACAACCAATGATAAAAAATTACCTCAAAATCGCGTGGAGGAACCTCATCAGGAATAAGGCTTCCTCGCTCATCAACATCGGCGGCCTGGCCGTGGGCATGGCTGTGGTGATGCTGATCAGCTTTTGGATATGGGATGAAGTAACTTTCGACCGTAATCATAAAAATTACAACCGCATCGCGCAGGTGATCCAAAATGTCACCAACAACGGCGAGGTACAAACCTGGTGGCAGGTGCCCTACCCGCTCGCGGACGTGTTGCGCAAAAGTTATGGCAGCGATTTTAAGTCTGTCGTAATGTCGACGGGTGTAGGTGGCGGGAATGTGCTGGCACTGGGCGACAAGAAGCTGAGTGAAAAAGGCTCTGTCATGGAACCGGAGGGGCCCGAGCTGTTCACTTTGAAAATGCTTAAAGGCAAGCGCGATGCGCTGAAAGATCCCTCGTCGATATTAATATCGGCGTCAACAGCCAAAGCATTTTTCGGAAATGACGACCCGATGTACAAGGTGCTCAAGCTAAACAACCAGGATAACCTGAAAGTAGCCGGTGTTTATGAAGACCTGCCTAAAAACTCTTCGCTTGCCGATATGGCTTTCATAGAAGCCTGGGACCGTTTCGCATCGGATAACCAGTTAAGCCAGATGAAGGAACCGTGGCGTCCGAACTTTGTAACGCTATATGTTCAGTTGGCTGATCATGCCGACCTGGATAAAGTATCGCTCAAGATAAGAGATGAGAAGTTGCGCCATGTAAGCGCTTTCCTCGCCAAAAAGAAGCCGGCGTTGTTCCTGGAGCCTATGAGCAAATGGCATTTGTACACCGAGTTTAAAGACGGTAAAAATACCGGCGGCAGGATACAGTATGTGTGGCTATTCGGCATCATCGGGGTGTTTGTGCTGTTGCTTGCCTGCATCAATTTCATGAACCTGAGCACGGCGCGTTCAGAAAAACGCGCACGTGAAGTAGGTATCCGCAAAGCCATCGGTTCCATGCGGAGCCAATTGATCTACCAGTTTTTCGGCGAATCGCTGTTGTGTGTGTTTTTAGCTTTTGCTATATCGTTACTATTGGTTCAGTTAAGCCTTTCATTCTTCAACCAGGTAGCGGATAAGCAAATGACCGTCCCGTGGGACAACCTCTGGTTCTGGATCGCCGGTATAGGCTTTAGTTTCGTTACAGGTATGATTACCGGAAGTTACCCTGCCTTTTACCTTTCGTCGTTCAAGCCGGTAAAAGTTTTGAAGGGATCATTCCGTGTCGGGCGGCTGGCATCAGTGCCACGTAAAGTGCTGGTGGTATTGCAGTTTACCGTTTCGGTGGTATTGATCATCGGGACCATAGTTGTCTTCAGGCAGATACAATACGCCAAAGCCCGTCCCGTAGGTTATAGCCGTGACGGGCTGGTTGCCGTGCCAATGATAACAGACCATATCCATAAACATTTTGATGCGGTAAAACAAAACCTGATAAACAATGGCGTAATAGCTGAAATGGCCGAAGCCGGATCGCCGCCTACCGAGGTTGCGGGCAGCACAAGCGCTGTAGAATGGCCGGGCAAAGACCCTAATCTGAGTACAGATTTTCAGCAAAATAATATTTCCTACGACTATGGCAAAACCATAGGCTGGGAGTTTAGCTCTGGTCGTGATTTTTCAAGGTCGTTCCAGTCTGATTCCGCAGCGGTGATCATTAACCAGGCAGCCGCGGATTTTATGAGCATGAAAAAACCGACGGAAACTTACATTACTTTCTATAGCAAGCAGTACAGGATCATAGGCGTTACCAAAGACATTATTATCGGCTCACCCTACGAGCAGGTGCGCCCTTTAATTTATTTCCTGGCGAAAGACCCCAGCAGTTATACGCTGTTAAAAATCAATCCAAAAATGAGCGCCAGCGAGGCTGTCGACAAGATCGGTTCAGTATTTAAAACCTACAACCCGGAGCAGCCTTTTGAGTATCACTTTGTTGACCAGGATTACGACAAAAAGTTCGGCAATGAAGAACGTGTTGGCAAACTGGCTACGGCTTTCGCAAGCCTGGCTATATTCATCAGCTGCCTGGGCCTGTTCGGCATGGCGTCATTCATGGCCGAGCAGCGGGTGAAGGAGATCGGCGTACGCAAGGTGCTTGGCGCGTCTGTATTCAACCTGTGGCAATTGCTGTCAAGGGATTTTGCCATCCTGGTTACCATTTCGTTGATTGTCGCTTCGCCATTGGCTTACTACCTGATGCACCACTGGCTGAATAATTACCAATATCATACCGGCGTTGCTTGGTGGATTTTCGCTGTCACAGCTATTGGCGCAATAGCGATCACCCTGCTTACGGTAAGCTATCAAAGTATTAAGGCAGCGCTGGCTAACCCGGTGAAGAGCCTTAGGTCAGAGTAGCAGAGGCAGTAGCAGTTGGCAGTCAAATTGTCTATCGACCCGCCCAATGAACTAATGAACTAATGAACTATCGTTATGATAAAAAATTATTTAAAAATCGCCTGGAGGAACCTCACTAAGAACAAGGCTTCTTCCTTCATTAACATCGGCGGGCTGGCCGTGGGCATGACCGTTGCGATGCTCATCGGGCTGTGGGTGTGGGATGAACTGTCGTTCAATACATATCATCAAAACTACGACACCATCGCCCAGGTTCAGTCCAGGTTAAAAGACCCGCGCACCGGGATGCAGGGTATCAACTCCTCACTCCAGTATCCCCTGATCACTGAATTGGAAACCAATTACAAAAACAACTTCAAATACATTGTTCCTGCATCGTGGAACGAGGATGATATCTTAGCTACAGATAGCAAGAAATTGTCGAGAACGGGATTATTTATGGCCCCTGACGCGCCCGAAATGCTTACGCTGAAGATGATATATGGCTCAAGGAACGGCTTGAAAGACCCACATTCCATCCTGCTGTCGGAATCCACGGCAAACGCTTTTTTTGGGGATACTGATCCGGTAAACCAGGTAATTAAGATCAATAACCATTCGGTGGTAAAAATCACAGGGGTTTATGAAGATCTTCCGTTGAATGCGCAGTTTAAAGACCTGAAATTTATAGGCGCCTTTGATCTTTGGCTCGATAACAACCCATGGATACGGCAAAGTGCGATGACTGACTGGCAAAATCATTTCCTGAAGATCTATGCCCAAATAAATCCAAATACAACATTTGAAAATGTATCACATCATATAAAGGATGCCGAATTAAAAAACCTCGGCAACTTTAAGGATGAAGCCAAAATGAATCCGCAGGTCTTCCTGCTGCCGATGAGCGACTGGCACCTGCACAATTATAACCGCGGCCAGCCCGACACCGGCCCGCTGCAAATGCTTTGGACCATCAGTATTATTGGCGGATTTGTTCTATTGCTGGCATGCATCAATTTCATGAACCTGAGCACGGCACGCTCCGAAAAACGCGCCAAAGAGATCGGGGTAAGGAAAGCTGTAGGTTCGATGCGGCGGCAGCTCATCGCACAATTTTATAGTGAATCATTTTTGATCGTTCTGATCTCATTTTTTTCAGCCATTGTGCTGGTTACCGTAATGTTGCCATGGTTTAACAATTTGGCCGCCAAAGAAATAAAAATGCCTTTCCAAAACCCCTGGTTCTGGAGTATGGGCATACTATTTATTTTCATTACAACCCTTATTTCCGGAAGCTACCCGGCTTTATACTTATCCTCTTTCAACCCGGTTAAAGTACTAAAAGGCACCTTCAGAGTTGGAAGATTGGCATCTGTTCCGCGTAAAATTTTAGTGGTAACGCAATTCACGGTCTCTGTGGCACTTATTGTTAGTACCGTTGTCATTTATCGCCAGGTACAGATGGCCAAAGACAGACCCGTAGGCTATACCCGCGACGGGCTGATCATGATCGAGAAAAAAAATGCGGATTTTGACGGCAAATACGACCTGATGCGGTCGGAGCTGAAAAAGACCGGTGTCGTGGCCGAAATGTCCGAATCTTTCGGCAAAGTAACTGAAATTGCTTCAGGCAATGGCGGCTTTCAATGGCGGGGCAAAGACCCTAATTTCCAGGATAGTTTCGGCACATTACCGGTAACCTTTGAATATGGGAAAACCGTTGGCTGGCAATTTGTGCAGGGAAGGGATTTTTCGAGGAATTTTCCTACTGACTCAAACGCAATGGTTATCAATGAGTCGGCCGCCAAATATATGAACCTGAAAAGCCCTGTTGGCGAAGATGTAAGCTGGAAATTCCAGGATCAGCCGATGAAATACTACAAAATAATCGGTGTAGTGAAGGATATGATCATGGAATCGCCTTATGATGCGATGACCCCGACTTTATTTATGATCAAAGGGCACGTGGGTACATCCCAGATCAACATCAAGATCGCCCCGAATGTGAGCGCAGGACAGGCCCTGCCCAAAATTGAGGCGGTATTCAAGAAACTGATCCCTTCGGCACCGTTTGAATATAAATTCGCTGACCAGGAATATGCCGCCAAGTTTGCCGCCGAAGAACATATCGGCAAGATTGCAGCCGTTTTTGCGATCCTGGCTATATTTATATCCTGCCTCGGCCTGTTCGGCCTGGCCTCTTTTGTTGCAGAACAGCGTGTCAAAGAAATAGGTGTGCGGAAAGTTCTCGGAGCTTCCGTGGTCAATCTTTGGGGGATGCTTTCAAAGGACTTTCTTTTACTTGTCTTTTTGTCGCAATTTATTGCTTTCCCGGTCGCCTATTACTTTATGAATAAGTGGCTGCAGCACTATCACTACCGGACCGATCTTTCGTGGTGGATATTTGCGGCAACTGCAATTGGTGCGATACTGATCACCCTGCTGACGGTAAGCTATCAAAGTATTAAAGCCGCGCTTGCTAACCCCGTGAAGAGCCTTCGCTCAGAATGAGTTTGGGGATAATAAAAAAAACCTCCGCTTTTTGGCGGAGGTTTTTTTATTAAATAGCTAGTTAAATCTATTCAACTATCAGCGTCTCGATCGAATGCGGGTTACTGGTTACTTTGGCAGCCTGTCCTTTGATCCACAGGAAATAATCGATCTTCTCATCGCCTTTATTCATTACCACTACGGCAATCTTACCGTCCGGATTTTGGTAAGCGGTAGTCAGTAGCTTATCACGGCTTACTGAACAGGCTATACGTTTAGCGCCTGGTTTGATGAATTTAGAAAAATGGCCAATATAATAGTATGAATTGGTATAAGTGATCTTACCGGTTTTCGTATCGGCATGCACCGGCGCAAAGCAGAAGTTACCCACGTGATTCGGCCCGCCTTTTTCGTCGAGCAGTATGTTCCAGTCGGTCCAGGCTACGGTACCGGCGTTGAAATCATTGATCATCGAATAGCCGTATTTCTCGCCCAGCGACCAGTCGTCCAGTTTCTCAGGACTGAAGTTCTCAGGGCAACCTTCGGTGAATACCAGGTTCTTTGTTGGAAATGTTTGATGAACCAGGCGTTCATTCTCAAAGTTCATGCCGGCGCCAGTCCAGGTTTCGTACCAGTGATAGCCTATACCCCAAACATATTTTGCCGCAGCAGGGTCTTCCAAAATCGTACTCGCCCGCTGGTACATCAGGTCGCGGTTATGGTCCCAAACGATCAGCTTTTTGCCCGAAAGACCCGATTTTTGCAACGTCGGACCAAGATAATTCTTCACAAAATCACGTTCTTCCTCGGCAGTGTAAATACACGATTCCCATTTTTGCGTAGCCATGGGTTCGTTCTGAACTGAAAGCCCCCAGATTGGAATTCCTGCTTTTTCGTAAGCATCGATGAACTTCACATAAAAATTTGCCCAGCTTTGGTCATCCTCCTTCTTTAGGTGTCCGCCGTGTAAAACATCGTTATTGGTTTTCATCCACCCTGGTGGGCTCCACGGGCTTACGAATAAAGTGAGCTTACCGCCTGCAGCCGCGAGGACTTTTTTTATGAACGGAATGCGATATTTCTTATCGTGGCTGATGTTGAAGGTTTTAAGGCTCTTGTCACCATCCTTTACATAGCTGTAACTGTCGCTCGAAAAATCGCAGCTCTGTATATTGGTACGTCCGAAGGTATAACCGATGCCTTTGGTTTTGCTGTAGTAGGCGGTCAGAATTTCCTGTTGTTTGTCTTTTGGCAGCTTATAAAATGTTTCGGCTGAAGCATCTGTCAACGCGCCGCCTATGCCCAGCATGGTTTGAAAAGTTTTCGAAGGGTCGACAAAAACAGCAACTTCGGTTTCAACCGGCTGAGGTTTTGATGAGAATTGCAAAGTCCCGTCGGAAGCTAATCTTTTATCGGTGCCTTTTTCGGTGACATAAACCTTAACGGATTTTCCTTTGGCCGAGAAAGCCGCTTTTTGCTGCGCGCCGGCATTAAGCGTCAGCATCGCCCCTGCAAGCATAACGCAGGCGGCTGTGAATGATCTTTTCATATCGGAGATTTATAGTTGATTGAGTGTGAACCTCAAATCTAAAAAAGCACGGGCTTATATGCTAATTTTTATTTGCATAAACCGGTTTGGAATTCATCAGCGAGGCATTGAAATCGATAATAAGCCTGAAAAGATGATTGTACTCATTTAGCGGCAGGGTTTTGCTGATGTCATACACGTCGTGATAGGCTTTGATACCACCCATGGTATAAATGAAGAATGCGGGCACGCCTTTTTCCGAGAACCAGTAATGATCGCTGTTGGCTGCCTTGCCTCTTGAGGCCACTTTTACCAGGTAATGTCCATCGTCATTAGCCTGCCGGAGCATCGCAAACTCTCGTGGATATATTGTGGCATTCACCGCGGTGATCCCCTCTTCGCCGGTACCCAGCATATCCATATTGAGGAGGAAACGGATATTGCTCAATGGGATCAGCGGGTTTTCCGAAAAATATTTTGAGCCCAGTAAGCCAGCCTCTTCACCCGAAAAACAGATGAAGACCATGCTATAGGGCTGCGGGTTCTTGGCGTAGTAGCGCGCGAGACTCAAAAGTTGACTGATACCGCTGGCATTGTCATTCGCCCCTGGAAAATAGATCTTCGCTCCCATGCCACCCAGGTGATCGTAATGAGCCGTCATTACGATAAAGGAATCGGGTTTAGCCGTCCCGCGTACGATCCCGCAAACGTTGGCTGCCTTGAATCCTTCCACCAGCTTATTCTCGACATTAATTTCGATCGATTCGGGTTGACCCTGTACAGCACTTTTTAAAACATCAACCGCTGTATAGTCTGCGACATCCTGGCCGACGTCCCAGGTCAGTTTATCGTGTAAGGTAACGAGTATACGGTTTTGCGGATAAACATAATGAATGCTGTCTTTTTTAAAAAGTTTACCGTTACACTTCACGCCCCTGCTTTCGACGCCGATGATGAAATCTTTCCCGGGAATCAGCTGCTTGCCATCCAGGGAGACATTCATTGCGCCGGGGAAAGTATTGACATTAAAAGTAAAGGGCTGTAAGTAGTCTTTGCCATTTAGAGGTTCAAGTCCGTAAGACTTAAATTGGGTCGAAATAAAATTTGCGGCTTTACCCATTCCGTCATTGGTATAACCACGTCCCCAAAAATAAGAGGAGGTGAGCGTATCAACTACACGCCGGGCGAATACGGAGTCCTGCGCAGATGCAACTCCGCAAAACAGTAACAGGAATAGGGTTAGTTTTAGTTTCATTAAAAAGGGACAGCAAGATAATGAAACCCAACAAGAAATGATCGGTTAAAAGGTTTTGTCACAAAATTTTTGTGAATTGTTATCTTTGAGATTGATGAAGGCCTTTCCCGAACCCAATCCTGATCCTAACGCATCGCACAGCATCGCTTTTAAAAGCCTGGCCAAACTAGCCTGGGCGATGACAAGGCCTTATAAAAAGTGGGTAGCTATTATCTTCCTCGCTATGGCGGTGGAGACACTAATGAGCCTGGCGACGCCCTGGCCGCTGAAGATAATCATTGATAATGTGATCGGCCATAAACAACTTCCGCACTGGCTGGCGTGGATGGATACTGTGTTCAGTGGTGAAAACAGGATTCAGTTTGCTGCCGTCGCGGCGATATCGATTATCGTGATGGCTGCTCTTGGTTCGCTGGCAAGCTATATTGATAATTATTTCACCGAAAGTGTAGCCCAGTACATATCCAACGATCTTCGACGAAGAATCTACCACCATTTGCAAAGGCTTTCGCTTACTTATTACGATACGCATCAAACGGGCAAATTACTCAGCACGCTAACGAGCGATGTATCTACCATACAGGATTTCGCGGCATCGACGATGATGAATATCCTTGTCGATTTGCTGACCATTGTCGGCATGCTGTGTATCATGTTCTATCTCAACCCAGGTTTTACGATGGTAGCGATAGTGGTGACACCGTTCCTCCTGTTCTTCGTCGCGCGGTTCAAAAAGGCAATGAAAAAGGCCACACACGAGGTTCGCCTTGACCAGAGTCACATGCTTGCTGTGTTGCAGCAGGGGCTTGAATCGATACGCGCGGTGAACGCCTTTGGCCGGCAGGAATTTGAGGAAGACAAGCTCAAAAAAGTAAGTCTCGAGACGGTAGGCGCGGCTTTGAAAGCCCGGAAAGTGAAGTCAGCGCTGTCTCCCATCATCACCATTACCATAGCTTTTTGCACGGCCCTTGTGCTATGGAAAGGCACCGATCTTGCATTGAAAAATGCTATGACGGTAGGCTCGCTGACCGTCTTTCTGTGGTACATGAACAAGTTTTTCTCTCCTGTGCAAGACCTGGCCAAAATGACAAGCAACATTGCCCAGGCCACGGTGGCATTGGAACGCATACAGGCAATACTTGAAACTGAAATTGTCATCACAGAACGCGAGGACGCCATTGTCCCGGATAAATTTTCGGGCAATATTTACTTCGACCAGGTATCGTTTGCCTATATCCCCGAATCACCGGTATTAAAAGAAGTGAGCTTTGAAATATTAGCAGGGCAGCGCATAGGTATTTGCGGGCCAACCGGCTGCGGCAAGTCGACCATCGTTAGTTTGATCGCACGCTTCTACGACCCTACAAACGGCCGGGTGCTGATCGATGGGAAAGACATCTCCAATTTCACCATTGACGGTTTGCGGGGGCAGATCGGTTACGTGCTGCAGGATACCGCGTTATTTTATGGTTCTGTGAAAGAAAATATTGCCTACGGTCGTCCCGAAGCGACGGATGAAGAGATCATTGAAGCCGCGAAACTGGCTAACGCGCACGAGTTTATCAGCAGAATGCCGCACGGCTACGACACAATGGTTGGCGAACGGGGCGTAACACTGTCGGGTGGTCAGCGACAGCGGATAGGTATTGCGCGGGCTGTGGTACGCAACTCGCCTATCCTGATCCTTGACGAACCAACCGCAGCTCTTGACCCCGAAGCCGAAAAGATCGTTATGGAAGCGCTGGAAAACCTGATGGAAGGCCGCACCGTGATCACGATAGCGCACCGGCTGAGCACCATCAGCGATGCGGATAAAATATTTGTACTTCGCGACGGTAAAGTACATGAACAAGGCACACATGACGAGTTGATGGAGAAGGTGGGCATGTACGCGGGGCTTTATAACACGCAAGCGAATGCGCACCATAGTACTGTTCACAAGATCATTTTGTAGCTTAGCATCAAATAACAAAGTCTATGTTTCATCGGTCACTTTTAGTTTTTCCTGACGACACGGCAAAGCCCGTAATTGATGCCATCAACAAGGCCGAAAAGAGCCTGCACATCAAAATGTTCCTCTTTTCGGACCCGGAATTGATCGAAGCCGTTATTGCAGCCAAACAGCGCGGGGTAAAAGTCAAAGTAATGCTGAACCCCATCCGGCGCAACGGCGATGATGATAACGAAGAAACTCGTGCAAAACTTGAAGCAGCTGGAATAAAGGTGCACGACTCTAACCCCTGTTTTGTGATCACACATGAAAAATCAATGGTGGTGGATGAAGAACTAGCCTTCGTAAAATCGCTGAATTGGGAAACCAAAAATCTGACCGAGACCAGGGATTATGCCATTGTAACCTCGAACCCGTATGAGGTAAAAGAGATATTGTTATGCTTTGAGGCCGACTGGCACCGTGAGGATTTTGACCCTGGTGAGGATACTAAACTGATCTGGTGCAGCCTGAACGGCAGGGCAAAAATAGCTCACTTCATCGACCAGGCGCAACATACATTGTTCATCCAGAACGAACGTTTCCAGGACCTTGTGATCATCGAACGCATTGTCCGGGCCGCGGCGCGGGGCGTAAAGGTACATGTGATGGCCTCACCGCCGCACACACTTAAAATAGATAAACTGGTGGAAGGTGTAGGTGGCCTGCGAATAATGGATGATATGGGCATCAAAATTCACAAGTTAAAGCATCTGAAGTTACACGGAAAAATGCTGCTGGCCGATGGCTGCAGGGCTATTATTGGCTCCATTAACCTGGCGCCGGGCAGCTTTGACCACCGGCGCGAGCTCGCTATAGAGGTGCATGACGAAGACATCATTGAACGATTGCAGAAGATAGCCCACCACGACTGGGAAAACTCGCATACGCTCGACCTGTCTGATGAGGGCTTATACGATGATCTTGAAAAACGAGGCGGGGGGGGCTCAGAGAAATTGGTTCTTGACGTGCACAAGGACAAAAAGAAACGCAATAAAAAATAAAAAACACTTGTATTTACAACAGAACGGCCAGGACGTATCCGACTACCGACGCGACAATTCCGTACATAAATATATCGTAGGCTATTCGCAACAACCGAAATTTCCGTCCCAATACTAAGCCTTGCCAATAGATATCTTTAATAAAGCTGCCGTATAGGAACTCGTTATCATCCATCACCTGCCTTATCCCGTATTCATATTCTTCCAGGCTCATTTTATAGTAGCTGCCGAAAAACAAAAGGTTCACCTTTCTTTGCTCCACGTCTTCCTTTGTAAAGACGCCGCTTTGAATATTCGGCCGGGTGGCCAATACCGAATAGATGATCGTTACGATGTTCACAGCCAGCAATAGCAGTGTAGGCCATACCATAAGCGGGTTGTTGACAAACTTTCCTATAAAAACGCCTATGGCGACCGATATAATGATCGAATTGACCGTGATCATGATAAAAGCCTTGTTGTCGGCCATCACGCTCAGTTGCTGGTGGTTGATCGAAGTGTTTTTGAACATGGTTTGCACCGCCCGCAAATGATGTTTCTTTTTCTTCAGGTGCGAAGAGTACCTTTCGGGTTCGTTTTGCACCGCAGGCTTTCCCGCGATGATATCCTTAACTTCGTTTTCAGGCAGGTTTTCTTGCTGCATGGTACCAGGTTTGCAATCAGAGGTAAGTGTACGAAATTTAATCGAACTATTGAATAATTGTGCGCCGTTTGGCGATTCTTAAATTATTTATCTTAATTTTAATCTGCCGCTAATCACTTCAATATGAAAACTTTCATCACAGTCCTGCTCCTGGCGCTGATATTATCAGCTCAATCATTGTTCGCTCAAAAACGGGCAGACAAAGTTCTTTTCAGCGATACTTCGGTCATCAATGCAAGCCTATCGATGAATTTAAAAAAAATACGTGCCGAAAGTGCCAAACCGGGCAAGATATTCCCAGCAATGTTTTCGTGCAAAATGGGCGATAGTATCAATATAAATGATCCTGTCTCTCTTGAGGTTCGCGGCCATTTCAGGCGCGATTACTGCTACCTCCCGCCATTGAAAATGATATTTAAAGATCACCCAAACACTACTTTCTACAAGCTCAAATCGCTAAAGCTGATTAACTCATGCATGATCGGCGGCCAGGACGAACAGAACCTGCTTAAAGAATACATGTGTTATAAGATATATAATATGATGACGGATATGAGCTTCAAGGCACGGCTCTTGAATCTTACTTATGTTGACAGCAGCGGAAAAAAACCGTTAACACGTCACGCTTTCCTCCTCGAAGATGTTAAACAGGTGGCCAAAAGGAACAATTGCGATGACTGGTCGGATAAAAAAATACAAACCGAAAAAACCAATCGAAGGCAAATGACGATGGTGGCCATTTTTGAATATATGATAGCTAACACCGATTGGTCGGTGCCGGCCGATCACAATATAAGGCTTATACATTCAAAGACAGACTCTTTATCACGTCCTTATGTAGTACCTTATGACTTTGATTTTTCCGGATTGGTGAACACGTCATACTCAGCCCCCGATGAAAGGCTTGGTATTTCCAGCGTAAGGGAGCGCATTTACCGGGGCTTCCCAAGAACTATGGATGAGCTGAACGATGTCCTGGCTGTTTTCAAGAAGCAAAAAGACAATGTCTATGCAGCTATCAATAATTTCAATTTATTTACACCTGCAACAAAAAAAGAAATGACCAAATATCTTGATGAATTCTATAATACGATCAACGATGAATCAAAGGTCAGGTATGCCTTTATAACTAACGCCAGGCAATAGGTAAGGCGCGCGATGAGCTTCAGAATAGCAGCGAAACTGGTGGAAATGCCCGGTCTGCGTTTTCAAAGACGTTGCCGGATTTTTCTTAATAACGTCCTTGCGAATCAATAAGTTATATATAACTTTATAAAGTGATTCCAGGGAACGTTCCGCCTATCCCTAACACCCTGGGATGAAGGATCAGGTATTCATATTTCACAAAATACTCTCCCCCGGGAAATAAACAGCCGGGGCTTTGAACAATATCAAATCACGTTAATTTAAACCATCATGAAAACAAATGATCAACCAATGCCAAACCAGCGCCGCGATTTTTTGAAACAGATCGCAACAGGTGCGGCTGTACTTGGCGCCGGCAGCCTGCTCTCGGTACCACTGCAATCATCAGCTGCAGGGCATCCGTCTTCTGACGTATCAGATGCTGATGCCTGGTTCGACAAAGTGAAAGGGAAGCACAAGATCGTATTTGATGTGACAGAGCCGAAGAGCATTTTCCCTTTCGCATGGCCAAAGATATTCCTGGCCACCAACGGCGCCACCGGCACAGCTGAAAAAGATTGCAGCGTAGTGGTCGTTCTCCGTCATGCCGGTATTCCGTTTGCCATGAATAACGATCTCTGGGCCAAATACAAGTTTGGCGAAATGTTCAAGGTTTACGAAGCCGATGGCAAAACCCCGGCTACGAGCAACCCGTTCTGGCAGTCAAAACCAACGACCATACCAGGTGTTGGCGAAGTTAAAATAGGGATCAATGACCTGCAGGAAAGTGGCGTAATGTTTTGCGTTTGCGATATGGCATTAACAGTAAACAGTGCCGTTGCCGCCATGGGCTCAAAACAGGACCCCGCTATGGTACACAAAGAGTGGCTGGCGGGCTTGTTGCCGAATATTCAGCCTGTACCATCCGGCGTTTGGGCCGTGGGCAGGGCGCAGGAGCACGGTTGCGCTTATTGCTTTGTTTGATAAAGGCAAAACAAATCAGCAAATAATGCTTTGTAATTTAGCCGGAAACGTTCCGGGTGGGAAAAGTATGTTGTCATAAATACCAATCTATGTTCCGAAAGCCTAATTACATCGTTTTCGCTGTAATGGCGGCAATTACGGCCGCTATCAGCATAACCGCATGCCAGCATGACGAAAAAAAATCCGCGTCAATTGAAAAAGCTGCCCCGGCAACGCATACCCAACCCCAATGGATCATCCCGGATTCTTCAGTGCTTACGGCAAGCGAGCAGGATCAGCTCATAAAATACGGCCGGGCGCTTATTGTTAATACCGCATTTTATTTCGGACCGGAGGGGGTGATCGCGCACAAAAGCAACGGGATGAATTGCCAGAATTGCCACCTGAATGCCGGAACCAAACTTTTTGGCAATAATTTCTCATTAAGCGCCACAGGTTACCCCCGTTTTAAAGAAAGAAGTGCCACGATAGAAAACCTGGTAAAAAAGGTGCAGGATTGTTTCGAGCGAAGCTTGAACGGTAAGAGGATAGACAGCAACAGCAGGGAAATGAAAGCCTTTGTAGCCTACCTGGAATGGATCGGGAAAAATGTAAAGAAAGGCACAAAACCCGTTGGTTCGGGTATTGAAGAGCTGGCCTTCCTGGACAGGCCGGCTGATACCGCTAAAGGGCACGCAGTCTTTGTGGCCAAATGCCAAACCTGCCATCAGAAAGACGGGCAGGGAACATTAAATGCGGCAGGATGGGGTTATACCTATCCTCCGCTTTGGGGCGAACATAGTTACAATATCGGGGCAAGCATCTATCGCTTGTCGAAATTTGCCGGATTCATCAAAAGCAATATGCCTTTCGGGGCTGATCACCAACACGAGCAGCTGAGCAATGCAGAGGCATGGGATGTGGCAGCCTTTGTCAATTCGCAGCAGCATACTTATAAAAACGTTAATTCTGATTATCCCAAACTTTCCACCAAGCCTTATGATGATCCCTTTGGTCCTTTCGCGGACAAACAATTTAGCGAAAACCAGCGTAAATATGGCCCCTACGGACCTATTAAAAGCTATTATGCTTCGGCGGATAAAAAGGATAAGAAGAAGTAGCGCAGGATCAATTTAATGCCTGCTGGCGCGTAAGGTGTTTAAGCGCGATCTGCTTCAGCCAGTCGATATTTTCAACCGGGATATCGGTTTCCTTTGCAAGATCATCCCATTCGCGCATTTTAATAATGAGGTCAGCGTTTGGGTTCGCTTCGAACGCTTCGGCTTCTTCAGCATTCATGCGTCCTCCCTGGAACTCAAGCGTGGCCCGGCTGGCCGGCGAAAGCTTTTCGTAATATTCGGGATACCTAAAAGTCAGGTAACGTTTCGCAACCACATGGCTTTTCACCAGTTCGGCAATGCGCTGTGAAAAGCCGAGGTTTAATAAATATTCAGATCCCAGTTCCTCATGATCTTTATTACCGAAACCATCCATGCTTTCTGCTTCACCTTCAGCCGCACAAAGGTGGCCTATGTCATGAAAGAATGCGGCCAGCACAACCTCATCATCATACCCTTCTACCTGCGCCAGCGCCGCGGCCTGCGACATATGCTCCAATTGGGAAACGGGTTCGCCGATGTAATCCTCATCCCCATGAAGCTCATATAATGAAAATACTTCCTTTACAATTTCCTGGGGTGAAGCGGTTGGCATGGCGTAATTTTTATAAATACAAATCTAAAAGCAGCATTATTAAAGGAGCATTAAGCCAGTGTAATTTCATTTGAAGATATTGAAATAAAATTTAACACTTATTGGCAAAATTTAATTTGCCCGCACCGTATCAATATAGCTAATTTGCGGTGCATTAACCTTTAACAATTATGGAAGAAGATGTACTGATACAGATCAGTAATCGCATCAAGGAAAGAAGACGGGAGAAAAACATTACGGTACAGGAACTGGCGTCACGTGTGAACGTAAGCAAGGGCCTTATATCACAGGTTGAAAATAGCCGGACTGTCCCCTCGCTCATCGTATTGATAGACATTATAAAAGCGCTGGAGATCGACCTGAACGAATTCTTTAAAGATATACGCAGCCGCACCCAGCATAGCCCCGTGCTGGTGAAAAGAAAAGACGAATACGAACGTTTTGAGAAAGAGCTTGCAGTAGGGTTCAATTATCAGCGGATATTCACCCGCTTCATATCACATTCTACTATCGACATAGTGATACTGGAGCTTGAGCCCCACGCCGAGCGCCCGCTGGTGGAGACCGAAGCTTTTGAATATAAATTTGTCATCAACGGCGACGTGGACTACCTGTTTACCGACCACAGTGTGTCGCTGCATGAAGGGGATTCGATATTGTTTGACGGCAGGATACCGCATACGCCCAAAAATATGGGGCAGACCAAAGCCAGCATGCTCGTGATTTATTTTTTTGAAGAAAAAACCAGCAGCGATATCCCGAACTTAGCATGATCAGCCGCCAAGGCTTAATCATAAATTAACGCAAATTTGGTTTGACATTAATAAACTAAATTTAGTATTGCTAAACTGATTCACTAACCATCATCGTCATGGAAAAGCTGCGCGCAAGGGTTGCCAAATGGCCGTACGGCCTGATATCAATACTTGCCGCTATCTCGGCGTTTGGGGCTTACACATCGATGTACGCTTTTCGCAAGGGCTTTACCGCAGGAACGTTTGCCGGCACGCAGTATTTTCACATCGACTACAAGGTTTGGCTCGTGATCGCGCAGATCATCGGTTATACAGCCAGCAAATTCTACGGCATTAAATTCATTTCCGAGTTGAAGCCAGGGCAACGCGCGAAAAGCATTTTAGCCCTTATCGGTATTGCCTGGCTGGCGTTGCTGCTGTTTGCTGTTATTCCGCAACCTTATAATATCATCTGCCTGTTTATTAACGGTTTCCCGCTGGGTCTTATCTGGGGGCTGGTATTCGGTTACCTGGAAGGGCGAAAATCGACGGAGTTTATGGCTGCCGTGCTGTCCATCAGCCTCATATTCGCATCGGGGTTTGTAAAAACCGTTGCTTTGACCCTCAAGGCTGCCTTCAGTTTGAGCGAGTATACCATGCCTTTCTTTACAGGCGCACTGTTCGTTGTACCGCTCCTGTTGTTCGTTTTCTTCCTGGAGCTGATGCCTCCGCCCACCGAAGAAGATATGAGACTCCGCACAAAGCGTTTGCCCATGGATGCCGCGGAACGCAAAAGCTTTTTGCGACGCTTCATGCCGGGCATTATCTTCACTCTCATCATCTATGTGCTGTTGACCGTGATGCGTGACGTGCGCGACAATTTCGAAGTTGAGATCTGGAAAAGCTTTGGTATTAAGGACAGAACCATTTTTACCAAGATCGATTCGATCATTTCAGTGACTGTGCTGGTTGCCATGAGTTTGCTCATACTGATCAGGAACAACCTGAAAGCTTTCACCGTCATCCATGTGGTCATCATTTCCGGAAGCTTGCTTATCGGTATAGGAACGATACTTTTCACATTGAATATCATTTCTGCGATGACCTGGATGACCTTCGCAGGGCTGGGCTTATACCTGGGCTATGTGCCCTACAATGCCGTCTTCTTTGAACGCTGGCTTGCCTCATTCCACTATAAAGGCAATGTCGGCTTCCTGATCTATGTTGCCGATTCGATTGGTTACCTGGGCAGCGTATGTGTTTTGCTGATCAGGGAGCTCGGCCATCCGGACATCAGCTGGGGTGCATTTTTTAAGAATAGCGTGATGATCGTTGCAGTGGTCGGCGGTATCAGTACAACATTGTCACTGCTGTATTTCCGCAGGTTGGCCCGGAAAGATGAACAACGTGAAGAACAAGCCACTTTAAACATTCTACCTGTATGACGCAGCCATCAGCAATCGTAATAGGCGCCGGCATAGTCGGATTGGCAACCGCGAGGGCATTGGCTACGCGCGGATATAAAGTCACCGTTTTCGAAAGAAACGAAAGGGCCGTCGGCGCGTCCATCCGCAATTTCGGGATGATATGGCCCATCGGACAGGCGACTGGTCCGCTGTACGAGCGGGCGATGCTTTCGCGAAGCATCTGGAAACAGGTTTGCACCGAAGCCGGTATTTGGCACGATGAAGTAGGCTCTCTGCACCTGGCTTATCATGACGATGAGCTGCAAGCTATACAGGAATATGTTGATGCAAATCACCAATACCGTGATTGCGCTGTACTTAGCCCCGCACAGGCGCTGGAAAAGTCCCCGGCGGTAAATATGAACGGACTGAAAGGCGCCTTGTGGAGCGGTGACGAAATGATCGTCGAATCACGGGTAGCTGTCGGGCAGGTAGCAAAATATCTCGCGGAAAAATACGGCGTAGAATTTCATTGGAAAACAGCCATCAGCCGGGTAGAGCATCCGGCAGTCTATAGCGGTGATACGAAATGGGAAGTCGATGAAATATTCGTGTGTAGCGGCATCGACTTTGAAACGCTTTATCCCGAAGTATTTGCTTCAGTCGATATACAACAATGCAAGCTGCAAATGATGCGGCTTGTAGCACAGCCCGGCAACTGGCGGATAGGCCCGTCGTTGTGCGGTGGTCTGTCCATGATCCATTATCCGGGTTTCAAGGTGGCATCCTCGCTCCCGGTATTACGCAAACGCTACGAAGAACAGTACGCTGAATACCTGGAATGGGGCATCCATGTCATGGTATCACAAAATGGCTCGGGTGAGCTGACCATAGGCGATTCACACGAGTACGGCAAGACGCACGACCCATTCGACAAGGCCTTTATCAATAAAATGATAACGGATTACCTCCGCACCTTTGCTAATTTTAAAGACTGGCGTTTGCTGCAATCGTGGCATGGCCTGTATCCTAAAATGATGGACGGACGAATGGAACTGATCCTGCAACCCGAAGATGGCGTGACCATCATCAACGGTCTGGGCGGCAACGGCATGACGCTGTCATTTGGTTTGTGTGAACAATACATTGCTTCAAGAAAACTTATGGCCGGAAACTAAATCGAACATGGATAACAGAAGAGAATTTCTAAAGAAAGCGACATTATTAGCCGGAGCAACAAGCATGGCTAATATTTTGCCGGTATCTATTCAAAGAGCATTAGCGATCAGCGCTCCTGAAGGCAGCACCTACCTGGATGCCGAACACATCGTTATCCTGATGCAGGAAAACCGTTCGTTCGACCATACTTATGGTACATTGCGCGGTGTACGCGGTTATAATGATCCTCGTACCATCGATCTGCCTAATAAAAACAAAGTATGGCTCCAAAGCAATGCCAAGGGTGAAACGTATGCGCCATTTCATCTTGATATCAAGAATACCAAAGCAACCTGGATGGATTCGCTGCCGCATTCCTGGGCGAATCAGAGCAATGCACGCAATGATGGGCGATATGATGGGTGGCTGGAAGCCAAAAGATCGAGCACCCCTGAGTACGCCAATATGCCTTTAACCATGGGCTATCACACCCGCGAGGACATCCCGTTCTATTATTCTCTTGCTGACGCTTTTACGGTTTGCGATCAGAATTTTTGCTCGTCGCTTACGGGTACTAATCCCAATCGCCTGCATTTCTGGACGGGTACTGTGCGCGCTGAACAGAACGAAAACTCGAGGGCGCACGTCTGGAATGATGATATGGATTATGGCACACTCAACTGGACCACGTACCCAGAACGTCTCGAACAAAACGGCATTTCGTGGAAATGTTACCAGAATGAAGTTGCCATCGACACAGGACTTGATGAAGACGGAGATTTCTGGCTGTCGAATTTCCAGGACAACCCGCTTGAGTTCTTCGGGCAGTATAATATTAAACTTTACAAAAGGCACCTCGATCACCTCGAAAAGCGTTCCAAAGAACTGCCCGGTGAAATTGAGGCCCTGCAAAATAAAATAGCGCCCCTGCCTGCCGGTGACGCTAACGCCGATCACATGAAAAAGCAATTGAAGCAGATGCAGGAAGATCAGCAAAATATAGAAAAGGACAAACAGAAATATCATCCAGGGCAATTTGAAGCATTGTCCGAGCATCAAAAAAACCTACATATTAAAGCTTTCGATACCAATACCGGCGATCCGCATTACCGCACACTGGAAGATTTGACCTACGATGATAACGGCACGAGCAGAACACTGAAAATACCCAAAGGCGATGTGCTGTACAATTTCAGGCAGGATGTAACCAGCGGCAAGCTGCCCACCGTATCGTGGATCAGCGCGCCGGAAAGTTTTTCGGATCACCCGAGCTCGGCCTGGTTCGGTGCATGGTATGTCTCCGAGGTGTTAGACATTCTCACCCAGAACCCGGAAGTATGGAAGAAGACCATCTTTATTCTTGCCTATGATGAGAATGATGGTTACTTCGACCATCAGCCGCCGTTTACCGCGCCGCATTCTCACAAATCGGGCACAGGAAAAATATCGGCCGGGATGGATACCCGAGTTGATTTTGTAACGCTGGAACAGGAAAAGGCGCGCCACGGCTTCCCTGAGAAATATGACCGCGAAGGACCTATCGGCCTCGGGTTTCGCGTGCCGCTGGTGATCGCATCGCCGTGGACCAAAGGCGGCTGGGTAAATTCGGAAGTGTTTGACCATACCTCAACACTGCAATTCCTTGAAACGTTCTTAGAAAAGAAAACCGGTAAAAAGATCGTCGAAACGAACATCAGCCCATGGAGGCGCCTGGTTTGCGGCGACCTGACATCGGTATTCCGGCCTTATCATAGCGACGTTATTCCATCACCGGAATTTGTGGCGAAGGATGCGTTCATTGAAAGTATCTACAATGCTAAATTCAAGAAGCTACCGGACGATTTCAACCAACTGGATGCAGCGCAGATCAAACAATTCAATGCCGATCCACGCGCGCACATGCAGCAGCAGGAAAAAGGCACCAAACCTTCATGTGCTTTGCCGTACGATATGCACGTAGACGGCAGATTGAGTAAGGACAAAAAATCATTTGAGATCGCATTCGGCAATAACAATGTTTTTTTTGGTAAAAAGACTGCCGGGGCGCCGCTTAACGTCTACGCCCCGGATAGCCATAAACAATTGAACGGTAAGTTCGCGCCGCTGCGCACCTGGGCCTATGCTGTAAAGCCCGGCGACAAAATAACCGACAATTGGTCTTTGGGCGACTTTGAAAATGGTCATTATCATCTGCGGGTATATGGCCCGAACGGTTTTTATCGTGAGTTTAAGGGCAATGGACAGGACCCGGATGTAGATATCGTATTCGAGCCGCAAAAAGATGCCTCAGGCAAAAAGCTGACCGGCAACGCGATAGTAAAGATAACCAACAGCACCAAGCAGGAACAGCATATCAGCTTAAGCGATAATGTATACAAAAGTGGGAAACAATTACGAACCATCGCAGCAGGCACAACCGCAGCAGTGGCTCTTGACCTGCTGAAAAACCATAACTGGTATGATATAAGCATTACAATGCAGGGGCATAACTCGTTTGCTAAAAGATACGCCGGCCGGATTGAGACCGGGGTGCCGACCTTCAGCGATTCGTTTATGGGTGGAGTGGTATAAATTTATTTACTAGCAGCTTCATGTTGTGCGACT
The DNA here is from genome assembly GCA_035551775.1 of Mucilaginibacter sp. Lineage (GTDB taxonomy): Bacteria > Bacteroidota > Bacteroidia > Sphingobacteriales > Sphingobacteriaceae > Mucilaginibacter. The sequence continues at coordinate 150,073 of DASZMQ010000001.1, read as the reverse complement.
GCGGGAGGCGCCTTCTTCATCAAAATTTTCTTTTTGAGCCATTCGCGGACAGGCTCATCATAAAGTTTAAGGCAGGCGTAGGCGAGCAATATGCTTGTGATAACCAGCAATGCGCCGACTAGCAACCCTTTTGCCCCGAACGGTATCTTATTATTAACTACCCAGGCTGTGTACACATAAATAAGCGGGTAATGTGTAATGTATAACGGGTAAGAAATATCGCCTAAAAACTTGCATATCCTTTCCGACTTTGCGGTATGCAAAACTCCGCCGGCGCCGATTGAGACAATAAGGGGGAAGATAATAATCACACATGCTGCGTCATAAATGCCGTTCATCCACAAGGTGTGTTCATCGCCAATACGGGGAATGCCCAGCGCGATAACAATAAGCAGGCTGCACCACCAGAAAGCATTTTTAACATGAATAAGTTTCCCGACCCGTGAGAGCAACACCCCCGCAAAGAACGGATACAACACCCGCGTGAAGCCCACAAAAAGCCCTGGCCCGTTGAGCGACCAGCCACCTATCAAATCGCCCTGGGGACCGAATAGCAGGTAACCGATCATCATGCAGCCTGCCAGCGCCACAAATACTGAAAGCACAAGTTTGCTGAAACGCCTGATAATAACAGCATATAGAATATTGGCTATGTATTCAAAGAACAGTGACCAGGCCGGCCCGTTCAGTGGATGCATCTCTTGCCAGCCGCGGATATCCATTGAGTTGGGAACCGGGATCAGTGTGCAACCAATAAGCATCACCAGCAGCATTTCCCATACCGGTGTTCCGGCTATGTTCGGAAAAGCTGGGCTCACCTGGAAGTAAAAAAGGGCAGCACCTATGATCGATCCCATAATTACCATGGGCTGCAGGCGGACGAGCCTGCGCTTGTAAAAATCCCACTGAGTTAGCTTACCCCAGCGGTCATCATATGCATAGGCCACAACAAAACCGGATAAGACGAAAAAGAAATCGACCGCGAGATAACCATGATTGATGATCTGGATAAAGCGATTGCCTCCTGTAAAAGTTTCAAATACGTGGAAGACGATAACGATAACAGAGGCCACGCCGCGCAGTCCGTCGAGAATCTGGTAATGGTTTTTGGATTCGAGATAAGTAGTGGTTTGCCGGGTCATAATTGGTTTATAGCGATTAGGGGCGACTAAAAATATAAAAATATATTAAAAAAGCAATCCCAGACCCGGTAACAAAAAAGCCTCAGTTTAAATTGAGGCTTTTAGAATCTTGCGCTGACTGTATTATTTCTTAACGGGATTATAGTGCTGATGGATGGAATCGGGGATGATATGGCTCCCCGTAAATATCTGTTCGTTCTTTCGTTTGAACTGATCGAAAGCATTTTTTAGCTGGTTCGTTTTATCCTCATCATTTAAAGGATCTTCGCCAAGGTCGGCATTGAGCTTAAACAGGTTGTCGCCGTTTAGGTGATATTCGCCCATGATGAAGTCGATCATATCCGTCTTTGTTTGCAGCAGCGGATAGTTATGGATATTTTCAAAATTACGGTTTGTATCCAGCCCCTGCCCCATCCAGCTTACCAGCGACGGGCCTTTGATCTTGTAGTTATGACGCAGATAAGCAAGCAGGCTCGGGCTGATATCAAAATGAGTTGACACGGACAAGATCTGCGTGGTTTTTTGCAGCATCGGCGAATAGACGATCAGCGGCACATGGTAACGGTCGATCTTGTCGCTCATCGGTATTTCCGGCATACGGTGGTCGCCGGTGATCAGGAAGATCGTATTGTTGAAATCGGCGCGCTTACGGTATTCGTTAAAAAAGCCACGTATTGCATCGTCCATGTACATTATACTTGCATATTGCAGCTTGTAATTGCGGGCTTCGTTTTTGCGGGTATCATTAAATCCCAGCTGCGTCATGCGTTGTTCAAAACGCTGTAAGTATTTATCTTCCTCGTTGATCGCAAATGGGCTGTGCGTTGAAACCGTCAGAATCACGCTCAATTGCGGAGCTATAGCCTTCTGATCGCGGGTAACTAAGTAATGCCTGAAAAGCTCCTTATCATTATAGCCCCATGAAAAACCGTTCGGCGCGGGAAGTTTTACATAACCTACCGGGAACGACTTTTCATCATTCAATTCGTCAATGGCGTTCTTATTCAGGAAAGTGGCCATGTTGTCAAACTTCGCATCACCTCCGTAGTAAAAAGAAGTGTGATAACCGTTGTATTTCAACAGGCTAAGCAGCGACACATGCGCAGGCATCCCGTCACCAAGCTCCAGGAAGCCGTTCTTTGCAAACGGAAGCGACCCCAATACCGAGGGCAAAACAGCAAAAGTACGGCCGCCCTCGCTTAAAAAGTTCTTCCAGTACAGGCTTTTGCCGGAAAGCGAATCGATGAAAGGCGTAAAGTTGCCGAGGTAAGCGCCGTCATTCGTAAAGGCACGACCCAATCCCTCAACCAGGATGATAACCACGTTAGGCGGTGTAGTTCCGGGTTTAAAGTAAGGCGTCAATACGTCAGCAGCGGTGTCACTATGTAAAAAAGGATAGTGTTCCGGGTCGACGTATTTAAATGCGGCTGCTTTACCCGTGCCCGAATTCTCATAATCGTTGATATAGCTGTCCGCATAAATGTCAAGCTCCTGCTTACCGGGAAAAAAATGCTTGTAAGATGCTGTCCAGAAATGATCGGATTTATTGATGACGAGATTATTGTCAAAATCCGATTTAAAGTTGCCGGGGTGAGCCAGCGCCGCCGTACCCGTCACCAGCAATATCAGCGACGTGAGCGGCAAAGCCAGCACAATAAACCTGTTAACCTGCATGCGCTGCGGTAATTTCCACAATACAAAAACGAGGGCGCCAATAAGGATAATAAATTCCAGTATCTGTATAATGTTAACACCACCGGCCGCGCCGACGGTTTGTTTAATATCAGTTAAAGAGTAGCCATAGAGATCGGCTCCCAACGGCACCAGCGCCGAAGTAAAGTAAGACGTAAGGCTCAACTGCACAATGGCCATAAATACGATAAATACACAATAGAATACACGCGCCAGTTTGCCCGAGATGAGGTACAGCAAAGCAAATACAACGAAAGAATAGATCAGTCCCTTCAACCAGAAGATCACATCATTAAAAAAAGCCCAGGACAGTACGCCTACGAAGCTTTTGGGGAACTGGTGCACAAAACCATTATAAAGCATTTCAAAAATGGTAAGCAACAATATGACCGCCAGCCATAATACAGACAGGCCGGCAAACGAAGCCATGACCTGCATGAATTTTGAGGATAGCCTTTTCTTATTTCTTTTATTTTCCATGACTCGATAACTTGTCAAACTTGCTTATTCTGGGCGAAGCCCTGGCGCGTCATTTCGCCCCAGGAATTATGCTTTCTTATCAGATCAAAATTTCCGACTACCGCCGACCATACTACAAAAGGATGGAATACAAAAGGCTCCAAAATGGCCACGAGTACGAGATGCAGAATCTCCCTCTTTTGCTTGTATTGGTGATAGGTAAGCACCTCCATCATGATAGCAAAAACCGAGTATAGGATGCCAAGGCATATTACGCCCGCCATGATCAATATGGCTTCCCAGTTTATCGCATATTTAAAGCAGTAATAAACAAGGCCCAGCGTACCGAAAAACTCTATTATCGGCGCAAGAAATTCGAAAAAGAACCAATAAGGGTAGCTTAGCATTCCCAGGATGCCATACCTCGGGTTAAAGAACATCTTTTTATGCGAACGCAGGGTTTCGATGGTTCCCCTGGCCCAGCGGTTGCGCTGTCTTCCTAATATCCTGAAAGTTGACGGGGCTTCCGTCCAGCATAAAGGATCGGGAATGAATGCCACTTTATAAGGCTCTTCGAGCTCTTCCATGTAACGGCGCATCCTAACTACCAGTTCCATATCTTCGCCTACCGTTTTTGAACTATAGCCTCCGCAGGCGATGACGATCTCGCGGTCAAAAGCCCCAAATGCGCCCGATATGAGCAGCAGGCCGTTCAATTTGGTCCAGGCCATCCTGCTAAGCAGGAATGCTCTGATATATTCCAATGTTTGTATTTTTGGCAGAAACTGCTTCGGCAAATTAACCTTTACCAGGCGGCCGCCTTCTATCTCGCAGCTGTTGGCAATACGAACAACACCGCCTGCCGCTATAACCCGCTGCGTAGTTGCTTCTAAGAAGGGTTTTGCGAGTTTCAGCAGCGCATCCTGTTCCAGCACACAGTCTGCATCTATACACACAAAATAGTCGCTCTTTGCAATATTGACCCCAACGTTGAGTGCGTCGGCTTTGCCACCATTTTCTTTATCCACCACAACCAGCTTACGGTAAACCGGGTTACTGCTGCGGTATACCCCGCGCACGGGCTTTGTCTTGATGCACTGGTTTATAAAATAATCGGCTTTATACAGTGAGTAGACTTCGATCAGCCTTTCCAGCGAATCGTCCTTACTACCATCATTAATAATGATCACTTCAAGATTATGATAATGAAGCGAAAGCAGCGACCGCACATTTTCAATGATCGTCGGACCTTCGTTATAAGCCGGCGCCAGGATGCTCATGCTCGGCGTTTCGGTCGACTGGGCCAGCATGCGGTAGTCTGTAAAACTATTTTTGTGTAAATAAGCGCGGGTTTCCATGATGGAAAATGCGCCTATCAGCAGGTAACATACAAGCAGTATGATGGAATACAATAAAATTCCGTAAGTGAACAGGTGTAATAAAAAGGTTTGCCAACTCATGCCGCGTTTTCTCCTTTTATATGCATCAATATCTGGCCGATCGCCTCTTCCGATTCTTTCGAATATTGCTCCAGGGAGAGCAAACCATCCTGGCTGGCATTTGCGAGCGCACGCGCAGCATGAAGCTTTAGCTCATCACTTTCATGCGTCAGCAGGTCGAATAGGAACATTTCGTCTTTTTTTGAGCCTACATTCTGCATGGCCCTGGCAATAGCCACCTGGTGTTTCAAGCCCTGTTGTAAAAAGCGTGCGATCAGGTGATCCGAGGTTTCGTCGGTATATATCTCGTTCAGGCATCGTATGGCCTCATAGCGTACATCTGCGTCCTCGTGGTCGAGGCATTCGGTGATAGCGTCGTGCAGCTCGAACCGGCGATAGTTACGGGTCAGTTTCAGCGCAAAAATAACGACAGTATTGTTGGTCGATTTGAACCATTTATCCATGCTGATAGTTGACGGTGGCTTCAGCGACAACAATTGCAGCAATTTGATCTGCTGCCAGTTGGAAAGCGGATAGCCAATGTCATCCAGGAAATTGAGTCCTTCAAATCCTTTAAATTGAACCATGGCGGCCTGGGCCTCCATGCGCACGTATTCATTTTTATCGTTTGTATGTATATGCAACTGGCCGATGAATTCATCGGTGTGCATAATGGTAAGCTCTTGTATTGCTTCGGCCCTGACGTACCATTGACGGCTGTCAAGGTTTCTCAAAGCGTATTTATCCAGGCCCAACTGCAGGTAGAATTGCTTTAAACTATCAGCTGATGCGCCGCTGATATTCTTCTTTGCCGATACCAGCTCCTGTGCAACAAATTTTCGGAAATGCCTGTTGACGATCAGCTCCTGTGCCGCGGTCATAACCGAAGCGATGATCTGATCTTCGATCTCGTCCCTGTCTTCATAAAAGATGGCTTTGTTGATCAGCATATCCGAGATCATGCGCCATTTATCCTGTTTTTTTTCACGTCTACTTTTAATATACATGTAGACAAGCATGAAAACGAGCAGGCAAGTCATCAATGTAACGACTGCTGCCAGCGCGACATCTTGCACCTTCCAGTTAATTTTGAGCAAATATGTAAGTAATCTACCTGACAATGCTTTAGCTTAAATATGACGTGTTTTATTTGACCGCAGACATGTTGAACCTGCGCACGCGCACCGATAGTTCGTTTGGACTGAACGGCTTGGTCATGTAATCGTCGGCGCCCAACTGAAATGCTTCGAGCACTACATTCTCCTGGCCCATACCTGATAATATAACCACAGGCGTGCCAGTGGGGTATTTCTTTTTGACAGCGCTCACCACTTCCAAACCCGACAGATAAGGCATCATGATATCGGTTATTACCAGGTCGGGCTGAAACTCGTCGAGTTTTTGCACGGCTTCGCGGCCATCGTGTGTAATAATTACTTCGTGCCCATCTTTCCTGAGACGAAATTCAAGCATTTTCATCATCAGTTGATCATCTTCCGCAACCAGTATCTTCATTCTTTAACTCTTTAAGAAACACGTTAATGGATAATTGCGCTGAACTCATTACAGCATTTGCGTTTATACGGGGGCACAGAAACAATTGTTATAAAAATATATGGCAAGCCAACCCTATCTGGCGTACCATATTGATAAACAGCATCTTCCTGAAATAAAACGCACAACAAATTGCATAACAGCGCACTAATTCATATCAATTAAAACTTGCCGGCTGCTTTTACCGTACAACGACAAATCCATAAACTAATGGTGGACGATGCAGCATGAATTTTAGGTTATTTTGTCTTTTTATCGGCTTACTGTTTTTTTCCGGACTGGCCAATGCGCAAAACGGGCCATCTTCTGACGATCTATTCCAGCAGGCGCGTCATGCCGCATTTGATGGTAAGGATTATGCAAAGGCAATTAGCCTGAGCAAGCAGGCTTTATCAAAAAGCCCCGACTATTCAGATATCCGGGTGTTCCTTGGCCGCGTATATACATGGTCGGGTAAGACCGACAGCGCGCGGGCCGAGTTCGCACAAGTGTTAATCAAGCACCCTGATAACGAAGATGCATCGTTTGCCTCCGGGAGCCTTGAGTTTTGGAACGATAATTCAGTAAAAGCACTCCAGATCGTAAACAACGGCATAAAATATCATCCGCAGTCAAAGGATCTTTTGCTGCTGAAGGCCAAGGTGTTGAATGATCTTAAACGATACGGCGAAGCTAATAATACACTCGATTCACTCCTTAAAATAGACCCCACAAATACCGGTGCGCACTCGCTCGCCGACCGCGTGCAGGACAACGCAAGCGTAAACAAAATGGGGGTGACCTATGATTATATCCATGTCGATAAGCCATATGCCTATACCTTACAACTGGGGAGCCTTGAATATGGCAGGCAAACCGGGATAGGTTCCTTTATTGGCTACGTGAATTACGCCAACCGGTCCAACACTAACAGCGTGCAATACGAGATCGACGCTTATCCCCACATATCCAAAATATTTTACGCCTATGTCAGCGGCGCCTATTCCGGCGATGAAAATTTGTTCCCGCAATCAAGGGCCGGTTTCTCACTATATGCCAACCTGCCCGCAAGCTTTGAAGCCGACGCCGGTTTCAGGTACCTGCATTTTACGGGCGACACCTGGATATACACCGCATCTATTGGTAAATATTATAAAAGCTTTTGGTTCAATTTCCGGACATATCTAACACCATCAAACAACTCGTTTTCGCAATCTTATTCACTGAAAGTAAGGTATTATACCGGCGGTGCTGATGACTACCTGTCATTGAGTATTGGAACAGGTCTTTCGCCTGATGCGCCCAATAACGTGGTTGTGTCGAATAACGGGGCCATTTACAAATTCAAATCAGATAATATTTCAGCGGCTTACTGGCACTCATTCAAACGCCGTAATGTTTTCTTCATTACAGCAAGCTATGACCACCAGGAATATCCGCAACTATGGTCCAACCAGCTTGACCTGGGCATTGGCTACCTCAGGAGATTTTAAATGAGAAAGTATCAAAAAATATTTTTGATGTACATCTTGCCGGTGCTGATCATCTTTCCGCTGGTGATGTGGTTGGTATGGGTATTTACGCCGACAACCAAACTCGTAGTGGCCATCGTTGATAAAACCTCGCTGGATCAATCGGGCCAGGAGCATATATCGCTCACATGGGTACTTAATCATTATCGCTTCACAAAAACACCGACAGAGAACTACAGCGCCGGTCACGATTATTTTGGATTCTTCCCGAAAGATGATGAAAAATTCCGGGTGAAGGGCTTGGAAAGGTTTTCATCCGACCAGCTGAAGCAATTGAGCAGCGATGCCGACCTGACCTATTTTACAGATACCTACGGCGTTTATAAAAGCGACTGGTATACGCAGAAAGGCGAAACAGGACAAAAAGGAATACTCTATGGCGGTTTGAGCGCACAGGATGTGGATTTTTTACAGGATATGAAAGACCAGCACAAGCTGATCATTACCGAATTCAACACCATCGGCTCGCCAACCAATGCCGACAACCGAAATAAGTTTGAAAAAATGTTCGGGATGCACTGGACCGGGTGGACCGCCCGTTTCTTTGACAGCTTTGACACGATAAAAAATAAAGAGCTACCGGGCTGGCTTGTAACCAACTATAAAAAGGAACATGCTCAAAAATGGCCATTCCACAAAGCAGGCCTGGCATTTGTAAATGCCGGCGGCGATATCGTAATATTAGAAGACAGCACCCACCTGACCAATCCTGTTCCGCGCATTGTGACTTTCAGATACGGGCAAAAAGAGCTCTCTCTGCCCGAAACAATGAAATATCCATTCTGGTTCGACATCATCACGCCTTCACTTGCTGTCAACCATGCTGTGTCACGGTTTGACCTCAACCTGAATGCGAACGGTACTGCTGAGCTAAAGAAAAACGGCATACCAACAACATTTCCGGCCATCATCATGCACAAGGGGCCGGATTATCAGTTCTACTATTTTTCGGGTGATTTTTGCGATAACCCTATCGGTCTGACTACCTCCTATTTCAGGGGCATCAGCTTTTTCCAATGGATGTTTTATAACAGCGACGACCCTGCCGAGCGCAAAAGCTTCTTCTGGACGTTCTACCGTCCGATGATGACGCACATCCTGAAAGAGGCTGCAAGTGCCAAAAAATAAAGACATTATATTTCTTCTCTGCTATGCTGAGCCGAATAATATAATATATTATTTCGCAGGTCTTAGTTTGCAACTTATTGACAATAAGCAAATTGCATTATAAAAGCGTAATTTATACTTAAATTACGCTAAAATCGCCGATACACACCTTTCCAATATGCCGGATTGATTTTTCCATCTTTTATCTTAGGAATCAATTATAGCATGAAAAGATTCCTTTTTGTTTTCGCACTCATCTTTGCATTTGTTACTGCCGTCGCGCAGGTTAAAACGCCGAGGCAACTGTTTAAAGATCTGTTCGAGGCCGTACAGATGTCTGATATATTTCCCGATAATAAAACTTTCGTCGATGCAACGCCGAAGCGCGATCCTGAACAGATCATGAGAGACTATGAAGAACGGAAAGACAAAACGGGTTTTGACCTCAAACAGTTCGTGTACGATAATTTCAACGTTCCCGGTCCCCCTCAGGCTATTTTCAAAACCGACATAAAAGAAGGGATACGCAAACACATCGATACGCTGTGGAAAGTGCTTTACCGGCGGCATGATACCATTTCAAAGTATTCTTCATTGCTGCCCGTTCCCAACGATTTCATTATCCCCGGCGGACGTTTTCGTGAAACCTATTACTGGGACTCCTATTTCACGATGCTCGGACTGCAGCAAAGCAACAGAACACAGATCATACGGGACATGATCGGCAATTTCGCATACTTAATAGACAAATATGGCTTTATACCCAACGGCACCAGGACCTATTATTTAACCCGTTCGCAGCCGCCGTTCTTCTCCATGATGCTGGATCTTTTGGCCAAAGATGACGGAGAAAGGGTGATTGTTAAATACCAGCCTGAACTTTTGAAAGAATATGCATTTTGGATGCGTGGCTCTGAAAATTTAAAACCGGGGCAGGCTTACCGGAATTCGGTGAGAATGTTCGACGGTGAAATATTAAACCGCTATTGGGACGAATCCGATCAGCCCCGGGAGGAATCTTACAAAAAGGACGTGAACGCCGGCAAACTGACGAAACAGAAGCTTGGCGATTTTTACCGCAATATCCGCGCCGCGGCCGAATCGGGCTGGGATTTCAGCACGCGCTGGATGGACACTACGGGCAAGCTGGAAACCATCCAAACCACTTATATCATACCTGTCGACCTGAATTGTTTGCTTTATCACCTCGAGCTGTCGATAGCAAGTTCGTATCAAATGCAGGGAAACGGCCCGCAATACAGGGTCTATCTTGCCAAAGCGCTGGCGCGTAAAAAGGCGATCCTCAAATATTCATGGAGCGCAAAAGACGGCTGGTTTATGGATTACAACTGGAAGGAGCGTCGCATTTCACCGCAAAAAACCCTTGCGGGCACTTATCCGCTGGAGTTTAAGATCGCCAGCGCTAACCAGGCGGCAGAAGTGGCGAAAAACCTTAAAGCTGAGTTCCTGAAACCGGGCGGCCTGGTTACTACCTTCAAACGCTCGGGGCAGCAATGGGATAGCCCGAACGCCTGGGCGCCGCTGCAATATATGGCCATACAAGGTTTAAATCAATATAACCAAACCAGTCTTGCACGCCAGGTAGCCGAGCGCTGGATCACGATCAACCTCAAAGTGTTTAACGATACGGGGAAACTGATGGAAAAATACAACGTAATTGATACTGATGCCAAAGCAGGCGGGGGCGAATATCCTTTGCAGGATGGCTTTGGCTGGACGAACGGTGTGCTACTCAACCTTCTTAACCGTTACCATACCGATCAGCAATAGATCACACTAAAAATAATACGGTAAACCTGCCGATCCGAACATCCGGCCGACTTAGAGTTTTTTAACGCTAAACGCTTTTAATTATTATTTTAAAAGATTAGCTTAGTGTTCGACAACCAATTTTAGACATGAGAATATTTTTACCTGTCCTTATACTGGTACTTTGGGGTTATTCCGCATTTTCATCGACAAGAACCGATAGCATACTCAATCAGTTGAAGATAGAGTTGACCAAAAGGAAAGCCTATGACGAGCAAAAGGAGCTGAGGATAAAAGATCTGAAAAACGAGCTGAAAGCAATACCATCTACCAGCTATAATGCCCAATACGGCCTTTGCGAAAAACTGTATGAGGAGTATAAGGTGTACCAATCCGACTCGGCTTATGTGTATACCGAAAAACTGATGGGCTTGAGCGTTGCAACCCGCAACTCGCAGCGCCTGAACGAAAGCAGGGTGAAGCTCGGCTTCTTGTTGTTGTCAGCAGGAATGTTTAAAGAAACTTTTGAATGCCTTGACAAGATAGATACTAAAGTACTTGACAGCCGGGCGAAACTGGAATATTACTCAGTAAAATCGAGAGCCTACTCGGATCTCGCTGATTACAACAGCGATAAGAGCTATGCACCCTTTGATCAGGCGATGGCGGTAAAATATATAGATTCGACCATAGCACTTGCGGAACCCGGTTCGTTTGAACAACTCTATTATATGGGTAATAAGCAGGTTATTTCCGGGCAGTTTCAGCAGCCCTCGCCTTATTATATCACTTTGCTGAACAGGTATAAGATGACCGAGCACGAACGGGCGATGGTGGCGACAGGCTTAAGCTTCTTCTTTTCCGGGCCCTACCAGGAAGACGACCGCGATTATTTACTCGCAGAAGGCGCAATAAATGATATCAGATCGTCAACAAAGGAAACACTGGCGATTTTTAAACTTGGCCAGCAGCTGTACCTGCAGGGAAATATTAAAGATGCCTACACTTTTATACAGCAGGCCATGAACGACGCGGATTTTTATGGCGCCAGGCTGCGTAAAATGAATATCAGCGCTGTGCTTCCTATTGTCGCTACGCAAAAGATCCTGATCACCGAGAATGAGAAAAATAAATTCCTGAAATACTTTTTGGTGATAGCGGTCATAGCAGTATTCTTTTCATTGGGCTTATTCGTTGTATTTATCCAACTGAAACGGGTTCAGGTAAAAGAAAGGATCATTGAAGAAAAGAATGCACTGCTTGAAAGAATAAATGATAAGCTTGTAGAGGACACGCATATTAAAGAAGAGTACATAGGCTATTTTTTCAACGTGATATCAGGTTATATTTTGAAGCTGGAGAAACTGAAACGGAGCATTGAGCGAAAAGTGGTGACGAAAAAATATGACGACATCCTGGCCTCGGCCAATGAGATCAATATCAAGAAAGAAAGAGAAACCCTGTTCTATACTTTTGACCACGTCTTCCTCAAGATATTCCCAAATTTCATCGGCAATTTCAATTCATTGTTCAGGAAGGAAGACCAGATATGGCCCAGGGACCACGAAGTATTAAATACCGACTTGCGCATATTTGCATTAATGCGCTTAGGTATCAATGATATCGAAACCATAGCCAACATATTGGAATATTCAACCAACACGATATATGTTTACAAGATGCGTATTAAAGCCAAAGCACTTGTCCCGGGCGACCAGTTCGATCAAAAGATAATGTCGATAAAGGCAGTAGAAACACTCAGCAACCCTGTTCCACAGGAGCCCGAGGTCACGAAACTCGTTAAATTTGCATAGAAAAAGGTTAAATTAACTTTATATTTTTTAATTGTTTTTTCAATTTATTTAATTCATATACAGATAGTTAACTTTTAAATTCATTATATTTTATTATATTCCCTATAAAAAAATAGGTGTTGTTGTAACGACTTTATTACTTTTAGATGAAGACAAATGCGAACCGACGAGGCTTCAGCGTGTCTCATGAACCAATTTAACCAAAAAGTCCTTGAGATTTTTTGCGTAGTGCAGCAGATGGGGGATGTGCGCGATAGGGCATGCTGTAACGGGCAACTGATCTTGCGGGAATTACTTAACTGTCAATTTCCAATATGAGAGAAAATTTACCTCCTTAACGTTCGCTAATAACTGAGTTTCTGGTGGCAGACCACCAGGTCTCTGCTTAAACCAACCAATTAACTAAATTAATAAACCGCTCAACCCAAATTCTATGCACTTTAAGACTTTACTCAAAGTAAGTTGTTTTATCCTGCTGTGTTTGTTTACCATGCCTGCCATGGCTCAAAATACAGTTACAGGTAAAGTAACCGATTCAAAAGATGGCTCGCCGATACCCGGCGTTTCCATTCTTGTAAAGGGAACCAGTAATGGTACAGTTACCGATGTGAATGGTAACTTTAAGCTATCAGCTCCATCATCAGGTGCCCTCGTTGTAACGTATATAGGTTACGACCGCAAAGAGGTTCCGATCGGCTCCTCGCCAATGAATATTTCGCTTAACGCCAACGCCACTCAGCTTAACGAGGTGGCAGTAGTTAGCATCGGTTATGGTACCACCCGAAAAAAGGACTTAACCGGCGCTGTAGAGAACATTACATCTAAAAGCTTCAACCAGGGAGCTATCATTAACCCGATCGACCAGTTAGCAGGTAAAGTTGCCGGCCTGGTTATTACCCAGCCCGGTGGCGACCCGAACCAAACAGCTTCTATTCGTTTGAGAGGGCAATCATCCCTGTCGGGCGGCCAATCGCCATTGTTTGTTGTGGACGGAGTTGTTCTGGATGATCCAAGGCAGTTCCAGGACATACCTGCGGACGATATCGCCAGTTATGACGTTTTAAAAGACGCATCTGCTGCTGCCATCTACGGTGCGCGCGGTATCAATGGTGTCATCATTGTGACAACAAAGAAAGGCGCTGCCGGAAAAACCACGATTAACTACGATGGTTTAGCTGGCGAACAAACTCAGAGCAAATATTATGATCTGCTTACTCCAAGTGAGTACCGCACCACAATTCAGCAATTATATCCTACTGCTTTGACCACCGTTGACAAAGGAGGTAATACCGACTGGCAAAAGGCTATCACGCGCACAGCGTACAGTCAAAGGCACACTGTTTCCTTATCAGGCGGAACAAATACATCGAACTTTATCGCTTCAGCAAATTACTCTAACCAGCAAGGTATTGTGCTGAATACCGGGAAAGAGCAATTAGGCTTGCGGTTCAGCGGCGAGGCCAAGGCCATTGACGACAAACTGGATATTCATGCCGGGCTTCAAAACGTAAGCACAACCAGTAAATTAGTCGATTACAGCATTTTTAGTTACATGTACAACTCGCCTCCGACATACCCGATTAGAAATGCTGATGGCTCTTTTTACAGCTACAGTGATTTTAACCTGGCTAACCCGGTGGAGCATATCGACGATGATTACGCGAGACAATATGATTACCTGACGCTCATAAACGGTTCAGCCGACTATAGCATTACTAACGCGCTGAAAATTGGCGTATTGGGCGTATTGACGCGTGATAATACCCAAACACACGTATTCCTGCCCAGCCTCGAGGGCAGCGTTAACCAGGCGGGTGACGCTCAGGGAAATGTCAATTCGTATAAGGGAAATATTCATATAACCTATGACAAAACCTTTGGCAAGAGCACGCTGAATGTATTTGCCGGGTATGAATATAACGACTACCTGACAAACAATTTCGTAGCTAAGGGACAGCAATATATAACTCCCCAGGAGTTGGATAATAACCTGGGTGCAGGCAATTCGCTGTTCAACCAGATCGGTTCGTATGCGGACGAATATAATTTGATCTCATACATAGGCCGCGTTTCATACAACTATGATAACCGCTTATATCTTACCGGTACAATGCGTAATGACGGTTCATCAAAAGTGGGAGTAAACGACCAGCGCCAGTGGTTTCCTTCATTAAGCGCCGCTTACCGGTTCAAAAAAGATCTTTTGGCAAATGTCGACTGGATCGACGACATGAAGATCAGGGCCGGTTATGGTGTTACAGGCGATGAGGATGCTATTAATCCCTATACAACACTTGGCCTGATCGGCGTGGTGGGGCAATACTATGATGCTTCAACCGGGTATTATCCTTCAGCCTATTCTACAATACAGAATGAGAACCCGAACCTGAAGTGGGAAACCAAGCAGGGCCGTAACGTAGGCCTGGATTTTTCCTTGTTCAACAGTCGTGTAACGGGCGAGATCAACTACTTTAATGACAAGACCACAAACCTGCTCTATAGTTATGGTGTACCGACGCCGCCATTTTTTACGAATACCATATTGGCGAACGTAGGATCGATGACCAACAAAGGCATCGAAGTAGCCTTGAACGTACAGATCGTCAATAAGTCGAAATTCAGGTGGAACATAAGTGGTCAGTTGAGCACCGTTGACACCAAAATTACTAGTTTGAACGGTACGATATTTTATGCAGGTAAAACTTACCAGCTCAATTCAAGCCAGATTCCGGTTGGGTATGCCCAAGGACGCGGTTTGAGTTCGAACCCGATCACCTTCCTCAAGCCTGGTTACAGCCCTTACGTATTCTATCTGCCGCATTATACCGGCACTGATGCGCAAGGCAACCAAACATTTGATGGCCAAACCATTACACAAAATCCTACTCCGGCAGGCCACTATATCGACCCCGCCCCAAAATTCAATTACGGTTTTACGAATAATTTGGATTATGGCAACTGGAGTCTTAACTTTGCTTTCAGAGGTGTATACGGTCAGAAAATATTTAATAATACATTACTTGACGTAGAAACCGTAACTCGTTTACCCGGGAACAACGTGACCAAAGAAGCGTTAACCAACGGTATCAAAGATGCTCCTGTTGCTTCAGACCTGTGGCTGGAGGGTGCCTCATTCCTGCGTTTAGACAATGCTACACTCAGCTATTCTTTCAAAAATGTAAGCTTCGCTAATACGTTGAGGGTGTTCGTTTCGGGTAATAACCTATTTGTTATCACCAAATACAGAGGCCTTGACCCTGAAGTTAAAACAGAAAACGCAGCGGGCGGAAATATTTTGTTTGGCCAAAACTTAAATGGTTCGAACAACTCGGCCTATATCGATGCCAATTATGGTGGCCAGGCCTATTATCCGCGAGTTAGGGCATTTAGTATAGGCGTTAACGTGTCATTGAAATAACTACTTACTACTTTAAGAAAATAGTGATGAAAAGAAAAAAACTAATGATTGCCGTCGGTACGATGATATTGACCCTCGGCATAGTTCAATCCTGTACAAAGCTGGATAAAAAGGTATACAGCGTAGTGCCTACCGCCGACTTTTATCAGACACCCGACCAGATTGCCGCGGGTGTGGCGCCAGCCTACGTAGCTCTGCAACCGATACCTGACGGAAACGTCATGCAGATGAACGAAATCACATCAGACGAGATCGTTGTGCCAACAAGGGGCAACGACTGGTACGACGGCGGCCAATGGCAAAGCTTGTGGCTGCATAAATACAAACCGGATGTTTTTGTTGACGGAGGATGGAGCGACCTGAACAACGGTATCGGTAAGATCAATTTCACCTTAAACATTCTGAACAGCTTAACCAATAAGCCGGCAAATATTGCCAATGTTGTGGCGGAACTTAAGGTACTGCGCGCATATTTCATATTCGAGTTTATGGATATGTTTGGCAATGTGCCGCTGGTTACAGACTATAATGTCGACCCGAGCAAGGTTACTCAATCAACCCGCGCCCAGGTATATGCGTTTCTGGATACCGAGTTGAGTACAAATATCCCGTTATTAACAAACACGGTTGATAAAACAACTTACGGAAGAGTAACCCAGTACTTCGGTTACATGTTGCAGGCTAAGCTGTATATGAACGCGCAGGTATATACAGGCACGGCGCAATGGGCCAAAGCAATTACAGCCCTGAACCAGGTTATCAGTTCAGGTAAATATGCCCTGCAGCCAAATTACTTTGACAACTTTTCGGTCTCTAACGACGGATCAACAGAAAACATCTTTGTTGTACCGGCCGACAAAGTACATATTACCGCTACCAATAGCTGGGAAATGCAGACTTTGCACTATTCTAACAACCTGACTTACGGGTTAACCGGCCAGCCATGGAACGGGTTCTGCTCTACAGCTGACGTTTATAACAAATATGATGCATCAGATGTCCGAAGAACACAGTTCCTGATCGGACAACAATATGCAGCAGATGGTGTAACCCCGCTTACGGACCCGCAGGCAAACCTGCCAGTAATATTTACTCCGATTGTTAGTACTATATCAGACCCATCGGGCGCTTTCCGTATGGCAGGAGTACGTAACATAAAGTATCATCCTGAAGCAGGCACTGCCGGCGGGCAGAGCAACGACATGGTTATTTTCCGTTTGGCCGACGCTTACCTGATGCTGGCTGAAGCGTCGATGCACACCGGTGACAATGCAACAGCGCTTGCTATGGTGAACAAAGTTCGTGAGCGTGCAGGCGTTGCCGATTGGACAATGGCCGATTTAACTATGCCTAGTTTGCTTGATGAAAGAAGCCGCGAACTAATGTGGGAAGGCTGGAGAAGGAACGACTTGATAAGATTTGAAGTTGCCACGGGAACGCATTATTTTTCGGGCCCCCGCACGCCGGCTAAAACTGATGACGGCGATCAACATGCCTTTATATTCCCGATACCTGCGCCGGAATTGCTCACTAACCCGAACCTGCATCAGAATCCAGGTTATTAATAACTAACTACTTAAAAAAATTAGGGCAGTGGTAATTCCACTGCTCTTTTTTTATATACTTGCTATACATGTCACCGAAGTTACCCCTGGTATTAGGAATTCTCGCATTTTTATCGACATCGTGCCGTCACTCTACGGAAAATACGTCAAATAAAGATGCACTTTTCCAACTTTTGCCCTCATCGCAAACAGGCATAACCTTTAGCAATAAGGTCGTAGAAGATGGCAAGTCTAACGTATTCAATTACCGCAACTTTTATAATGGGGGCGGCGTTGCTATCGGTGATGTAAATAATGATGGCAAGCCCGACATTTTTTTTACCTCAAACCAGGGTGAGAACAAGCTGTATATCAATAAAGGCAATTGGAAATTTGAGGACGTGACGGCCAAAGCCGGCCTTAAAGGCTATCACAGGTGGCATACCGGGGTAACTATGGTTGATATCAACGGCGATGGCTGGCTCGACATCTACATTTCCAACAGTGGTGGTCTTGGCAATGCCGACCGGGCGAACGAACTATACATTAATCAGAAAGATGGGACTTTTAAGGAGGAGGCAGCTGAATACGGTTTAGCTGACAAAGGACTATCAACACAAGCGATATTTTTTGATTATGACCACGATGGTTACCTGGATTGTTTTGTGTTGAATAATAGTTATCGGCCGATAGAAAGTTTTGGCTATAACAAAGACCAGAGAAATGTACGCGACCCGCAAAATGGCGACCGTTTGTATCATAATGATCACGGCAAATTTGTTGATGTAAGCGCCCGGGCAAATATCTACGGCAGCGAGATCGGCTTTGGCCTTGGAGTAGCGGCCGGCGATCTATTCCGCACGGGCTGGGATGATATGTACATTTCCAACGATTTTTTTGAGCGCGACTACCTTTACCAAAATCAGCACAACGGTAAATTCAAAGAAATAAGTGACGCGGCGATCGGGCACACGAGTTTGTCGTCAATGGGGTCTGATATGGCGGACATCAACAATGATGGATACCTTGACGTCTTTACTACCGATATGTTGCCGGAGGGCGACGTTCGTCTGAAGACTACCACCAAATTTGATGAGTACGATACCTATAACGCCAAGCTTAAGAACAGCTTTCACCACCAATTCACCAAAAACTGTTTGCAGCTGAACAACGGCGATGGAACATTCAGCGAGATAGCAGATATGGCAGGCATTAACGCGACGGACTGGAGCTGGGGGGCATTAGCCTTTGACTTTAACAATGATGGTTGGAAAGATATTTTTGTAAGCAACGGCATAAGCAGGGACCTGACGAACCAGGACTTTTTAACTTATTTCAGCAGTCCGGAGGTATTTGACGAAGTAAAACACGGGGGATTTAAGATCAAAATGTTCCTCGACAAAATGGCCAAAACTCCGCTCACCAGTTACGGCTTCGTCAATCAAAAGGACCTTAGATTTAAAAATGAAAGTGCAACACTTGGCTTTACCACACCAGCTTTCAGCAACGGCGCAGCCTATGGCGACCTGGACGGAGACGGCGATATGGACCTGGTTGTGAACAACGAGAACGGCCAGGCATTCATCTACAGGAACATGACCTCCGAAAGGACACATGCGCACTACCTCAAAGTGAACTTGAAAGGCCTAGGCATGAATACTTTTGGCATTGGTGCAAAAGTGACAATCTATACCAACGGTATGCAGCAGTTGCTGGAACAAATGCCAACACGCGGGTTTGAAAGCAGCAGCGAACCGGTGCTCAATTTTGGCGTGGGCACATCCAAAAAAATTGACAGCCTAAAAGTGATTTGGCCAAGTATGAAAATGCAAGTGCTAAAAGAACTCGGTACTAACAAATCAATAACCCTGGAAGAATCCGATGCTACCCTACCTTATTTGCCGCATGCAGTAAAACCAAATCCTTACTATCAAAATAATACTGGAGGCAGTTTCAAAGGCAACATTTATCACAAGGAAAATGACTATAAGGATTTTGACGAGCAACGCCTGATCCCCAAAATGCTGTCAACCGAAGGGCCTAAACTTGCAGTGGCCGATGTAAATGGTGATGGATTACAGGACTTTTTTATGGGCAGTGCATCGGGCGATACGGCAAAACTGTTCATACAGCAACCGAACGGCACTTTTCTTCAGAAAAAAGAGTTTGTTTTTGAACGCGATAAAGACAACGAAAATATTGGGGCATTGTTTTTCGATGCGGATCACGACGGCGATATGGACCTGGTGGTGGTATCAGGGGGAAACCAGGAAAAGGAAGGTTCTTTGAACCTGACCGCACGGTTATATATCAATGATGGCAAAGGAAACTTTACCCGAAAATTTGCAGGATGGCCCCTGGTTTCTATTAACGCTTCATGTGTAAGGCTCAACAGTAATAACGGCGACCTGTTCATCGGCGGAAGAAGCGTGCCCGGATCGTATGGTATGATCCCTTCGAGCAAACTGTTGCGGAATGATGGTCACGGCAACTTTACTGATGTAACGGCATCCATGGCTCCTGAACTGCAAAAGCTCGGCATGGTAACTGATGCGCAGTGGGCCGACATTGATGGCTCCGGTAAAAACTCGCTCATTGTAGTGGGCGACTGGATGCCCGTGACAATCCTTAAATACGTCAACGGAAAACTGCAGAAAACTGATGAAATAGCCAATTCATCTGGATGGTGGAACTGCCTGACGGTTGCGGACTTGAATGGCGACGGAAAGCCTGACCTGATCGCAGGTAATATGGGCTTGAACTCAAAGATCAAAGCCGATGATCAGCATCCTGCTAAATTATATATATCTGATTTTGACAATAATGGGCAGGTCGAGTGCATTCCTGTATATTATAAAACGGATGGCAAAGCTTACCCGTTCAACCTGCATGACGATATCATTAAACAATTGCCGTATCTGAAAAAGAAGTTTCTGCGCTATGATGCTTATGCGGGTAAAAGTATTGACGAAATATTTACGCCCGATGAATTAGGAAAAGCCTCAGTATTTACTGTCGATCAAACTCAAACCTGCGCATTTTATAATAACGGCCATGGATCATTCACTATGCGACCGTTGCCGGTGAGGGCCCAGTTTTCACCTGTTTATAGCATCCTGGTCACAGACATTAATGGCGACGGTATTAAGGATCTGTTCCTGGCAGGTAATTTTTATGGTTTGAAACCGGAGGTGGGCCGTTACGACGCGAACTACGGCGTAACATTGCTTGGCAATTCTAAACACGGCTTTGACTACCTGCCACCTTCGGCCAGCGGCTTGTTCGTGACCGGGGAGGTTCGCGATGCAGCCATGATCGACACTAAAAACGGAAAGCAGATCATCGTCGCACGCAATAACGATGCGCTGCAGCTCTACAGAAAAATTAGGTGATCTAAAAATACGCGCTGATATTTACCCGGATATTAACCCTGTCCGTATCAGATTTGGGCAACTTATTATCCAGGTAGGTTTCAAACGGCAATATGATCGACTGATACCGGTGATCAGTAAAGTACAGGTGCAATCCCTGGTATACCTTTTGCCTTCTATCAAATCTGCCGCTAAACTTCGCTGTATAAAGCGGCCCACCTTTCGGCATCGTGACAAAAGCAATCCCATTTTCGGGTTTTACCGGCTTATTAATAAAAAATCCCACGTTTACCTGTACTGAATCCCGGCCTTTGGGTAAAAACTGCGCAATCAGCGGCTGCATTTTTGTGGCCCGGTTTGCCTTAATGAAGAGTTCCAACGAATTCAACAAATTAGCTGCAGTGATGAATTGATCTTTAGTTAAGACCTCCTTTTTCATCTCTATTAAATCGGCCTCGGGAACTTTTGTTTTGAAAATATGGCACCCATAACGCAGGCTGTCTGTTTCCATAAACTTTTTTAGATCGGAAATATGCGTGTCGGAAAAGTTATCCCTTCCGGCTTTCGCCAAAAGGTAGCCGATGACGCTTGTTTTCTTTGTTACGATAACCGAAGTGCTGTCATCAATCTTTCGGGGAATCAGGGTATAATCATACATGGTGACCTTGCCTCCTATCGAATCATTGATAAACAGGGAGTTGCCTTCATGCCTCACGCGCAGAGTTTGTCCGTCACGATCCAGCTCCAATGAATTTGCGTTTTTGTGGAATGAGATACAAGAAGAATCTCCATCTGCAATATTCCGGAGGTCAGGGCGCCATTTTTCCCATTGACCTGGTGAGATCAATAAACCGTATAGCGTAAGAAACGGCGCTTTGACAGACACTTCTTTTTGCTGTGTGACAGGTATAAAAAACAGGCTCAGAATTATTAGAAGCAAAAATAAAAGAATAGCAATTTTTTTCATCAGGATAAACGGTTGTTGGAAGGTTCGAAAATAAAGAAAAAAGCCCTTTCCAACTTATTTTGACCACGCTTTTATATAAAATGCTTTGTTTTTCTCCGCTTTAATCGATATTTTTAAACCCTATATAACACCTAAAATTCCCGCCGATGATACTTGTTGCTATACACAATAAATTCTTTCCGTATTTTCCGCATTCAACAGGAACCATCCTGGGTTAATCTGCAATAAACCAATTGATGACAATCGCTCTTTTCAGGACCGGCCGGAGGCAAAAAGGCATTGCTGTATTTTTCCTGTTTTTTGCCGCATTTGTTATGTCATCTTGCGGAAAAAAAAGCGAGCAAAAACCCGTTTTTACATTGCTGGATCCGGCCCAAACGGGCGTAAAGTTTAATAATGTTTTAAATGACAGTGATGCTCCTGGGATATTGAACTACCTGTATTTCTATAACGGCGGCGGCGTAGCCATCGGCGACATCAATAACGATGGGCTGCCGGACATCTTCTTCACTTCAAACAAGAAAGGCGGGAATAAGCTATACCTGAACAAAGGTAATTACCAGTTTGAAGATATCACTGCAAGGGCCGGTGTTGCAGGAACAGCAGACTGGTGCACAGGCGTGACTATGGCCGATGTCAATAACGACGGCTACCTGGATATTTATGTTTGTGCCGTATCGGGCAAACTTGGCCTGAAGGGGCATAATATGCTTTATATCAATAACCACGACGGCACTTTTACTGAGAGATCAGCCGAATATGGGCTCGATTTTTCAGGTTTTTCAACACAGGCCGCATTTTTTGATTATAACCACGACGGCAAACTGGATTGCTTCCTCCTTAATCAATCGAACCACTCTGTCGATACCTATGGCGATACAAGCCTGCGACGCAAACACAATGAGCTTGCCGGAAGTAAACTATACCTGAATACGGGCGGTCACTTTACTGATGTAACCCAAAAGTCGGGTATTTACAGCAGCGCTTTGGGTTATGGGCTCGGGTTGGCTGTGGGCGATCTGAATAATGACGGCTGGGAGGATATTTATGTTGGCAATGATTTTCACGAGAATGATTATTACTATATCAACAACGGTAACGGAACTTTCACTGAGTCGGGTGCAAAACATTTCAACCACTACAGCCGCTTCAGCATGGGCAATGATATGGCCGATTTCAACAACGACGGTCAGCTGGATATAGTAACCGCCGATATGCTGCCGCCTGATGAGAAGACATTGAAAACCTACATGGGCGACGAATCATACGATCAGTATAAATATAAGATCGTGGACGCAGGTTTTCAATACCAGTATTCACGCAATTGTTTGCAGAAAAACCTGGGGAATGGCGAAGCATTCAGCGATGTGGGGCTGATGGACGGCATAGCTGCAACCGACTGGAGCTGGAGCCCTCTGCTCGCAGACTTCGACAACGATGGGATAAAAGATCTATTCATCGCCAATGGGATAAAACGGCGTCCGACGGATATGGATTATATCAGTTTTATATCCAATGGCAGGGTGCAATTGGCATTGAACTCCGGGCACGCGATGGATTCTGCCGCTATCGACGAAATGCCGTCAGGTATTTCACACAGCTATATTTTTAAAGGAACTAAAAGCGAGAAATTTATTGATGAAAGTAATGCATGGGGCTTTCGCGATGCCATCTTATCTAACGGTGCAGCCTACGTCGATCTGAATAATACAGGCCGTTTAGACCTGGTTGTTAATACCATCAATCACCCTGCCTGTATCTATAAAAACACCTCGGGAAACGGTCACTACCTGAGCTTAAAACTTAAAGGAAGGCAGGATAACAGCTTTGGCATTGGGGCCAAAGCTTATGTTTTTTGCGGTGGGCAGATGCAATACGAACAATTGATGCTCACACGGGGCTTTCAATCTTCAGTTGAACCTAAACTGCATTTCGGACTGGGAAGTAATTCAAAGATCGACAGTTTGCTGATCGTCTGGCCGAACCAGTCATACCAGGTTATCAAAAATATAAAGGTCGACCAACTGCTCACCATTGATCAGAAAAATTCTGCAGGTCACTTCGTTTACAGTAAATTCTTTCCCTCAAAACCGCCTGTCTTCAAGGATATTCCAAGCAAGCTTAATATCAGTTGGCAGCATAAAGAAGATAACTTTGTTGATTTCAACCAGCAGCCGCTTATTCCGCACATGCTTTCAACCGAAGGGCCGCGCATTGCTGTGGCCGATGTCAATCATGACGGGCTCGACGACTTTTATGTTTGCGGCGCGCGGGGACAGCCGGGTGCGCTATTCATCCAAATGCCAAATGGCAGCTTCAGGGCATCAAATCAACCTGACTTCGTCACCGACATCGAATGTGAAGACGTAGACGCAGTTTTTCTGGATGCAAATCACGATGGCTATCCTGATCTGTATGTAGTCAGCGGAGGCAATGAATTACCCGATGGCTCTCCCGCACTGGCGGACCGACTTTATCTGAATGATGGAAAAGGCAATTTCAAACGAGCGGACAATCTCCCCCAGATCAAGGTAAATAAATCAGCGGTAGCTGTTGCTGATGTGAATCATGACGGGTACCCCGACATTTTTGTAAGCGGCGCACCTGACGCTGCCCGGTTCGGCAAGATACCGGACTCCTATTTATTGATGAACGATGGGTATGGGAATTATCACCGGGCACCAATTCCGGAAGAATTGAAGCATGCCGGCATGATACGTTCGGCAGCCTTTGCTGATCTGAATGGCGATGGCTGGCCTGACCTGGTAGTTACAGGTGAGTGGATGCCGGTGAAAGTTTTTATCAATAAACACGGCACTTTTGTTCAGCAGCATTCGGATGAAATGGACAAAATGCCTGGCTGGTGGCAAAGGATACAGCTGGCTGATGTGGACGGCGATGGTAAGATCGACATTATTGCAGGGAATTACGGATGGAATTCAAAGCTGAAGCCGACAGCATCGGATCCGGTAAAACTATATTTATCAGACATCGATCAGAATGGTACAATAGATCCATTACTGACTTATAGCATCGATGGGCATGACTATACTTTTTTAGGCAAAGGCGATTTAGAAAAAGAAGTCCCGATCCTTAAAAAGAAATTTTTGTACTACCATGATTTCGCAGGAAAAGATGTCCATGAATTATTTGGCGACTCATTAAAGGATAAAAAACCATTGACCGCAACCTCATTTACCTCGGGAGTTTTTTTTAACAACGGCAAGGGCCAATTTGAATTCAAAGCCTTCCCCTCACAAGCGCAGGCATCGCCTTTATTCGGGTTTACAACAGTTAACAGCAACGTTAAGTATATACTCGCCGGCGGAAATTTTTCAGGGGTACTCCCTTATGAAGGCCGTTACGACGCTGACTACGGGGATGTTATTTCGGTGAACCAGGGTAGAAATTTCCAGTGGTTGTCACCCGCTTCAGATGGATTCCTGCTGCGCGGCCAGGTACGCGATATTAAAGCAATAAAAACATCCTCCGGAATAATTTATGCAGTTGCTTTTAACAATAAGGCCATGCGATTTTTTAAATTAGATCAATAATATGAATAAGTTCTGCACCATATTTTTCAGCTTCATCTTTCTGTGCCTGGCTGCAAGCGCGCAGAATGAGTGGACAGTAACCGCGGATAAAATAGACCCCACAAATTACTATGGCATCACCGTTGCCAATGGCATGATCGGTATTGTATCATCGCCCGAACCATTTAAGGTGAAAAATGTGGTGCTTGCCGGCGCCTATGATCTGTACGGTCGCGGAAGAGTAAGCAATTTCCTCAATAGCTTCAATTTGCTGAACATGTATCTCGAGATCAACGGCAGGCGGATCGATGCAAAGAATATCAGTAATTTCAGGCAGCAGCTGGATATGCACCATGCGGCCTTCACTACCGAATTTGACTATGGCGATCTGGCTTCGATAAAATATACCTATTATTCGTTGCGTCAACTGCCTTTTACGGTGCTAATGGATATTTCAGTAACCGCTAAAAAGCCTGTCAATATAACTGCTGCCAGTGTGATGGAAGCCCCTGATGCGCTGAAAGAAGTACAGAATTATTATAATGAGATCGACCGGCCGCATGTGACCATCAGGCTGCTTACCTCAACCGCAAAAAGCCCGACGGGGAAGCTGCAGCTTTGCGCTTCAACTACCTTCCTGTTCAGCGAGCCGCACGGCCAGGAGCCACGGGTGATCCACGAAATGTGGGACAATAATATGCACCTGATGAAATTCAGCAAAAGCATTGCAGCGGGGCAAACCTATCGTTACGGCGTTGCAGGTTCATCCATAACGTCGGCCCACGATGCTGACCCATTGAACCAGGCCGAACGCCTGACGATGTTTGCCAGCCTTGAAGGTCGTGACCGCCTTGTGGAATACCACAACAAAGCCTGGGACGAGCTTTGGCAAAGCGATATCCGCATCGAAGGCGATCCGCAGGCACAGCAGGATGTGCATAGTATGCTATATCATCTGTATTCGTTCTCACGTGCTGGCACTGCTTATTCGCCATCCCCTATGGGATTGTCGGGTTTGGGTTATAACGGCCACGTTTTCTGGGATGCCGACCTGTGGATGTTCCCGGCTTTGCTGGTATTGCACCCTGACATAGCCAAATCGCTTGTCGAATACCGCTATCAGCGGCTCGCAGCAGCAAAGCAAAACGCTTTCGCTCATGGATATAAAGGAGCGATGTTCCCATGGGAAAGCGCCGACAGCGGTGTGGAAGAAACACCTGTCTGGGCCTTAAGCGGGCCGTTTGAACATCATATTACAGCGGATGTAGGCTTGGCAGCGTGGAACTATTATTGCGTTACCCAGGATAAGAAATGGCTGCTGGAAAAAGGATGGCCCATATTATCGGCTACCGCTGATTTTTGGGCAAGCCGTGTGGAAAGGAACGGCCCGGGGCATTACGATATCAAAGATGTAGTTGCGGCGGACGAATGGGCAGAAAATATTGATAATAACGCGTACACCAATGCCTCCGCAAAAGCAAACCTGCAGGCTGCCATCAAGGCGGCAAAAGTACTGGGCCTGCAGGCAGACGCTGACTGGCAAAATGTTGCCGATAACATCCCAATACTGAAATTCCCCGACGGCGTAACCAGGGAATTTGCCACTTATAATGGCGAAGGCATTAAACAGGCGGATGTGAACCTGCTGGCCTATCCGTTGAAAACAATTACCGATCCCGTCCAAATAAAAAGAGATCTGGAATATTATGATACCCGTATCCCCAATGAAGGAACACCCGCTATGACGCAAGCAGTTTTTGCATTACTATACTCGAGGCTGGGCGATGGCGAAAAGGCTTATCACTTCTTCAAGGACGCTTATGAACCTAATCTCGATCCGCCATTTCGGGTGATCGCAGAAACCAAGGGAGGCACCAACCCTTACTTTGCAACCGGGGCAGGCGGCATTGTCCAAAGCCTGCTGATGGGTTTTGGCGGCCTGGATATTACCGAACACGGTATCATCCAGGTGAAAAGCACGCTGCCTTCAAAATGGAGATCGATAACTATCACCGGCATCGGAGCCGACAAAAAAACTTATACTGTAAAACAATAATCTATATTATGAGAAGATACACTCTTTTATTTTCGGCACTGATCTTTATACTCTCATCCTGCAAAAAATCGGGATATGAAAAAATTCTGCACAACCCTGCCTTATATAGCGAAGCCGTTCACGAACTCAACACGGTAGTAATGGGTAATAATTTTTCGCCACCGGTAGCTTCTCGCAATTACGCTTACGCGTCGATAGCAGGATATGAAGTGATTGCGGCCGGGGACTCCGGTAAATACAAATCGCTTGCAGGGCAGGTAAATGGCTTGACCTCAGTAGCCAAACCTTTGGCTGGTGAACAGATCGATTACCCATATGCTTCTATATTGGCGTTCTGCCAGGTCGGTGAAGCGGTTACTTTCCCGGCCGGAAGCATGAAATTGTTTACCGACAGCCTGCACCAGTTGGCTATAGCGAACGGCATGTCCTCTGAAATGATCTCGGGATCAGAGGCCTATGCTAAAGCGGTCGCCGGTTCGATAATGGCCTGGAGCAAAAAGGATAATTATGCTCAAACACGCAGCGCGTCAAAGTTTCCCATAAAAGATTCCGCGGGACGATGGGTGCCTACCCCTCCAAGTTATTCCGAAGCCATAGAACCGCACTGGGGAGAGATCAGGACGCTAGTGATGCACGATGCAAAAGAATACCTGGTTCCTCCTCCGCCGGATTTTAATGTCACCGACAAAAACAGTAAGTATTACCAGGAAGTAATGTTAACAAAAAACCTAAACCTCAGCGCAGAACAAGCCCATATAGCCGATTTCTGGGACGACAATCCAGGCAAAATGAATGTGACGGGCCATATCATGTTTATCACCAAGAAATTCTCGCCGCCGGGTCATTGGATGGGCGTAGTGGGAATTGGTGCGCAAAAGGTTCATGCCGACTTTAATACTACGGTATGCGCCTATGCAAAAACGGCGATAGCCCTCTTCGATGGATTTGTTGAATCCTGGGCGGCCAAGTACAAATACAAAACAGTAAGGCCAGAGACCATTATCGATAAATATTTCGATCCTGAATGGCGCCCTCACCTGCAAACTCCTCCCTTCCCTGAATACACCTGCGGGCATTGCACCATATCAGCCGCAGCTGCACAAGCACTGACCAGTGTTTTAGGTGACAACGTTGCTTATACGGACACAACTGAGCTGGAATTTGGCATAAAAAACCGTTCATTCCGCTCGTTCAAAGACGCCGCGAACGAGACCGCCATGTCCAGGTTCTATGGGGGCATCCATTTTCATAATTCATGTTTGGTATCGCAGGGCTTCGGTATAATAGTGGGCGATTCCGTAGTTAAAAAATTGGTGATGTTGAAAGCAAAAAAATGAAAGGCTGCCTTCATATAATATTTTATATTATTGAATGCCAAGTCATATATAATCAATTGACTGTTAACAGTTTAACTTTATTTTAACATAATTTTACTTATATTCTTATTATATAACACTCACCACCAGGTGATTAAGCCACATAAAATATTCTCCGAATCGTAATTTTAATATTATTCTCAGATACGCACGGTTGTGTCTGTAAATTGGTTTTTTGAACCGGTAGCCCGTGCAAGACAGGCTACCGGTTTACCTTAATGCAACCGGCCTATCACCAAGTATTAAATGAGATTTAGTTGATGAAAGCGTTCCTATCCCTGCGATATGGACGCTTTTGTTTTTTTCTGTCCATTTAGATCACTATTAACAATAGCTTAATAAAAAACACACAGCAACATCGCACGTAAAGCATGTCTTTGTAGCGCGCAGCAACCAGCTATGGATAAGATCAAATGCTTGTATGATGATATAGGTCGGGGATATAATACTACCCGCCAGGCCGACGCCTATCTTACCGGAAGGCTTTATTACCATTTATTGCCAAAAGGCGGCGCCTTATATCTTGACATTGGCTGCGGAACCGGCAATTATACCACGGCGTTGTCAAATAAGGGGCTTAATTTTCACGGTGTCGAGCCTTCGGAAGAGATGCTGGGAATCGCCCGGCTACGAAGTAGCAATGTAAAATGGTTCGCGAGAAAGGCTGAAAATATCCCCGCCGAAGATGCGCTCTTTGATGGCGCTATCGCTACCTTAACCATCCATCATTGGACAAACCTGGGCGATGCCTTCAGAGAGATCCATCGCGTATTAAAACCGAACGCCCGGCTGGTCATCTTTACAGCGACGCCCGATCAGATGCAGGGCTATTGGTTGAACCACTATTTCCCTTTAATGCTGGAAAGATCGATCGTGCAAATGCCTTCGGCAAAAGTTGTTACAGAAGCGCTTGTTGACGCTGATTTTGAGATCGCAGGCACTGAAAAGTATTTCATAGCGCCCGATCTGGAGGATCATTTTTTATATTCGGGAAAGCATGATCCGGAATTATATTTCAACCAGAAAATTCGCAATGGCATTTCTTCATTCGCTGCCCTTGCGAACAGGGATGAAGTTAATTCCGGCCTGGCGAATTTAAGAGAGGATATAGAAACCGGTAGATTTAAAACAGTAAAAGCCGAATACGAAAACGACAAAGGCGATTACCTGTTTATCATAGCGAACAAAACACAACCTGTTGTATGAGTGAAAATATTATAGTCAGGAATGCCGGTCCCGAAGATATTGAAGATATGGCCTTGCTGATGACCCAATTAGGCTACCCCACTTCCCCGAGAGAAATGCGGATTCGATTTGAAAGCATCGCCTCCCACCCCGATTATTGCACGCTGATTGCACGGGCCGGTGATGAAATTGTGGGCTTAGCCGGGCTGGTTAAGGGACTATATTATGAATATAATGGCGAATACCTTCGCATATTGGCTTTTGTAGTAAAGGAGTCGGGTCGGAAACGCGGTATCGGCAGGGTATTGCTAAAAGCCTGCGAACAATGGGGTGTGAGCCAAGGGCTGAATGTAGCGGTTTTGAACAGCGGCAATCGCGCTGCAAGAGAGGCTGCCCATGCGTTTTATCAGAAAATGGGCTACAAGATCAAATCTTCAGGATTTATTAAGCAGCTATAAAGCCTGGCTATGTAGTTTTTTCGCTGCTGAGGATGTTCACCAGCCTATCCCCTGCTTCTTCTACTGCGCCGTCATTTTGTATTTTGATGCAGCCTTCAAGATCAGACCTTATCTCTGATGTACGTTTTATCCGGCTCTTTATTTCTTCTTCACTTTCACGTCCACGCGATTGCAGCCGCTGACTGATGGTCTCCGGGCTTGCTTCAATAAGTACCACGACCATACCAGGATAGAGTTCTTTCGCCGTGTCAAGGTATTGACGCGAACCATTGACTACCACATTGAAGCCCTTTTGCATCCAGTCATCTATTTCAGCGCCTATGCCATAATAATTGCCATGGCTTTCCCACCAAAGGGCAAATGCCCCGCAGTCAAGCCTCGACCGAAACTCTTCCTGCGTTAGCGCGACATGGTTTTCGCTGCCATCGCCAGGGGGCCTGGTGATGTACCGGTGCGCGAAAACTACCGGTTTAAATCCATTGATCTTTTCGCGGGCGTAGCTCATTAAGGTGTCCTTCCCAGCGCCTGATGCACCGATAACATAAAATAACCTACTCATATTTGTGGTTTGATTTTGACCAGGTCCAGGTACTCCAGCAGAAGATCGTCTGAATTTCTGTCGATTGAATTTTTTATGATGCGGCGGGTTTGATCGGCCGCCAGTTTCAAAGCATCATTAATTGAACGCTGCTTATAAAAACAATTAAGTAGAAAAAGGGCAAGGAAAGCATCGCCTGAGCCTCCATAGTTACGTGGAAGCACCCGGTGCGAATAACTGAAAGGTTTCTCGCCGAATACCCGGAAACCAATCCGCTTTTCTTCATCATGAATACTGGTGACAACCAATTGCGCGCCCGGGTACAACTGCCGGAATTTTTCTGAGCAGGCTTCCACATCGGCATTTGAATCGGGCAGATTGCCGGTCAGCAGGCGCAATTCGGTTACGTTAGGAAATACCATATCAGATGCAGCGATCAATTTCGGCCATTTTTCGATAACATCCTGCGGGACATAGGTTCGCCCATGGTCGCCGCATACCGGGTCGGTTATTATAAATCTGATCAGGTTACGGTATTTCTGTACCATTTCAAGAATTATATCAGCCTGCTCCGCTTTACCCAGGTAACCTGTGTATAGGATCAGCTCGATATTCCGGTTTGCGGCAAGCTCAAAAGTTCCCTCCAGCAATTCCCTGAAAGGCGTATCAAACTTTTTGACGAGCGACATATTGGTGAGCCCGTTGAGCATAACGCTGGGGACCGGCAATATTCTTTCACCTAATATCGCCGTGAAAGCTTTCAGGCTTGCAACACCGTGAACGGCAAAACTGCCTATCGCCAATACATGTGTTTGTTTTTTTACCATCTTCATTGTATCACAAGTGTCGTACAGATTCCGAAATGGTCGCTGGCATATAAACCGGTCCAGGGATCGGCCCCATCAAGCACAATGCCCGAATTTATGAATTCGGGATAAGAGTTTTCACCCTGTAATGGTATACTGAAGATATGATCAACACAAATTCTTTTTCCCGCTTTAAAAGGGTCAAGCAGGCTGTACCTCGGTTCTGTGCCCTGGCCTGCTACATAACAATCTGTTGCTCGTGAAAGTTGTCTGAATGTTTTGATCTCAGTTGAATCGATAACTGCATTGAAGTCGCCGCAGATGAGATGGTGCGGGTATGTCTTATCCGAGCGAACAACCGTTGCAAGCGCTTCGGCCTGTGCATTACGCAGCCCGTTCGCATTGCCAAGATGGGTCAAATGGACATTGGTTACCGCCATTTTTGTTCCTCCCGGCAAAGTGACTTCGACCTGCTGTACCTTTCGGTCGTTATCGTCGGGGACGCACGGCAAACTTATAAAACCCGTT
Source organism: Mucilaginibacter sp. (assembly GCA_035551775.1). GTDB lineage: Bacteria > Bacteroidota > Bacteroidia > Sphingobacteriales > Sphingobacteriaceae > Mucilaginibacter. The sequence continues at coordinate 117,805 of DASZMQ010000001.1, read as the reverse complement.
TGAACAATGGGATATACTGATAAAACTCCCAACCCCGATTCGCTGTCCATTACTTTCCCTTCAAAAAACCGCTTTTTTTTACGTCCCGGCAGGTAACTTTTATTCATACCAAGTTTTTCGGCAAGAAATTTTAACGTGTTGGTCTCCTGGGATACAAAGCACTCCTGGCACGCGATGATATCCGGCTTCAGCACAGCGAGCTGTTTGGCTAACAAGGCAATCCTTTTGCGATACTCACCATCGCATTTCCAGGTATTGATCGATACGAGTTTGATTTGCTGTTTCGAAACCATAATGGCGAATTTGCTTAATCAGCATTCGGGTTGTATTAGCAAAAAATTAGATTTCTGTTAAGTATGGCTGATACTTGCTGGTCATTTGTTTACAAATATTGAACAAACCAAAAGCCACATTATTAGCATATGGTTAGTATTTGGTTAGATTTTGGTTGATTTAAGGTTTTGTTAACACAAATCAGCCTTTTAATCATTAGCAATTAATCTTCGGCTAAAATTTACTTCAAATAGGTTTGCTACCATCGTATGGTGAAAAACCATATGCTATGAGGAAATACCGGCTTATTGTGATCGACGACCATTACGAGACACTGGACATACTCAAACACGCCCTGGTGAACGAAGGGTATGATGTGAAGCCTTTTTTCACCGCTGTCGACGCGCTTAAATATGTCAATGCTGATAATACTGACCTGGTTATAACCGATTGGATGATGCCGGAGATGGACGGGCTGGAGTTTTGTAAGAATTTAAAGATGAGCCCGTCAACCCAAAATATTCCGCTGGTAATGCTCACAGGGAAAAATGAAGAGATCGATACTGTTACAGCGCTGGAGGTGGGTGCGGAAGACTACATGAGCAAACCTATCCGTATCAGGGAATTACTTAGCCGGGTAAAAAAAATATTAAGACGAAAAAGCGCTGACGACACCGAGCGGCAGAATAAAGCCACACCGGATGTATTAGAATTTGGCCCTTTAAAGGTCAACCTGCTTAGCTACAAGGTAATACTGAACGAAACGCCGCTTGATCTGACCATAGGAGAATTCAAGCTGCTCGAGTTGCTGATGAAACAGCCGGGCAAGGTTTTTTCACGCAACCAGATCATCGAAAGAATAAATGGTTCACAGTATTTCGCCACAGAGCGCTCGGTGGATGTGCAGGTGGCCGGGCTCCGTAAAAAGCTGGACGCATACAAAGATGTGGTGGAGACTGTTCGGTCGGTCGGCTATCGTTTTAATCAACGTTTGTTAGTATAGTTTTATGCTGGCTGCAATATCACTACCGCCTAACAATAGCCTAACAAAACAATATCTTTTCACTAATTAAAGGCAAATAATTGCCCTCTACTTTTGTCAAAACCTACTAAATAAATGGAGAAACAGGACTACATATTGTGCGAATGTGAGCTCGAGCCGCTCGAAAAATTCGTCACTTCCATTGAGGGGAATTTCGATATAACCATCGCCAAAGCGCCATCCATTTGCATGACCATGATACAGGCCGAAGACTCGGTCGAGTTTCAGGAATTTTACCTCGGTGAAGCGCTTACAACAGAATGTGAAGTAGTTGTGAACGGCCAGCGAGGCTACGGCATTTGCCTTGGCGACGAACCGGTAAGAAGCTATTGCATCGCTTTCATTGATGCGGTTACTCAACTGCACGGCGAAGCGCCTCAAATGGTACAGGATTTTCTGAATGAACAAGCTGAACTGATAGCAAAAGCGGAACAACTGGAATACAACCAGGTAATGCGCACCAGGGTCGACTTTAAATTAATGGAGCAGGAATAATATGCAAACTGAACTGAACTACGATACCGTATTTGACGCGCAACATCATTTTCGCCAGTTACTGGACAGCATGTCGCGCCCGGGAAAGATCAATAAACTCGATTCGGGTGAAATCTTTCCGCCGGAAGGTTTAAACCAGGCTTCGGCATTAACGGGTTTTGCTTTACTTAATGCCGATGTTACCTGTTTTGCCGCAGGAGTAAATGGCGATGATACCGTACTTTATTTCCTGGTCAATACCAGCTCGCCACGAGCAGAGATCGAAGACGCGGATTACATATTTCTTCCTGAAAATTACTATAGCACAGATCTTTCGGCAGCGCGCATCGGCACGCCAAAATACCCCGAGGATAGCGCAACCATCATCGCCGAGGCATCAGCAGTAAGCACTGAGCCGATTGAAGGTTCATTGCGCCTTACTTTAAAAGGGCCGGGCGTGAACGGAGAAGCAGAGGCTTACGTTGCCGGGATAGACGAACGCCTGCTGGTATTTTTAAAGGAACAAAATTCAGAATATCCGCTCGGCCTTGACCTGATCATTACCGACAGGCAGGGCCAGGTTTTATGCATTCCAAGGACTAACAAGTTCAGCTTTACCCAAAGCTGATCAGATAAACGACATTATTATGGGATATGTAGCAGTTAAAGGCGGCACCGAAGCCATACACAACGCCAGCGAACTGGCGGAGTTTTACCGGATTAACGGGAATACTGAGCCGATAGACATCAAGCAAATACGCGCACAAATGCGCCTGGCTATTGACAAAATTATGGGCGAAGGCGGCATTTATGCGCCGGAATACGCGGCAATAGCCTTAAAGCAATGCGAAGGCGATGTTTTCGAGGCAGCTTTTGTGCTGAGGGCATTCCGTACCACGTTGCAGCGCAATTTCTATTCGGAGGTGATCAATACGCGTGAGATGTTCGTGAAAAGGAAAATATCCTCGTCCTTCCGGGAAATACCCGGCGGCCAGATATTGGGCCCAACCCGCGATTACACCCAGCGCACACTCGATACAGCAAAGGCCACCGAAACTAACACCGATATACAGGCTTTTTTAGATTCAATCGGCGCCAAGATCGACCCGGAGAAACTGGAAGGTGTAAAAAGCTTTGGCAAGGTGATCGACATTTTGAAAAATGAAGGTCTGCTGAAACCAGTGGACCCTTCTGAAGACCGCAGGCTTGCCGATATTACCCGCGAGGCAATCAAATTCCCGGCGCCACGTTCCGCAAGATTGCAAATGATGGCACGCGCCGAAACCGGTGGCCTGATGGCCCTGGGCTACAGCAGTCAGCGCGGCTTCGGCAGTGTACACCCTACTGTAGGTGAACTCAGGTATGGTACTGTTCCGGTGAGGGTGAAAGATGCGACAGGCAGAACGAGATACATCGGCAAAATTGAAGCTACTGAGTGTGAAATGATCACCGGCAGTAAGTCGACCAAAAAGAAAGAACCACCATATTTTACCATTGGTTACGGTTTGTGTTTTGGGCACAATGAAACCAAAGTGATCTGCATGAGCACGCTTGACAGCGCTATGCGCCGCCCCGAGCTGGGCGCTCCCGCGAATGACCAGGAGTTTGTACTATACCATACCGAGGGCGTCGAGGCGATGGGTTTCACCAATCACCTGAAGTTGCCGCACTATGTTACCTTCCAGTCGGCGTTGAGCAATACCCGCGCGGCAGTGGAACGGAATAAAAAGGCACAACTTGAGGCTGACGCCTGGAAGCAATTGTCGCTGATCTCATAATCCTGAAGAAAATGATCGAGAATAAAAAATACGCTAATAAATACAACTTCGCCTTTATCGACGAAGCGACCAAGAAGGAGATCAGGCGCAAGCTGCTGAAGGCTGTTGCTTTGCCCGGTCACCAGGTACCTTACTCTTCCCCGGAAATGCCCATATCGCGCGGCTGGGGTACCGGAGGTTTGCATGTCACATTGTCTGTTATTGGGAGGGATGATGTTTTCAAGATCATCGACCAGGGCAGCGATGCCAGCGTGAATGCCTGTAACCTGCGCGAGTTTGTCAACTTCATGACGGGCTGCAAGACAACTTTCGACACTGCTGAGGCTACGCTGATCCAAACCAGGCACCGCATTACCGAGGAGGAATTGAAAGAAAACCAGATCATCGTTTTCCAGGTGCCTTTGCCGGAACCGTTACGTATGGTAGAGCGCTATGAAGCCAAGACTTTACAGATGCACGCTGAGGCCGATTATTCGAAAATGTGGGTATCTCTTTACGAATCTTATGTACGCTACGGCGCCATCATGCAAGGCGCCGGTTATCCGGTGATGGTGAACAAAAGGTATATCATGTCGCCCTCTCCTATCCCGCGCTGGGACACGCCCAACCTGCACCAGGCGAAGACATTGTTCCTGTTCGGCGCAGGCCGCGAAAAACGTTTATATGCTGTACCGCCTTATACTGATGTGGAACCACTTGAGTTTGAGGATGTCAATTTTGAGATCGAAGACTTCAGCGAGGCGAAATGTTATAAAACGAACTACAAAAAGGCCTTCCTGGATGAATTATATGCAGATGACAACTCACGAAAATACGTGATCAGCGACAGCAATTTCCTTGATAAAATAAGCGACAAGGACGAAACTCATCAATACAGTAATAAATACATCGATCAGCTTGAGGCTTATGACCAGAAATGATAACAACTGGTTGCTCCGCGTGAACAACCTGACCAAAATATACGGCGAACCTAATGAACGGACGCTTGAGCTGACGGGGCCTGAGTTCAACAGTAATATCTGCCCCGAAACTGAAAGCATCGTAGCCTGCGCCGACATCAGTTTCGACCTGTACCCGGGGGAAGTATTGGGTATTGTCGGTGAAAGCGGTTCGGGGAAAAGTACGGTGGTAAAGATGCTGTATTTCGACCTTGAGAAAACCGCCGGTGATGCCTGGCTCTCGGCTTATGAGAGCGGGGAGGTGAATATCCTGGAAGAATCGAACCAGCGTAAGCGATTTATCCGCAACCGCCTGATGGGCATGGTTTACCAGAACCCCAGGGACGGCCTGAACTTCGGCTTTTCTTCCGGCGGCAATATCGCCGAAAAACTGATCATGGCCGGGCAGATGCATGTGGGCAACATCCGTGAAAGAGCATCGGATCTTTTATATAAAACAGAAGTACCTGTTCAACGTATGGACGACCGGCCGGGTACATTCAGCGGCGGCATGCAGCAAAGGGTACAGATATCCAAGGCTATTGCTAATAATCCTCCGCTGCTGTTCCTCGATGAAGTAACCACGGGACTTGACGTTTCGGTTCAGGCAAAGGTACTTGACCTGATCCGTGAATTGCAAAATGATTTGGGTATAGCGATGATCGTGGTTTCGCATGACCTGTCGGTGATACGCATGCTGACCGACCGCACCATCGTAATGAAGAACGGCAGGATAGTTGAAAGCGGACTCACCGACCAGATATTGCAGGACCCGCAACACGAATATTCACAACTACTGGTAAGCTCACTGCTATAATTTGATCGCACGGCATGAACAACATATTAGAAGTAAACGAACTGAGCAAGGTTTTTAACCTGCATATACTGAGAGATAAACACATTGAAGCGCTTAAGAACATCAGCTTCAGCGTGAAGGAAGGTGAGATCATCGGGCTTACGGGTAAATCGGGTTCCGGTAAATCGAGCCTGATGAAATGTATTTACCGTACTTACCTGGCTACTTCGGGCGAGATCATTTATACCGCAAAAAACGGCCCTATCGATATGGTTAAGGCCAATGACCATGAAATAATCGCTTTGAGGAAATCGGAAATAACCTACTGCTCGCAGTTTTTGAGCGTGATACCGCGCGTGCCAGCCGTCGATGTGGTGAGTGAATACCTGTTCCGTTCAGAGAAGGATAAAGAAAGTGTAAGGACTAAGGCGAAACACATGCTGGAAAAGCTTGCTTTGCCATCGGAGCTATGGGACGCATTTCCGGTGACCTTTAGCGGCGGCGAGCAACAAAGGATAAACGTAGCAAGGGCAATTATTGCTGAGCCGCGTTTTTTGCTGATTGACGAGCCTACAGCTTCGCTTGACTCACGTACCAAAGATGTGGTGATCGACCTGATTTTGGCGCTGAAAAAGAAGGGCACCTCTGTGCTATGCATTTCGCACGACGAATATACGCTTGAGCGCCTGGTGGACAGGCGCCTGCATCTGCAATTGGGCAGCATCACAACCATTGAACAAGAAGAGATCAATATAAACTGACACGATGAAGCCGCTGATCATAAAAAACGCGACAGTAGTAACCCCGGACGTAGTGCTGACCAATACGTCCATCCTGATAGAAAATGGTGTTATCGCCGGAATTGGCACGGATGCTGAAGAAAGAGATGATATCACTGTGATCGATGCCGAAGGTTCCATACTGATGCCCGGAATTATCGATATCCACACCGATGCGCTCGAATCCGAGATCATACCGCGGCCGGGCGCCGATATTCCTGTAGCTGTGGCTCTGCGCGAACTGGAACGTAAAATGAGCGGCTGCGGTTTTACAACGGTTTATCACTCGATACACTTGGGTTACGACACTGCCGTTGAGCATTCCCGCAGCAGGATCAGCCGCGAAGAAGTATTTGAACAGGTCGGACGTTTGTCACAGGGAGAAACGCTGATCAATAACAAGATACACCTGCGCTTTGAGCTGACCGGCGTACATGCTTACGAAACCTGCTTTGAATTGATGGACAAAGGTATTATTACCATGCTGTCCGTAATGGATCACACGCCGGGCCAGGGGCAGATGTCTAAAGAGCAGGCGATGAAATTTTTCACGCAGCACCTGGGTAAGACCAAAGAAGAAGCGGAAAAAATTCTTGAAGAAAGATTGACCAAGCCTATCATAGAGGGCGAAAAGCTCGAGGCCATGATCGCTCATGCCCAAAAGCTGCATATACCTGTTGCCTCCCATGATGATGATACCGTCGAGAAAGTAAATTATATGCATAGCCTCGGCGTGGATATTTGTGAGTTCCCGATCAATATGGAAACGGCAAAACACGCTACCCAAATTGGCATGCACGTAGTAGGCGGCGCGTCGAACATATTGCGCGGCGGGTCGCTGTCGGGCAACCTTGACATTAAGGATGCTATACTGGACAATGCCGTAGATACTCTATGCTCCGACTATTACCCACCGGCTATTTTGTATTCGGTCTTCAAGCTGCATCGTGAGCATGACCTGCCTCTGCCTGAAGCGGTTAACCTGGCGACCCTGAATCCAGCCATGGCCGCCGAGATCGACCACTATACCGGCAGCATTGAGGCGGGCAAAGATGCCGACCTGATATTGGTGAAACTGGTCGACGGTCTGCCTATGGTGACACACACCATTGTTAAAGGACAGGTAGTGACACAGGCAACATTTAAAGTTAATACAACACAAAGTTTAAAGCATAACGATAACTTATCCGTGATCAATGAGTTACAGTAAATTGACTTTAACAAAAGAGGACTTGACAGGAGACTTGTCCTTCGAGGAGTATAACGCGAGGCAGTTGTACGAAATATCGCCGGAGCGCAATCACGACAGGGCCTTTAGCGCCCGGGCCGCAGGAAAATTCTTATACAACGAAGGTGCATGGACGCCGGGCGAGTATGAAGGTTTTGCCGTGGTATCCATGCTGAGCGAAAACCCCGGGAACGAGCCCCTGGATACGCGGCTGATCGAGATTCAGAAAGAACTGCAATACCACTTATTGCCGCGTTACGCTTTCTATTACCTGCCCCCGGAAAGCTTCCACCAAACCATCGCTAATACCTTGTCAGACGACCGTTTCAAAAGAAACATCCTTGATCCCGGACTTGAAGAGAACTATCCCGGCATTGTTAAAAATGCTTTTAACAAGATCCCTTTGCCGTTGGAAGACGAGCCGATCAGGATGAGGATGGCCGGCCTGAGCATTTTTGGCACCGCAATAGGCATCCTGGGCGTCATCGATGATGAGGACGATTACAATAGAATAACGGATTTCAGAAAATCGTTTTACGGTAACAGGACATTGGCCAAACTGGACGTGAAGATGACCCGTCCTTTTATAGGCCATATTACCCTGGCCTACGTTGAGCATTCGCCGAATAAAAACCAGAAGGAATATCTATCCGTGGTGATCAGCGAGATCAACGAGATGCTGGAGAAAGAGCACAATTATTTCTATATCTCGCAAACCGGCCTCAGAAGGTACCATCACCTGGCCGAGTTTATTAAGCAGGATAATTATCCCATCCACTTAATATAGACCCTTAATTCTTCGTACCATGCAACACTATAAAAGCTTCCCCGAGGTAACCGAAGAAAAAAAAGGGGACGTATTAACAGCAGAGAAAAAGACCCACCTGGGCGAAAAACCTTATATCCATCCTTCCTGCCATATCAGGGACAGCTCGATCGGTCCATGGACCATGCTCGGGGCAGATACATGGCTGGTAGAATCATCCTTTGGCGATTACAGCTACACTGCCGGTAATGTGCAGATCATTTATTCCGAGGTCGGTAAATATTGCTCTATCGCCAATAGCGTACGCATCAATCCGGGCAATCATCCGCAATGGCGGGTAACACAGCATCACATGACCTATCGCCGGGTGCACTATGGTTTGGGCGAAGAAGATGACGCGGAGTTTTTCCAGTGGCGGCGCGATCATAAATGCGTGATCGGGCACGACGTATGGATAGGACATGGCGCCACGATAATGCCGGGAGTAACGATCGGTACCGGTGCTGTTATCGGGTCCGGTGCGGTGGTAACAAAAGATATCGGGCCTTATGAAGTGGCAGTTGGCGTAGCTGCGAAAGTGATTAAAAAGCGCTTTGACGATAAGGTCATCGAAAAGTTGCTCGCAAGTGAATGGTGGAATTGGGACCGGGAAACCCTCGAGCAAAACTTCGGCGACCTGCTTGATTTGGATGTCTTCTTAAACAAATATTGTTAATCAAGAACCTATGAAGAAGACATTGGTCATAGTGACAGCGGTCTTGGGCTTGTTCCTTAGCGGATGCGGCAGCAAAGGCTCGGTGGACAGCAATGGCGTGCCCAAAACACTGCAGGTAGCCGTTATCCAGGCTGAAGGCTTTCAGCAATTTACCGGCGCTCGTCAGAAGATATACCAATTCCTCTCAAAAAAGTTAGGAATGCCCGTGGAAATGGTCGAATCTACCGACTATAACGCTACGATCGAGGCGCTTAAAGCACACAAGGTACACATGGCGGATATACCCCCTTTTGCCTATGTCATCGCTACCCGTACTATGAAGCTCGACCCAATTATTACCCTGGGAATTGACGGCAAACCTTCGACTTACAGCAGCGTGATTATCGTGAAAGGCTCCGGCAATCTGAAAAGCATGGACGATATAAAGGCGAATTCAAAGAAACTTACTTTTTGTTTTGTCGACCCGGCCTCTACGTCAGGGCATCTTATTCCGCGCGCCTATTTGAATACCGTAGGCCTTAACCCTGATACGGCGTTTAAGCAGGTGATCTTCGCCGGAACTCACCCAGCATCAGTTATGGCGGTAAAGTCGGGCAAGATCGATGTGGGTTGCACCACCGACCTGGTTTTCGGCATCATGATCAAAGCGAAGATGCTGAATGAGGGCGACGTAAGGGTTATCTGGACATCAGCGCCCATAGTGAGCGACCCTATTGTGGTACGTGATGATGTGAATAAAGATTTTGCAAAAAAAATACAGCAGGCTTACCTGGATATGAATAAAGAGGCGCCTGAACTGCTTCAAAATTACGTAAAGTTATTTTTTAAGCAGTCGGAAAAGCGGCAGTACATCGTGGCCCAGGACTCCCTGTACGATGGTTTGCGGAAAATAGCAGCCGGGGTTAAAGATCTGAAGTAAAGTTATGAAGAGGGGAAGGATCAACGTGCGGAGGTATATTTTAGCAATCCTCTTTCTTTTCGCGGCGATCTTTGCCGGATGCGGCGATAAAGCCGCGCTGGATGCCAACGGAGTTCCGCATAAGCTGATCATAGCCATGTACCAGGGCGATAACCCGGCGCAGATCAAATCGGCGATGGAACCGCTCGGGAAATACCTGCAGAAAAAGCTGGGCATGGAAGTGGAGTTTATCTTCACCACCGACTATACCACAGTTATCGAGGCTTTACGTTCAAAAAAAGTGCACCTGGCAAACCTTGGGCCATTTGCTTATATCATTGCCACACGAACGCCCGGCCTCACCTCCATCGCTACGCTTGGCCTGAACGGTCAGCCGACAACGTATCATAGCGTCATAATTACCAGGCCGCAGACGGGCCTCAAAACTATGGACGATGTAAAAGCCCGGGCCAAAAATCTGACGCTTTGTTTTGCCGACCCGGCATCTACATCGGGTCACCTGGTGCCGCGTTCGTACCTGACCGGTATCGGTCTTAATCCTGACCTGGCGTTCAAACAGGCCATTTTTGCGGGCAGTCATGCAGCATCGATAATGAGCGTAAAGTCAGGCAAGGTCGACCTGGGTTGCACCGCCAAGGAACTGGCACTGGACAAACTGATCAGGGAAGGCGTTGTAAAATCCGAAGATTTCAGGATCCTATGGACATCACCGGCCATAATCAATGACGCTGTAGCTATACGTACCGATCTCAATAAAGATTTTATCAAAAAAGTACAGGAGGCTTTTACAAGCGTTGCAAAGGACGATCCTTCGGCTTTGTACCCTTACGCCAAACTTTACTATCCCGATCCAAAGCATATCTCCTATGTCGCTGTGCAGGATTCGCAATACAACAGCCTTCGCCGCATTGCCGGAAATATTAAAGATCTGAAACTGAACTGATACCATGGGAAGATTGATCACAAGCCTGGTTTTTTGCATCCTGCTCACGGTTTTTTCCGGTTGCCATAATAGCGTAGCATTGGATTCGAACGGAATGCCGGGCAAACTGGTAATAGCTGCATACACCGGCGGGGATAACCCGGAAGGTGTGAAAATGGCTACCGGCAAGATCAAAGAATATCTTGCGAAGGAACTGGGAATGGATGTGGAGTTTTTTTATGCTACAGATTACGCGGCCGTCATCGAAGCGATCCGGGCGAAAAAAGTGCACGTTGCCACGATGAGCCCCTTCTCTTATATCCTGGCTTCGCAGACGCACGATATCACTCCCATTGTCACCATGGGCGAAGGCGGCAAGCCGCACCTGTACCATAGCGTTATCTTCACCAATTACAATACGCATATTAATTCTATAAACGATATTAAGGCGAGGTCCAAAAGCCTGTCGCTTTGCTTCGCCGATCCGGCATCTACATCCGGCCACCTGATCCCGAGGGCATATTTGGTAACCCAGGGTTTGAATCCCGACAGCGCTTTCAGGCAGGTGATATTTGCGGGGACACATCCTGCGAGCATACTTTCCGTGGCATCGGGAAAGATCGACATCGGCTGCTCAACCCAGGAATATGGGATCGACCTGCTGACCCGGCACGGAGAGCTGAAGCCAGGCCAGTTAAAGATACTCTGGACATCGGACCCGATCGTATCCTCGCCTATCGTGGTACGCAATGACCTGAACAAAGACCTGGCAAAAAAAATACAAAACCTATACCTCGACATGTCAAAAAAAGCCCCTGATGTCTTCCGGACTTATGTAAAACTATACTACACGCATCCTGAAAAGTTATCGTACATGACCGTCCAGGATTCTATGTACAATGGCTTGCGGAAAATAGCAAAGGGCATAAAAGATCTTAATGTTGGCGCCAATTAAATCATTGATGATATGATAGAAGTAAAGGATCTCACCAAGACATTGCCGGGCGGTCGCAAGCTGCTTGACGGTATCAGCTTCAAAGTGAAGAAAGGTGAATTTGTGGGGATATTGGGCCCGAGCGGCGCCGGCAAAACGCTGACCATGCGCTGCCTGAACGGCCTGCTGAGGCCAGATTCAGGGTCGGTTATCGTGCAGGACGAGCATGGCCGGAGGCACGATATTTGCCGCATTGGTAAAAAGGAATTACGACAGGTGCGTCAGCGCATCGGGGTGATCTTCCAGGGGTATCACCTGGTGAAAAGATTATCAGTATTGGAAAATGTGATGATAGGACGACTGGGGCAGATCAATACGCTACGCAGTTTGGTCTACGGTTTCACAGACCAGGAAGCCGAAGAAGCGCAGAAAGCCCTGGACAAAGTAAAGATAGCCGACAAAGCGCAAAGCCGCACAGGCAGCCTGAGCGGCGGAGAAATGCAGCGGGTGGCTATCGCAAGAGCTATCTTCCAGTCGCCTACATTGCTGCTCGCTGACGAGCCCATCTCCAACCTCGACCCCAGCAATGCCAAAACCATCATGAAGCTGATCAGGCCGCTTTCGGAAAATATCCCTGTTGTAGGGGTTTTTCATCAGCCCGAAATGACGGCTAAATACTGCACACGGGTGATCGCTATAAAAGACGGTAAATTAGTCTATGACGGCGACCCCAAGCTATCGAACAAAAAGCTGGAGGAAATATACGGCGAAGAGCTGGGCCAGCTGGACCAATATGAATATAACGAACCTGCACCGGTAGTTGAAGCTGAAATACGATTGTTATGAATCCCCGGAAATACAGCCTCAAAAGATACCGGAAATTCATCCTGCCGCTTATCGCATTGGCAGCGGTAGCGGAAGGCGCGGCCATAGTCTGTGGCGCTACTTTCGATAAACTTTTCACCGGCCTCGTAAACGGCTTCTCTTTCCTGGGTCATATGTTCCCGCCGGATTGGACGGCCTTCTCCGAAATGATCGTGCCGGCTTTGCAATCTATACTGCTCGCTTTTTTGGGGACCATTTTCGGCACTATCTTATCCGTGTTCTTTGCCATGCTGGCGGCTTCCAATATTTCGCACAAATGGGTGCGCAATACGGTCAGGTTCCTGATCGGTTTTGAACGGTCGGTTCCCGAGATCGTGATATTGCTCCTTTTCATCGCTGCGTATGGCCTCGGGCCGATGGCCGGCATCGTGGCGCTATCGCTGGGCTGTATTGGAATGATAGGCAAGCTGTTAGCCGATACCATCGAAGAGCTCGACTCGGTAATGATGGAATCGATAGAATCAGTAGGCGCCAATAAATGGCAGATCATCAACTTCGGCGTTTTGCCGCAGATCATGCCGAGCCTGATCTCTTTTACCTTGTTCCGGTTCGAGATCAATATTCGTTTGTCGGTATTACTCGGCGCTGTTGGCGCCGGAGGTATAGGCTACGAACTGGAGTATTCCTTCAATATGCTGCAATATCATAGAGCGATGACGGCTGTTATCATTATTATGGTGATGGTTTTTGGCATAGAGCGCTTAACGGCGACAATAAGGGAAAAAATCGCCGGGGAAGGAGCTTTGAGATGACGACAATCGATATTACACTTCCATCAAAAAAGTTCAAGCGGAAGACGACCATATTCAGCATAACCGCAATTGTTGTAACCGTCGCTTGTATCTATATTGGTTTTAACCCCTTTGCCATTTTCAGCGAGTTTCATTTTATGCGCGACCTCCTGGCTGAAATGTTCCCGCCAAACTATGAAACGCTGACCGAGAACTCATCTACCGGATATGCCATTCTCCAAACGTTGTCAATGGCTTTTTTGGGAACGGTTTACGGTGGGATAATCGCTATTATCCTTGCTTTCCTGGCCGCGTCCAATACAATGCCCTATAAGCCTGTTCGCATGGTTGTCCAGGGTATCGTATCGCTCGTAAGGGTAATGCCCACGCTGGTGGTCGTACTGATATTTGTGATAGCCGTAGGGCCCGGCGCTTTCGCCGGTATGCTGACGTTGGTCTTTACGATTATTGGCACATTCGGAAGGCTCTTTGTGGACGTTATTGAAAATGCGGAGAATTCCCCCGGTGAAGCTATATACTCGGTAGGCGCTTCTCGTTTGCAGGTACTCAGGTATTCCATTTTCCCGCAGATCCTCCCCTCGCTGATCGCGAGCCTGTTGTATTCATTTGATGTCAGTATGCGTTCAGCCATAAGCCTTGGGATATTTGGCGGCGGCGGCATAGGTTTTAAATTCCAGTTAGCCAAAAGCGTGTTGCATTATAAGGATATGACCGCGTACATCAGCATTATCATCGTATTGGTTATTGCAACCGAAAAGGTATCTGATTATTTCAGGAGACGCATATTGGGTGAAGGAAAACTGAGCTGAGATGATCTTTCGTTTTGCAGAGCCTCATGAATACGCTGATGTGCTGGCACATTACAAAGCATGTAACTACAACGGCGGTTTAAGTGAAGACGATACCGTCCTGGTGGCTATAGATGATGACATCATTGGAGCGGTTCGCATTTGCTCGGAAAACGAGACCAAAGTTCTTCGCGGCATGCAGATAAAACCAGAGTACAGGCATCGGGGCATAGGTAAACAGATGCTGCGGCACCTGCGGGAACATTTGGACATCAAAGGCTGCTATTGCTTACCCTATACGCATCTTGAGACATTTTATGCCACTATCGGTTTCATGAAAATTTCGCCCGATGACGCACCGCAATTTCTTACCGAAAGGCTTAAAAATTACTTAAGCGCCGGATACGATCTGATCATAATGAAAAGCAGCGGTTAGCCAGTTCTGCCACACAATAAATTAAAAGTATTCTTATGGATGCCTAATATGCCGCTAATAATTGGACGATAATTTTACCCCTGAGAAATTATGTTCCTTATTAAATGAATTCACATCTCCTTACCAACGCCCGGGTAGTTACACCAATAGAAGATTTTTCAGGTACCGTTGAAATAGAGAACGGCATCATTGTTTCGGTAATTAAGGATAAGAATTATGCTGAGGGGATCGATATGAAGGGCCAGTGGCTGGTACCCGGCTGCATCGATATTCATACGGATTACCTGGAAAAGGAATTGCATCCGCGTTCAAGCGCATCATTTCCGCTGCCATTTGCCCTCCATTTTATGGATGCGCGTGCGGCATCGTGCGGTATCACCACGGTTTTCAGCGCGGTAAGCTTTACGGATAACGAAAAAAAAGGACGCAGTTTGCCGGATGCACTCAGTCTTTCACAGCAAATAGATAAAGCGAGGCATTCATTGCTGGTGCGCCATTTTCTGCACGCCAGGATAGACCCGAACTCCCACGCCATACTGGATTATCTTGAGCCGATGAAGCGGCTCGAAAGTCTTTACCTGGTGATCTACAACGATCACATTCCGGGTGAGCGCCAGTTCACTATGGAGCAGCAGATCGAGATGCGTTCGCAGGCTTTTGGCATTAGTGCCGAAGATGCTTTAGAATTGCTAAAAAAACAAATAGAGATCACGAAGAACATCAATAACCGCGCGCCCATTTACGAGGCGTTTAAAGACAAGTACATTCTTGGCAGCCACGACGATACCACTATTGCTCATGTGGAGGAAGGTAAAGAGTACGGTTCCACCATTTCAGAAATGCCGACGACTATAGAAGCGGCAAGGAAAGCGAGGGAACTGGGTATGTGGATATGCATGGGTGCACCGAATTACTACCGCGGCGGATCGCATTGCGGTAACCTGTCCTGTGTCGATGCTTTGGAGGAGGACCTGGTGGATATCCTTTGCAGCGATTATCATTTTCCTACTATGCTGGGCAGCGTAGTCCGGATGATAGAGAACGGTATCAGCCCGAGCAAAGCCATTAACCTGGTATCGCTTAACCCGGCCAGGCTGCTGAAGTTTGACCATGAGATCGGTAGCATCGAAGTGGGGAAAAAAGCGGATATTATCGTTTTTGACAGTAAAAAATCATTTGCGGCGGTATCTTATGCTTTTGTAGACGGCATCAATAAATTTACCGCCAATTACGCGGAACATATTCCGCACCTGCGGGCCGAACATACGGCAGCAGATATATTGAGAACGATTGATAAATAAAAAATGAAAATCGGTATCATAAGCGACATCCATGAGGATATTGAGGCTTTAAAAAAAGCGTTCACCATACTTGAAATGGCGGACTGTAATGAAGTGATCTGCCTGGGTGATATCGTCGGCTATAAGGTAAACACGTATTACTACCTCGATACTCGTAGTGCGCATGAATGCATTGCGATGGTGAGGGCCAATTGCAGCACCGTGGTGATCGGGAATAATGATCTTTACCAGGTGAAACGCCTGCCCAAATATGACGGTGGTTTTCATTTTCCCGAAAACTGGTACGAACTCGATTTTTTTGAGCGGAAAGCGCTGAGCGATAACCGGGTATTTCTATACGAAGATGTGCAGCTGAATGCGCTGATGACGGCTGAAGACCGGAATTACCTGGCCTCGTTGCCGGATATGGTCGTCCGCGAATTTAACGGTCACAAGGTGCTTTTCTCCCATTTCGCTTATCCCGACCTCCACGGCGTAATAACCTGTTTTCCAAAAATGGCCGAGGAGTATCACGGGCATTTGGATTTTATCGCTCAGCACGGATGCAGGATGGGCTTTTCAGGGCACATGCATTTCGAAGGTGTTAGTATCTGCAATTATGACCGGATAGCCCGCAATCCATTCGGTAAGTATAAATTAACAGATAACTTGCAATGGATATACGGGCCATGTATTGCACGCTGCCAGTTCAGTAATGGCCTGCTCATTTTTGACGATGAGAAATTCGAGGTTGAATCCGTACCCCTGCTGTTCGACCGCTGATAAGCTTACACATGGACAACGAAATTTTTGAAAAAGTAGACAATTATATAGCCGGTCTCCTGGGCCGGGAAGATGAGGTGCTGAGAAACACCGTATTCTCGATGGAAAATGCCGATGTTCCGCCTATACAAGTATCGGCCAACCAGGGTAAGTTCTTACAGGTACTGGCTAAATCTGTTAACGCCAAAAAAATACTCGAACTGGGCACTTGCTGCGGCTATAGTACGATCTGGCTGGCAAGAGCATTACCCGAAAACGGGCATTTGATCTCGCTTGAATATGAGCCGGCTTATGCAGAAATAGCCAAACAAAATATCGAAGCCGCAGGACTGGAAAATATCGTCGAGATAAAGATCGGCAAGGCCCTGGATATTTTGCCGCAAATTGAAGCTGAAGGCCTGGGTCCGTTTGATATGATCTTCATCGATGCAGATAAACCGCCTTATGCCGAATATTTTGAGTGGGCGTTGAAACTTTCGCGGCCGAGGACCATCATCGTGGCTGACAATGTCATCCGTGAGGGCAAAATATTGGACGAAAACCATGAAGATGAAAAAGTGCAGGGTGTGCAGCGTTTGAACAAATTATTGCCGGAGAAGAAAAATATTACGGCAACCATCATACAAACTGTCGGTCACAAATATCATGACGGTATGGCTATTTGTGTGGTAAATTGATTATTTAGGATCGTATTTTAAAGCAAAAGCTTCAGCGTCCAGGTGCCTGAAATCCGGCAGAGCTTGTATAAGCTTATCGCGGCTCCAGTCCCACCAAGCAATGCGTTTTAATGCCGCCTCCACATCTTCAGATACACGTCTCCTGATCAGCCGTGCCGGATTGCCTGCTACTATCGTAAAATCCGCTACATCTTTGGTAACGATAGCTCCTGACCCTACAATAGCGCCAATGCCAACGGATACTCCCGGCATAATGATAGCCCCGTGACCTATCCACACATCGTGACCTATAACCGACCGGTGTTGCCTGCGCCAATTGCTTACTTCTTCATCGTCGTTACCGGCCATAAAATGCGATATAGAGCGGTAGGTGAAATGATGTAGTGTCGCGCGCCACATCGGGTGATTGGTAGGATTAATTCGAACGTGCGAAGCCACATTCACGTACTTTCCCATTTCGGTGTTAAATATTTCAACATCCTTTACCAGGTACGATTGATCCATGATGTCGGAATCAAACACCTCACACCGTTGCCCTATTACTGTCCATGCTCCAAGGCGGCTATTTTTAATTAGTGCTGTTTCATGTATCCAGGGTTCTTCGGTCATGGGTTTCGGGCCGCGCCATGGGTCGGCAAATTCGCCGTGATCTATCGCTTTCATAGTTTATGAAATTTTAAATTATGCTTTTGCATTACGCATCCTGACCATCGAAAAGCCAAGGCTCGATTGCGCTACTGCTTTGGATAACGGGATAATTGCGGGGCTAAACCGCAATTCTGTATTCCGGGCCAATATTTCGCCGACAGGACCAGTTATTACGGAAATCGCGATCGGTTTTTCTGCTGAATAAGAAATATAGTAGCCCGCGCATTCATCTAGCAGAGTAAAGTTATCTGGCGCGAATTCATAACAATACAGCGGCGTTGTTTTGATCGTTTCATACCATTCCGATGGCACCGTGATGATATATTCGGCCCGGCTTTCTCCGAAGAATTTGTGCTTATCTTCCAATGTGGTTTCAGGCCGCATGTAATAAGTTACTCTCGGGCAATCCCTCGGCAGCAGGTAGTTGTGCAGCAAATGCCCGGAAATAGCAAAAACTATGTCGCCGGTTATAGCATCGAAATGCGAAGGCGAGGGACGCGGGTCAAAAATCTTGATACCGGGTTCTTCGCTGATGTGAAAAAGGCGGATATTTTTTGGCTGCGAATCCATTTACCTGCCTGCATTTATTTTGTTAAAGTACTGCAAACAAACTTCAGCTATAGACTGATGATCTTTATGCCATTCAGTTACTTTAGCAGGATGGACGAATTTCATTTCAAGACTTTCATGCGATATTCTCAATTCTCCGCTGATCAACCTGCAATAATAATAGATATGGATGCTTGTATGAGGCTGGTTAAATTCACCCGGCAAACGTGTATGAAATTTGATAATATCCAACGGCTCAATAACAAAGTCCGCCTCTTCCATGAACTCCCTTTTTACCGCATTCTCCGGCGACTCAGCGACATCGACCCAACCGCCGGGTATGCCCCACATCTTATCATCGCTCCGGTGCTCGAGGAATATCCTTCCATCCGTATCAAACAAAACACCGTTGACGCCGATCTTGGGTGTAATGTAGCCTAATTCCTTCCTGAACCTTTCTCTTATTTCTTCGGATGGCAGACCAGTAAACGCTGCGTACTCATCCGATACCAGCTGAAGCAAGCGTTCATAATTATGTTGATCATACGGACTCCTGCTGTAATTGAGACCGATTTGCGCGATGGCCCGTAATTCATCCAATAAATCAAGGTAGTCTTTCTTCATTATTACTTTGCAGGCAGTTTATGCAGTTGCCAAACAGGAAGGTATGAACTTCGTCCGCATTCTCAAAATATGATGCCAGTTGCTGTTCGAGCCATAGTTCCCTAACGTATTTCTCATTCGAACTAAAATACTCCATGCTACCGCTGGAAAACTATTTTACCGCCGACCATTGTCATGTCTACCTTTATATTCCTGATATCATCCGGGTTGATCTTTGTCGGGTCGGCGTCCAGCACGATCAGGTCGGCAAACATGCCGGGCTGTAGGGTGCCTTTCTTTTTCTCCTCGAAAGTGGTATAAGCTCCGGCAAACGTATAAGCTTTGATCGCAGTCTCGGCATCAATGCATTGGTTCGGCCCGATCACGATACCTTCCCGGGTTTTCCGGTTAACCGCGCTACCCAGCCTCGGCATTGCCTGGTACGGCGATACCGGCGCATCTGAATGCGGGGCATAAATAATACCCATATCCTCTGATGTTTTCGTAGGGTGCAGCATGCTCATTCTTTCGGCACCATATGCCAGCATCTTATCGCCCAGTTCGTACATATAGCAATGGTAGACAGGTATAATGCCATCTTTTTTAATGTTATCCAGTATTTTCTGATTGGTAATGCTGCAATGCTCTATACGATGCCGCGGATCAGGGCGCGGGTCGGCCTGCTGGGCTTTTTCGATCGCCGCAATTACCATATCGATTTCCCGGTCGCCATTAGAGTGGCAAGCGATCTGCAAGCCCGCGTGGTGTATCTTATAGAACAGGCTATCCAGCCCCGCCTGGCTGCGTGCCGGCGGAATGCCGTAATAATCCTTCTTGCCGGTTACAGGATTGATCATATCATAAGGTTGGTACAGCCAGCAGGTTTTCCCGCTGAGCGAGTTGCCGTGAAATACCTTAATGGTGGCTATCCGGAGATAATCTGTCTGCATCCTCGGTATTTTGCCGCTGAGCACCTGGTCGAGGTAATCAACCCCGATGATCAGGTTAAAGCGCATGGGAAATTTTTCGTCTACCAATTCGCGATATACTTTTACTTTATCGGGAGAGGTCCATGCATCGCCTATACTAGTAATGCCGCTTGCTAATACATTATTAAAGTACAGGCGGTAGCCGGCCATTTCCTGCTCGTGGGTAGGTTTTGGCGGATAGATTATATTCTTTGAATGATGTAAAAACCCCGCCGCCGATTCTTTGCATATTCCATCAGGTTTGTTGGTGCCAATGTACCGTTCAAATGCGCCGCCCGGCGGGTCCTTAACCGTTTCGTCGATCCCATTGATCTGCATCAGGAACGAATTGGCGGCCGAGAGGTGCCCGCTGGCATGGGAAATAAGAATAGGATGATCAGTAGATGCCTTGTCCAGGCTGTCGCGTATAGGCTGCCCGCCTAAACGTGTCTCATTATAGCCAACGCCCCGTATCAACATACCTTTTGGGGTGATGGCAGCCTTACGTTTGAGCAAAGCGATCAGGTTTTTCATCGAACTTACAGTATCCAGTTCAAGCACTGAATAAGGCTCGTCAAAGGAATATATCGGCGCCGGATGCTGGTGCGGGTCATTAAAACCGGGCGTAACGGTGCGACCCTTCAGGTCGATCACTTTAGTGCTGCTGCCGATAAATTTTTTCACGTCGTCATTGTTGCCCACGGCGACGATCATATTATCTTTTATGGCTATGGCCTGGGCACGGTCGCCCTTTTGTTTGATGGTTATAATATTGCCATTATTCAATACCAGATCGGCCTGCTGGGCTAATGACAACAATGGAGCTGCAGCGATCAGTAATGCGGGAATGATCTTTTTTAAAAGCATCTTATAAGTTTATTTATTACTGTTCCAGGAATTTCTTTTTCAATTCGGCGATCTTCTGATCATCCAGGCCAAGCTGCGTCTTCAGGTAATTATCAACCGATCCATATTGCTTTTTAATGGCGTCGAACGTCGCGTCCAGCCATTCTTTTTTTACACTTGACATGGTTCTGGCAACTTCAAGGTCGAAATGCATTGCCTGTGCCATCTGCGCGGAAAGCTTCGCATTGGCACCTTTGCGGTAATAGTTTGAGGCCAGGTAATCGCTCACGATCGTATCATAGGGTACGCCCAGGCTGTATAAAAATAAAGCCGAACCAATACCTGTGCGGTCCTTGCCCGCAGTACAATGAAATACAAGGCTTTGCCCATCGGGCAGGCTGAGCAGCTTATCAAAAAGAGGTTTATACCTATCGGCAAGGTATTGGGTGTTGCTATAATAAACTATCATCAGGCTGTCGGTCTGGTTGCCTTTGATCTTCGACATTTCTTTTGCCCAGTTCATGTTATCGCTGCCTGCAGGGCACAAAATATAGTCGGTACCAGGATTCAGTTTATCCGGCGCCTGTGCCGATTCCTGGTGGCCGCGCAGATCGACGTCAGTTCCGAGGTTGAGGCTTTTCAATTTAGCAAGATCGGCATCGGTTAGCTTACTGATATCGGCGCTGCGGTATACTTCACCCCATTTTACATGATGGCCGTCAGCCGTTTGATAACCGCCCAGGTCGCGGAAATTGGCTGCACCTTGTAAAACCACATGGCGTTTCGCACTATCGGCTATTTGCGCATAAGTCACTGATGTATAAGCGACTGCAGCGATAAAAAATAAAAAAATCTTCTTCATGGTCTTATAATTAAAAAGCAGGGACCTCCCCAGGCCCCTGCGTGTATTGAAATTTAATTTAACTATTTTGTTAACCAGGTATCTTTTGTTATATCATCCGTACCACCAAACTGAGACTGAATCGCCGATTTATAGTTCGTCGTATTGTACGCAGCCTCATTCGCTGGGTACAGCCAGCGGCGCGGAACCAGGTTGCCGCCGCCGGTACCGATACCTGCGCCGCCCTGATCCCAGGCGGGAATACCATTCGGATGTGTTGCATCGACAGACCTTCTCCAATTATAGTAAGGCTCCCAGCCCGAATTGGCAAACATAGCCACATAACGCTGCGTGAATATTTGCGCCAATCCCGCGGCATTATCACCGGCGTAAGCAACATTGGCCATAAACTGTGTAAGGTTTACCGTAGCGGTACCCCAGGTACCTCCCTGCGGGATCAGTTGCGGATTGAGTGTAGTGTTTGTAGTTGATACAGGGTAGCCAATCGCAACCACCTGGCCATTTGTTATGCCAAAATTGGCCATGGATGCATTTATGCCATTGGTATACCACTGAGCGGAATTGCCTGTTGCCCAGCCCCTGTTTATGCCCTCTGCAATATTGAAACACATTTCAGGATATCCGATGAAGATAAACGGTTCAGCCAAAGCACCCGAAGTACTGGTATAGTAACGGTTGTAGCTGGTATAGGAATACTGCCCGTTATTGGAATTGTTTAACAGGTCAGGCAGCGTCAGGTTATCATTTGAGCCGGCGTATGCGGTAAAATCGCTTACCTGCTTTCCGCCTGCAACCAGCAAAGGAGCTGGTGTAGCCACTATGTAAAGACGCGGATCCTGGTTTGGCGCGGTTGCGTTGATAAAAGCCTCGCCAATATTGGCAAAGTTGTTATAAGGCTGGTCGCCATACTGAAAAATAGGATATGGGTTGAATGCCGCATTAAACTGGTATACCACGTTATCCGCATTGCTGGCCATGATCGGATAAGTTGTCGGGCTGCCGAGGATATTCGCAAATTTTTGCGATATCTGCAGGTCGGCGTTATCACCAGCCCTCTTGCTCAGGCTTACCAATACGCGTAAGGTATAGGTATTAATTACTTTCTGCCACTGCAGATAGGTTAAACCGAAGATATCGCCTGCATCGATCTTAGCCCCTGCGTTGGCAGCGGCCAGGGGAGCCAAGACGGAATTAGCTTTATCAAGCAGCGCAAGGCAGCTTGCATAAACATCGTGCTGGGTATCGTATTTCGGCTGCAAGATCGTAGAATTACCGGCTTGTGAAAAAGGGATATCACCTACACGCTCTGTCAGCCAGATACCTGCATAAGCCTTGAAGAACTGGGCCAACGCATAGTATTTATTTGTTTGATTGCCCTGCTGCTGTGTCGACTGTGTTTCGAGCGCTAAAGCATATTTTAAAATATCGTAACTATCGTTCGTATTGCCAAAATTATAGGCATTATTACCGCGGTAATATTGATAGTTGGATAGCACATACTGCCCGGCAGTAGTTGAATAGGTAAAGGGCATCTCGTTCGAGGTATTACCATATCCCGGATTCTTGACCAACGCTGAGGTAAGGTGGTTAAGCAACAGCGAAGCAGGGACAGTTCCTGTGGCTCCTGCCACGTTCGGGTTGTCGACCAGGTCGCCTTTCTGGCAGCCGGTTACCGACACCAGGCCAATGACTAAAATGGCTGCTGGAATTAATGATCTTATTTTCATAAATTTCTTATTAATCATTGTTGACAATTTTAGAATGTTAAATGAAGATTGAATCCAAACCGACGGGCTGTCGGACTTGACAAGTCAATCGAACCGTTATCGGCCCCGGTCAATGCTTTTGATGAAGCATCGTAACCTGAAGCGTATTCGTCAAGGTCGACATCCTTACGTGCAGCAAAATACAGCAGGTTTCGGCCCACTACCGATATAGCTATCTTCTTGATAAATGTACCTCTCAACGCGCTTTCAGGGAAAGTGTAGCCAAAGGTTGCTTCCTGTAGTTTCGCGAACGAACGGCTCACCATATAATATTCGTCAAAGTTGGCCCCGATACCACTGGAAATATAGCTCTGAACCAATACCGGAGTTGTGTTTGGAGCGAAGGTGAGTTGATTTAAGTTGGTGATCACACCCCCGGGACCATATTGCGGTGTACCGCTGGCAATCACAACCCCTGAACCGACATAAGCAGGCGTAGCGGCTTTGGTTCCTTCAGCGGTACTGTTCCATTCCTGTGCGCGGGCAGCGCCGAAAGCGCCTGAAGCTGTTTCCAAAGCTGTACCTCCATTCATAGACTGGTAGTATACCCTGTCGTATATCTTACCGCCGATCCTTCCGTCGACTGAGAAAGTCAGGAAGAAATGATGATAGGAGAACCTGTTGGTTATGCCAAATGCGAAGTCGGGGTCAGCATAGCCCAGCAAGCCATAATTTCCGTTGTTCTGCTGGCTTGGCGCTGATAAAGGAACGCCGCCGCTGTTTACGATATCGCCCTGGCCATCGCGTACGAATTTGGTGCCGTATATAGCATCAAGCCTGTCGCCGATCTGATAAGTATGGCCGTTAAAGAAATAACTGCTCGCGCCGTCATAAACCGATTTAAGCGTCTCTTTATAAGTCGAATAGTTGGCATTAATATCCCAGTTCAGGCCATTTTGGCTTTTAAGTACCGATCCCATCAATTCTATTTCAAAACCATTCTTTTTGGTTGTTATACCATTGATGATCTGGTTTGTATAGGTTGTCGACGGAGCGACAGGCAACTGAATGATATTCGGGCCGTTGGTTGTTGTAAAATAGGTCGCATTTAAGCCCAGCCTGTTATTAAAGAATTTAAGGTCGGCGCCAAACTCATAAGAACTTACGTCAAATGGTTTTATTTTAGGATTAGCGATCGTATTTGAAAGACTTACTGACGGCGAACCATTGTAATAAGTTGCAGGCGCGGTCGAGCTCGAGTTTATATAAGTAGGACCGTTATAAGGCGTATAATATTCAGAACCGTAACCCAACAGGTTGCCCACCGGCTGCGAGTTCCAGCCTGTACCTAACGCAGTCGATTGAACAGCGTTATAAGAAGAGCCGATGTAGCCATTTGTCAAACCACCTTTAACGTCGGCAAAAGAGCCCCTCAGCTTAAAGAAAGAGATCGCGTCCGGAAATTTAATGTAATCCGAAACAACCGAGCTTAAAGACACCGAAGGATAGAAAAATGTATTGTTACCTGATGGCAGGGTCGAAAGATTATCCACACGACCCGTTGTATTCAGGTTGATGTAGTTCTTGTACCCTAAGTCAACAGAATAATAAGCACTGTTAACCTGCATTTTTGAATTGAAGTTATACTCCAGTATCGGGTTTATTGAGTTATTCAGGTTATAAACGTTCGGAATAGAAAGGTCTTTGGTTGTAGCCCAGTCAGACAAATACCTGAACGAACGTTCATTGGCGCCTGCCAAAGCGTTGAAGTCCAACCCACCAAATTTATGCTTGTAGGTAATATTCAGGTCGGTGTTATTTTCCAGCAGGTTACGCTGGTCCTGCCTGTAATCACCGTACCAGCCGAAGTAATACCATGACAGGTATTCATTCAGGTTGGCTGAAGACGGCACCTGCTCCGTATTCATCGTATTGTAAGTATCCAGTGCGGTGCGCAAACGGACATTCAAATCATTGCTGATCTTATAGGTTAATGACAATGAGCCGTTTATTACCTGGTTATCACGACCGTGCAGCCACTTGTCGGCCATAAACCAAGGGTTGTTTTCGCGGCCGTATTCCTGGGCATACTGAACCAGGTTTGGTACACCCATTGGCCCGGCGTAAATATTCTTTAGTTCGTCGATAGGGTAATCGGATGAACCGTAAACTTTGAACATGTAAATGTAGCTGTTCGGGCTGTAGTCGGGATCCGGTACATTCGGCGAGTACTGAAGGTTCAGGTTCAGATCTCCATCTACACGCAGTTTCGGAGAAATATCGTACCCTGCCGCAAGTTTAAAATTGTCAATATTCAGTTTAGTATTGGGGAAGTCGCCTTGTTGGAAAGTATGACCATAAGATATACGAATATCATAATTTGATCCGCTGGCGGCCAAAGCCAGTGAATTTGTAGTGGTAATACCCGTTTGAACAAAGTTTTCGAAGTTATTCGCACCGCGGGCTAACCACGGCGTTGGCGTCCTTACCCCGGTAACCGGATCATAAGGGCTGTCAAATTGTGTTGTTTTAAAGGTGCCGTCAAATTGAGGTCCCCATTCGGGCAACCTTTGAGTGTTATCATACAAGCGATTACCATAGGCGTATTGATAGTTGGTACCGCGGCCGTATTGGGTCTGTGACTGGGGCTCAACTATAAATCCTTTTTCAGCTTCAACCGTGTTGTTGAAATCTATTTGCCAGCCTTTTTTATCCTTAGTACCTTTTTTGGTTGTGATGACGATAGCGCCGTTAATACCGCGGAAACCGTACAATGCGGCGGCGTTAGGGCCTTTCAGTACAGTGTAGGTTTCGATATCATCGGGGTTAAAGTCATAAGTGTTCGATTCAACGGGCACGCCGTCGACAACATATAAAACATCTTTACTGCCACGCAAAACAACGGTGGGAGCGCCAAAGAATTCGGAGCTTGAACCGATACTTAAACCTGCCACTTTGCCTTCCATTGATTGAAAGGGGTTAGCATCTCGGGCCGTTGTTAAATCATCACCGTTGATCTGTGATTGTGAATAGCCCAGTCTTTGAAATTCCTTTTTCACACCCAGCGCGGTAACAACTACCTCGTTCAGATTCTTGCTTTCCTGCTGCATTTGAATGGAATAGTAAGGTTCAGACGTTACCGTTACTTCCTGGGAAATAAATCCGATAATACTAACCACTAAAGTCTCGCCCTTTTCAGCAGCAAAAGTGAAGCGGCCTTCGATGCCGGTCACTGTCGCCCTTGTAGTTCCTTTAACTTTGATGGTCACACCGGGAAGGGGTTGGTTGTTATTGTCTAAGACAATACCCCTGATCGTGTTTTGGGCCAATGCCTGGCCGCAAAACACAAACGCGCTTACTAATGTCAGTAGTAATAACCGCGTAAAGTTGCTTGGTAAATTTAGTTTCATGTGCGATCTGTTTATCGCACTAAAACTATCGGCATGTTGTTACAAAAAAGTTCCAATAACAACAACAAAAAGTTAACAAATACTAAACAAATCGCCGAAAAGCGAAGTATTGTTAAACAATGTTTCTGTTTTTGTAACCATACCGTTACCTGGAAAAAAAGTTGATTTTGCCGAAATCCCGAACCAGCCCGAACGCCGCAAAATGTTTACAATAGTTAACATTAAAACAAGTAAAAGCTAACATTCTTAGCGATTACTCATTTTTTATATCGCAGCGATCAAAAAATCATAAAGAATATTTGATCATGCGGTTGAACGGATGTTTCCTTATGCGCGAATATTTAGCCAGCATTGACAAATTATAGCTTACGTTCTTTTGAAGCTTATCCTTATCGATAGAAGGCTCACGTGCATGTATGGCTTCCACGATATCGGAAACCAGCATTGCTTTACCGTATTGGCTCAATACAAAAAGTATTTTATTGCTGTAAGTCAATTCTGCAGCGTATTCTCCGGGCAATTCATCCGGCGTGTCTGCATCTTCCTCTTCCTTGTCATTACTTAAAAAGGCACTTAAGGCAAGCCTTACTTTATTAAGTTCAGCCGTAAGTTTGGTTTCTTTTTCCTTCAGCTGGCTTATAATAATATCATCGGTCATTAAAAAATTATTCATGGCATGTAATTAAATCTGATCACTAAAAACATTTACAACACAATAGGGGTGCGGCAATGAATGTCAGATGCGCCAGGAGCAATAAAACTGAAGTATATTGCCTTTATAACGTGGGTGAGAAAACTTATGATAAACTCTATCAAAGGGTGAAGCAAAGGCACCAAAGAACACCAGGCAAAAGGCAAGCACCAATTCACTTCCAGGCAGGAGGGCCAGCTTTTTGTTTAAAATAATACGCGGACGGCTGGTGAACTTATTCTTTACAGGCGGGTGCTCGCCCGCGTGCGACGGCGTTTTAGACTCCTTTATTATATTGCTGGTGCCAGGTGCAATCTCCCGCGACTGACGGCATAATATAACATAGGCACAAGCGAAGAACAGGTAAACCAGGGCGAAAAGTACTGTTGCCGTATTTCTTAACCTATTATTCATTTTATAAACTCTTGTGGAAAATATTAACCTCTAACATAGTTCACTATTGTAACTAAATTGTTAAGTATCTGTAACCAAATTGTTTGGGATCGATCTCTCATACAGCCGACAAAGCTTTTAAACAACGAAGCGGACAATCACGTTGTCAGCTTCGTTGTTATTGCCCGGTGCATATTGCTTCCGAATAGGTATAGCGTTTATCTATTTTATTTTAGATAAGTATTGAAAAAATCTATCGTACGCTGCCAGGCCAGTTCAGCAGCGGCTTTGTCATAACGCGGAGTAGTATTATTATGGAAGCCGTGATTGGCGTTTTCATAAATATAGGCCTGGTATTTTTTATTGTTAGCTTTCAGGGCCGCTTCATAGGCCGGCCAGCCGCCCGTAATGCGGGTATCGAGAGAGGCATAGTGCAACAATAAGGGCGCCTGTATCTTTGGCACGTCTTCCGCAGGGGGCTGCGAACCATAGAAAGGAACCGCAGCTGCGAGGTCAGGCAAACGAACTGCCATTTGGTTGGCTATACCACCGCCAAAGCAAAAACCCACCACACCTACTTTGCCATTACAATCCTTATTCTGTTTCAGGTATTCAAACCCGGCTATGAAATCTTCCAGCATTTCGTCAGGTTTTCGTTGTGCCTGCAGTTCACGGCCTTTGTCGTCATTACCCGGGTAGCCGCCGAGAGGTGTTAATGCATCCGGCGCCAGCGTGATAAACCCGGCCAATGCAGCCCGCCGTGCGACATCTTCGATATAAGGGTTCAGCCCCCGGTTCTCGTGGACAACAACGATGCCGCCAAGCTTGCTGTTGGCATCTTTGGGTTTGGACAGTAATGCTTTGATCTTTCCGCCGCCTTTCGGTGAGTCATAAGTAATGTAGTCCGAATCCAGGTCCGGATCGCCTGCTTTCACCTCCACGTTGCTTTGGTAGTCGGGCATCATGAAGCTCAGCAGTGCAGAAACAGTCAGCCCGCCAATGGCGTAAATGGATAGTTTTTGCACGAAAGTGCGGCGGTCGAGCCGGTTGTGCGCATAGTCATCATACAGGTCGAATACTTCCTGGCTGATATCTTCTTTCCTGATCTGGTTCATAGGGATTGGTTTTATTCAAATATACGTTTACTTCGATGTTTCGTTTGCCCGGATACAGATCAAATCACCGTTTATTTTAATTTCTTTTTGATTATTTTTCGGCTTGCAATTTACAGGTCTCGTGAAAGGTTTAATGATGGATTACCAGCTTACGCTTTCAACGGTTTTGGGGAGGGCTGAAAGCTTATTCGGGCATAAGGAGATCGTAAGCCGCCTGCCTGATAAAAGCATTCATCGTTATAACTACCGTGAAATGGCCCGGCGGGCAAATAAGGCAGGGTAACCATGTGCGTGGGAACGGGTCAGGGGGCCGCGGGAATTTTTGAATTGCTGAATTAAATGAAACGATCACTTAAAGACCAGGTTGTATGGATCACGGGTGCATCTTCGGGTATTGGCGAAGTATTGGCCTACGCTATGTCGGCCCTGGGCGCCAAACTTATCCTGTCAAGCCGGCGAACAGCCGAATTGGAACGGGTAAAGAATAACTGCGTCTATCCCGGCAATGTACATATCCTTCCGCTTGACCTGACCGATAGCGCAAATCTTGAAGCGAAAGTACCCATCGCCCTAACACTATTTGGGCATATCGACATCATGGTGCATAATGGTGGTATTTCACAGCGCGCGCTCGTTACAGAGACCGGCATTGCCGTTCACCGGGAAGTGATGGAACTTAACTATTTCAGCTATATCATACTAACCAAAGCGCTTTTGGCGCATTTTATCGAACGGCGATCCGGCCATTTTGTAGTGACGAGCAGCGTTATGGGCAAAATAGGTACGCCAATGCGCGCGGCTTACGCAGCCTCAAAACATGCGCTGCACGGATATTTTGATTGTCTCCGCGCTGGGGTGGGGCAATATGGCATCAGGGTTACTATACTCACACCGGGGTATATCCATACACCGATCTCGGTAATATCCGGCGACGGGAGTTTTCTCAGCGGCGAACCTGAACAGATCCAGGGCGGCTTTGTCGCCGGTAAAGCTGCCGCACAAATTGTAAAAGCGATACAAAAGGGAGCCTATGAACCTTACATCGGCAAATCTATGGGCGAAGAAAGACTGGCGCTGTTTGTTAAACGCTTTCTGCCGGGATTGTTTACCAGGTTGATAGCGCGTTTCGGGACACCGAAATAGTTAATTTTTGGCGTAGGGGTCCATGTTATCCCCACACCACCGATGCAGCAAATATTAAGCATTAAAAAGGGGCGAACATGCTGGGCTTTGCTCCTGAGGTTTGGCTTAAAGCATTCTATTACACAACTCTTTGACGATCAGCCTTGAAAGGCACAGCAGAAACTTGATATTCATCTTCATAAACAATGTAGCCGGGAGCTTTACTCGCCACTCTTTCGATTAAAATATCATATTCTTCCGCTATCTCAATAAAATCTTGCATTCTCTTAATATGCTCTTTAGCGGAATCCTTAAACCAAGATAACGACACATCAGCGTTATATTTACTCGTTCCTTTAGAAAACCTTGTTGGCTTTTCAAGATTTTGATTAAACCAGCCCGATAATTCTTTAAGTTTTATAACATCTTCATCTTTCGTTAAGGAATGGTCATCGCGCAAATACTTAAGCGCCATAAATATTCCTGTTTCCAACTCGCCGTATGGATTAATAAATTGAGTTGTAAATCGGAGATACATTGTTAAGGCTTTTTAAACTGATTGTATATCGAAATTAAAATTATCAAAAAATAGCGATGGTAATAAAACTTATAAAACAAAAAGCCCCGCAGACGTGTGGGACTTGCTCCTGAAGCCGGGCTTCCGCCTAAGGCGGATAAACTTCTCGCCCAGCTAATCCGATAAAATGAATAAGAGCAAACAACTTTCGTCATTTGCTCTTATTAGTTGGGCTCCTGAGGCTGGGCTCGAACCAGCGACCCTCTGATTAACAGTCAGATGCTCTAACCGGCTGAGCTACTCAGGAGTGTCGTTTTCGATTAGAGTGTGCAAAAGTATGATTTCAGGGTTAATTTCACAATATTTGCGCAAAAAAATTTAAAAAACATCTTCTATGAGTCTTGTAGTTATTGGTACTGTGGCGTTTGACGCCATCGAAACTCCTTTTGGAAAAACAGATAAAATCGTCGGTGGCGCAGCCACTTACGCCAGTCTGGCGGCGTCTTATTTTTTTGATAAAGTGAAGATCGTAGCCGTTGTGGGCGACGATTTTCCGCAGAGTGAAATAGATGATTTCAGCCGGCACCATATAGATACGGAAGGATTACAGGTAAAAAAAGGTGAGAAATCATTCTTCTGGAGCGGCAAGTACCATAACGATATGAACAGCCGCGATACGCTGATAACCGAATTGAATGTATTAGCTGACTTCGACCCGATCATTCCCGATTCTTACCAGGATTGTGAATTCCTGATGCTGGGCAACCTGACGCCGCAGGTTCAGCAAACGGTGATCAAACGCCTGCGTAAACGCCCCAAGCTGATCGTGATGGATACCATGAACTTCTGGATGGACATTGCGCTAAACGACCTGCTGGATACGCTGAAAATGGTCGATGTTTTGACGATCAATGATGCTGAGGCGCGTCAGCTCTCCGGTGAGTACTCACTCGTAAAGGCCGCTCAAAAAATACTGACCATGGGCCCTAAATACCTGATCATCAAAAAAGGCGAACATGGCGCCCTTTTGTTTGGCGAAGGTAAAATATTCTCCGCCCCCGCCCTGCCACTGGAAGAAGTTTTTGACCCGACGGGTGCCGGTGATACCTTCGCGGGCGGTTTCATTGGCTACATCGCCAAAGTCGGCGAAGTGAATTTTAGTAATATGAAGAATGCTATCATTTATGGTTCGGCCCTGGCATCCTTTTGCGTTGAGAAGTTTGGAACAGAGAAGATCAAGAACCTTTCGGAGAAGGAAGTGACAGGCCGTGTGCAGGAATTTGTGAATTTGTCAAAATTCGAGATTTTATGAGTTCAGATGTCAGAGATCGGAGTTAGAAACTTAAAGGCTAATCTTCTTAAAAAAATTCCGACATCAGACTTCCGACATTCGACGTCAGACTAACTTCCCTACCGGATCAAAATGCTCGAACACCCATTCGTCGTGGGGTGCGTCTGGCAATTCGTGGGTAAGATCCTGCCCTGCCCAGTGTTCATAATGCCTGCCGCGCATCCATAAACGGCTGCGGCTCACATCGTAGATAACGCCTTTATAGGCTATCCATATCTCGGGCCTGTCCTGTCCGTTGCGCAGGGCCAATTGTGAGCGGGTATAAACGGGCAGATCATTTGTCATCGTTGCTTAGATTTGACAACTTTTAAAAAGTTGTCAAATCTATTAATTCAAATTTCAATAAAGGATAAAAACAAGGAACCCCGCTTTTGCGGGGTTCCTCTTTTATAATGGAGTTACTGATCTTCAATCTTCCTCGGCATAAACGGGTTTTCTAACTCCGTTATCATATGCCTTAAGGCCCTTCTTTAACAATTTGCGTGCAACGTGTATGCGGGTCTTTACGGTTCCGATAGGTATCTGCAGGTGGTCGGCGATCTCATGGTATTTATGACCGTCGAAATACATGGTAAATGGTACATAATAATCTTCAGGCAGCCTGTCCAGCGCTCTCCTGATGTCGTCCATCACAAATTTTGATTCGCCGAAATTTTTGGTCGAGCTGAAAACCAGGTTTGCCGAAGATATTTCTTCCGACTTGGTTACGAAGGTGCTCATTTTAACAAAACGGCGGTAATTGTTGATGAAGGTATTCTTCATGATGGTGTAAAGCCATCCTTTAAGGTTTGTGCCCTCTTTAAACTTATTATAATAAGTTATCGCCTTCAACATTGTATCCTGGACAAGGTCGTTGGCATCATCGGCGTCACGCGTAAAATGCAGAGCGTATGACCTGAGTGAAGATGCCTGGCGAAGGACCATGGTGTTAAATTCTATTGCTGTCATTCTGTTAGATTTTTGTACACAGCATAAAACAAACATAGTACCGATTTACTGAAACATCATCGGCGATGACTCCCGCGCTTGGCTTTATTGTTAACGTCGGAATAGCATATTGTCATTATAATGTCAGATATAAAATTCTGAAAAACAGACATTTACTTGATAGAAGGATTGCAAATTTGGTATTGTAAGGCCGGGTATTGTTAACGCCCGATTAACATGATGGAGAAAATAATTTAACTAATAATATTAACCTCGCGCTCCAGCCGAACGCCAAATTTACTGTACACACTGTCTATGATTTGCGACGACAGACTATACACTTCTGTACCTGTGGCGCCTCCGTGATTCACCAAAACAAGTGCCTGGTTCCTCCATGTTCCGGTATGGCCAACCACTTTTCCCTTCCAGCCGCACTGTTCGATGAGCCAGCCGGCAGCCAGTTTAATTTGTCCATCGCTAGCTGGGTAATTCACCACTTCGGGAAATTTAGCATGAACCGCTTCAAATTCATTTTGGCTGATGACCGGGTTTTTGAAGAAACTTCCCGCGTTGCCTATGGTCGACGGATCGGGAAGTTTGGATACCCGGATGTGGGATACCACTCGCGATACATCTTTTATAGTGGGATCGGGAATTCCGCGGTTAATCAGTTCCTGTTCAATAGCGCCGTATTTAAGGTTGAGGTTGGGCGTAAGCGATAATTGAAGCTTTACAGATACAATAATATACTGCTCCTTCAGCTCGCCTTTGAAAATGCTATCGCGGTAGCCGAAATGACAATCTTCTTTGCTGAACGTTTTGAATTGCCTTGTAGCGATCTCAAACGCGTGGCAGCTTTTAAAGACATCTTGCAGTTCTACACCATAAGCGCCTATATTTTGAATCGGTGACGCGCCAACTGAACCGGGTATCAGGCTCAGATTTTCGATACCTGCATAACCGCGGTCGACACTGTAATTCACCAGGTCGTTCCAAACCTCGCCGGCACCGGCTTCTATAAATACTTCATTATGGTTGATACGGTGCTCGATACCCCGGATATTGATGCGAATCACCAGGCCATCGAAATCGTTCACCAGCAACATATTGCTGCCGCCTCCCATCACCAGCCTTTTCACATGCAGCCACTGTGGATCCATGAACAGCTCGGCCAGGTCGTCCTCATGGCATATTTCGACAAAATATTTTGCCGAAACGTCGATACCAAAGGTGTTGAAGTTTTTGAGGGAAACGTTTTCCTGGATTTGAAGCATTGTTGATTTCAGATGTTCGATTTCGGATTTATTCCTGGGAAGCGAATTTCGCAAATTATTTGGTTATTCCCTCCCTTGTCTGTGTCCTCACAGACAAGTGACAATTTAAATTCCCATTTGCGGCATATAACCCGCCCGGAAAGCATTGACTGTAGATTTAGGAGTGAGAACGGTAACATATTCTGATCCGGGCAACGCCTGGGGCTCACTATATCCAAAAGGCGACCATTCATAAACAGCACCGTTTGCAAGCAGGTATGGTTTGCTATTAAGTTCGATAGAACTGCCATCGGGCAATGTGCTTAATTTATCCTGGTATTTAACTTTTGAGCCGTCGTTGTTCAGGCGCTCATGGTGCAGGATGTCATCGATCAGCTGGATAGAGGTCTTTTCGTTGAAGCCATGCTCGGTGTTTCCTTTAAGCCAATACGATTTAAACCTGTTATAATCCGCCCTTCGACATTCAAAACATGGCCGGTGACCGGCGGCAAAAGCGGTAGCCTCATCCAGAAAAAACAGTTCGGTATACAAATTTGGCGACATCACCGTCCTTTTCCTGCCCCTGAACTCCAGCACACAGGTGATCCATGCTTTCAACCTAAAAGGCCGCACGATTTGCTGGTGCTCGTTATGCAGTAATCCGCGGTTACCCATCCAGGCGCCACGGGCGGGTGTTGTGATCAGATTGCCGTATGGGTCAACGCGATTTTGAAGCACTTTGATTTCGGATTTATTATATGGGAGGGAAATTTCGGAATTTTATTGGTTAAGACTGCAAGGAAATACCTATTCATGTGCGGTGAGATAAATTTAGGTATCTATGTTTATTCCCCCGTGTCTGTGTCCCCAGGAGACACGCCCAATTATCAGATACCCCCACCCCCTTGCCTGTGTCCTCACAGGCAAGCGTCCTCACAGGCAAGCGTCCTCACAGGCAAGTGTCCTCACAGGCAAGCATCCTCATAGGCAAGTAATACCATAATGTCGTGCCGAATTTATATATTCAAAACATGGAACTACATGAACTTTATTTTTATACGGCCACCATCCTTCACTGGAAGCATCTGTTGCAAACTGATAAATTCAAGCAAATAGTTTTAGACAGCCTGGTTCATTTGGTAAGAGATGATAAAATAAAAGTTTATGGTTTTGTAATTATGCCCAACCATATTCACCTGATATGGGAAAACATTGCTGTAAATGGAAAAGAAATGCCTTATGCCAGCTTTATGAAATTCACAGGCCATCAGTTTCTTCATGAACTTAGAAAAACAGACGCCAGTTTGTTAGAAGAATTTAAAGTGAACATGAATAGCAGAAACTATCAATTCTGGCAAAGAAATGCTTTGCCGATACGGTTATACGACCGTAAAATATTAGAACAAAAATTAAACTACATACACCTCAACCCGTTACAGGAACATTGGAACCTGGTTAGTGATCCGAATGACTATTATTATTCCTCCTGCTCATTTTATGAACGTAAGGATACCCGTTTCAATTGGCTGACGCATTATATGGATGTGATGTGAACATTATCCAGGGGGAAAACAGTTGTCTGTGAGGACACAGACAACGGGGGAGGAGGACACACACAACGGGGAGAGGACACACACAACGGGGAACAAAACTGCCCACTGCAAACTCAAA
Organism: Mucilaginibacter sp.; assembly: GCA_035551775.1. GTDB lineage: Bacteria > Bacteroidota > Bacteroidia > Sphingobacteriales > Sphingobacteriaceae > Mucilaginibacter. The sequence goes on along the minus strand of DASZMQ010000001.1, from coordinate 82,008 downwards.
ACTGCCGACTTAAATATGAATCGCCCGATTATCTGTAGCCGCCAAACACGCTTCCCTGAATGCTTCGGTATAAGTCGGGTGCGCATGGCTCATCCTTGAAACATCTTCGGCTGATGCGCGGAATTCCATCGCACAAACGGCTTCAGCAATCATATCCGCCGCACGCGGACCAATAATGTGCACGCCCAATATTTCATCAGTAGTAGCATCGGCCAATACCTTTACGAAGCCGTCCATATCGCCGCTGGCTACTGCCCTGCCGCTGGCGCGGAATGGGAATGAACCAGTTTTATATTTTACATTGGCAGCTTTCAACTGCTCTTCGGTTTGACCAACGGCAGCAACTTCCGGCCAGGTATAAACCACGCCTGGTATCAGGTTATAATTGATATGCGGTTTTTGGCCAACAATGCTTTCGGCGACAAAAGTACCTTCGTCTTCGGCTTTGTGCGCAAGCATCGCGCCTTTGATCACATCGCCGATGGCGTAAACGCCTTTCACGCTGGTTTCCAGGTGATCGTCTACGGTCACTTTACGTCCGCGTTCTTCAACGGTCAGGCCGATATTCTCCAGGCCAAGGCCATCGGTATAAGCGATACGGCCAACGGCAACTAAGCAGTAATCGCCTTTCAGTTCTTTTTTGTCACCGTTCGGCGCGTCAAAGGTTACGGTAACTTCCTTGCCTTTTACGGTAGCGCCGGTAACCTTATGGTTCAGGTAGAATTCCATTCCCTGCTTCGACAATACCTTCTGTAGTTCTTTACCTAAGCCTCGGTCCATGGTTGGGATAATGGAATCCATGAATTCGATAACCGAAACTTTGGCTCCGAGCCGTGAATAAACTGAGCCCAGTTCCAAACCGATAACACCGCCACCTATTAATATAAGGTGTTTCGGCACTTCGGTCAGTGTTAAAGCTTCTGTTGAAGTAATGATACGTTTCTTATCGACCTGGATAAAAGGCAGGCTTGATGGCTTTGAGCCCGTCGCTATAATGATATTCTTGCCCGTGATCTCCTGCACAGAACCATCCGGCTTCTTGATGCTAATGGTGTTCTTGTCCTTGAACGAACCTACGCCCTGTATACCGTCGATCTTATTCTTTTTGAACAGGAAGCTGATACCGGAAGTGTTTTTGCCGACAACTTCGGTTTTGCGCTTCATCATCTGGCCCATATCCAGCGACAGGTTATCGAGGTTGATGCCGTGCGTTTTGAAGGCATGTGAAGCGTTATAATAGTGTTCGGACGAATCGAGCAGGGCTTTTGACGGAATACAGCCTACATTGAGGCAGGTGCCGCCATAGGTGGCATATTTTTCGACACAGGCTGTTTTCAATCCCAATTGCGCACAGCGGATAGCCGCCACATAGCCGCCCGGGCCCGAACCGATCACGATAACATCATATTGCATAACAGTGTTCTTTTTTAGGTGCAGGCAAAGGTAAGATTTTTAGAGATTAGAGGTTAGTTGATTAGAGATTAGTGACCGTATCTTTACAATAGATAACTCCTTCCTCGGGGAAGGGTGCGGCTGCTTGTGAAGTGGCGGGAAGGGGTATCTCCGCCTTGCATGTTTGCGAAATCCCACTCTATACCGACCGGCTCTGATCACAGCAGGCATTAACCTTTATTGTAACAGTATTATCACTAATAGCTTTATTGCTGAATAACTTATTAAATTAGGTTTCTGAATTGACTGATCATGAAAAAAATTCTCCTTGTAATTGTATTGGGTGTATTGTGCAATGGTATTTATGCACAGCAGTCGGCCCCCGACACCTCCTATGTACGCCAGCATTATACCAAGATGGAAAAGTACATCACCATGCGCGATGGCAAACGGTTGTTCACTTCCATTTACATGCCCAAAGATTCTTCTAAAAAATACCCCATCCTGATGACCAGGACGCCCTATAATGTCGGTCCCTATGGTCCGAACGCCTACAAAAGAACGCTGGGGCAGAACATGCTGCTGGAAAAAGCTGGTTTTATTTTTGTTTACCAGGATGTGCGCGGCCGCTGGATGAGTGAGGGAAACTTTGTAGACGTGCGCCCAATTATCGACAATAAAAAGAGCAAGAACGATGTGGACGAAAGCTCCGACACTTACGATACCATCGACTGGCTGGTAAAGAATGTGCCGAACAACAACGGGAAAGTGGGCATCGAGGGTATCTCTTATCCAGGTTTTTACTCCACCGCTTCGCTGCCTTTTGCGCATCCGGCGCTAAAGGCCGTATCGCCCCAGGCCCCCGTAACCGAATGGTTCATCGGCGATGATTTTCACCACAATGGCGCTCTGTTTGTTATGGATGCTTTTGCTTTCATCACCGGTTTTGGCGTGCCGCGCCCGGCTCCCATTACACCCGCACAGTTTAAAAATGGCATCAAATACACCGAAAAGGACAACTACAAGTTCTACCTCAATATGGGCGCTTTGCCCAATTATAAAAAGCGCTATTTCGGCGATTCGGTGAAATTTTGGGATAATATGATGGCGCATCCCAATTACGATTCATTTTGGCAAAGCATGAACATTAGGCCGCACCTGAAGAATATCACACCGGCCACAATGGTGGTCGGCGGTATGTTCGATGCCGAAGATTGCTTTGGTGCATTGCATGTTTACAAGGCGCTTGAGGAACAAAACCCGCAAACGCATAAAAATATGCTGGTAATGGGCCCCTGGTTTCACGGGGGATGGGAACGCGGCGACGGTCAGTTTTTTGGCGACCAGGACTTCGGGCAAAAAACCAGCGAATGGTTCAGGGAAAATATTGAGCTGCCCTTCTTTAATTATTACCTGAAAGATGAAGGCAAGATGGACCTGCCCGAGGCGGCCATATTTGTTACCGGCTCAAACCAATGGCATAAGTTTGCCACCTGGCCGCCAAAAAGTACTACTGAAAAGACAATGTATTTGCAGGCTAATGGCAAATTATCATTCGATAAGCCCAAAGGCGAAAGTAGTTATGATGAATATGTAAGCGACCCGAATTCGCCCGTGCCGTACCAGGCCGGCATACAGGCGCGCCGCACCAGGGAATATATGATAGACGACCAGCGTTTCGCAGGCCGCCGCCCTGATGTTAAGGTTTATCAAACCGATACATTAACATCCGATATTACTTTAACCGGCCCGGTAATAGCCGACCTGTTTACATCCATGTCGGGCACCGATGCCGATTACGTGGTGAAACTGATCGACGTTTTTCCGGACAATTATCCCAACCCGGCCCCAAATCCCAAAAATGTAACGATGGGTGGCTACGAAATGCTGGTACGCGGCGAAATATTCAGAGGGCGTTTCCGCAATTCATTTGAAAAACCGGAAGCATTTGTTCCGGGTAAGGTAACCGAGGTTAAATATAACCTGCCGGATGTTGCGCATACTTTCAGAAAGGGGCATCGCATCATGATACAGGTACAAAATTCCTGGTTCCCTTTGGCCGACCGCAATCCGCAAAAATTTGTGGATATCAATACCGCCAAGGATTCGGATTTTCAAAAAGCAACTATCCGTATCTATCATGAAAGTAAAGCACCTTCAAGCGTAAAAGTTACGGTACTGGAGGAATGAAAACCGGTACTATAAATATACGAGAGACGATCTGGAATTAGCGAAATGACTGATGCATAGATTGTTTATTTGCAATAGTGTAGCGAGTTGAAAGGCAGGTACCGAAAGTTTATCAAGACCTCATGTACACTAAGGCCGTTTCAGGTAGCTTTTTGGTTGAAAAGGTAGTGAAAAGACGATCAAAAGCAAATATTTACAGACGTTTTCGTCCGGATCGGCTGATTTTGTATGCATATCCTTTCTGTACTTAATTAATTGCTTATCAGTTATTTAAGCCTTATGCGTTCACGAAACGGGCTAAGTTTATACATTTTGGGCTCTTAGTGTAACCTGCAAAAACCTACTTTACAGGCAATTAAATGGTCAATTGTGGTCGAAAGTGGCGTGAATGTGAACACATGGTGTATAAAGCTGTAATAGTTATACAAAAACCTGTGCGTTAACCGAATTTTAGCTAACAGTTAGCGCATTGTAACAGTAATATGCATAAATCACCGGAATGTGGTTATAGTTGCTAAATTTAACCTGCCGGATTAAGTTCGCCCGATGAAAAGGATCCTTTTTACTTTATCAAGTATTGCCTTGCTGCATACCGGCCTGCATGCCCAATTGCTGCAGGAAAAGAGCAAATTCACCCACGCCGATACTTTACGCGGAATGCTGACGCCCTTGCGCACCTGTTACGATATCAATTATTATCACCTGGATGTGAAATTCGATATCGACAAAAGATCTATCAGCGGCAGTAACCTGTTCAAATTCACGGCAACGCAGGACTTTAAGAAATTGCAGTTAGACCTGTTCGCCAACCTGAAAGTAGAGAAGGTGATCTATAAGGGAACGGAACTGCCTTACAAACGCGAGTTCAACGCCGTGTTTGTGACTTTCCCGGCGACGATCAAAAAAGGCAGTCATGAAGAGTTCACCGTTTATTATTCAGGCAAACCTATCATCGCCAAAAACGCCCCCTGGGATGGCGGCGTAGTTTATACCCGCGATACCACCGGCAAACCCTGGGTAGCCACAGCCTGTGAAGGCGTGGGCGCGAGTATCTGGTGGCCGAACAAGGATCATTTGAGCGATGAAGTAGACAGCATGCTCATCAGCATCAGTGTGCCGAAGGACCTGAAGGATGTATCGAATGGCCGCCTGCGTAAGGTGACCGACCTGGGCGACGGCTATACCCGTTTCGACTGGTTCGTTGCCAACCCGATCAATAATTACGACGTTGCAGCCAATATTGCCGATTATACTGAATTCACCGATACTTATGACGGTGAAAAAGGCAAACTCGACCTTGATTACTGGGTGTTACCCTCCGACCTGGAAAAAGCGAAGAAACAATTCGGCGATGGCGTGAAGCCAATGCTGAAGGCCTTTGAACATTGGTTCGGGCCGTATCCGTTTTATGAGGATGGTTATAAATTGGTGGAGACGCCGCACTTAGGCATGGAGCACCAAAGCGCGGTGGCCTATGGCAACCATTTCCTGAACGGCTACCTTGGATACGATCTTTCAAGAACCGGATGGGGATTGAAGTGGGATTACATTATTGTACATGAGAGTGGGCATGAATGGTTTGGCAACAACATTACTGCGAAGGACTTGGCTGATATGTGGGTGCACGAGTCATTTACCTGTTATTCTGAAGGGCTGTATGTCGATTACACTTACGGTAAACAAGCCGGGCAGGAATATATTTACGGTTTGCGCGAAGGTATAGCAAATAAGACACCTGTAGTTGGCGCGTACAATGTGAACAAGGAAGGTTCGGAGGATATGTATTCCAAGGGCGCGGTATTGTTCAATATGATCCGGACCATCATCAACGACGACGAAAAGTGGCGTGATATTTTACGCGGACTGAATAAGACATTCTATCATCAGACCGTGACCTATAATGATATTACCGGCTATATCAGCAAGCACGCAGGTATCGACCTGTCGAAGGTGTTCGACCAATACCTGAAGCATTCAGGACTGCCGATACTGCAGGTAACCTGGCAAAACGGGAAGCCTTATTGCAAATGGGAATCTGATGTAAAAGACTTCAACATGCCCGTGCGGGTAAGGATCAAGGGCGGTGAATATCAATTCATTCATCCAACAACTACCCTGCAGGCAATTGACCTGCCTGGCGCTACTAAAGAGAATCTCGAAGCAGATAATTTCAATTTTTACATTTGGCTTTCGGGGATAAATAAAGGATATTAATTCAATCAATATGATAAAAAAGTTATCACTCCTTGCCATCATTATTGCTTTAAGTTGCACTACGTCGTTCGCGCAATTAGGCGCCAACAAGGAAACCTTCACCCGTGCCGATTCGCTGAGGGGATATATGTCGCCACTGCGTACCTGTTATGACATCAATTATTACCACCTGGATGTGAAATTTGACATCGATAACAAATTCATCAGCGGGAACGTGCTGTTTAAGGTTACCGCGACAACGGATTTCACCAAATTGCAGTTCGACCTGTTCAGTAATCTGAAGGTGGAAAAAGTAGTTTATAAAGGGCAGGAGCTTCCGTTCACCCGTGAGTTCAACGCAGTATTCACCACCTTCCCTCAAACCATAGAAAAGGGAAGTAAGCAGGAATTTACCGTTTACTATTCCGGCAACCCGACCATCGCCAAACGCGCGCCATGGGACGGCGGCATCGTATTTACCAAAGATTCGGTTGGCAATCCATGGGTAGCTACGGCTTGCCAGGGCATGGGCGCCAGCGTGTGGTGGCCGGATAAGGATCAGCAGGAAGACGAGGTTGACAGCGCACTCATCAGTATCAGTGTGCCCAAAGGGCTGCAGGATGTATCGAACGGCCGCCTCCGCAAGGTAACCAACCTAAAGGACGGCTACACCCGCTATGATTGGTTCGTCGCTAACCCGATCAATAACTATGATATCGAGGCTAATATTGGCGTATATGCACATTTCAGCGAAGTTTACAACGGTGAAAAAGGCAAATTGACAATGGATTTCTGGCCTTTGAAATCCGACCTCGAAAAAGCAAAAAACTGGTGGCCTACAGATGCCAAACGAATGCTGGAAGCCTTTGAATACTGGTTTGGGCCATATCCGTTCTATGAGGACGGCTACAAGCTGATCGAAGCTCCGCACCTGGGCATGGAACACCAGAGCGGCACCGCTTACGGCAATCACTTCCAGAATGGCTACCTGGGGCGCGACCTTTCGGGTACAGGCTGGGGGCTGAAATGGGACTTTATTACGGTGCATGAAAGCGGGCACGAGTGGTTTGGCAACAATATTACCTCAAAGGACCTCGGGGATATGTGGATACACGAAGGCTTTACCAATTACTCCGAATCGTTGTTTGTCGAGAAATTCTACGGCAAGCAGGCCGGGCAGGAATATGTTCATGGCACGCGCTTATTGATCAATAATGACAAGCCGATCGTGGGGCCATATAATGTGAACAAGGAAGGCTCGGGCGACATGTATTATAAAGGCGGTAACCTGCTGAACATGGTACGCACCATCATCAATGACGATGAAAAATGGCGCAGCATTCTTCGCGGCTTGAACAAAACTTTCTACCACAAGACGGTCACCTATGATGATATTGTTAATTATATCTGCGACCAGTCGGGTATCGATTTGAAGCCTGTGTTCGACCAGTACCTACATTACCGCAACTTACCGATCCTGGAATTTATGAAAGACCGTAAAGGTCAGCTGGCGGTTCGCTGGCAGTCGAATGTAAAAGGATTCAATATGCCTGTCCGTGTGCGTATTAAAGGCGGTGAATACCAGTTCATCAAACCAACTGCGCGTTTTACGCCTGTTACGCTTGAGGGCGCCACGAAGGATAATATCGAGGTAGATACATTTAATTACTACATCGGGGTGCTGGTGGATTAGGCGTTATTAGGGTTTACATGGTTTACACTTTTTCGTGTTTTAATACACTCAACTAGCTTATAATCAATAACTTAACTCAAAAACGGCTAAAATAGTGTAAACCATGAATTTAGATACTTTTCCTGAGTGACCTGGGCGGCAGGCCATTTGGTCGTTTCACCTTCAGAGCCGCGGTTTTTATAACTCAGTATGACACCGCTCTTTATTTTCTTTTCCCCTGCAACCTTTTCCATAAACCGGCGTCTTATGGTTATCAAAACAATACAACCATGAAATTGATAACCAGATCTCTTTTGGCTTGCCTGCTTGTCACGGGCGCAGCCTATATCTTTGCCGCGCCCAAAGCGATGGCCCAGCAAAAAACCGAAGACCGCCACCTTTCAGGCTTCAATGCCCTTGATGTAGGCGGACCGTTCGATGTAAGGCTTACACAGGGTCAAACCGAATCCGTAAAAGTTGAAGCGCCTGAAGACCTGATGAGCCATATCACTACTGAAGTAGTTGACGGCACATTGAAGGTTTATAACAAGCATAATGACATGTTCCATTGGGGCGATATTTTCCATCACAGGAAAGTATTGGTCTATGTGGTCATTAAGGACGTGAACAGCATTGTCGTTTCCGGTTCTGGTGACGTTACGTTCAGGGACGGCCTGCACGCCGACAAGATGAACCTGCATGTATCCGGCTCGGGTGATGTGGACGGTGAGCTTGAGGTTAAAAACCTCGAGACCGGCATTTCAGGTTCAGGCGATGTAAAATTGACCGGCCATGCTGAAACTTCCGCAGTGCGTGTGAGCGGTTCCGGCGATTACAGCGCAAGGGGCTTGATCACCTCTAATACCGATGTTCACGTGAGCGGCTCAGGCGATGCGAAGATATATGCCAGCAATAAGGTCGACGCTTCGGTGAGCGGTTCCGGCGATATCAGCTATAGCGGCCACCCGAAGAATGTTTACAAATCGAAATCTGGCAGCGGCGATATTGGGGGAGATTAAATGATATCATCGTAGAGACGCATAATTATGCGTCTCTACTGTTTAAACTGCGCTATCTTTCTTCTTCCCAGCTCATACGTCAGTCTGAAGGCTTCCTGGTTGCTGGTATAGCCCGGCGTACGATGAACGCTAAGAACGAACTGCCCTTTCAGGCCTTTGGCATTGAAGGCATTGAACATTAAATCCAGGCGATCGTAGAATTTTTTTGTATAGAACGAATCGCCGAAAGTCAAGGGTTGTCCTGGTTGTCCGTCATAAAACTCGTTCAGTACCGAGAACCGGCCGTAACTGCCGTAAACATCCAGGATAAACCCGTTGGACCTTCGCCAGCCATCAACCCCCCGCTCCCGCGAAAGGGTCATCATATCGCCGGCCTCAATGGTCAGGGAATCAAGCAAATGCTGTTTCTTGCTCAGATCGAGGCCCAGGCGAACCTGTACACCGCCGTTCTCTACAATGTGGTCGTCCGGCAAGAGGATGGCGGCCCCGGCATCGTGCAGCAGCATGGCATAATGCGATAGGTAGAACGGGCCGTATAAAGATGGCCTCCATTTACCGTATGCTCCCCATAAAAACTCTTCGCGCTGCGTGGCGGTCTGGCGGCTCATCCAGTCTATCCAGCCCGTTTCCATAAAATGGGCGGAATGAAATTGCGCCAGCAGGCCCTGCACATTTGGGCGGTAATAACGCATGGTATCATTCAGGAAGGCGCGTGGGTATTGGTCAAGAGTGCCTTCACGCGGAAATTCACCGGCGAAAAACAGCCAGCTTTTACCCGTAAATTTATAATAGGCCACAGGGTCCACCGTCAGGAAAAAAGGCTGCGCCCCGAACTCATGTATGGCATTAAGCCCCACCACGAAGTGGTTCATACTATCCACATTCAGGCCGATATCAGGCGATATGCGTGTACCTGAATAGGTGCGCGACCTTGCAACGAAATCCTTGTATTCGCGGTTATCGATGAAGCCCAGTCCGCTGAAGTCGATATCAACCGTGGTTTGAGCAACTGCGGCGGCACAGGAGAAAAAAGAGATGAAGATAAATAAGTAGAGTTTTTTCGTCATGCGATGTTATTCAACGGTTAAACTGATGATCCGGCTGTTCTTACTGCCGGGGAACGGATCGGTCCGCAGTGAAAAAAACAGCTGGTAATTCCCTTTTGCAAGGGGTGCCGCAAAGTTAAATGTAAAATGTCCGTTATGACCGGGATCAAGATTAATTCGATTAAAATCGTTGCCTGCGGCTTGCACAGATACCTGGTTCCCTTCTTTTAGTACACAGGCTTCGAGCGCCACATGGTGTTCATAACCTGCATTCGCAAAATTTATTGCATAATGATACGGATTGAAAATATTTAGCTGCAACGGAACTATTGAGCCCGCCTTAACCGTGATATCATACCGCGGCAATTCGATCTTCACCTTTTGATAGGTACGCACATCACTCACCCAGCCGCCATACCAAACGCCGGCATCGGTACGCAGCGTGTCGGTCGTGACAGTTTTTAAAGGCCGGCCCAAGAGGTAATAAGCTTTTTTATGCTGCATGCTGTCCTCGATGGGCCAGATGTCGAATTGCGTCAGGCGGTAATAGCGGCTGTCGTACGCAAAGCCTTTGGTCGAATTGGTATAAAAATCATACTTGGATATATTCTGGAAACCGTAATCTGTGACCACATAATTGTCGCCTGCTTTTTGTTTCACAGCCTGTGTCCATTGACGATAACCGTACTGGCTTTTCACCTGCCCTACCATCCTGATCAGCGGAGCGCCGGCTATCATCATTATTCTTACTGTTACAATGAATACGATATTGATCACCGCGAGCGTAGTCACCCAGGGTTTCCAGTTGCTATCCTGCCTGAAATGGATCAGCGTCAGCATGATCAGCGGCGCGAAGCCGATCAATGTCCATTGCGGCTGCACCTCTCCTTTCGAGCTGCTGATGAGGAAAAAAAGAAAAGTGCCCACCGCATTTACCAGCAGGCAGCGAATAAAAGCATCTTTTACCTTCACCGTAAATGCTTTGTAAAAGAACAGCCAGCCTATGAACGGACCCGCCATTAACAGCTGGCCCGGGAAGTATGTCCAGGTAAGCCAAAAGTTGTAGTGTTGGGTGGATTGCTCGAACAGATGGTAATTCACAGATGGGTACCCATGTCGTACCTGCCATAATATATGCGGCAGGAACAACACGACCGAAACAACAACGATCAGCCAGAAAGACCTGCGCCTGAACAGGCTGAGGCTTGACAACACGGTGAACCCGATCAGCAGAACGCCATGATATTTACTGTACAGCAGGCCGGCGATGATGAGCGCCAGCAGCAAAGCCCATTTAAGTTTGTCCTCCTGCTGGTATCTTTGGTAAACGAGATAAAACAGCGCGGTGAACAGGAACAGCGGCGAATCGGGCGTCACCATGAAGCCGTACATGTTCAGAATGAAAAGGCCCGGCATCACCAGCACGAACCATTTAGCTTCGACGCCATATTTTTTGACAACGCGCCACAGTACATAAAGCGATATTGTGCTGGAGATCACCGTCATCAGTCGTACGCAGAACTCGTTGTGCATGATGCTGTCCCCGATGCGGATGAATACAGCCACCATAGGGGGATGGTCAAAATAACCCCAGTCTAAGAATTTGGAATATAGCCAGTAATAGGCTTCGTCGGCGTGTATCTCCTGCACATAAGCCTGCAGCGCGTTGAGGGCTGTCCAGCCGATGAGAAAATACCAGATCAATTTATCGGAGTGCTTTTCCGGGGAAAGGGTATTTGAGCGGTCGGCGGGCATTCAAACAGTTTGGTGGCCAAAGTTAATTATTAGCAATTAGTTTGAGGCGACGGGAAATTAAAAGTGTATTAGATCTTTCCGTATCTGAATATTATAATATATTTTTTATTTATTTCAATAAGTCATCAGGCAAAAAATATCTCCGGTTGCATGCCTTTATAAACCTCGAAATGCCCCGGAAAACGTGGGAAATGTTGCCCAAAACGGGGAATAAAGCCACTTCTGCGGAAATCACTGTAAATGAACGACGTAAGAGATTGGCAATGAAAGGAAGATACCCGCGATTTTTTCGCATTTCACAAGTGTAAAAAACCGTGAACCCCTTCAGCCTGCTGATTTTCAACCTTTTTAGCATGGTTTTTGCACTACCCTGTGCCCGTTAAGGACTAATTTATAGCTATTGATATTGAACCTTATGAAAATATTGAGAAAATTTCTACTTGGACGAAATATTGAAAGTGAATCGAGTTTAATACCTGTTCCGATATACCTGCCAAGACCCGGTATCGATTTCAGGAAAAAAAGGCGATTTGCGTTGGGCCCAAAGCCGATATTTGCTTTGGTGATGATTGCGGGCCTGATGTCGTCATTTAGAGCAATGGCCGCTAATCCCACACTTTCAAATTTAACTATCAGCAACGGGACTCTGTCTCCGGCATTTGCTTCTGGCACGAACAGTTATACCGCAATGGTAAGCAGTTCGACCGGCTCGATAACGGTAACGCCGACAGTGCCCCCCGGCGGTGGCACAATAACCGTTAACGGGGCTACAGTTGGCAGCGGAAATGCTTCAGGTCCGATAACGTTAAATCCGGGGACTAACACTCCTATTACCATTATAGTTACAAAAGGGGCAAATACAGGAACGTACACAATAACCGTAACCCGGGAAAGCTTAAGCTATTCGGGAACTCCATTTAATTATGCTACCGGGACGGTGTTAACAACGCAAATAACCCCGACGTCACCTTATGGTGTGCCTACCGGTTACACAATAAGCCCAACAACACTTCCGGCAGGATTAACGTTCGCTCCAGGCACGGGGGTGATATCCGGCACACCGACAACCACTACGGCAGCCACCATTTATACCATAACCGCAACTTACGCCGTAGGCATAACGGCAACGGCAACAATCAGCTTGCAAATTACCGGCACTCCACAAACTATAAGCTTCACCCTCTCAAGCCCCCAGGTTTACGGAACGTCTCCTATTACGCTGAACGGCACGGCAACCTCTGGACTTACTGTAAGTTATAACAGCAGCAATACATCTGTGGCGACCGTCTCAGGCAGCACATTAACTATAGTTGGGGTAGGCACAACCACCATTACAGCTTCGCAGGCTGGCAATGGCACTTACGGCGCAGCTACAAATGTCACTCAGACCCTCACAGTTACTCCGCTGACAATAACCATAAGCGGTTTGACAGCAAATAATAAAACATACGATGGGACCACTTCAGCAACGTTTTCCGGAACCGGCCTCTTAAGTGGCGTTATATCCGGGGACGTCGTTAGCTATAGTTCGGCAGGAACTTTCGCAAGCGCAAATGTTGGATCAGGTATTGGAGTAACGGTTACATTGAATGGCGCAGCCGCTGGCAATTACACGCTAACCCAACCCGGCTTGACTGCGAACATTACCGGCGCACCATTGACCTTAACCGCCACCGGCCCAACCAAAACCTATGGCACAACGATAACCACGGGCACCAGCACCATAAATTTTACAGCATCAGGCGCGGTAAGCGGGCAGGCGGTAACCAGCGTAACGCTGACTGCAGACGCCAATGGCCAAACGGCAAATACGCCTGTATTATCGGCTTATGTCGTTACCCCGTCAGCACCCACCGGAACCGGTGGTTTCCTGGCCAGCAACTATATCATCACGCCTGTAACCTATAACGGCACGGTAACCGCAGCGGCCCTGACCATTACTGCTACAGGCCCGTCATTGGGATTTGGCACAGGTTTCACCAACGGTTCATATACCACCAATTTTGTAACAACAGCTACAGCGATCAGCGGCGAAATCGTGACCAACGTAACCTTAACGTCGACTCCTGCTATAACGGCAACAACGGCTGTTGGAACAGGATATACCATTACACCTTCAGCGCCAACCGGTTCAGGTGGTTTCCTGGCAAGTAACTATACGATCACATACGTCACTTATTCAGACGTTATCAGGGCATTTCTTTACAACTGGGCCGGGGCCGGGGCTGATAATAACTGGACCACGACAGCAAACTGGTCTTCGTCGCCATCGGGAGGCTCTTTCCCGCAAACCAGCTTTGACGACGTACAGATCGGCGTGGTCGCTTATACCGGGACCCAGCAGCCTGTTCTCAATGCTACTGAGCCAATTTCATCCTTAACCTTTGGCACCAATGGCAGCACCGGCGTTACTTTGACCATTAACACAGGGAATACGCTTACTATTTCCAGCGATATCACGGTGAACTCAGGCGCTTCGACAACTAACCTGGCCAACAACGGCGCAATAGTTGTGCACGGAGGATATACGAATAATACCGGCGCGAAGCTAAATGCGTCGGCAAGCACCGGCTCGTTATCTATCGCCGGAACGTATAACAACAGCGGCTCATCGACCTGGGCCGGAACTGTATCTATCACCGGCACTTATAACAATGTTGGCACCTCAATCTTCGGCGCAGGCGCAACAACTATAAACGGGCAATATAACAACAGCGGAACAAACACATTCGGCTCCGGCGCGGTAACTTTCGCGAACGCATTTACGAATACCGCCGGCACGACAACATTCGGCACCGGGCTTGCAACTTTTAGTTCAAACGACCCTTCCGCGTTTTTAATGATACAAAAAGGAGGATCGATCACCTTTAACAACGTGGCATTTACCGGCGGCGGCAATTACCATTTTAAAACGATCACAAGCGGCAACGGAATATTTAACCTCTCAAGCACGGGCGTTATGACCCTGAGCAATGGCTCGCAGGTAGGACCGGCTAATGCGGTATTTAACCTGTTGTCCGATGCCAACGGGTCTGCAACCATTGCAACTCTCCCGGCAGGCTGTCAAATCGTAGGCAATGCTATCAACGTTCAGCGGTACATAGCCGGTGGCGTTGCATCCGCGCGTGGTTACAGGCTTTTATCGCCTCCGGTGTATACGGGTAGCAATCCAACTTCCGGCAACAATATTTACAGCATTAGCTACCTGCTCAATTCAACTTATATCAGCGGGACGCAGTTTCCATCAACCGCATCGAATTCGCATAGCAAAACAGGTAACCCGTCACTCTACATTTATCGTGAGAACCTGATACCTTCATTTTTCCCCTCGTTCCTGACAAGCAACTTTAGGGGAATAGAATCGCTTGCGTCTGACCCTTTCTACCTGATCAATGGGGATAGCGACGTTTCCGGCACTAAATACGATATTCCTGTGGGCAATGGTTACTTGTTCTTTTTCAGGGGCGGCACAGGGACGACCTTACCTTTTACAACAACCAGCACACCGGCCAGCGGTACACTAACCATTACAGGTTCACTGAACCAGGGTAATGTTACTGTAACCAATTGGTATAATGAATCGCTGGGCCAGGCAGGCCTGCTATGGACGACGGCGAACGGCGGTGATCTCACTATTCAGGGTATGAACCTGGTGGGCAACCCATATCCAAGCACCATCGATTGGAGCAATTTCAATACAGGCAACAGCATCATTAGTTCAGGGTTAACGGGTGAGATCACCTTACTTAACCCGGGTACTGCTGCGGGTAGTGGAAATTACACCTACTATATCCCACCAACTCCCACAAGCCCGGGTTTGAGCAATATGGCAGGCTATGCCGGTCTGATTGCCTCGGGCGAAGGTTTCTTTGTACAATCTACGACAAACAACGCAACTTTAACTTTTACAGAAAACGCGAAAACGAATACGCAAGCGCTCGGCAGTTCATTGTTCCTGGCCAATAAGCGAACGCTTTCGACTGTTGTGCCACAGCAGATACGGCTGGAGATGCTGGCGGATTCGATCAATTTAGACGCGACGCTGATCAACTTTAACCCGGACTCAAAAGCGGCTTTCAACATCAAGGAAGATGCCCATTATCGCACAGGAACCGGCAGAGTTAATCTGTCCTCTCTTTCTTCTGATAACGTATTACTTGCCATCAACCAATTGCCTTTGGCGCAGAAAGGCGACACGATAAGCCTGAACGTCGGCGCAAATGCGGCGGGCGATTACGTATTGAAGGCTGAAACGATAACCGGGATACCTCAGCAATATGATGTCTGGCTGCACGATGCGGTAACCCGGGATTCGGTAAATATGCAAAAAACCAGTTCCTACAATTTTACCATTACAAGCGATACTACCACGGCCGGTTCCAAACGTTTCAAGCTGGTAGTGAAGCCAAATCCTGCATTGATTTATAAGCTAATAAGCTTTAATGGGCAGAAAACAGACAAAAGAGCGGTACAGCTGACCTGGAATACGCAAAATGAAGCCAATTATACCCAGTTCAGCATTGAGCGCAGTAATGATGGCGGTAAAACTTTCAGTGATCTGGGCGATATGACCTCGACCGGTGCAGGCGTGTATAATTTTACGGATCCTGACCCACTTAAAGGCGATAATGAGTATTATTTGAAAACTGTGGACTATTTCGGCAATGTAACCTTGTCGAACATCGTCGATGAACAATTCCAGGATAACGGTAACGACAAAGGCACCAGTCTGACGCTCTTCCCGAATCCGGTAGTAAATACGATTAATTTAACTATCGTTCCGAAATCGCAGGGCAAAACCACCTATGGTATCATGATATCCAACAGCACGGGTATGGTGGTTAAATCGGCAACAACTTCGGATGTAAACTGGCAAAATAATGTAAGCAATCTTCTTCCGGGAAACTACCTTGTGCAAGTGGTTGACAACAAGAATAACAGCATTATAGGGCAGCTTAAATTTGTGAAATTATAATTGCGAAGCTTCAAAAGTGGGGAATTTGTGGATTCCCCACTTTTGAAGGTATATTTTTAATTTTTCGCTTGGTACGCTCTGACCTCATGGGGTCAGAAGCAAGATTTTTCTTATGTCGCTGTTTTACAATAAATAGCTGCGTTTAAATAACGTTATTTTATACTTATTTTACCCCTCCGAAAAGTGTAGTTAATACACTTAAAATCACCGTTTCTGCCTGATAAAGTGCAGTTTACGGTTTAATAATATGGGGAATTTTTTCCCGCTCCGCAAAGGCTTAAAATCCTGTCAAATAATATCGAAAATTTTCTTCTTTCTTGATATGAAATAACAGAAATGTTGTTTTTCAGCACTTTATACCTAACCAAACTAAACAGATTATCGTTTAAGGTAAACTTGCGCATGAAAATTGCTAATGTCATGGTGCACGCATTATAACTATTGATTAGCTGAAAACTCTATAATGAAACTGTTGAATAAGATTTTTGTCGTTCCTACCGTTGCGTGCCTGATGCTTTTAACTTCAGTAAAAAGCTTTGCACAAAACACGCCGCCCCTTATTTCATATAGCCCGGCTTCATCGCCTGCATCGCCTATTTCGCTTACCGCGGGCGTCACCATGACAGCAATGACGCCGGCTAACGCAGGTGGGGTGGTTTCGGGCACGTCATATGGAACAGCGATAACTATCGGTTCAGCAGCAAATGGACTTAGCCTTCCTTATGGCGCTGTATCAGATCCTTCGGGGAACATCTATGTAGTCAACCAGTCTAACACCAAAGGCCAGGGTTCTGTTAGTAAATACAATTCCTCAACCGGAACCTGGAGCACATTCCAAAGCTATACCCAAAACACAGGGATAAAAAACCCATCGGCCATCGCCGTGGATGCCTCAGGCAACGTATATGTTCTGAATTATAACAGCCAGGACAACGGCAACGCAAAAAGTAAAAGCGGTTATGTTACTGAATACACCTCAGCTGGAGTATTAGTTGGCTCGAGTACCGGCATCATAGCCGGTTTAGGCCCAACGACCGGTATCGCGATCAACAACACCAGCGGCAACCTGGATATTGCTGAGGAAAGCGCCAATAGCGGTTTCGATCAGATAGAGGAATACACTACAAGCGGCGCGCTTAATTTTACCTTGTCTGATCCAACGCATTTACCTAACCCGGTAAACGTAGCTACAGACAACGCCGGCAATATTTATGTGCTGGATAACACCAGTAAGGACGTTGTAAAATACAGCAGCACCGGTACCTACCTTTCGACATTGATAAATTCAGGATTAACTAACCCGCTCGGTTTATATGTAGATGGCTCCGGCAATATCTATGTGAGCGATTCGGGCGTAACCGGAACTAACAGCGTAAAAGTTTACAGCGCTTCAGGCACATTTATAGCCAGTTTGACCGGTCTTACCGACCCGGAAGGCATGACTACCGATGTTAAAGGAAATTTATACGTTACCGATCATACCAATAACACGGTAACGGAGTACCAGCCCACCGGTGGTTATTACATAAGCGGCAAACTGCCTGCAGGTTTGAGTTTTGATAATACCACAGGCACTATCAGTGGCACACCGGTAGCCGCCTTCGCAGCTACTACATACACTATAACAGCCTATAACACTTATGGCAACAACAGCACGACTGTAACGCTTTCATGCGTTGCTAACCCAACGCTGCCTACAATTTACTATGACCCTTCTATCAATGTTTATACGCTGGGCAACACCATAACCACGCTGACGCCTAATGTGACCAACATGTCGGCCCCGCCGGCGGGAACTTATACCTATATCCTTACCGGTACGCTGCCGGCCGGCCTTAGCTTCAGCACATCTACAGGCGCGATCTCAGGAAAACCGACCGGCGCTACTCCGCAAGCAGCTACCCTGTATAGCATAACGGCCACAAATACCGTGGGCAGCGCGACAACCACCGTCAGCATCGCTACGGTAATTGCCGACTATTGGACCGGCGCAGTTAGTATTGACTGGAATACCGGCGGTAACTGGAGCACCGGCAAAGTACCTACATCAACTGATTACGCCAGCATAGGCGAAATTGCATATGCCAAGCACGGTTTTCAACCTACAGTATCAAGTGCAGAAAACCCGGTTGTTGGCTACCTGGCGCTTGGTGCAACGACAACGCCTACCATAACAATAGTCGGATCGTTAACCGTCAATAACATCTTTACCGCTGATGATAACTCCACACCAACTTTGGCCACTACCAGTACAGGTAATGTAATTATGCCGGTATCGTCAGTTGTAGAGATACAAGGGAGCGGCGCTTTAACTATCAATTCAGGCGTGACTTTCACCCTGCAATCCAACGCTTCAGGCTCTGCTTCGGTTGATGCAATAACCGGCAGCGGCTCAATAACCGGCAAGGTTAGCGTTCAACGTTATATGACCGCGCAAAGAGGTTATCGCCTGATGGCATCACCGGTAAACTATTCGGGCACAACTGATGCAAACAGCAATTTGACCTATAGCCTCAACTATGTAGAGAATTCAGTTTACATTGTAGGCACCACCGGTACTACAGGAGGCTTCGATAAAACAGGTAATCCTACGTTATACCTTTACCGTGAAGATGTACCTGTAAACAATACCAGCTTCATCACCGGCAATTACAGGGGTATTAGTAATCTTCCGGCCACGCCAACCTACAGCCTAAATAATGAGGCATCGACGTATACCATTCCGGCCAGCAACGGCTTCCTGTTCTATTATCGCGGAAGCCGCAAACAGATGAAGCTGGCTGCAGCTACTACAGCAGGCGCAACTGCAACTAACGATACGCTGACTGCAACCGGTTATCTGAACCAGGGACAGATCGTATTCAGGGATTGGTATACCCCGACATCCGCGTCGCCGGGCTTTTCCAATTCGAATGCAGCCGCAAAAGGTTTCAACCTGGTGGCAAATCCTTATGCCTGCACCATTGACCTGGATACTTACAATACAACCACAAGTAACAGCGGTATTTATGCTGCTAATATATCGCAATATATTTATGAACTAAACCCGAAAACGCTGAACTACGATACTTATAAAGCGAATTCAGGCGGTGCGATCTATACTAATAACGGCGGCAGGTATATTGCAAGCGGCCAGGGCTTTTTCATCCTGGCAACCGGTACCGGCGGTGAGTTGATCTTCAACGAAACTGCAAAGCATGCCATACAGCAGGTCACCGGAACAAGCTTGTTCATGGCTTTAAAAGCTCCGCTTGCGGCAGCAAATGTTCCGGCTAAACCGCTGCAAATGCTGCGTCTTGAAATGGCTTTAGATACTGTCAATAAAGATGACGTAATGATAATGTTTGATGAGAATGCTAAATCAGGTTACGATTTTAACGAAGATGCCCTTTACAGGACAGGTTCAGGTAAAGTAAGCCTGGGCAGCATATCAAACGACAACGAACTTCTTGCGATCAATACACTCCCGCTGACAGATGGTGTTACTATTCCGCTAAAGATAGCTGCAACCGGTTACGGAAACTACACGATGAACCTGAAGGACATGCAGGGTGTGTCTAAACAGTTCGATATCTGGCTGAAGGACCGCTTTACCGGCGATTCGGTTAACATGCGCAACTTTGCAACTTATAACTTTTCAATCACTGCCGACACCAGCAGCCATGGCTCGAAACGCTTTTCGATCACGATGAGAGTCAACCCGGCAATGGCCTATAAACTGCTGAGCTTTAACGGCCAGGTGTCTGGTAAAAACACAGCGCAGCTTACGTGGACCACCCAGAACGAATTTGACAACACAAATTTCACCATCGAACGCAGCAACGACGGCGGCAAAACCTTTACCGCTATTGGCGGCCTTACCTCTACCGGGGCAGGTGCTTACGACCTTTTTGACAGGCACGCGCTTAACGGCGACAATATTTATGTTTTAAAGTCTGTAGATATCACCAATAACGTCACTTTTTCAAGCCCTGTCGATATACAATTTAACGACAACGCGACAAGCAATGTAACCTTGTATCCTAACCCGGCTGCGAATAATGTTAACCTGGCTATTTCACCCAAATCGCAAGGCAGCACGACCTACGATATCAGGATCACGAGCAGCACAGGCCTGGTAGTAAAGCACACGACGGTATCCGGTACCAACTGGCAGGGTAATGTTAACGACCTGTTTCCCGGAACCTACCTGGTACAGGTGACCGACGCAAAAAATAATGAGCTTATCGGTGAAACCAAATTGATAAAACTGTAAGTATCGCCACGATAAGACAACCTATAAAACAACGCTGACAATAGATAAAAAAGCCCGATTCCTTCTTACCAGGAGCGGGCTTTTGTAATTCTATCCGGCACGTATTATCCAGGACGCCCGAGTTATTAAACGAGCGATTTCCGCGCAAAAAATCAACTATTTTTCAACATATCAACTATTTGTCAACCTGAAAGCCTGAGCCCCGAAAATTGCCATCAAATGCTCACTACCTTAATTATTAAAAAAATTAATCTGCAAGAAAAATAATAAGCGCTTAGTGCTTTATAGGCACATATATTTCATCAAATGAAATAACTACATTAATTATTGGATAACTAACTTATTTTCAGCAAATAGCATCGGTAGCTTAAAGAAAAAAGTATCCCGCAAATTACTTATTTTCGGGTCCGAATGATTAAACCGGCGCTGTTTTGAAAAGATTATTACTTTATTCGGGCATTTTATTAATTACGTATAGCCTAACCGCCAACCATGTTTTGGCCCAAGCGCCCAGTTTCTCCTATAGCCCGCAAACTAACGTTTTCACAACTGGAACACCGATAACTACTTTAATGCCGACCACTAACTCAGGGGGCGGAGCGGTCCCGGCAACAACCTATAGTACGGTAAGCACGCTGGCAGGTACAGGATTAAACAATCCCCGCGGATTAACGACCGATGGCGCGGGAAACATATACGAAACGGACGATAATAGCATCATTAATGTGATAAGTTATAGTGGTACGGTGACGGTTACTTTGCTTTCCGGAAAAGCGGGCATGAACTCTGAAAGTACTGGTAATTCTCACGCTTCAAGATTTAACGGCCCTTGGGGGATTGTTTATGACGGAACCGGCAATTTGTATGTTTGTGACAATGGAGGTAATACAATAAGAAAGGTTGTAGCGACGGGAGGGTCAGGTGCATCAACCACGGTTGCCGGATCGGGTGTTGCAAGCGAAAATGATGCCACAGGCACATTGGCAACATTCAACGGCCCTATGGGAATTGCATATGACGGTTCAACTTATCTGTATGTATGCGATAATGGCGGAAATAAAATCCGAAGGATAACAGTTTCGACCGGCGCGGTACTTACCATAGCAGGTTCAGGTTTGGCGACTGAAACGGACAATGTCACAGGCACTTTGGCAACATTTAACAGGCCGGCAGGCATCGTTTATGATGGCGCCGGGAACCTGTACGTAAGTGATGTGGGCGGAAATACTATAAGGAAGATCAGTACCACGGCGCCATACGCGGTTAGCACCATCGCAGGATCGGGCAGCGCTGGTTCAGCAGACGGCACCGGCACAGCAGCGTCATTTAGTGCTCCATACAGCTTAACTAAAGATGCCTCAGGTAATATTATTGTGGCCGATGAGGGCAACAACTTAATACGGACGATGACTCCCGCCGGGGTTGTTACTACATTGGCCGGAAACGGAACCAAGGCCGAATTAACGGGTGTTGGCACGGCAGCCGAGTTCTTCAGCCCTTATACTGTAGCTGCGGATAACTCGGGCAATCTTTTCACAGGCGATAACAATGCGGCGAATTCAACCTGCCGCAAGATATTACTTACAGGCTATACGATCAGCCCGACGACGATGCCTACAGGGCTCACCTTTACGAGCTCCACCGGTAATATAGCGGGAACACCGACTGCCGCGCAGGCGCAAACAAGTTATACAATAACCGGCTATAATGCCTCGGGAAGCAGTGCTTTCACCATTACTATCCAATGCGTTCAGACCAATAACTGGACAGGCACCACGAACAGTCGTTGGGATGTCGGCACCAACTGGAGCACTAACGCGGCCCCCACCGCCAATGATGCTGTAAATATAGGTAATGGCTCCACGTTTACTAACCAACCGGCTATTTCCAATGCCAATGCCCTGGCTTATTCGGTTACGTTTGGTACAACGCAAACCGCAACGCTAAACATAGGCTCAGGCTTCACACTCACCGTAAGCAAGAGTCTGAATGTTCTGAGTACAGCCACACCAACCATTACCGGGGGCAATTCAAGCACTTCGATCATATATATGTTGCCCGGAGCTGGCGTATCTGTTTCATCTACGGGCAAACTGACGCTGAACACCCTAAACATGGTGCTCGAATCTGACCCAACAGGCGATGCCTATATCGGGCAGGTGAGTACATCAACGCTTACCGGAACAGCGCTGACTAATATCAGCGTACAGCGTTATTTGACAGGCGGAAGTTTCGTTTACCGGGGATACCGTTTGTTGTCGTCGCCTGTATATGCAACCACCGTGGGCAGTAATAATGTTTACAGCATCAATTACCTGGCAAGCTCAACTTTTCTTACCGGTACAGGCGGTGCGCCAGGCGGCTTTGATAAAGGCGGGAATCCGACGCTATATTTGTACCGGGAAAACCTGATTGTTAATACCGGCGGTTTTACAGGAGGCAATTTTAGAGGCATAAATAACATCAGTGCCGCGCCAAACTATACTTTAGATATCGACGGCGGCCCTTTTAACATCCCTGTGGCAAATGGCTATCTATGTTTTTTCAGAGGAAGCAGGTCTACGGTTAATCCTTTCACCACCACGACGACACCATTGGCTGTAACTTTAACAACAACAGGAACCTTAAACATCGGCAATATTACGGTTAGCGATTGGTTTACGCCCGCTTCTACTAACCTGAGCTATACTTCTGCTTCGCCATTTGCCGGTTTTAACCTGGTGGGGAATCCTTATCCTAGTGCTATCGATTGGGATACCTTCCAGACAACGGCCCTGGCGAACGGCGGCATCTATGGCACTTCTACCGTGAGCAAAACGGTCTATGAACTCGATCCTATAAGCCACAATTTTGGCGCTTACATGGCAGGAAGCGGCGGTATTGGCACCGATAATGCAACCAACATCATATCCAGCGGGCAGGGCTTTTTCGTATTGGCTACGGCGACAACACCTGTTCAACCGGCCCTGACTTTTACAGAATCGGCTAAGACAACGACGCAAAATACGGGCATTAAGCTATTGCTGGGCACACCGGTCAATGTTACTAACAACCAAACCCTGATGCTGAAACTGGCTAAGGATACTGCCAATACCGAAGATATCATCATCAATTTCAACGGCCAGGCAGACAATAATTACCACAACGATATTGATGCTCTATATACCCAGGGATACGGATTGGTGAATTTCTCGGGTATCTCACAGGATAACGTCAAAGTGGCCATACATGCGATGCCTCTGCCTCAGTTGCAGCAAAAAGCATTAAGGCTGTACGCCAATGCGTCGGCCAACGGCAATTACACGCTGACATTGACACAGATCAAAAGCTTACCACGGCTTTATGATATATGGCTGATGGATAACTACACGAAAGACTCTGTCGATATGCGTCAGAACCCAGTTTACAATTTTACAATAGATAAAAGTGACACTTCAACTTTTGGCAACTACCGTTTCGCGCTGGCGATCCGGCAAAATCAGGCGTTCGCCTACCGGCTGCTGGATTTTACCGCTGCAAAAGTACGTGATGCAAGAGAAGTGCTGATAAACTGGGATACCGCGAATGAAGGAAACTATACTACATTTACTGTTGAGCGCAGCACCGACAGGGGTGTGACCTATAGCACGATCGGTGGCGAAACCGGGGCAGGTCTCGGAAATTACGGCCTGATTGACAAGTCGCCGGCGACGGGGCGAAATATGTATCGCCTGAAACAGGAAGACATCAACAATGCGATCACGTATTCGAACGTGGTCGATATTGAGTTCTCACCAAAAAGCAATAATCTGACGGACAATAGTGTGACCATATACCCCAACCCAGCCGTAAGTACCGTCAACCTGGCAGTTGAAAACCAAACGGGCAACAACACTTCTTACAATATCCTCTTTACGAATAGTTCAGGCGTTGTCGTAAAGCGATTTACCTCCGCGCAATCAATATGGCAGGGTAGCGTGAGCGACCTTGAACCCGGAACTTACCTGGTGCAGGTTTTGAACGGGAAGAATGCCTCCCTTGTGGGACAGGCCAAACTTGTAAAAATGTAAGTTTCAAGCCAGGTCTATCCTTCTGTGGGGACTTTCACATCTCCATAGATCATCTTCACGAAAACATAGTGCTTCAATCAAATCAGCCTTTATAAAGAATTGGCTGACGGCGAATTAACCTTTAGGGATGAATGCCTGTTCCTTCTAACTTGGAAATTAATTAAAAAAAATATCCCGGTCATAACTAACTGAAATACAGTAAATAGTAAAAAATCATCTAAAGTTAAGTCCATAAAAAGATAGTTTGTTCGACAAACTTTCCGCAAAAAGCCGCCGTAAAACACGGCCGAGATGCTGAAACTTAAGGTTAGAACGATTTTGAAGAGAACAGCGTTGGCAGTTTTACTAATAGCTGTCTTCGCAGGGAAAGGACTATGTACCACTTACGATTGGGTGGGTACTACCGCCACATCGGGCGTATATAATTGGAACAACAAGCTCAACTGGCAGGTGGCTGGCGTAGCTGCCACCGCTGTACCTGGTGCGGCGGACATTGTGCAAATAGGGGTTAACGCCTATACCAATAATCCAACCATTACCGATGCAGAGGCCTGCGCTTCGATCGTGTTCGGCACATATAACAACTTCACGTTTACTGTGAATGGTACGCTATCTGTCAGCGGGAACATCACCCAGAAGAATGACCCTAATTTCTATCAATATACGATCCTGGCCGGCACGGGTACTATTACCTGCGCAAGTTTTAATTTAGGCGATAGCACTGCGCCCGGAACAGGCTTAGGCCTGGTAAACAATGTAAGCTGCCAGGTTGCCCAAATGACCATTAGCGGAAACTTGACTTTGAACGCTGTGGGCAACGCAGGCAGCACCGGCATTGAATACCCGTTTTTTTCATTGGACGCTAATAAACTGACCATAGGTGGCCAGATCGTTACGACCATGACCGGAACGCCTTTAGTGAACGGCGTCGGTGATCCTGCGTTCCCTGGTATCGGTCTTTTCCAAATGGACAGCGGCGCTGCGAACACTACGCTTGAATTAACAGGCGCTAATCCCGTCGCCACCCCTATCGCATCCAATTTCACGGTCGACTTTACGAATAACGGGGCGGGCACAGGTACAGTTCTTTATGATGCAGCTTCAGGCACCCAAACTATATATACGACAGGCACAAGCGGTATAGGTATTAACCTTTACAACTACGATGCGCTTACTTTTGGCGGCGCCAGCACTAAAACTGTTCTCGGCGGGGCGCTTACCATCGGGGGCAACTGGACAACAGGCGGCACCGGTGCTATAGACCTGAGCACAAACAACCCAACTATTACCCTGGTTGGCAACCTGGTAAACTCGGTGAACATCACCCAGGGATCAGGCAATATCAGCGTAGGAGGTGTTTTCCAAAATAATTCGGGCGCTGTTGCACTGGGTTCGGGAACGCTTAATGTAACCGGCGTAATGCAGCTTAATGCAGGTACCGTAACTGCAGGGTCAGGCGCTATAACCCTAACAGGGGCTTTCCAGAATAACGCGGGCGCTTTCACCGGCGGATCTGGTAGCCTTACCTTCAATGGTGGCTATCAAAACAACAACGCCTTTACTGCAGGCACAGGTACAATCTTTTTCGGAGGTACATCACAAACCCTGCAAGATAACAGCACGGCTGGGACAACGTTCAACAATGTAACTTTCAATAATTCGGGCACCGCCACTATTGGCGCGGGCGTGGGCAACTTCTCTGTTGCCGCTACTGGTACACTTACCATGGTAAGCCCCGCCAAGCTCGTTGCAGGCAGCGCCACTACAGGCTACCTGACACTTAACTCAAACGCCACAAGCTCCGCTACGGTAGCAGCCATGTCCGGAACCTCGGGTATCACAGGCGTTGTAAATGTACAGCGTTATATGACGGGCGGCACTATGACTTATCGCGGATACCGCACTATGTCATCGCCGGTGTACGCCAGCATTGTGAACGGTAATAATGCCTATAGCCTCAACTACCTTGGGCTTTCATCTTATCTAACAGGTACAACAGGAACAGCAGGGGGCTTCGACAAAGCAGGTAACCCGACCATCTATTTATATCGTGAGAATTTAGCCACGGGCGGCACCTTTACAACAGGTAACTTCAGGGGAATCAATAATCTAACAGCTTCACCTGGCTACCAGCTGGATAATGAGACAGGGACGTTTAACATCCCTGCCGGTACCGGCTACCTGTTTTATTTCCGCGGGAACCGCAGCACATCGCTTGTGTCTAAAACATCGGCACCATATGCTACGCCTGAAAATACGGTTTTCACTGCCTCAGGCACGCTTAACCAGGGACAGATTACGGTACATAACTGGTATACGCCGACCAGCGCCAACCTGGACTATACTGCAGTTACGGGTAACAGCACAGTGCGTGGTCTCAACTTAGTGGGTAACCCCTACGCAAGTTCCATCAACTGGGATCTTTTAAATAACACGAGCACGACATCCGGTATCTATGAATCGGGAGTGGAAAATACCATATATGTTCTCGATCCTGTAAGCCACAACTATGGCGCCTACACAAAAGGCACCGGCGGTATAGGCACGCATGGCGCCAGTAACATATTGCCAAGCGGTCAGGGCTTTTTTGTACAGGCGACTAGCGCTACCTCTCAGCTGATCTTTAACGAATCGGCCAAAATAAATGGGCAGGTTTCCGGAGCAAATCTGCTGATGGGGACGCCTGTTAATAATACTGCAATGCAGTATATTCATTTTCAGCTTGCACTGGATTCTGTGAATACCGACGACATTATTGTTCGCTTTACAGATAGCGCAGTAACTAAATATGATCCCATAGTAGATGGTGCTTATAGACCGGGGCTGGGCGTGGTAAGCCTTTGCAGTCTTTCAAGCGATAGTGTACAATTAGCTATCAATACCCAACCGTTGCCGGTAACAAGCGAAACTATTCCACTGGTGGCAGCGGAAGCCGCAGACGGCACATACCAATTCCAACTGAAAGCAGTTGTAGGTGTGCCACAGTTGTTTAATGTTTTGTTGGTTGACAATTACATGAAGGATACGACAGACATGCGCGCAAGCCCTATCTATAGCTTCCAGGTAGTACACACCGATACCAGTTCGGTCAGTGCAAACCGGTTCAAGTTGATAATCGGTCAAAATCCGGCTTTGGCATACAGCCTGATAAGTTTCAGTGCAGCAGCAAATTATACGTTGAGCCAGGTTGCTGTACAGTGGCAAACCAAAAACGAACAGAACTATACTCAATTTTCTGTAGAGCGAAGCAGTGATGGGCAGAACTTTACTACCGTTGTCGGCAGCTTGCAATCAAACGGACAAGGCACCTATTCGCTGCCCGACAAGTCCCCGCTGAATGGAGCCAATTATTATCGCCTGAAACAAACGGATATCAATGGTAATATCACTTATTCAAGCATTGTTTTGGTGCAATATGCCCCGCCTGTCGTTACCCAAACCAGTAACCCTGTTACCGTGTATCCTAATCCGGGTGCAAGCAGTATCTCAGTAACTGTCACCAGTCCGGCAAGTAAATCTTGTAATTACCAGATCACATTCACCAATAGTGTGGGCCTGGTGGTAAAGAACATCAAATCGCCGCAGCCGACCTGGGACGGTAGTGTAAGTGACCTGCTTACCGGCTCCTACATGATCCAGGTGTTGAACAGTAAAACTCAGGCGCTGATCGGCCAGACCAAGTTCGTGAAGTTGTAAATTTCTTTTCAAAAAAAATCCCCATTGTCTTACATACAGCGGGGATAATTAAAACAATATATACTGGATCATCATGTTCTGCGCGATGGTGTCAGCTGCAATTGTTCTATAATGCCGCTGACAACCTTAGGAAGGTCGTCGATGTTCTTCTGTGGATCTTTGTGAACTTCTCCCACACCGAAACCGCGCCAAACGATCTTATGACTTCGCGTATCGATCAGGTCGATGATAACGGTGCCTTCTTTATAGTGTTCCTTGCCAACAGGGGTTGACCCTCCATAATAAACAAATGGTGCTCCGTAATAGTAGTAAGGGCGCCATCCCCAACCCCAGCCCCAGCCAAATCCCCAGCCGGGATAAAAGCCCGAACCGTAATAAGTTGAAGCATAAACCGTTTTTGAGCCCTGCCCTACTGTTGCGCTATAGGTTACCAAAAGGTCAGGATCATTGTTTTGCAGGCGAAGCCCCTTCGCACTGAGTGAGGCCACGGTCGCGTCTTTTACTTTCAGATCGTAGGCCGAATTGCTTGCAACACCCTCATTGTGTTTTCCGTGAGCAGGAAGCCACGCAAAGGAATGGTAGCCGCTCATATTAGTCTTGTTCAGCCCGGCGGTGTAGTAGTTGTAGCTGCTGCAGGCTGACAATCCGGCAATTGCGAACAGCAATAATGCCCGGTAGCATAGTGTCTTCATGGTATTTCCCCGTTTATGTTTTGATTAGACTCTTTTTAGCTTCAAAAGGTTTAAGCAGGGGAATATTTTTTACGACAAATATTTCCCGACTATCGGCATTCTCCTACCCATGCCAAACGCTTTGGGCGATACTCTTAGTATAGGCGGCGTCTGGTAACGTTTATGCTCGGCCAAATTCACCAGGCGGAGCACCCTCCTAACCGTTTGTTCGTCGTAACCCAAGTTGATGATATCACCCGATGAACACCTGTTTTCAATATACTGCATTAGTATCGGATCGAGGATATCATATTCCGGCAACGAATCGGTATCCTTCTGGTTTGGCCGCAGCTCAGCTGAAGGGGGTTTGGTGATCGTATTGACCGGAATAACCTCCCGCTCCCGGTTCAGGTGACGTGCCAATTCAAACACTTGTGTCTTGTAAACGTCGCCTATGACAGATATGCCGCCGCACATATCGCCGTATAACGTGCCGTAGCCCACCGCCGCCTCACTTTTGTTTGAAGTGTTCAGCAAAATGTAGCCAAACTTGTTGCACATCGCCATCAGGATCACGGCCCTGCTGCGCGATTGGATGTTTTCTTCGGCAATGTTAAACGGCAGGTTCTGGAACTGCGGGTGCAGGGCGCCTTCGAATGCTTCTGTTACGTGGCGTATAGCAATGGTCTCGCTTTTACAGCCAAGGTTCTTTACCAGGTCTTCAGCGTCTGACACCGAGTGATCGCTCGAGAATCTTGACGGAAGTAATACCCCCATCACATTCTGCGGACCAAGCGCCTCGCAAGCCAGGGCGCATACAACTGCCGAGTCTATACCGCCGGATAAACCGAGTATAGCGCTTTTAAAACCTGACTTGTAGAAATAATCCCTGATTCCCAGTATTAGCGCCTGGTGTATCTGTTCGATGTTGCTTTGTCTTTCTTTTTGAACGGTGACCGGCTGTAGCGGTTTGATGTCAGACTTGTCTTCCAGTATATAATAAGTGACCGCTTCCTCAAAATAAGGCAGCTCATCAATCATATCGCCCTGGTTGTCGAATACTAATGATCCACCGTCAAATATGAGTTCGGTTTGCGCACCGACATGATTTACATAGAATAAGGGCAATTTATATCTGCTTGCGTTGTCACCCAAGATATTGATACGCTCCTCATCGTGATTATAAGCGAACGGCGACGCTGCTATGTTGATCATCACATCGGGCTGCTCTTTTATCAATACGTCCATTGGACGAGTCATATACAGTGGATTGTCGAGGGTGTTCCAAAGGTCCTCGCAAATGGTTAGTGCGATACGATGGCCTTTAAAGTCGATGCACTTGAAGGTGGTCGAAGGCTCGAAATAGCGGTATTCGTCGAAGATATCGTAGTTCGGCAGCAATGCTTTATTGACGATGGCTTTAACCTTACCATTCTCGATAAAGTAGGCCGAATTGTTCAATTCCTTGCCTGCCGGGCGATGGTTGTAAGTCGGCAGGCCAATGATACAGGCGATATCCTGGCATTCAGCAGCGATCTTTTCAGCTGATTCTTCGCATAGGCCGATAAATTCCTTGAACTCTAAAAAATCCCGGGAAGGATAACCGCAAACGCATAATTCAGCGAAAACTACAAGGTCGGCCCCCTGCTCTTTAGCCTGGTGTATATGATCTATGATCCTGGCCGTGTTCGACTCAAAATTACCAACGTGATAGTTCAATTGCGCTAATGCGATCTTCATAAAACGGGCTGTATCAAATTGCTTATGCTAATGCGGATCAAAATTCTATTTTTGTTAAAACATCAAAAATGGCCTTTTATTTCCGCCCTGCTAAGCAAATTTACCTATTTTTTCTGACGACGGTGCTTCTTACTGCCTGCCGGCACCCCAAAGATGCCGATGTAAGCAATATTGACGTAAAAGTGACCATCGAGCGCTTCGACAAAGATCTGGACGCCATGCGTACACACAACCGGGAACAGGTAGCGGATCAACTAATAAAAAAGTATGGCCCATTCTACCGTGATTTTATCGAACGTATAATCCAGGTGGGTAGTTTACGTGATACCGGCTACCTGTCAACACTCGGCGAAGTGCTGCACAACCAGCCCTACAATGATGTGGAACATGAAGTGGATTCCGTATATCCCAACCTCGATAAACAAAATGAGCAGCTGACCGATGCTTTTAAACATATCAAGTATTATTTCCCAAAAAAGGCACTGCCAAAGGTGTACGCCTACATTTCAGGTTTTGCTATACAGACCCCACTAGGTGATGGCTATGTGGCAGTTAGTCTTGATATGTTCCTGGGAGCGAACTCTAAATTCTATAATGCTGCTGCTATCCGGGAAGTATCACCGAAATATGTTTCGCGCAGGTTTGCGCCAGAATACATAGTTCCCCGGGTGGTTGAGACGATGGCCAAAGAAGATATGTTCCCCGAGACCCCGCAAGACGATAAAACTATGCTGTCGCGGATGGTCTACGCGGGGAAGATCCTTTATTTTATGGATAAGGTAATGCCCAATATTCCTGATACCTTAAAGATTGGCTACACAGGCAAACAATTGAAATGGTGCCAGGATTTTAAGCCGGAAATATGGGGCTACTTCCTGGAACAAAACCTGCTTTTCGAAACTGATTACGATAAATATCAAAAGTATGTCGGTGAAGCGCCATTTACGCCCGGCTTCGGTGAGAACAATGATTCCGCGCCCCGCCTCGCTGTCTGGACCGGCTGGCAGATCGTAAAGGAATACATGGCTAAGCATCCGGAAATTACGCTGCAACAACTGATGGCGGACAAGGATTGGCAGAAAATATTTAATCAATCAAGGTATAGGCCGAAGGATAAGTGACTGAAGAGAGTCCGGAAGTCCGAAAGTCCGCATAAGTCCGAAAGATTAACCGAATTCATTCTTTCGGACTTATGCGGACTTTCGGACTTAAATAGCTTATTTCAATATGGTGAACACGGCTCTCAAAGACAGAAAGACGCCGAGCATGAAGAAACAGTTGGCAACCCAGTTATAAAACGATACGTGCCACGTATCGTCTGGTGCTGCAAAACGATAGTATAAACCAAACAGGCATATGATCACGGCCAGGACGATCATTACATAGTGTTTTTCGTCGTTTGCTTCTTCAGTTCTGTTCATAACTTTTAAGATTAGATTGTTAGGGCAAAAATAGAAATGTTTAAATAAAACTTGCAAAAAGTTTAATATTTTCCGATTGCGGCTGCCGCCTATAGTGATATGCCTTTCACTATCCTAAAGCCGCCAATATTTCGTCAATAGAAAAGTGTGCGCCGCACACAAACTCGTCAGCGGCGCCATAATACATTGTGATCGTATCACAATCGGGTTCAATAATGTGCCCGTTAGTAAATACCACATGTCCAAAAAAGCCGCCGGTTTCATAAGGCTCCAGCGGTTCCATAATGGGTTCGTTTGTTCGTCCGATCACTTTGGAAGGGTCATCCAGGTCTAACAGGAAAGCGCCCAGGCAATACCGGTGTTCCAAAGTAGCGCCGTGATAAATTGCCAGCCATCCCCTCTCCGTTCTGACGGGCGCCGCGCCGGCCCCCACACGAGCGCTGTCCCATTTCCCTGTCCGGGTTTTAATAATGCATTTATGATTACCCCAATGTATACCGTCGGGCGACTCGGCCAGCCATATATAATTACCGCCAAGGTCCACGCTGCTGGGTCTATGCAGCATATAATAAAGGCCATTAACCCTCTTGTCAAATATAGCGCAATCCTTATTATGCGGCGGCAAAATAAGTCCGTACGATCTGAAGCTTTTCCAGTCGGTGGTAGTTTTCATACCCACACCTACCCCGCTTTCAGAAACTGCTGTGAAGGTGAGATAATACTGATCTTCCAGGAAGGTCACCCGGCAATCTTCGACGCCAAAAGTTTGCAATGAGCCTTCTCCGAATATTTTCGGAAAGCCTTCAGGCTCATAAAACTTTACTCCATCGTCACTGCAAAGCAGCCGCAGGTGCGATAGTGTCGTCAAATAATCCACTCCTTTATACCTTATTACCCGCGCGTCTGTAGCGATCAGATCGGCATGATTCAAAGGAATTTCCATAATCTGCGTTTCGCCTATTTCTGTCAATACAGGGAAAGAAATATGTATTTCGCTCTGCTGGGGCCGTTCTGCAACACGTATCAATAACCATGTCTTATTTTGAAACTGAAATACTCCCGGATTAAGCAGGCAGGCAATTTGTAATCCGGCGTTGCTTGGGGGTAAATCTTTTGGCGATAATAATGGATTTTCAGCGAAGCGTTTGGCTATATCGGGCATAATTGCATTTTTAAATTAACAGCCATGCCTAACAGATTGTTGATTTTAATTAGGAACAACGCCAGTGATAAAATTCAATCGTCCCAACATTACTTTACTTGCCCGCCGCGTTAAGAAGCTTCATTCGTCTTTTATAATAGATAAATCCGCGCCATATGACTATACCTGCAATGATAAACATCCAAAGGTTGGCAGCGCCTATAACCAAATCCATAAAAATTGCCCAGCCATTTTCAAAGGCAAGTTTCAACCGCTGAAAGAAGGGGATATCATAAGCTGAGGGATCATCATTAGCAATGGTTTCTTTCATGATATTATCGCTCTGATAGAAGCTAAGGCTTACTGTACTAAATTTAATAGATGCGTCGGTGCGCATATTCTGTATTTTCTGATCGATCATATCGTCTGTTAACGCAAGTACATTTGCCGGATTTTTTATTTTTATCGTGCCGGCTTTCTGTCTGGCAACCAATTCTTCGCGGTCTTTGAGCCTAAGCTGATTGGCCAGGTAATCTAATGACTCATCGTCGACATCCATTTTGCTTACATTAACATAAATACCCATGCGGCTTACCGTGGTCATAAAGTCTTCCAGCTTTTCAGAGGGCACACGCACGGTCATTTCACCTATAGTATTGTATACTGCAATATGCATGATAGAATCATTGCTAATATGTACGTCGCGGGTAGCACCCGCGTTTGATTGCACCTGGTGATGCATTACCATTCCGCCGACTTGTTTGGTAAGGTTTGCAATCGTATCACCTGTTTTGCGGACATCCTTTACTTTAAAGCTAATGTCGGCTGTCTTTACCAATTTCTCTGGTGCGTAACTGGTTACGTTAGCAGACATCTTGGCGCTATCCGCCATTTTAGCGCTGTCGCTTTGTTTGATGCTCATTCTTGCAACCTCGTAGTCCGTTGAGGTTTTACTTTTACATGCTGCCAGCAACGCAATTGCTACTGCCAGCACAATTAAGATTTTTGTTTTCATGATTGGTTAGTTTGATTTTTCACTTAATACCAATCAAAACAAAATAGTAACCCGACACAATAGGCTTTGACAGAATAATATTTTAAAAATATAAAATTTATGAAATTTTATTTCAATAGAATATCACGACGCCAAATGCGCAGAAGAAAATGAGATAAGATTGATATTTATACCGGTTCGGCAGGAAAGGTAACCCATTGAAAGCATTACACCGATTAATCAGTGAAATCAACTCCAAATCGGTGTAATCATAACAAATAAAAAAGGCCTCTCTTTGCAGAGAAGCCCATATGTTCATGGTGTAAGTATATCAGTTGGATGATAATGCAGCCGCGCCGCTTACGATCTCGGTAAGCTCGGTAGTGATAGCTGCCTGGCGTGCCTGGTTATATGACAATTTCAGCGACTTCAGTAATTCGCCGGCATTGTCGGTGGCTTTGTCCATAGCGGTCATACGTGCGCCATGCTCTGAGGCATGAGAATCGAGCACCGCCTTGTACAATTGTATCTTGATATTCTTCGGAATCAGCTGCGCGACGATCTCTTCCTGCGAAGGCTCCAGGATATAATCAACCAGGTGAGTAGTATCTACCTTCTTTTCCGATTTGGGCACCGGAAGCAATTGCTCGGAGCTCAGTATCTGAACTGCAGCATTTTTGAATTGGTTATACACCACTTCTACACGGTCGAACTCACCTTTCAAAAAGCCTTCCATAATGGCTTCGGTAACTTTTGAAACGTTCAGGAAGTTCAATTGGTTGAACAGCTCGTTGTTATCACCGATCACCTTATACTTACGTTTCTGATAGTATTCCTGGCCTTTTTTACCAATACCAACTATCGAAACATTACCCGCTTTCAATTGGCTGCCGTATTTCCCGGCGATCAAATTATTCGCGGTTTTAATGGCATTCATGTTGAAGGCTCCGGCAAGACCGCGGTTCGAGGTAACTACCACAACCAACACCTTGTTGGGAATTCGCTCCTGCAAAAACGGCGAAGAGCCGTCTTCCAGCGATGCGGAAAGATTTGCCAGCATTTCCTTCAGCTTGTTGGCATAAGGGCGCAGTTGTAATATAGCGTTGGTGGCACGCTTCAATTTAGCAGCCGAAACCATCTTCATGGCCTTCGTGATCTGCTGCGTTGACGTTACCGACGCGATCCTGTTTCTTACTTCTTTTAAATTAGCCATTCTTTGTTGAGTGGTGAGTTCTGAGTATTGAGTTTTGAGTTTAATTACTCATAACTCAATACTGACTACTCAAAACTTAATTAGTATTTTCCTGCCAGTTCCTTAGCTACTGTTTCCAGTACACCGGTGATCTCGCCGTCCAGCTTGCCGGCTTTCAAAGCGGCCAGTGTTTGCGGATGACGCAGCTCCAACTGGGAGGTATATTCGTTTTCAAATTCTTTGATCTTGTTCACAGGTACGTTACGCATCAGGTTCTTGGTACCTGCGTAAACAATAGCCACCTGCTTTTCAACCGCTACGGGCGAATACTGGCCCTGTTTCAGGATCTCCACGTTACGTGCACCTTTGTCCAGTACGGTTTTGGTAGCGGCGTCAAGGTCCGAACCGAACTTCGAGAAAGCTTCCAACTCGCGGTACTGTGCCTGGTCAAGCTTCAATGTGCCTGCAACTTTCTTCATCGATTTGATCTGCGCATTACCACCTACACGAGATACCGAGATACCCACGTTGATGGCTGGGCGAACGCCCGCGTTGAACAGGTTCGACTCGAGGAATATTTGCCCGTCGGTGATCGAGATCACGTTGGTTGGGATATAGGCTGATACGTCACCTGCCTGCGTTTCGATGATCGGAAGCGCGGTCAGCGAACCGCCGCCCTTTACCAAACCTTTGATGGATTCCGGAAGGTCGTTCATCGACTTAGCGATCTCGTCGTTCTGGCTGATCTTAGCTGCACGTTCCAGCAAACGGCTGTGCAGGTAGAATACGTCGCCAGGATAAGCTTCACGGCCCGGGGGACGACGCAGCAGCAGCGACACTTCGCGGTAAGCAACAGCCTGTTTTGAAAGATCGTCATAAACGATCAAAGCAGGACGGCCGGTATCGCGGAAGTATTCACCAATAGCGGCGCCGGCGAACGGAGCGAAGAACTGCATCGGAGCAGGGTCGGCAGCGCTGGCTGTCACCACCACAGTGTAAGGCATAGCGCCATTCTCTTCCAGTACGCGAACGATGTTTGCTACGGTAGAAGATTTCTGGCCGCAAGCTACGTATATACATATTACCGGTTGGCCGGCATCGTAAAATTCTTTCTGATTAATAATGGTATCGATACAAACCGCGGTCTTACCGGTTTGACGGTCGCCGATAACCAGCTCGCGCTGACCGCGGCCGATAGGGATCATCGCGTCGATAGCTTTGATACCGGTTTGGAGCGGTTCGTTCACCGGCTGGCGATAAATTACACCAGGCGCCTTACGCTCCAAAGGCATCTCGTAGGTCTTACCTGTGATATTGCCTCTGCCGTCGATAGGCTGACCCAAAGTGTTGACCACGCGGCCAAGAAACCCCTCGCCAACATTGATCGAAGCGATCCTTTTGGTACGCTTAACGGTGTCGCCTTCCTTAACTTCGTCCGATGGACCCAGCAAAACCACACCCACGTTGTCTTCTTCAAGGTTTAGCACTATGCCCTGCAGGCCGTTCGCAAATTCGATCAGTTCACCTGATTGTACCTTTGTTAAACCATAAACGCGGGCAATGCCGTCGCCTACCTGCAATACGGTGCCTACTTCTTCCAATTCAGATTCCGACTTGAAGCCCGATAATTGCTGGCGCAATATGGCCGATACTTCGTCTGGTCTTACCTCTACCATTTTTTATTAAATTAGAGTTTGTTTTAATTTATTTGATCCTTGGGTTATTGATTGATCCCGCGGGCAAAATCTGTTTTCAATTTCTTCAAGCTGCTCGATATGCTGGTATCCACCTGCTTGTCGCCGATGGTTAATGTAAAACCGCCGATAAGTCTCGAATCAACCTTGGTATGCAATTCTATTTTACCGCCGGTGTACGATTCCAATTCAGCTACCATTTTCTTTTTGTTCTCTTCAGAAAGCGCAGTGGCCGACGTTACATAAGCCCGGGAGATGTTTTTAATAATATTGTACTGGTTGATGAACTCCCTTGCGGTTGAGTACAGCACTATCGACCGGTTTTTGTTGATCATGATCCTGAAAAAGGATTCGGTAACCTTGCTCACCTCTTTGCCGAAAATTGCGTCCAGTATCTTGATCTTTTTAATATGGGCAACGATAGGGTTAGCCAAAACAGCCTGAAGCTGGTGATTGTCCCTCAGTGTCCGGGTAAAAAGCTCCATATCCTTCCTGATATCCTCCAGCACTTTCTTCTCCTGTGCCAGGTCTATCAGCGATTTGGCGTATCTGGTTGCAACGGTTAATTCAGACATATCTTTTTGATTTCGGATTTCGGATTTACGATTTCGGATTTATTGATTTGCAAATTCGAAATTGAACATTCGAAATTCGATATTATTTCAATTTCACTTCCTTCAGCAGGTCAGCTACTAAAGCGTCCTGTTTTTTATGATCTTCAAATTGCTTGCGTAACACCTTCTCGGCAATTTCCAAAGACAGGGTAGCTACCTGGTTCTTTACATCGGCCATGGCGATCGCTTTCTGATTGTCGATCTCGATGCGCGCTCTTTCGATCATACGTGCGCCTTCAGCCTGTGCCGAATCTTTGGCTTCAGTAACGATCTGGTCCTTCATTTTGCGCGCTTCTTTCAATATCTGGTCACGCTCGGCGCGGGCCTGTTTCAGCAGTTCTTCGTTTTCGCTGGTCAGGCGCGCCATTTCCTCTTTGGCAGCTTCGGCCATAGAAAGTGCGCTTTCTATTGATTTTTCACGCTCGCTGATGGCTGCAAGTATCGGCTTCCAGGCATATTTGCCAAGAATAAAGATCAGGATCGCAAAGCAAACCGTAGTCCAGAAAACCAAACCTATGCTTGGAGTAACTAAATCCATTGTTTCAAGATTTGAGATTTGAGATTTGAGATTTGAGATTTGATGAGACTTGCATTTTCTGTCTCACGTCTCATATCTCACATCTCATATCTATTATTTTTAATTTGAGTTAAAGTAAATTAAATAGCCCGGAGCCAATCGCTCCGGGTTATTCTTTTTAGCCAATCATAGCTACTACCACAGCAAACAGGGCAACACCTTCTACAAGCGCAGCGGCGATGATCATGTTTGTCTGAATTTTAGAGATAGCTTCAGGCTGGCGGGCGATGGCCTCAACGGCTTTACCACCGATCTGACCGATACCAATACCGGCGCCGATAGCGGCTAAACCTGCACCGAGCGCAGCAATGTTACCATACATTGTTGTAGCAGCGGCTAAAGTTCCAATCATTCCAGTCATTGTTTGTTAATTTAAAACGTGTATATTAATAGATAATTAATTCGAATTAATGGTGTTCCATAATGGCCATGCCGATGAACAGGGCCGATAGCAGCGTAAAAATGTAAGCCTGCAAAAATGCGATCAGCACTTCTATGCAGTCCATAAACACCACGAAGGCTACGGACACAGGCGCTATCCAGAGTGTGCCGAAAATAAATATGAGCGAAATAAGGCTCAATGCTACGATGTGACCTGCCGTCATGTTTGCGAACAAACGTATCATCAGCGCGATAGGCTTCGAAAATATAGATACGATCTCCACCGGTATCATGATGGGGAACAACCACCATGGATTAGGCGAAAAAATGTGTTTCCAATAGTGTTTATTGCCGTTCAAATTAACCACGAACAGTATAATAACTGCCAGTGTACCGGTTACGGCAATATTGCCGGTAAGATTGTATCCACCCGGGAAGAAAGGAATGATACCCAGCAGGTTATTAATCAAAATAAAGAAAAATACAGTAAGCAGCAACGGCATAAACCTCGCATACTTATAACCCACATTGGGAATAGCCACGTCATCGCGGATAAACACAATTATTGGCTCTATGAATGATTGCAAGCCTTTGGGACCCTGGTTAATACGTTTTTTATAGGCAGACGATACGCCGAAAAACACCAAAAGCAAAATAATCGCCGACATCCACAGGCTTATTACATTGCGGGTGATAGAAAAATCCCAAACCTTCTTGCTTGTTACCTCATCAATTTTGCCCGATGCGTCAACAACTTTTACTTTGTTACCTTCCAGCTTATAACTGTAATTGGTTCCGGCGTAAATTGATCCTTCTTCCTCTATCTTTTTGGATGAAAACACTTCCAGTCCTTTGTCCGTATACAATATTACGGGAAGTGCGATAGTAGTTTTCCCGATCACCGGCCAGGAGTGCGAGTCGCCGATGTGCTCAAGAATGGCCTCTTTGGCTTTTTCTTTGGGGTCTTTGGTAGAATCTTCGGCTGAAGCTGCTTTCGCAAATGGCGCTGCAAGTAAAAAAAACGCGCAAATTAAGAGAATGTTAAAAAATTTTGATTTCAAAATCGTGCCGCTTGCCATCTATAATGAAGTTTTCTACCTTAAATTTTTGTGCCGCAAGTTACGCAGTAGAACATAAACTTCAAAGACCATATTTAATAAATATACATAAAAAAAATCGGCCAGGAAAACGTACTTATTTACCTTATTTTTCATCAAAAAGATCACAATAAAGATCATACAGGCCAATATTTTTATTGTAGTGCTTGCCAAGAATGCCTGGATGTAATATTCCCTGTTTTTGGCCTGAACCAGTACTATCGCGCTCACGGCGATAAAGGTTAATCCCGAGATAAACCAGAACATCAGCCAGAAACGTGGCGCCAACCAATTCGCATAACCTGCGTGCCGGGCGGCAAAAGGCAAAACCGCAAGCAATAAAACAAATACCAGGTAAGAAACTATGGATGGCCAGGCTTTCATTAGAATATTTTGAATGAACTGATCGTACTAAATTTTAGAACGCAAAAATGCGGATAATTGAGCGAAAAGCGTAAAGCTGAAAGCTAAAAGCAAGTTAAAAGTTTATTGCTCATCCTCTTACTAAAGAAGCTTTCCGCTTTGGTCTTTCGGCTTTCAGCTTTTTTTCAGCGACGAGATCACCACATACATCGATATGAAAACACCTGCCAGGGCCAGGACGGCAGTTATCCATTTGGTCTGGTGATGCGCCGATTCGTCTATACGGTAACCGATGTAAGTAAATATTGCGATGATGGCTATCATCTGGAAGCCCATGCCGGTGAATTTCACATAATCGTTTACCCGGCGGGGGTTATTTTCATCCTCTTCATCTTTAGGCATATGCAAATTTATTGATCCTGTTGGATACTATTTAGTAAATTAGCAAGGCTTTTATAAATTGTAGCTACACATTGAGGCGCATTGCTCAAACTTTTGTCATCCGACGATCTTTTTTCCTGATTTTGGTGCTGCTGGTGGCCGGATGTTCGCTCGAAAAACAAAGCGGTTTCAACCGCGCCATGCAAAACCTGACGGCGCATTACAACATCCTATTTGATGCCAACGAGCTGCTGCGCCAGAAGCAGGATGCTTACGCCCTTTCATTTGTCGATTCCTATACCGATATACTAAGTGTTTACCAGGATACCATAGCCAATTCGGGATCGCCCGACAAGGACCTGGAAGAAGCTAAAGTTAAGGGCGGCAAGATCATTAATATCAAGGAGCAAAGCCATTACCTCGGCAATGCTTATTTAGTGATAGGCAAAGCGGATTTCCTGGAAGGGGATTATTTCAACGCTTCCGAGTTTTTCAGTTATGTCATTCGCTCATTTCCAAAAAACGTCAAACTTACCGAAGAGGCCACCGTATGGAAAGCCCGGGCGCTGATTCACCTCAATGAGCTGTCGCAGGCCAAACTTTCATCGGATTCGGCCATACTGAACATCACCAAAAAAATACCCAAACAGATCAGGGCCGACGCATACGCCACCAAATTGCAGTATGATATCAATGTACAGAATTATGAAGAGGGGGAGCAAATGGCCAAACAGGCCATTCATTTCAGCCGGGATAAGAAACAGCGGCTACGCTGGACCTTCATCATGGCGCAGCTGCAGGAACTGAATAAAAAACCACAGGAAGCGTACAAAAATTACAGCGGCATTGTGAATAGTAATGCCCTGTTTGAAATGGCATTCAATGCCAGCCTGAACCGTATCCGGATTACCGAGAGCCAGAACGGCACGAAGGTCAATC
Organism: Mucilaginibacter sp.; assembly: GCA_035551775.1. Lineage (GTDB taxonomy): Bacteria > Bacteroidota > Bacteroidia > Sphingobacteriales > Sphingobacteriaceae > Mucilaginibacter. Next base: position 40,561 of record DASZMQ010000001.1, on the reverse strand, counting down.
GTATCCAAATGCTGAGCAACCTGTTGAAAAATGCAAACAACAAGGAATTCCAGGACCAGATCTACTATCAGATTGCTGAGATCGATTATAACAATAAACAGGTTGACGAGGCGATGAAAAATTACCGCCTATCGGTTCGCCACAGTTTGAAGAATAAGAACCAGAAGGGCCTTTCTTACCTTCGTCTAGCGGATATCTTTTTCAATAAAGGTACCGACTATGTTACTTCGAAAAAATATTACGACAGCACGCTGATGAACCTGTCGCCGACCTACCCTGGCTACCAGGTGATCAGGAAGAAGAGCGATAATTTACAGGTACTGGCCGACAGGTTCAACATCATTACCAGGGAAGAACTTTTGCAATCGCTGGCCAAATTGAATGAGAATACGCGCAGTAAAAAGATCGATTCCCTGGTCAACGCAGAAACTCTAAGACAGCAGGGAGCCGACAACAGCGCTATTACCAATTCAGTGCAAAGTACGGTTGGCGGCAATAGTGGCGCGGGCGGCTCCTTTTATTTTTATAATTCTAACGCGGTGAGCCAGGGCTTTAATGACTTTAAACGACGCTGGGGCAACCGCAAGCTGGAAGACAACTGGCGTCGCAGCCAGCACGCGGCAACTGCAGACCTATCAGGCGGCTCATCCCAAGGGACTGACCCGGACGCTCCGGTCGACCAGGCGGCGACTAAGTCAAAAAACGCGACCAATGCAGGCGATTACCGCAAGCAGCTTACGCAAAATCTGCCATTAACGCCCGATCTGCTTGCCAAATCGAACCAGCGCATTTACCTGGCTTATTTTGACGTTGCCAATTACTACCGGGATATCCTCGAAGATAAAAAGGAAGCAATAGCCACTTATGAATTGATTATTGGCCGTTTCCCGGATTCACCGGACAAACCTGCATTATATTATAATCTATACCGCCTTTATGCAGATGATGGCAATCAAGCCAAATCCGACGAGTATAAGAATCTGTTGCTGAAGAACTACCCTGAAACAGCCTTCGCGCAGATCATCATTGACCCGGCATATAGCCAAAAACTGAGCGATGCCGATTCGGAATTAACGTCCTTATATAATAACGTATATGATGCTTATTCAAACCATGATTATAAACAAGCTATTACGCTGATCGATCAGCTCCAAAAACAGAAACCGAACAATAAATGGTCGGCGCAGCTGGCTTACCTCAGGGCCATTTCGCAAGGACACCTGGAGAAATTCGATCCGTTCCGGGCAGATCTGCAGCAGATCGTCGTTACTTACCCCGATGATAAGTTAATTGTCCCTTTGGTAAAACAGCATATCGTGTACCTTGATGCCAACAAGGACAAACTGATGGCGAGGCCTTTTGTGCTTACCGATAAGGATCCGAATGAGGAACCATTCGTATCACCTGTAGAACCGGATAAAGCGGCCAAAACCTATATCGCCTTTGCCGAGCAACAGCAAAAAGCTTACCAGCAGGCCCAGGATGCAAGGCAGCAGGCTGCTAAGGAGGCAGCGAAAAAGAATCAGCCTGCCGCGAACCAGCGGACGATTGCCAACCAGCCGGCCACGAATAATCGGCCCGCAGATAACAAACCTGTGGCGGTCAGCCAACAGGCCGCAAATCAACCGGTCACAAATAATTCGGCGCAGGATAATACTGTTCCTAACAAACCCGCAAACCCAGCTGCGCCATCAATATTTTCTATGCGCGACAGCACGAATTATTATTTTGTTGTCAATGTGGCCAATGTAACGACCAACCTGGCTTCGTCGAGGTTCGGTTTCGGGCAGTTCAACCGGGCAAATTTTCCGGCAGGCGCAATAACACACCAGTTATTGAGCGTTGGGGATAATAACCGGCTGATCTATATCGGCAGGTTCTACAGCCTGGCCGCCGTGAAAGATTACGCACATTCCATCGTACCTTTGTTGCCTGATATCATGAAGGTTCCGCGGAATGAATACAATTATTTCATCATCACGGGCGAAAACCTGCTGAGGGTAAAAGACAAATCTACGCTGGACAGTTACCTGGATTATTACCAGAATAACTATTAAATAACTACTATTGACTAAAAATTAATCATCAAAAAAGATGGTCGTTATCAAATTAACTCAACAGGATATCCGCCGCTACAATGGCTACATCTGGAAATTTTTCGGTGGATGCCTCCTGCTTTTAACATTGCTTATAGTTGCGACTTATATGGGACTTTTCGGCTCGCTGCCCTCGTTCCGTGACCTGGAGAACCCAAAAAGCGACCAGGCCACCGAGGTCATGTCGTCCGACGGCCAGGTATTGGGGACCTATTATGTCGAAAACCGGTCGAATGTGACCTATAAGGAAATATCGCCCAATGCGATCAACGCCCTGGTGGCCACTGAAGACGAGCGTTTTTATGAACACTCGGGCATCGATTTCAGGCGCATGGTCAGCATCGTATTTCTGAATATATTCAAAAGGCAGGGCGGCAGTACTATCACCCAGCAGCTGGCGCTAAACCTGTTCTCGGAACGCTCGCATAACAAATTGGTGCGGTTTACCCAAAAGCTGAAGGAATGGATAACGGCTGTACAATTGGAGCGGCACTATACCAAGCAGGAGATCATTACGATGTACCTGAACACCGTTCCCTTCGGCGCTTACCAAACCTTCGGCATCAAATCGGCCGCGCGGACCTATTTCAACACTACGCCGGACAAGCTTACACCCGATCAGGCAGCTATGCTGGTAGCTATGATCAATGCTCCGAGTAAATATTCTCCCATAAACCACCCGGACAAGGTTTTGGGTCGGCGAAACAATGTCGTTTTGCCCGCGATGGCGAAAATGCACTTTTTAAGCGAAGGTCAGCTGGAGGAATTTAAGGCTAAACCATTAGGATTGAACTTTCACCCGATCACCCACAACGACGGGCCGGCGCCTTATTTCAGGGCGGTGCTCAAACGTGAAGTACAAAAGATATTTCAACAGGAATCTATCGTTAGAGCCGATGGGACGCCTTATGACCTGGATAGGGACGGGCTGAAAATCTATACCACCATTAATTATACCATGCAGCAGTATGCTGAAGAAGCCCAGGCCGAATACATGCGGCAACTACAGGTTGTTTTCTATAATCATTGGAAGGGGTACAGTCTTTACAAGAGTATAAAAAATTTCAAACTGCTGCTGGACGAGGGCATGAGGCGTTCTGATCGCTATAAGGCAGATACGGCACAAGGCATGTCGGACGAGGAGATCAAAAAAGATTTCAACACGCCAACCAAGGTCGACATGTTTACCTGGCGGGGCGACACCACGATGGTAATGAAACCCATCGACTCCATCGTACATTCCAAAATGCTGCTGCGCAATTCGATGATGAGCATGGATCCGACGACAGGCTATATCAAAGCATGGGTGGGCGGCATCAATTTCGAGCATTTCAAATATGACCAGGTGAAGATGGGCGCCCGCCAGGTAGGATCGACGGCCAAGCCGTTTACATACGCTGTAGCTATCGAGAACGGCTACTCGCCTTGCATGAAAGTGGACAACGTTCCGGTAAGTATACCTATTCCCGGCCAGCCGGATTGGACACCGAGACAGTCATTAACCGATCTGCAGCCGGGCGCAATAACACTCAGGACGGCATTGGCATGGTCGCAAAACTGGGTGACAGCTTACGTGATGAAGCAAGTGGGTCCTGTACCGGTGATGGACCTGATCAAAAAAATGGGTATTACTAGCCCTGATCTGGGACCTTATCCTTCTATTTGCCTGGGCACTTTCAACGCTTCAGTCTACGACATGGTAGGAGCTTATTCGGTGTTCGCCAATCACGGTATTTGGACCGAGCCTACGTTCATCCTCCGCATAGAAGACAGTAAAGGCAATGTACTTTACACGCATAAACCCAAGATCTCTGTGGCCATGAACGAACAAACGGCATACGTGATGACCTATATGATGAAAGGCGTTATAGAGAACGGCACCGGTTCGAGGCTGATGTACAAATACCATATCGATAACCCGGTTGCCGGTAAGACCGGTACGCCGCAGGATAATTCCGACGGATGGTTCATGGGTATGGTGCCTCAATTGGTTACCGGCGTTTGGACCGGCTGCGAGGACCGGGATATACACTTCAGATCCACATCATTGGGCGAGGGCGCCAATTCGGCACTACCGATATTTGCGCTGTTCATGAAGAAAGTATACGCTAACCCCGAGCTGGGCATCAAAAAAAACGTGGACTTCGATCCGCCGAAAGCGCCGCTTACCATCACGATCGATTGCGGGGCATATGACCAGCAGGCCCAGGGGCAAAATCCTGCATCGGACGTAGATAAGAAACTGGGGTTTTAACTTTGGTTGGAATGTTGTAAGGTTGGAAAGTTGTAAAGTTATTGCAACCCGCAATGACCTAATGACTTAATGACTCAATGACCCATGAAAGACTTCGATCACCGTGCAGCTTTAAAAAACATCCCCCACAAACCGGGCGTGTACCAGTTTTGGGATACGGATAACGAGCTGATCTATATCGGCAAGGCAAAGGATTTGCGCAATCGTGTAACGTCATACTTCAATAATAAAGACTTTACCGTAAATGCCAAGACAAGGGTTTTGGTATCCAGGATCCGGAATATCACATTCACCATCGTCGACAGCGAGGTTGACGCCTGGCTGCTTGAAAACGCGATGATCAAAAAGCATCAGCCGCGTTACAACGTGATGCTGAAGGATGACAAGACCTATCCATGGATCATCATCAAAAACGAAAACTTCCCCCGCATCTTCTGGACGCGCCGCATCGTGCGCGACGGTTCCAAATACCTGGGGCCCTATGCTTCAGTAAGCATGATGCATGCTATACTGGACCTGATACGCGAAACCTATCCCCTGCGCACCTGTAACCTGGCGCTGACAAGAGAAAACATTGATAAAGGTAAATTCAAGGTTTGCCTGGAATATCAATTAGGCAATTGCAAAGGCCCGTGTCAGAATTTCCAAACTGAACCGGATTATGATAACAATATCGAGGAGATCAAGGAAATACTGAATGGGAAAATAGGTGCTGTGCTCAAAAACCTGAAGACGGATATCGACAATGCGGTAGCCAACTTAAATTTTGAGCTGGCGCATCGGTTGAAACGTAAATTCGACTTGCTGGAAAATTACCAGAGTAAGTCGACCGTTGTTAATTCATCCATTACCGACGTCGACGTGTTCAACATCGCGTCCGATGAAAAATATGCGTTCGTCAATTTCCTGAAAGTAATGAACGGCACCATCATCCAGACGCAGACCATCGAACTGAAAAAGCGCCTGGATGAAAGCGATGAAGAACTTTTGACACTGGCTATATCCGAGTTCCGGAGCAGGTATGACAGTCATTCCAAAGAGGTGATCGTACCGTTCCACCCCGATCTGGACGACGCGTCGATCAAATTCACCATACCTAAACTTGGTGAAAAGAAAAAGCTGCTCGACCTGTCGCATAAGAATGTGCAGTTCTTCAAAAAAGAGAGGATCGACCAGTACGAGAAATTAAATCCGGAGGTTCGCACGGAACGCTTGCTGTCAAACATGATGAAGGATCTGCGCATGAACCAGCTGCCGCGCCACATCGAGTGCTTTGATAACTCGAACTTCCAGGGCAAATACCCGGTATCGGCTATCGTAGTCTTCAGGGATGGTAAGCCGTCGAAAAAAGATTACCGCCACTTCAATGTAAAGACCGTCGAAGGTCCGAATGACTTTGCCACCATGGAGGAGGCTGTTTTCCGGCGCTATAGGCGCACGCTGGATGAAGGAACTGAGCTTCCGCAATTGATATTGATCGATGGCGGCAAAGGGCAGCTTTCGGCCGCACTAAAAAGCCTGAAGCTTTTGGGCATTGATAAGCAGGTTACCGTAATTGGCATTGCAAAACGCCTGGAGGAATTGTACTACCCCGGCGATCAATACCCGCTTTACTTAGATAAAAAGTCGGAAACTCTGAAGATCATCCAGCAATTACGGGATGAGGCGCATCGTTTTGGTATCACCTTTCACCGCAAAAAGCGCGATAAAGGTACGCTTACCACCGAGCTTGAGTTGATCGACGGTATAGGGAAAACATCGGCCGATAAATTATTGAAGTATTTCCGTTCGGTTAAAAAAATAAGGGAGGCTACGCTTGAAGAATTGCAGGAGGTGGTGACCGGTAAACAGGCAAAAGCGATAAAAGATTATTTTGGTACGAGGGTGTCACCCTGAGGCACTCGAAGGGTGATCCGCCAACTGGCGGACTTGCCCGCATGGTTCGAGTGCCTCACCATGACACCCTACCCACAGTCCGTTATAAAAGCAAAAGTCCCGAATCATATTGAGTCAGGACTTCAGACTAATATCTTCAGACTTAGATCAGTAGCTCCACAAATTGAGCTCCCAATCCTGCATTTCTTTTTTTACGCGTTCGGATTCATACAGGCGGTCCATGCCTTGGGCGTAATCCTTGATACGAAGATTCTTATCGTTGGATTCTTTTGTGATGTAGCTTGCGAACAATCGTTTCATGAAAATATCGTCGTAACTAAGTCCGGTGTTATCATTGTGACGGTTAACAGCTTCCTTAGTTGCAAATATCGGGCGCGCATCGGGGAAATATATCCAGAAGGCTGGCTGGTAGTCCAGGTTCACACCGGTAACTTTTATTTTTTTCATCGGAGCAATACCAATGATACGGGGTTCGAATGTTGAACGCTGGCGATCAAATATCCATTCTTCCTTGATGCGAAACTTAACAACGCTATCAGCGACAAAATCGCCCAACTGCATCGACGAACCGATCTTATCACCTGTTTTGGGGTCGAACTTATCTACAAGCACGCTATCTTGCATAGTTGCTTTGGCCTGTGCTGGTGTCAGCGGTTTTGTAAAACCATCGCCATCAGGATCGATTGTAGTTGAGGTAGGATCATATGCTGTCAATTCGCCCGCGGCAACAGCATCCATAATGACATCGATCAATCGCCCCTTAGGTGAAGACAAAAACTGGTTCATCTTTTCGCGCGTATCAACCTCGCGCCAAACATATTTCACATAAGCAGCATCCGACTCTCGGACGGTGGCATAAGGTGTAACCTTAGCATTCAGGATGTTAGACTTTTTGAAATAGCCATCCACCGGCCTGTCAAAAGGCTTTGCCGGACCAGCAGCCACCTGCTGTTTTTTGGTAGTGTCAACAGCCATAGGGGCCGGCGTCGCCGGTTTATTGGCGGCCTGCTGTGTAGTCGTTGCCCGTTTTGCGGTCGCCTTCTTTTTCTTTTTCTGAGCGAATGCTGTCACACATGACAAACAAAGTACAATTACCAAAATCTTTTTCATAACCTAATCAATTTGCCGATAATGTTATCGGATCTAATCCGCGTTGGGTATTATCGGGTCCAACAGCAATAATATCTTTAAATATAACCAGCGTACCTGGCGTCACCGTTGCCATCGCAGCCCGCATCTGGCTGGTTAGTTCTGCGCCTGTACTTGGATACGAAATAGGATCCTGCCTTGGTTTCACTATTAACAATGTAAAGCGCGTAACATTAAACTGGGCGTCAAAATCAAAGCCTTCAAGCTTTGCAAAAACCTTGTTCTGCGCCCTGATGTTCGCTGCGGCGGTAGTACCTCCGCTTTTACCCGCAAACTGCGGTTTCGGGTCAGGTATACGTTTTACGCGGAATTTTGTTGTGCCTAAAACAACCGTTTTACCATCCACATCACCTGATACAGTGACGTTGGCTTCACCTAAACTCAAAACTTTAGCTGTATAATGACCCGCCGAACCGCTCAGTGAGCCACCTGCGCCGGAAATGCTAACTTTCAGTTTCTCTTTAGCCACGCCCGGAGCTGATACCGATACCGGGTTTGGCACGCCGATATATAATACGTTCATCTTATCGGGCGATACCACTGCCGACGGCCTAGCCACCATATATTGCTGCGGACCAGTTGAGTAAGTTTTAAAAGTACCGTCTGTCTGTTTTACTTTCACTGTACCCGTCCAGGTATGCAAACCCTCGCTGCCGGTGCTGCCTGAATACTGACCTTTACCACCAGTCACAGGGACTCTGGCACCGTCTACCGTAATATCAGGAGTTGACCTCGAATCAGATGCCGTAAGAAAAACCTGCGCTGTATAAGGCTGGCCTACCAGCACGTAGCTTGAACTAGGAACAGCTACCGCGTTAAACTGGTCGAGGTTTACCTGCGCTACGTCCACTTTACCCAGTATCTTTTTTACAACCTCGTTCTCAGAGTTTTTAATATCCGATTGTATTTTGATCAAAGCAGTCATCGCAGCGCCCATCGGGATACCTTCGCCAAAATTAGCCATTTCCCAATTTTTATGCGGGAAACCTGCCCTGTCGGGCGGAGTAGTTGTCCTTAGGGATAAGTTCATGCCAAGGGTGTCCTTAGGATCCATCAGCTTCATCAATGCTTTACGCGTGGAATCTATCTTGGTATGAAGTGTAAAGGCATTTTTGCGCCTGTCAACCATCAGGTCTACCGATTCATCCAGGTTCTCACGTCCCGCAAAATCATTGATCCTGGGATCAAAACCACCGGTTTCATCGGCCATCTTCTTCTTCAGCGATTCAACGAACGCATTGAGGTTATCAGCAAGTTTCTGAGCCTGTTGAGCGTTGGCAAAAGGAAGTTTAGCTCTTTCAGGCTCCTGTATCAATTTAGTTTTTTCAAATGCCGTCATGGTATTATCAATACCTGTATTAACATTTTTGCTCGAAGCCGTTAAGCTATCGCTGATCGTTTTAAATGAGTCCAGCAAGTTCTCGGGTACATCCAGTGCAATTAGTCCTAAAAGCACCAGGTACAGGATACCGATCATTCGCTGTCTGGGGGTTTCTTTACCGCCGGCCATTTTTTATAGTTCTATTTGTTAGGGTCTGCAAATATTTTTAGTTCAATTAGCCCGGGGTTGGCTCATTGCCGATAACATGTTACCATAAATGGAATTCAGCGAGCTAATATTCTTGGCCAGGCGTGTAACTTCCGACTTGAATTGCTCTGAGTCCTCCATTGATTCGCTCAGGTTCTGCATCGTTTGTGCCATATTATGGTAGAATTTATTCATCGATTTCAGGTGTGAGCTCGAATCTTGCAGCTCCAGCTCGTATACAGCGTTCAAAGCCGACAGGTTTTTGGCCAGGTTCGATACCTGCTCGTTGTAAGCTTTTGAGTCGACGTTTGAATTTGCCATTTCAGACAAACTGGCTGAAGCGGTTTCAAATGCGCTGTTCAGTTTATCATAGCTGGCAGAAGCCGTCTTCAACTTGGAAGTGAACTCCGAAGTGGCCACACCCGCGTCTGAAACTTTTGAAATGTTTGCAACCTTATCACCAAATGTTCTTAAGCCTTCTCCCAGGCTGCCTATCAGTTCAGGACCGATCTTGGCATCGTCCAGCATTTTATCCAATGCCGCCGTGCTCGATGAGCCGCCTATGCCGCGTACTGTAGCCTGGGGCAGTTCGCCTTTATAATCTTCGGCAAGCTCAGGGTAAACACGCGTCCAATCGATATGCGCGTCTTCTTTTTCCCTCTGGAACCCCAGCAGGAAGAAAAGCGCAGCTTCAGTAGTCAGACCGGCTGTGATAAAAACAGTACCGTAGGGCCAGTGCTGTATTTTAAACAGCAATCCGATGATAACAACCGTGGCGCCCCAGGACACGATATTGGTAATTCCGTAAGGTTTTTTCTTGCCTTCCATGATTTAAAAAAATATAAAATAATAATAAGAATAATATTGGTGATTTGTGCAAATATTTTTTAGTGCTTGTCCTTGATATCCCGGCCCTGGTAATGGGTCACGCAGCGGAAGCCAATGTATGACTTTGCAGTGTCCTGGTATTCAAAGGTACGGGTGGAATTTTGCAGGAAATAACCCACATCTTTCCACGATCCGCCTCTTACTACTTTGCGTTTCAGCACTATTGGATCGTTAGGTTTAGCTTCATAATTTATAGCCGGCGCCAGATCATGCGTAAAGGTTGACGCTGACTCATCATAAGAATCTTTGGTCCATTCGGCTACGTTGCCTGCCATGTTATATAAGCCATAATCGTTCGGGAAATAGGAACGTACGCTTACCGTATATGCGCCGCCGTCGTCAATATAATTGCCGCGGCCAGGTTTAAAGTTGGCCATCAGGCATCCTTTGGCATTTTTGATGTAAGGGCCGCCCCACGGATAATCGGTCCCTATCCTGCCGCCACGCGCTGCGTATTCAAACTCAGCTTCTGTAGGCAGCATATAAGGTGAACGAATAGGCAGGTTATGGGCGTATTTGTAGTTGTTGTTGTAACGTGAGCGCCATACGTTAAAGGCACGCGCCTGGCGCCAGGTAACACCTACCACCGGGTAATTGCGGTATGAAGGGTGCGAGAAATAATCCTCAACCATCGGCTCGTTTGCTGAGTAAGAGAAATCACTCAGCCAAACCAGGGTGTCAGGATAAACCTGTACCGTATCACGTACGATGAAATCCGAACGCTTTTTGGTCTTGTCTCCGCGATAATCAGCTGCCGTACGCTCGTCCAGTATAGAATAATTATATTTCAGTAAACGTACATCCAGCTCGTTGCGGTCGTATATCTTGTCGTCGCCCTGGTAGTACATGCCCTGCAGCTTTTTCAGATTAGTAGCATTCAATTTATTACCGTGTGCGCTAAAGTATGATATAGGGTAATGGTGTACGTATGTCCAATTGATATATTTCTTACCGCCCGGGGCCGTATTTGCATTAGCCCCTTTTTGCGGCGCGATGAAATACTTAGGATCGTTCAGGTAGTTGGTAACCGCGATGGAATCGCGCACCCATTGAACAAATTGCTTGTACTGTGAGTTCGTTACCTCAGTCTCATCCATAAAAAAGGGCATCACCGTAACCTGTTTGGTTTGTGATATCTGGGAGAAGGTGATATCCTGGTCCGTTTGTCCCATCAGGAAAGAACCCGCCGGAATATAAACCATTCCGAAGGGCACTTCGGCTCTGAATGATCTTTGGGGAATCCCGGTCAATTCGCCCCTGTCACCTCCGCGGCCACATCCGCTAAGCAGTATGCCACCGGTCAATACAACTATTAGAAAGTAAATCTGCTTCATTTTTTGAATCAATCTGTTATTTAAAATAACGCAATATGACCTGTACTAATATATCAAATTAACGTCAACTAAAACACAAAAAAGTTTTTTATAGCGTGCAAACAATTTCATGCTTTATATGACAAAAATATAAATTAATAGTTTATTGCCTAAAAAAAACAAATCATTCGTTACCGGGGCATAAACTTCAGGCTTTATACGGCCGGCCATTATCTAAAGTTGCGGAGGTTTATGATAAATTACTATTAATTATTTGTTTACCATCTTTACGTATTGTTCGATGGCCATGGTCATGGATGGCGCCCCAGGAGTTGGAGCAGGGATGTCGAGGATAAGGCCCGCATCATGGACCGCTTTGTGTGTTGTGGCCCCGAAGGCAGCAATACGCGTGTTATTTTGCTTAAAATCAGGGAAATTCTTATAAAGCGACTGTATGCTCGACGGGCTGAAAAACGCGATCACGTCATAGAAAACGTCAGCCAGGTCGGACAGGTCACTGCACACGGTGCGAAACAAAACGGCGGGTGTAAAATTATAGCCGTTATCCAGCAAAAATTTTTGTGTTTCTTCAGCGGCTACGTCCGAACAGGGATATAAAAATTTTTCACCTGAATGTTTTTTCAGCACCTCTGCCAGGTCGGCCGCAGTCTGTTTTCCGAAAAATATTTTGCGCTTGCGGTACTGGATGTATTTCTGGAGATATAATGCGATAGTTTCCGACAGGCAGAAATACTTCATATCGATAGGCACTTCGAAACGCATTTCGTCGCAAATGCGGAAGAAATGATCGGCAGAATTACGGCTGGTAAAGATCACCGCGGAAAAGTCCGGCAAATTGATTTTCTCCTTCCGAAAGTCTTTGGCAGGCACCCCTTCTACGTGAATGAACGACCTGAAATCGATCTTCAGATTATATTTTTTTGCCAGTTCAGCATAAGGGTTTTTGTCATTCTCGGGTTTCGGTAAGGTAACCAGTATGCTTTTGACCTTTTTCTTTCTATCTTCCAAAATAAAATCCTGTAAAAAAACCTAAAACCTATATCTTCAATGCCTTTACCAGTATTAAAACGGGGCAGATTTCGAGGGCACAAAGATACACAATTAAATAAAACTTATGAAATAGAATATTCGAAATGATCTCTACACTGCCGCGCAGGTATTGCCACACGAATATTGCTGCTATCAAAATGAAAGCTATCCACAACACATAAGGTATCAGGCTGTCGGTCAGCAGGCTGAAACAAACGCCGACCGGCAAAAAAACGAAGGCGATGTTAATATAGGTCAGGTATGATACCGACAAATATTCCGTCACCAGCTTATGGATGTTGAACACGAAGCCGATGAATTTTACCAACAAAAATTTCACCGCGAAAAGTACCAGGATGACAATGGTGAGCGAAATGAAAAGCGGGAACCCGCTAATGGTATAATAAACATGCCGGTAAGCCGAAAACTGGTAAAGAAAAAGGCCGAACGTAAGCGCAAAAAGAAGGAATAATGCGACAAATGCCCACGAATTGATGAGGTTATCTTCCTTACTCATCTGGTTCAGTGCCCTCTTGCTGTAAAATGACGACCATACACTTCCCACGTCTTTGCTCATGACACGATTAAGCACTGCGGTATACAGCAGCAGGGCAATAATAAGCGACAATACCCACCTGTCGCGCGAAGGGCGGCTGCTGCCTTCTTTTAAGAGGCTTTTGGATTTGACGTGAATATCAAGATAGCTGGTGCCGGTATAAAGCTTAAGCTTAAGTAACGAATCAACGAGTTGATCGTGGCGCAACGAATCTGCGGGGCGAATGTACATGGAAGTCAGCGAATCCTGGACCTGCTGTTGCTGTTTTTGCATGGCAATGGCAACCGAATCCAAAAAGGGCAGCTTTCGACCACCACTAAGGGAGGTATCTTTTTGGCTGCCGGAAGCCGTATCCTGCTGAGCAAAAGTTCTCAGTGTAAGGATCAGGGAAAACAAGATGCAGGCAGCAATAAAACGCATATATTCCGGTCGCGATAAACCTTGTACAAAGGTATCTTATATTTTTGTTGTTCGATTAAAATGTCACCTTATTAATTCCTTTTAATGGAATGAATATTCCCCTGCTGTTAACAACAACCAGAGGAATATTCTATACTGTCAAATGATCTGTTATTTTTTCTTCAAGTAGCCAAAAAGCCCATGGGCCTCCCCGTTTGGCCCCGCTGTAAAATACAATGGGTTGTTGGGACTACCCCCCATATTATCCTGCAGGAAAGCGAGCCCCCAAAGTCCGTCAATAGCTAAAGGCTGGCCATTGGTATCTTCAAGCTGTCCTTCAAAGTTCCCCTGCATATCAAAAATATTAATGCGGCCATCGCCAAAGTTACCTACGAGGATCGCCCCTTTGTCATCGGCAAAACCCGCAGGCGATGCTGTCACACCCCACGGAGAATTGAGGGTACCCTGTGAAGCAAAGCGCTTTATAAAGGTTCCGTTAGTGTCAAAAATATCAACATAGCCATTACCGGCGCCGGCCTGGTCGTCCATATCATCCGGGCCCTTTTGCTTAGCATAGGTAACAAACAATTTGCCGCCGATGTTGGCAACATTGAACGGAGCAAAACCGGCCGGAATATTGGGATCATGAAAGCCATTAATAGTGACGTAATTGAAATTTTTATCAAGAACATCAATTTTATTCCCTTTAAAATCGGCTAAGTAAAGGAAATTGGATGAGTTGCACATAGCCAATGCAATTCCTTTATATACAGTATTGGATGAAGACCGGTCGGCAACCTTAACAGCCGTATTGCCCGAACTCCAGGCGGTGACTATACCATCCTCGCTTGCAAAAATGAATTTATCGCTGCCGAAATCCGTCGTACCGTTAAATACAACGCCGTCTGGGGCGCCCATCTGACCGGACATAGCGGCCGGAATGGTAACCGGCGGCCTTTTCATCAGGCCCGTGTTATCGTAAACTACGCTAAGTCCCGTGTGGTTGGCTGATATCCATATCGGGCCATTTGGTACTGCGGCTATACCCCAGGCATTTGCAAGGCTGGTATCGATCCGTGCCGCTCCGAAACCTGCGGTATCAGCAACAAGATTCACCTGGTCGACCTTGACATTTTTATTAGCCAGGTTGATCTGGCCAATGTTATTAGTTGCATGATTGCCGGTATTCATATCTTTTTTACATGCGTAAAAACATGAGATCAGCAAAGGCATCACAAGCCATGCTTTGATGTTAAATGAATTTTTCATCGGTACATAATTTAGAGTGAATGAATTGTTTCAAGCTGTGATCCGGGTTGGTCTTAAACTTAGTCGCTATCCATCATCCTCCTTCCTTTTAATTCATTAAAAATCAGAACTATCTATAGTTGACACGGCCCGGCAAATGCAATGGTTGCCTCACGGAGGAAAAAAATTTAATTTCAAAGAAAATGCCGTTAGCCGGCTATTGTCCAATTGTTAATACCTTTGCCGGATGGCCGGTATCTATATCCATATCCCCTTCTGCAAACAGGCTTGCCATTACTGCGATTTTCATTTCAGCACTTCGTTTGCTTATAAGGATGAACTGCTGCAGGCCCTGCTTAAAGAGATCGCCCTGCAAAAAGACTACCTGCTGGGGGAAACCATCGAAACTATTTATCTCGGTGGCGGCACGCCGTCATTGTTGAATGGTGAAGAGATCAATATGATCATTGACGCTATAACTAAATCACATATTGTTAATTCGGGCGCAGAGATCACCCTCGAAGCTAACCCGGATGATCTGGACCAAAATAAGATCAAAGTATTAAGACAAACGCCGGTCAACCGTTTCAGCATTGGCATCCAGAGCTTTTTTGATGAAGATCTTGAATGGATGAACCGGGCGCACCGTTCGTCAGAAGCAGAAAGTTCGGTAAAGCGCGCGCAGGATGCCGGGTTTGAAAATATCACGGTTGACCTGATCTATGGTTATCCCCTGCTCACTGATCACAAGTGGAAGACCAACATGGAAAAGATATTTGCGTTGAATGTGCCACATGTTTCAGCTTACTCCATGACGGTCGAACCAAGAACAGCTTTAGCATCGTTCATCAAAAAGAAGCAGCAGCCGGCAATGAACGAGGAACAAAGCGCCGAACAGTTCATGCAATTAATGGGTGCCATGAAATTACAGGGTTTTGAGCATTATGAAATATCAAACTTCTGCAAAGTCGGGCATTATTCGCGGCATAATACCAATTACTGGAAGGGTATAAAATATCTCGGCATCGGGCCCTCGGCGCATTCCTATGACCGCGAAACCAGGCAATGGAACATTGCCAATAATGCGAAATTTATCCAAAGCATCGGTAAGAACATTATCCCTGCGGAAAAGGAGGTCCTGTCCGAAACCGACCGCCTGAACGAATATATCATGACGTCCCTCCGCACCATATGGGGGCTTGATCTGAATAAACTGAATAGCATTGCCGCAGGGGCCGCCGATACCGTATTAAAATCTGCGGTTGGATTTTATGAGCGCGAATGGATCCGTGAAGAGCAAAATAAAATATACCTCACGCAAACCGGCAAACTCTACGCCGATCATATCGCTTCCGAACTGTTTTTCTGACGGTTATGTAAGGCACGTACCTACGTAACATATTCCTTTTCGGTTTGAAAAAGCTTAAAACCTGTGGCTATTAGAAACACGGCCGCCGTCAAATCCGCCTGCAAGCAGCCGCCGTATCTTCTCACAAACACACCAATAAAATGAAGAGAATCATCATCGCGGCCTTTGCTTTAGCAGCTATCGCATTCGGCCCAAAGACATTTGCACAAACCAAAATGGTAGGCGGCGCACCGATGTACCCCACCAAAAACATTATTGAGAACGCGGTTAACTCAAAGGACCACACTACGCTGGTCGCCGCTGTAAAAGCTGCCGGTTTGGTTGAAACCCTGGAAGGCGACGGCCCGTTCACCGTATTCGCTCCTACTAACGAGGCTTTCGACAAATTGCCTGCAGGCACTGTTGACAACCTGGTAAAACCTGAAAACAAGGCTACATTGACTAAAATCCTTACTTACCATGTTGTTTCGGGACGCCTGAGTTCGGATGACCTGATGGCAAAAGTTAAAGAAGGCAACGGCAAAGCCGAATTGACCACTGTACAGGGCGGCAAACTGTGGGTGATGCAGAAAGGCAAAAAACTTTACCTCACCGATGAAAAAGGCGGCCAATCATGGATCACGATCTCCGATGTGAACCAAAGCAATGGCGTTATCCATGTAGTGAACACTGTTTTGATGCCGAACTGACACCAGTATAGTTATCAGTTACCGGGTATCAGTTATCGGTTATAACTTGGATAATTATACTGCTAACTGGTAACTAATAACCGGTAACTTACAAGGCCTGTGCGCTCCGTCGCACGGGCCTTCTTTGTCAATAGCCCATCAAAATCGGAAGCATAATTTCCTGATCCGTGTTTTTAAATTATTTTTGCCGTGTTAATTTAGCGTGAACATGGGTTTACATCTTACCGATATAGATAGAGTCGATCAAATAAATAAGGAAGATTTCATCAATTATTACCTTAAACCACGCAGGCCCCTGATCATGCGCAAGGCTTCCCAAAGCTGGCCGGCCTTGCAAAAATGGACCTTTGATTATGTTAAGGAAGCTGTCGGAGATATCTCCGTTCCGCTGTATGACAGCTCCAAAGCCGATCCTTCAAAACCCATCAATGCCGCGACTACCGAAATGAAGTTCGGCGATTATATCGACCTGATACAAAATGAACCTACCGATCTGCGCATATTCTTCTTCGACCCGATAAAACACGCTCCGAAACTACTTGAAGATTATCGTTCGCCCACCGATCTGATGGGCGGTTTTTTGGATAAATATCCTTCGATGTTCTTTGGCGGCGCCGGATCAGTCACTTTCCTGCATTTCGATATTGACTTACCACATATTTTCCATACGCATTTCAATGGTCGCAAACACGTGATCCTATTTGAGTACAAATGGCGCGAGCGTTTGTATTGTATACCTTTCGCAACATATGCCCTGGAGGACTACAATATCGAAAATCCCGATTTCGACAAATTTCCGGCGCTTGACGGCATAGAGGGCCAGCAGGCGATCCTGGAACACGGCGATACCCTGTTCATGCCTACGGGCTGGTGGCATTGGATGAAATACCTTGACGGTTCATTCTCACTTTCGCTGCGTGCCTGGGATAAATCGTGGGCCATCAAGGCACATGCCCTTTATAATCTTACCATCCAGCGCAAGTTCGATGATATGATGAAAAAAAGCTTCAATCACAAATACATGGGCTGGAAGGAAGAGCTTGCTGTGAAACGCGCAAATAAGGCTTTGGCCGAAGGACTGCCGAGGTAATATAGATCGCCGTTTGGGATCAAAGGAATCATTGGAGTATTATTGTTAATCGCGCTTTATTCTTTTTGAGGATAATCTTATTTTTGTAGGCACCTATTATCTTTTAAGATGTTCAACCTGTTCAAAAAGAAAAAACCTCTTCCTCTTAACGACAACCCGCAAAGTTGGTCAATATTGTTAGAAAAATCAGATCAACTGCTCATAAGGATTAACATGGGTTATAAAGAAGCGATCGGACATCCAGATTATCCGATAAAGATGGGTATCGCGATACCCGTGGAAGAGCACGATGAGGTCATAATGGAATTAAAAGGTGAAATTGAAGATATATTAAACGAAGTTTTATCGAAAAAAGGAGATGGTGCGCTTGTTGCAATTATCTCGGGAATGGAAAATCCGAAATTCATTGAATTCCTGTCTTATACCAGGCAAGGAATCGATTTTGCTGTAATACACCAGGATCTCAACGAAAAATTCAAAGATTATGAAGTACAAATGCAAGCTGAAGTTGACACAGAATGGGCCGCATACAAATCATTCGCTCATTTATAAGCGTGAGTCCAAATCTAACTGGTATGATCACACACGATCTTCCATTCCCCGTCTATCTTACGAAACCATAAGGTGAAATACCCTCCCGGCTCATCTTTCTCGCGCTTTAAATGCCATCCGCCTAAGACAAAGGCGTTGTGACCGTCCAAAACTTTTACCTGTAAAATAGTAAACGTTAGCTGCCCCATAGCCGCTTTATCGGGATAAGATTTTTTATAGCGGTCGTACGAACCCTGCCAGCCATAAACCGGTGCGGATTTACCCACAAACACCAGCGAGTCCGATTTCCAGTAGCCCTGCATAAACCCGTCGATATCGGCGCGGTTCCAGGCATCCTGCTGGTCGTGCAGTACTTTTAGAACGGCGTCCCGGCCCTGCGAGAAGCAAAAACTGGTTGTTAAGGACAGCAAGCAAAGGATTATTAGTTTTTTCATACCGAAAATTAAACAATTTTTCATTGAAAAGCTTTTAGCTTTGGCCTTTCAGCTTTCACCTTTATGAAACAAGTCCTTTGTTTTGGCGAGATCCTATGGGATACTTTTGACGACGGCAAAAAACCCGGCGGCGCACCGATGAACGTAGCTATGCACCTGATGCAGCAGCGCGTTGATGTCGCGTTCGCGAGCCGTGTTGGTGAAGACGATCCCGGCGATGAACTGGTTGAATACCTGAAAAGGAACAATTTATTTTCCGACCTCATCCAGCGCGACCCGCAATTGCCCACCTGCGAAGTAACCGTAGAACTGGATGAAGACCAGCATGCAACCTACATTATACCCCAGCCCGTTTCGTGGGATAATATTCAGGCCGACAGCGCCTTGATCAACGCCGCCGAAAATGCTGCTGTGATCGTATTCGGGAGCCTCGCGTGCCGCGAGGAGGTTACGCGAGACACCTTGCTAAACCTGCTTGACGAAACCAAAGCGCTGAAAATATTCGACGTTAACCTGCGCGCACCGCATTACACCCTGGAAACTGTTGAAACCTTTGCCGCCAAAGCTGATGTGGTTAAAATGAATGAGGATGAGGCTGCTTTGCTGATAGGCGGAAGCAATAGTTCGATTAAAGAACAAATAACGGAGTTCAGGCAGAAATTTCATGCCCGCACTATTTGCGTCACCCGCGGAGAGCGCGGCGCCATCGTCTGGCACGATCATGAATTTTACGAAAACCCGGGCTGTGATGTGGAAGTGGGCGATACCGTGGGCGCAGGCGATTCCTTCCTGGCTACCTTCATCGCAGGTATGCTGGCAGGTCAACCCATGCAGCAAGTAATTGATAAGGCCTGTGCTGTCGGAGCTTTCGTCGCCAGTAAACGCGGCGCAAATCCGCCGTATGACGAGAACATCAAAAAGCTTTTGGGAATAGCCTAATCACTGATTAACTAATCACTAATAACTAACTCCAATGTCATTTTTTCCTAAGATTTCGGCTCAAATGGGTTCGGGCAAACTTTAAAAAGAAAATAACCGTTACCTTTATAACTGAAAGGATAAGCATGCGCGGATACGGGTTTTCGAAGTTCACTCCGAACCAATTACCCAAAGACGGGTTCGACGAATTACTGAAATTATTTCTTGAGTTGCTGAATTACACATCGGGCGATGCCGGCGAAGCTTTGGCCTGGATGAACGAGCTGGACAAGCAATATAACGTTACCAATGACGAGTACGGCATGGGTAATTTTATAGATGACCTGAAAGAAAAAGGTTACCTGGATGAGAATAATGAAACCGGCGAATTTAAGATCACAGCGAAAACAGAGCAGAGTATTCGCCAGTCCGCGCTGGAGGAAATATTCGGTAAACTGAAAAAATCGGGCAAGGGCAACCACCGCTCGCCGCAATCGGGTCAGGGTGAAGAAAAAAATTCTGAAAGGCGCGAATACGAATTCGGCGACAGCCTGGAGCAGATAGATATTACACAGTCCATCCACAATGCGCAGATCAACCATGGCATCAACGATTTCATGATGACCGAACGCGACCTGGAAGTGGAGGAGATGGATTATAAAACGCTCACCTCTACGGTGCTGATGATCGATATTTCGCATTCGATGATCCTGTATGGCGAGGACCGCATCACCCCGGCAAAGAAAGTTGCAATGGCGCTGGCTGAGTTGATCCGCACCAAATATCCGAAAGACACGTTGGATATCGTGGTATTCGGCAATGATGCCTGGCCGATAGCGCTAAAAGATTTGCCCTATTTACAAGTAGGTCCGTACCACACCAATACGTACGCCGGGCTGGAATTGGCAACCGATTTGCTTCGCCGCCGCAAGACGCACAACAAGCAGATATTTATGATCACCGACGGTAAGCCCACATGCCTGAAGGAAGGGACACGTTATTATAAGAATAGCATAGGCCTCGACCGGAAAGTGGTGAACAAAACGCTGAATATGGCGGCGCAATGCAAGCGTCTGAAAATTCCGATTACTACGTTTATGATTGCGAAGGACCCCTACCTGCAGCAGTTTGTACGTAAATTTACCGAGACCAACGGTGGTAAAGCTTTTTACAGCTCGCTGAATGGTTTAGGTGAATACATCTTCGAGGATTACATCAGGAACAGGAGAAGAACCGTAAGATAATGTGTCCCGATAGCTATCGGGATGCGAATATGCAGATGTGCAGATTGTATTGATTAATTGAAATTGACTAATGGCTAAAAAAACAGATATAAGAACCCTGAGCGAATTAAAGAAGTCCGACTACAAAAGTATTCCCGTTAAAGACGAGTTGCGAAAGAACCTGATCCAGCAACTGCAAAAGCAGGAAGGTGGTTTTGAAGGCATCATCGGTTTTGAGGACACTGTTATTCCCGACCTGCAGACTGCTATTTTATCAAGGCACAACATTCTGTTGTTAGGTTTGCGCGGACAGGCCAAAACACGCATTGCCCGGCTGATGGTAAACCTGCTGGACGAATATATTCCATACATCGAAGGCTCTGAATTATATGACGATCCTTACAACCCGATTTCCTGGTACGGACGCAATGAAATTGCAGAAAAAGGCGACGACACACCGATAGCCTGGCTGCACCGTTCAGAGCGCTATACCGAAAAGCTTGCAACGCCGGATGTTACCGTTGCCGACCTGATAGGTGATGTAGACCCTATCAAGGCAGCTACCATGAAGCTGCATTATTCGGATGAAAGGGTGATCCATTTTGGATTGATCCCACGCGCACACAGGGGTATCTTTGTGATCAATGAATTACCCGACCTGCAGGCGCGGATCCAGGTTTCATTGTTCAATATCTTACAGGAAAAGGATATCCAGATACGTGGTTTCAAGCTAAGATTACCTTTAGATATTCAGTTTGTATTCACTGCCAACCCTGAAGATTATACCAACCGCGGCTCAATCGTTACCCCCTTGAAGGATCGTATCGAGAGCCAGATATTGACGCACTATCCGCGTTCGATAGAAGTTTCACGCAAGATCACCCAGCAGGAAGCATCACTTTCGCCTGAACAAAAGACTTCGGTCGAAGTGGATGGGTTGGTAAAAGATCTGGTGGAGCAGATCGCCTTTGAAGCGCGCAACTCAGAGTATATCGACAAGAAGTCGGGCGTATCGGCAAGGCTTACCATCTCTGCTTACGAAAACCTGGTGAGCAACGCCGAGAGGCGCATGATCATCAACAAGGAATCGTCGACGTTCGTTCGCATAACAGACTTTTTAGGCGTAATACCCGCAATTACAGGTAAGATAGAATTGGTGTATGAAGGCGAACTGGAGGGTCCGGCCAAGGTGGCCAATATGCTTATCGGAAAGTCGGTAAGGACGCTAATGCTGCAGTTCTTCCCTGATCCCGAAAAAGCAAAGAAGTCAAAAGCTCCCAATCCCTATGCCGAGGTCGTGGCCTGGTTTGGTGACAGCAACACCGTTCAGCTAAATGACGATCTTTCGTTTGATAACTATAAAAAAGCGCTTAATTTAGTTCCCGGGTTAAAAGAGCTTGTGAAGAAATTCCATCCCAACCTGAACGCCAACCAGCAACTTTTGCTGATGGAATTCGTACTACACGGACTGGCAGAATTTTCACAACTCAACAAAGGTTTCCTCGATAACGGCTTTGCCTTTTCGGACATGTTCAACAGCCTGTTCAACCTGGAACCCGATGACGACCTGGATATAGATGACGATCGCTACTAATTAATTTAATGCAACAGGCTTTTTCTATTATTCTCATAGGATGCATCGTCCTTGCGGTTGATATTTATCTTATCAAGGGCTTGCGCATCGCACTTCATAAATGGAAGTTTTCGCGCACCAAAAATTTCTCGACCCTTTATTGGTCATTGTCGGTATTTATTACCGGGGGCCTGTTCGTCAGTATGTTTGACAGGACTGGCTTGGCCATCCGGTCGGTTTTCCTGCTTGTTTTCTTTTTGTTTGTATCAGTAAAGGCTTTGTTCCTGATTTTTATGCTGGCTGATGACCTGCGGCGATGGATCAAACGCAGGAAGCAAATTCATCCGGAAACGCTGCCCGCTGAAAAGACTCCGTCGCCAGATGCTATACCGCGTTCAGAATTTTTAATGAAAGCAGGTTTGCTGGTAGCTGCTGCACCGATAGGCGGGATGGTCTTTGGCATGGTGTCCGGCGCTTATGATTACCGGGTGCATCGCCAAACGCTTTATCTGCCCAACCTGCCCAAGGCTTTCGACGGGTTGAAGCTGGGGCAAATATCAGATATCCATTCGGGCAGTTTCTACAATAAAAAAGCGGTTACAGGGGGCGTCGATATGCTGCTTCGCGAAAAACCGGACCTGATATTCTTTACGGGTGACCTGGTGAATGTATATTCACATGAAATGCGTGATTACCAGGATATTTTCGCCAGGGTAAAGGCCCCGCTCGGAGTTTTTTCTTCGCTTGGGAACCATGATTACGGTGACTACCTTGACTGGCCAAATGAAAAGTGGGCGCAACGAAATTTCCAGTACCTGCTGGACACGCACAAAAATATGGGCTGGGATCTGCTCCGCAACGATCACCGCCGCTTGAAGGTAAATGGCGAAGAGATAGGCATTCTCGGCGTGGAAAACTGGGGTGCGGTAAATAGGTTCCCCAACCGCGGCCGTTTAGACCTGGCAATGAAAGACACCGAAGACCTGCCCGTAAAACTATTGCTTTCGCACGACCCATCACACTGGCGGGCACAGGTATTAGACCACCCTGAAATCGACGTGATGTTCGCCGGGCATACACATGGGATGCAGTTTGGCGTTCGGACCAAAGACTTCCAATGGAGCCCGATCCGCTACATTTATAAAGAATGGGCCGGTTTGTACCGTGAAAGGCACCAGCAATTATATGTCAACGTTGGATATGGCTTTTTGGGCTACCCGGGCAGGCTTGGAATATTGCCCGAGATCACGATATTTACGCTGAAAGCCTCGGCCGATCCGTCACTGCAAAAACAGGCTTAGCAGCGGGAGCAAGGGCATTTTTCATTTGCCAATGAGAAAGATCTTATTGCCCGTGCTCGATCTCCTGCTTTTCAGCAATATTTTTATGGGATTGTGCGCAGTCGCCCAGGGATTGCTCACTTTCTATCTCATCGGTTCAAAGCCGGTGTACCCTGTTCTCGGACTGCTGTTCACCTCTACATTGGGCATTTACAATTTCTGCATTCTGATCACCCGGCCCAAACACCCCGAACGCTCTCCTCAAAAACGCGTCCGATGGTTTTTCTCCCATTACAGACTGATGGTGACGCTGACGATAGTCGCGATGCTATCGCTTGTACCGCTGTTCTTTCTCATCTCGCTTTCGTCCAAAATACTGCTCATCTTTCTCGCGATACTTTCGTTTGCATACGGACTTCCATTATTTGCCATCGGCGAAAGGAAGTTTGGATTGAGAAATATCCCCGGCCTAAAATTATTTCTCATTACGCTGGTATGGACCCTAAGTATCGTACTGCTACCCGTGTTGGAGGCTCAGGCAAAATACCAGGCGATCATATCATTCCGCGATGCCACGCTGCTTATCGCCAAAAGGTTCCTGTTCATCGCCGCAATAGCTATCCCATTTGACATCCGCGACCTGTTCGAGGACAGGCAATTTGGCCTGAAAACCATACCCGTTGCCTGGGGCGAAAAGAATGCCTACTTATTCTGCCAGCTATTATTGGCCGCATACCTGGTGCTGCTATTCTTATTCAGAAACAATGGCTTCAATACCGATTTCTTTGCATTGGCACTAAGCATCATCCTCACGGGTTGGCTCATTTTCCGCTCCAGGTGGGAAAAGAATGAGTATTATTATTTCTTTTATTTGGATGGTGTGCTGATTGTGCAATATGCCTTTGTAATAGGATTTAACTATTTAAGCAAATCCATCTGAAAGGGAATCATTATAAAGGATTATAAGGCGGGAGGGGAAATTGTATTAGCTTGGAAAAATCACATTTCCATACATCCAGTTCGAATATATCCCCATCCTTGTCTAAATCTACCGAGATAAGAAGTGGAATTCCATCATTGTCCGGCAATTGGATTTGTGCCATTGTCGGCCCATATTTTCTACCAGCCCTTTCTTTATTTAAAAATTCTAAACTTCCCATCCCGCCATCATTCATTTCTTCGACAAATACATCTGACAACTCCGCTATGATGTGCTCACTATTTGGCTTGTCTTTGATTAAGAATAGAATTAGATCATATTCTTCTTTCTTTAACTTTCGCATTTCCACTTAATTAAGACCACCCCGTAGGGGTGATTGGTCGGTAGCAAAATAACCAATATCCCTTTGCCCCGTAGGGGCAACACTTATTCGAGCGGTCTAAAAATATATTGCTCGTCGTATTCGACCTCAAATTGGTCCAGGAAAAGCTTGTATTCCTCCAAAAAAGTTCTTTTGCGATGATGCGTCTCCTGATTCTCAACATATTCGGCGACGGCTTTGATTTGCGACCGACTATATGAAAAAGCACCATATCCTTCCTGCCATCTGAATGTTGATTGTGTAAATTTTTCCTTATTGATCCACTCCGATGATTCTCCCTTAACAATTCGCATTAGGTCGGAAAGAGATTGGTTAGGTCGAAATCCAAAGAAAATATGCAAATGGTCCGGCATGCTATTTATAGCGATCATTTTGTGCCCATTATTCCGCATAATTCCCGTAATATATTGGTGAAGCCTTTCTTTCCAGCTTTGTTGTATCACCGAATTACGGAATTTGACCGCAAATACGCATTGGATATGAATTTGGGTGTAGGTGTTAGACATATCATCGGACAAGGTTTTGCCCCTACGGGGCAAATAAATATATTAATTATTTTTTCTACCGACCTGTTGCTCCTATGGAGCAAAAAACTGAAATCTCTATTACTACCGACCTGTTGCTCCTACGGAGCATTTCTATTCCACCACCGGCAAACTAATGCATGATGCCGCATTTGCCGAATGATAGATCATCTCAGTAGCCTTTTGGTAATCGCTTTCCTCTGCCTTAAAAATATTGGGCATATACTTCTGCGGGTTCCTGTCTATGATCGGGAACCACGTGCTCTGCACTTGAACCATGATCCGGTGCCCCTTTTTGAACACATGATCGATACCGTGCAGGTCGATAGTATACAGTTCTGCTTTATTCGGCGTCATCGGCTCGGGATGTTCAAAGCTCTTCCTGAACCTGCCGCGGAAAACGTCTGCGGCTATCATCAGCTCATAGCCCGACATTTTAAGCTCCTTCTTATATTGTTGAGGGTAAACGTCTATCAGTTTCACCACCCAGTCGGCATCCGTACCACTTGTAGCTGCGTAGATTTTGGCTAACAGGTTTCCGGTTACCGTTATATCCTGCGTTAGCGTATCGGTTTGCCAGGTCAAAACGTCCTGGCGGTTTTCCGCAAACCGCTGATCGTCTGTCAGCCAGAAAAACCAGCGCGAGCCGGGCCCGTATGTTTCTTCCACGGGTCTCTCGCGATAGGGAACCGGTTTTGCAGGATCGGAAACATAACTGTCAAACTGTTTGCTTTCAGTAGCTGCAGGCGCTTCGAATGAAAGCTTGCCGTTCGAATGGAAATAGATATTCTTCACTTTCGATTCCTTCGGCGGCCATTTGCTGTAATTCTTCCATTGGTTCGAACCTGTCTGGAAAGTGATCGCCTCAGCGAAATTACCATCGCCTTTGCCTTTCAGGTACCATGCAAACCATTTGGCCTGAATTTCCTTGCGGAAGTAAACGCCTGTCTTTTGATCATCGAATTTGATATTGCCCAGACTGCTGCCATCGCCGCCGGCCCAGCCGCCGTGCCGCCATGGACCGATCACGATAAAATTGCGGTTGTGCCTGTCGTTCTTCTCCAAATATTTATAAGCATCCTGCGGACCCACCATATCCTCCTGGTCCCACCAACCGCTCACATGCTGGATAGCCACTTTTGGCGAATCGAGCCTGAAATGCAGCGATTGCCTCTTCCAAAAATCATCATAATTGGGATGATCAACATAAGAGTTCCAGCTGGGGAGCTTACCATGCACGTACTTACCGTTGATGTTCGACAGCGGCCCTAATTTCAAATACCAATTATAGGTATCATAATTTCCGAACTGGAACAGCGAATCGGTTTTGGATATCTCTTCCATGAAAGCATATTCAAAAGCATAGCTCAAACGGAAGGCGCCATTGTGGTGCAGATCGTCGTTCATAAACATATCTGAAGGCGTGGCCTGTTCCGATACCGCTACCATAGCAGGATGCGGGTCACTCGCCGCTATGATGCTGGTCCAGCCATCGTAAGAAATACCATATTCACCTGCCTTGCCGTTGTTGTTAGGTATGTTTTTCAGCAGCCAGTCGACGGTGTCGTAAGTATCGCTGGCCTCATCGACAGCCTTGGGGTCCTTTTTGTCACGGCTCATGCGCGACATCTCGTATTTCCCTTCAGATTTATACCTGCCGCGGATATCCTCAAAAACAAATATGTAGCCATCCTCGGCCATGTCCCGTACGTAGGCCATCTTCTCTGGGCTGGGGTATTTGTCCACGCCGTAAGGCGTACGCAGCATCAGGAAAGGCAACGGTTCATGTTGATCTTTAGGTATAAAAATAACCGCGTGCAGTTTTACACCGTCGCGCATAGGTATCATCACATCCTGTTTGCTGTATTTGTCCTCGGATGTATTTTGCTGAGCGAATGAGGAATACGCAATAAATAGCAGAAGGAAGGTAAAAAGTGCTTTCATAGCTTTAATTTGAGCTGGTTGCAATAAATATAGTAACAATACTTTTATTTTACCGCTGCAACCATCATGGCCGCCAATTACAACAATTCCGCCTGGTTTTATGACCGCCTGTCGAAACTGATCTACGGCAAGGCATTGGTGCAGTCGCAGGTTTACCTGTTGAAGTTCGTTCCGGCCAAAAGCAGGATACTTATTGTTGGCGGAGGCACCGGGTGGATACTTGAGGAGATCGCAAAAATTCATCCCTCAGGCCTCGTTATTACTTATATCGAAGTGGCGCCAAAAATGGTCATGCTATCGCGAAAAAGAAAGGCCGGGAATAACGAAATAGTCTTTATCAATGAACCAGTTGAAAATGTTTCGCTGCGTAATGATTTTGACGTAGTGATCACACCCTTCCTTTTCGACAATTTTATTGAAGAGAATTTTCAAAAAATATTTTCGCATATTCACTCAGCGCTAAAGCCAGGCGGCTTATGGTTGAATGCCGATTTCCGGCTAACCGGGAAATGGTGGCAAAAAGTAATACTCAGATCCATGTTTTTATTCTTCCGGGCTATATGCGGAATAGAAGCAAATCACCTGCCGGATATCTGGAATACTTTTGAGCGATACCGCTACCTGGAAATAGATAAAGCCTCCTTTTTTGGAGACTTTATCTTGTCCGTTGCCTATCGAAAAAGCTAATCAGACTTCGGTCGTCCGACCTCAGACCTCATTATTCATAAGCAAACTTATACCCTATACCCCTCACCGTTTGCAGGTACTGCGGCGAATCCGGGTTGTTTTCGATCTTCTTGCGCAGGCGAACGATATGCATATCCAGGGTGCGCGTATTTACATCGGCGTTGTAACCCCACACTTCCATCATCAGCTCCTCGCGGTTGATCACCTTATTCTTGTTTTTCAGGAAATAAAGCAGGATGCGGTTCTCCAAAATAGTGAGTTCGACTTTCTTTCCATCCCTGATCAACAGGTGCATGTTGGGATGATGTTCCATGTTGGCGAACCTATATGATTCAGATTTGTCGCTATTCAGCGAAAACTTGATCTTGTTATCGATCAGCGCTACTAGCACATCCATATTGAAAGGCTTGGTGATATAATCGGATACACCAAAGTTATACGCCTCGATCTTGTCCACATCCTGCGCCTTGGCTGTCATCATGATCACCAGTTTGTCAAACCCTTTTTCACGGATCGAGTTGCATACGTCAGCCCCGGGTTTGCCCGGCAGCATCCAGTCGAGTAACACGATATGCGGCTGCTCAGCCAATATCATCGTTTCGGCATCTTCGCCATTATCAGCTTCAAGTACTTTGTACCCTTCCGATTGCAGGCGTTCGCCTACCAGGAAACGCAGGTTTTCGTCGTCTTCAACCAGCGCTATTTTTATTTCCTTGTCCATAGTTTTCAGGTCTCCTTTACTCGGCTGCTTCATAGGGCAATGTGACAATGAACTCCGAGCCTTCGTTCATTTTTGAGTTAACGGTTATATCCCCTTCCATAAAGTTAACCAACTCTTTGCAGAACGCGAGCCCAAGCCCGGCGCTGCCATGTTGGTTATATTGGTTCTCAACCTTGTAAAATTTTTTAAATATATGAGTTATTTCTTCTTTTGCTATGCCTATCCCCTTGTCGGCAAATGAAAAAACAATATCTTTCTTTGCTTTCTTCGCGCTAATAGCCAGCTCCTTCCGCCTTGGGTTCGAATACTTGTAGGCATTCTCCATTAAGTTCTGAAAAAGGCTGCCCAGTAGAACCGGGTCGGTATAAAATTTGACTGGGCCGTGTACGCTATAGTTTATTTTGAAATCCGGATATTTTATTTTAAAGGTGTCGATATAACCCTTTATAAAATCTTCAATCACTATCTCTTCCTTTTTGGCTTTAATAGCATTGTTCTCCAATTGCGTGAACGATAGCAGTGTATTCATAAGGTCGTTCAGCCTGTCAGCCTCCTCATCAAGTATTTTTCCATAGTGCCGTCTTTGCTTGTCACTTAGGTCTGCGTCGCTCCGCAGGTTCGACCCAGCTATTTTGATCACGCTAACGGGTGTTTTGAACTCGTGCGTGAAATTATTGATGAAATCGTATTGCAGCTTGAAGAGACGCAGGTTCACGTTCATGTTGCGGTAAATGAGCCAGCCGATCAGGATCAGGAAAGCGTAGATGAGCAGCACCATAGCACCTATCGGCATAAAGCGCCGGTTGACCTCCGCATTCAGGTAGTCGTGCGGCGATGTGAAGTACAACTTATAGTTCGAAAAGGCCCCCGGGAAGGAAGACTCTGCAACAATATTTGTATTATCATTATCGATCGGATCGTAAACAACCTGCCTTATCGATACATTCTTATACAATTCCGCGTGTGTATTCTTCACCTTCAACCCAGATGTGTCGAGCGTAAAACTCATTATGTCCTGACTATAAACCGCGTTGCTGTGAATATCTTTCAGTAAGTCCTGGTAATGCTTAATATCCTCGCGCCGCGGTATATTCAGGTAGATGATCTTTTCGGGCCCGATATCGTAAAACGTTTTGAATTTCTGATCCTGTGTTGGCTCGCGCGCGGTATCCGCTTCCGCAACAAATGTTTTCAGCCGGGCGGACATCATCTCAAAATCGCTGTAATCTGAAGCGCTGGTTTTCCTTGAACCCAGGACATGTCCGTTTTTCGGCGAAAATTCATAAATAGCTTTCACCCTTACGTCCAGGTCGCCAGGGTCTGTTGCTGTAGGAGCGGCTATCTCGATCGCGTAAAATGTAGTATGCTTTACAAAATGAAAGATTCTAAATACCGAGTCGGAATATTTTGCGGCAGATGCTGAATCAAGTAAACCTTCGTAATAGGTGATCTGGGGAATAGTACTGTAGAAAAAATCATTATAGGGCTTCGTGGTTTGCTCTAATACATCGCTGTTTTTCGAATTAAACTCATTTTCGACGTATTTTTCTGTGAGGTTATAGGTAACGAAAAGCGCTATGATGAACGTAACTGATATGAGTATCAAAAACGCTATGATCAGTACAAAATTCTTCCGGTAAACATTGTTATTTTGCTGCATGCCGCAGGGTATTAACGTTTAACCCGCATATTATTATCCAGGAACTTTTCTATCTGCTCATACATCTCCACCCTGTTCCGTTCGTTCCTGAAAACTGTCCGTTCGTTCGGCTTTAGAACATAGGTTACCGGAACGCCTTGTTTTTTCAATTCACGTACAAACTGGTTCAGCTCGCTGATGTTGGCCCGCTCATCCCGTGCACCCTGGAATATCAACAATGGGGCCTTTATCTTATCCGTGTGGAATACCGGTGATATGGCCCGGAGCCGTTCCGCATCCGTCTCAGGGTTCCCGATCATCTCGTAGATCATCTGCAGCCGGGGTTTCACATAAGGCGGAACATCCTTGATATAAGTGAAGAAATTGATCAGCCCATATTGCACAACGGCACAATTGTAGAGCTCGGGATGCGCCGAAACACTGTACAGGGCACAAAATCCTCCAAAACCGCCGCCATAGATCGCGATCTTTTTCGGGTCGGCAATTTTTTGATCAATAAGCCATTTCACGCCATCGGTGATGTCATCCTGTATCTTGCCCCCGGCCTGTTTGAAACCAGCCGCGTTGAAGGCTTTTCCGTACCCGCCCGATCCGCGGTAATTCACCTGGAAAACGGCGTAACCCCGGTTCGCCAGGAACTGTACTTCGTCAATATATCGCCAGGTATCGCGCGTACGCCAGGGCTGGTCGTGGGGCATTACCACAACAGGCAGATCGGTTATTTTCGATCCCTGTGGCAGCGTCAGGTAACCATTGATAAGCAACCCGTCCCGCGCCTTAAATGAAACCGGCTTCATATCGCACAGTTCCTCCGGCTTAATGCTCGAATTGATATCGCCAAGCTTGGTCAACTTGCCCCCAGCAGTTTCGTATAAATAATAAGTGCCCGGGTTACGGTCGGTATAAGTGAAAATAACGAACTTATCTTCCGCAGTATCGCGGCTCACAATATTGATCTCGCTCCCGGCGAATTTGTGCGAAAGACTATCATATATTGTTTTGATATCGTTATTCAAAAACATTTTCCTCGGCTTTTCTTCTTCACAATTGGCCAATTCAAGCCTGCGTTTATTTCTTGAATAGTCGATACGCAATATATCGGCTTTATCGCAGCTCAATACCCTTTTAATTTCCTTTCCCGTTGACCCGTCGATCTCAACAAGTGCGGCTTTGTCCTGGCTAACATTCGATAGAGCGTAGAAATTATCCTTTTCGCCGGTAAAGGCTACAGGCTCAACCCTGTCCCTGAAATTATTACGGATAATAGGTTTGAAAGGCGAGTGATCATCCGGACGGAACAATATCGTCTCGTCCACACCGTCAGACGATTTGACCAGGCGTATTTTACCGTCATCATCAGGGAACCATTCCGTTATGTTCCCGGGGTTGAGTAAATACATTTTGAGATCGCCGGTACGGATGTTCAGCCGGTAGATATCAAAGTTGGCCGGGTCACGCTTGTTCATGCTCAGCGTCACGATATCAGGCTCTTGTTTGTTGCGGTTATTCAGCAGCCGTATCCGCCCTTTCTGTATCGACAATACCTCACGCGTCTCTAATGTATTCAAATCCAATGCGAACAGCTTAAATTGGTCCGTTGCCACAATATCCTGGATAAAAACGATCTGGTTACTGTAGGTCCAGGAGTAATCGCGCACGGGATAATCGGTAAAGGTCGTGGCCACCTTCTCCTTCCCATCGGCCAACGACCTGATGAAAAGGTTTTGTTGACCTTTGTAAGGTTTGGTATAGGATATATATTTCCCGTCGGGAGAAATGCGAAAAATACTTTCTTCAGGCGTTTTGAAAAAATCACTTATCGGTATCTGTCTCACCTTGTGTTCCTTACACGAACCCATGGTAAAAAGCAGCACCGCAAAAAGCCATATGCGTGTTCTGTTTAACATTTTAGCAGCAAAATGGTAAGGTACCATTAGGTTAAACTTAAATAAATTAGGTTACGCAAACAAAATGTCACTACAATTTTACCGCTTTGCAGCGTTATATTGTAGCGATATAAGCAACACGATAATACGATAATTTTTTATTTTTGATAAGATGAAGAAGGCGGCTCTGATCATTTTCCTCCAGTTTTTTGCAGTTACACTATTATTTGCGCAAGGCGATGATTTTGCGCTTGCACGTCAGTTTGCCGCCAATGGCGAGCAACAAAAAGCCCTCGAGCTTTACCAGAAGCTTTATAAGCAGGATAATGATACTTATTATCCCTACTATATTACTACGCTGCTGGCGCTCAAAAAATTTGATGATGCGGAAAACGTCACCAAAAAAATGGAGCGCAAACATCCGGGAGATTATCGCTATTCGGTCACACTGGGGCGCATCTATACACAAAAGGGCGATATAGACAAGGCCAATGAGATATACGACGAACTGATCAAAAACCTTCCGGCCGATCCAGGTGTGATCAATAGCCTTGCATCGCAATTTTACCAGGCGGAGAACACCGACTACGCGATCAAAATATTTTTGCAGGGGCGCAAGCTGCTGAACAACGACAAATTGTATGCATTTGAACTGATCAATCTCTATCGTTTCAAGCGGGATAAAGCCGGACTGGTTGGAGAATACCTGAATTTTCTGCCCGATAATCCGACATTCGCGGCCCAGGCCGAAAATACCCTGTCGACAACCTTCGAGGGACCTCCGGACTATGATATGCTGAAGGCGGCGCTTTACCAACGTATTCAAAAGGACCCGCAGCAAACTATTTATGTAGATATGCTGGTATGGGATTTCCTGCAGCAAAAGGATTATGACCAGGCGCTGAACCAGGCGCTGGCGCTGAACCGCCGCCAGAATGATGATGGTAACGGCATTTATGAGCTGTGCCAAACGCTGGTTTCGGATGGGGCTTATGATGCCGCTATTCGCGGTTATGAATACATTATCAGCAAAGGCAAGGACCACCCGCTTTATATTTCAGCCAAGATCGACCTGATCAATACCAAAAACCTGCTGGTTACTTCGGGCAAATACACCGATGCCGACCTGCTAAGCCTGGAAAAGGACTATAACGATCTGCTCAGCGAATTCGGTAAAACGGCGGGAACTGTTTTTGCCATGCAGCGGCTGGCCAAACTCGAGGCCTTCAAACTTCATAAATACGATGAGGCTCAAAAGCTGCTGGAAGAAGCTGTTGCAGTGCCTGATATCAAAGCAGGACTTTTAGCATCCTGCAAGCTCGACCTTGGAGATGTGTATATGCTTAATGGCCGGCGCTGGGAAGCTACCTTGTTGTATGAACAGGTGGAAACCAATCATCCGGGCAGCGCGGTATCGCAGGAGGCGAAATTCAGGGACGCTAAACTGGCTTATTACTTCGGCGATTTTACCTGGGCCAAAGGACAGTTGGATGTACTCAAAGCCGCTACCTCGGAGCTGATTGCGAACGACGCGCTCAACCTGTCGATAATGATCACTGAGAATCTCGCAGCGGATACCAGCGGCGCAGCGCTGAAAATGTTTGCCCGCGCCGATATGCAGATCTACGCCGAACAACCTGAAAAGGCGGTTGCTATACTGGATAGTATCGGCGTAAAATATCCCGGCAACAACCTCAGCGACGATATTTTGATGGCGAAAGCGCGCATCCTCATCCAGCAAAAGAATTACGCCGATGCGATTATTCCGCTAAAGAAAATCGCCGAGGAGCACCCCTTCAACCTTTGGGCTGATGATGCTGTGTTCATGCTCGGCGACCTGTACGAGAACAGGCTGAACGATAAAGAAAAGGCCAAAGCATACTACCAGAAAATTATCACCGATTATCCGGGCAGCTTGTACATCAACGAGGCGCGCAAACGGTTCAGACTGCTGCGCGGAGATAAACCGACAGGAGAATCCTGAGATTAGAACCAAGAATCAAGAGCCAGGAATCAAGATGATTTGTCTTGGCTCTTAACTCTTGGTTCTTGACTCTAAATCCCTACTTTTACCCGATGCTTATTTATAACGAAACTTTCATAATCGACGACGCCATAGTTGACGACTGGCTGCGATGGATCAGGGATAATCATATCCCATCCGTATTGGGGACAGGCTCATTTGATGGCTACAAATTATACACGGTACTGGATTCGCCGAACGAAGGAATCACCTATTGCCTGCAATTTCAAACCACTTCGGTAGAACGCTACAGCGATTTTTATTATAAGCAGATGGAAGCCATCCATGCAGCCCACAATGTGCGATTCGAAGAGCGTTTCGCATTGTTCCATACGCTGATGGAGGGGGTGGATTTGTAGTCCGAAAGTCCGCAAGACAGAGTATGCTGAAATTATTGAATGTTCATTCTTTCGGACTTCCGGACTTTCGGACTAAACCCGCAAATCCTTCGGCATCCTGCCGTACAATAAGAACTCCGCCCATTTTTCGTTGCCGTTTTTGCGCGCATTTTCAGATGCTTTGCGCCAATCGTAAGCAACTAACACCTGTTCGATGCCAATATCATCTCCATCAGCCTGTACAATAGCATACTTCGCATGAGGGGTATTGGATTCCATCGCAAAACGATGCTCGCCGGTGCCAAGGTAAGCCGGCAGGCCCACGCTCCCGGGATTGAGGATGATCTTGTCATTTGACAAATAGATCACCCTGTTCACGTGGGAGTGCCCGCAAAGAATGATGCGTTCTTTGATCTGCTTAGTTCGCCCGACCAGATCCTCGTCATTATGTACGAATACCCCGTTCGCGGTTACCTTCTCCAGCAGGTATTCATCGTCACTTTCAGGGGTGCCATGACATATAAAGAATAAGCCGTCATGGGCTGCGGTTTTAGGCAGCTTCCTCAGCCAGAATATGCTCTGCTGTGAAAGATCGGCCTTAACCCTGTCCATACCATCTTTGGTGAAGTTGCTGTCGATACTTTGCAGTATCTCACGATCTGTATTGCCGCTGATGCACAACATCGGGTGTTCGCGCAGTATGCTTGCCGTTTTCTCCGGTTCAAGCGCACCGAAGAAATGATCGCCGAGGTTGATGATGTCTTCAATACCCCGCAATTTAATATCATTCAGTACTGTACGCAGTGCCAGTGAATTGCCATGTATATCAGAAATGATAGCGTATGTTTTCATTGAGCGTTTTCCAGGGTAACAAAACAAAAAAGCCCCTTGTTCAGGAGCCCATAAATTATTGCTTGATCAGGTTGTAAAGCTCATCCAGCTTCGGCGTCAGCACGATCTCGATGCGCCTGTTTTTGGCAAGGGCATCCGGCGTCTCCCCGGTATCAACCGGTTGAAATTCGCTTTTGCCCGTTGCTGTCAGCCTGTGAGGGTCGACATTCTGAGGGGCGTCGGTGAGGAAGCGCACTACCGATGTTGCACGCAATACACTCAGATCCCAGTTGTCTTTTATCTGTCCCAGGTTGTGCACCTTTTTGGTATCAGTATGCCCTTCAACCGCGATATTAATGTCCGGCTCTTTATTCAGCACAGTCGCCAATTGTGTCAATGCATCCTTGCCGTGCTGATCGATAGTAATGCTGGCCGTTGGGAAAAGCAATTTATCAGCAAGCGAAACGTACACTTTTCCATCCCGGATATCCACTGTAAGCCCGCTGTTCTGGAACCCGAGCAATGCCTGCTGCAGCTTATCTTTCAGCGCGGCAGTGGCGGCATCCCGTTTCTTTAGAGCTTCTTCCACTTCCTTCAGGCGCTGTTCGCGCTGCTGCAAGTCGGTCGAAAGCTGGGTAACCTTCGTCGAACTGTTACTGAAATTATCATTCAGCTTATTATAGTTGGAATTGAGCGTATTGTAGCTGTTCTGCAAATCGGCCATCTGGTGATGCAGGTGCGCGGTGTCCGCCTCCAGCGCCGAAACCTGTGCCTCGAGATGCGTGGTACGGACCGACAAGGAGTCGCGTTCGGCTATCGCAGCTTTGTATTTCTTTGGTGCGATGCAGGAATGCAACGTGGTGCACAGCACGCCTGCCAGGATGTAATGTTTGATTTTCATGGTTTGAGGAGTTATGTAGGTATTATGAAACTGCATTTTTTAAGAAAATATTCAAAGGGTATATCTTGCTGCAAACTTCGGCTATACGCTGCACTATCCCTTCTTTTTGCATTTCCTTATCTGTGAAGCCGGTTTCAGCAACAAAGCATTTCAACTTAAGCAAAGCAATATTCTCGTTGTCAGGGCTGTAACCTTGCGGAACGGTTTTCAGCTGTTCCTGGTTCCTGAACTCGCCAAACAGCTTTTTGAATTCAGGCGCATCGATGATCTTCTTCAGTTCGGCAGCGTTGTAATCGATCTCCTGACGTATCTTTTTCAATTGGTCCGCTTCAGGCATCCAACTACCCCCGGCCACAAATGAACCACCAGGCTGAATGTGCATGTAATAGCCCACGTGCAACACGGTGTTACCCGATGTTGTCATTCGCCCGATGGCAAAATTATTCTTGTAAGGCGTTTTGTCGGTACTGAAACGGATGTCACGATAGATGCGCATCACGGCCTTTTTCGGATCGAGATTCCGGTCAAGCGAGGGATCGATCTGGCTTAATTCTTTGATGAGTTCACCGGCAAATTCAATAACATTTTCCTTCGCGCGATCATGGTCAGCTTTATGTGCCATAAACCAATCGCGGTTATTGTTTTCAACAAGATTTCTTAGAAAATCGAATGTTTCAGGATAGATCCTCATGTTTAGTACGGGTAGTCGGGGTGGAGCAAATACGAAGTGAATATCCGAAATTGCTCAACCAATGCAAAGCCAAAAAGTATAAAAAATGAGCTGATGTACCTGGTTAATTAAGGTTCAGCTTTTCGTGGGGAACATTCAGGTTAATGTTCTTGCGCCGGTACTTTTTATACCAAACGAAGCCCAATATGGCTATTGCAACATAAGGGGCAGCAAGCAGGTAAATGATACCGTTATTGAGACCCTTGGTAGTATTGGCTCCTGATTTGTTATTCGACTCCACCTGCGCGGCGCATGCTGCGCATTGAGCATTCACTCTCACAGCACCAAAGGTCATAAGGCCAAACGCGATAAGGACCAAAATTCTTCTAATGCTTTTCATAGCGCAAAATTACCTAAAAGAATTTCGAATATCGAATGTTCAACTTCGAATTTTAATAGAATGAATTAAGTTATAACTCTGTGAACTTTGTGAAACCCTCTGTGAACTCCGTGGTGCGGGATTAACCTCAGAGTTCACAAAGAAAGAAGACACAGAGTTCACAGAGTCTTTCTTAAAAGTGATAATAAGGCGATATCATCAGGTAAACGATCACGCCTGTTATCGTCACATACAGCCAAATCGGAAACGTCCATCTCACCAGTTTTTTATGCTTCTCAACCTGCATCTTCAAGCCGCGATAGAAGCTCAATAAAATCAATGGTAAAACACTTGCGGCAAGAATAATGTGTGAGGTAAGAATAACATAATAAACATATCTTATCGATCCCGTTGCGGCCTTTTCCGCATCAGTAACTTTCCCATCGCCATTAATATCACCATAAAGTGTCTCCGGTTTGAGATAGTGGAATAAGATATAGGATACCAGGAACAACGATGACAAGCAAAAGGTTAGAATATTGATCCTTTTATGCATCGTAATATTCTTATGCATAATAAAATAAAGCGATATCAAAAGCAATATGCTGCAAGTGCCATTCAACAAAGCATTGAGTTTTGGCAGGTACTGTACAAAGCCCGGTATCGTTGCGGGCGCCGGAATCAAATGCCTGTTCAATACCAATACTACGACGAATACGAAAACGGATATTGCGGCTACAAAACGAAATATAAATCTATCAGTCATAATTAATACAATGGCTCCTCCCGGTTACGTATTTCTTCATACACCAGTACTTTTATCTCATCATTCAGGCGGGTAACGTCCGTGAATGACGCTCCTTCATAATATCCCCTTATGCGCTTGTGTGTATCGATCAGTATCATCTTGTCAGAATAAATATAATTGCCGTTTCCCGCATCCACTGCGTTCACCAGGAAACCTTTCCGGGCAAGGTTGTAAATGGTTGCAGTATCGCCTCCGAGGAACAGCCATTTTGGGCCATGATCAGCAAATTGTTCGCTGTATTTCTTTAAAGCTGCTACCGAATCATTTTTCGGGTCGACAGTGATGCTTACAAAATCCACCATCTTTTCCTTTGCATAATTCCTGGCCAGGCTATCCATAAAGCTATTGACGGTTTTGCAAACGGTGGGGCAATGGGTATAGAAAAAATTCACTACAAATACCTTATCATCAAATGTTTTGAAGGAAACCGGCTTGCCGTTTTGATCTGTTAAATGAAAATCACTTAAAGTGTGGTAAACCGTATCCGGTATTTCTTTCCCGCGCACTTTATGGAATGTTTTTGCCGGCGTTTTGTGCCCGTAAATTGGCAGCGGATGGTACCGGTTCTGACCCTTCTTGACCAGTAAATAATAAAGAAATCCCGGTATTATGAGTATAAATACCAGGATCACTAATTTTTTTATTACCCGTACAGATAGCATTACATTCTCAGGTCGATCCAGTGATGGCTTTCGTTGGTAAGAACCAGGATCAATCCGATAATGAATAATACAGGCACAATTATCGCGAATATCAGGCCTGTTTTTTCAAACTTCAGGTGCATAAAGTAACCCACGATAAAGAAAGCCTTAGCCAAAGTCAAGACGATATATATCGGGTTGGCTGTGCTGTAATGCATTTTATGTCCGCCAATTCCAATGGGCACTAAATAAAGCGCGATGATAAATTCGACGGTTGTTATGGCTACTAACACCCAGAAAACATTCCAGATACGTTTTTTGGTCATTCCTTCATGCTCTTCGGCATGAGCTTCTGTATGAGTAGGTTCTGATGACATACTATTGTATAATTAAACTAAATAAAAGAAAGTAAACACGAATACCCAAACCAGGTCTACAAAGTGCCAGTAAAGGCCCACTTTTTCGATCATTAAATAGCTGCCGCGTTTAGCATATGTGCCAATTAATACGTTGATGGTGATAACGATATTGATGATAACACCCGAGAACACGTGGAAACCGTGGAAACCGGTGATGGTAAAAAACAAGTTTGCAAACTGGTGCGATGTCATGGTTTGCTGCGAAAGTGGAATGCCCGCTTTAAAAAACTCTCCCATAACTTCCTTTGTGGGCACATGTCCCCACCAAAAGCCTTCGCCATGCAGGTGTGTCCATTCTAAGGCCTGGCAACTTAAAAACATCAAACCGCCTAAAATGGTAAATAACATCCAGGTAATTACTTCTTTTTTTGAATTACGATGGCCGGCTTCAACTGCCAGTACCATGGTAACCGAACTCATGATGAGTATAAACGTCATTAAACCCACAAACACCAACGGCGCGCCGTGTTCAATAAGGCCCGGGAATGATTGAAACACCAATGAAGGCGCCGGCCACGTAGGCGCACTAAAACGTAAAGCGCCGTATGAAATTAATAATGTTGAGAATGTGAAAGCATCTGACAAAAGGAAAAACCACATCATCAGTTTACCATATTCTACATCGAAAGGCGATCTGCCTCCAGACCATGGTGTTGATTTTACCTCATCAACAGGTTGTGTTACTGCTGTACTCATTTGTACCGGGTTGTTTGTTTTAATGTTGGTTCAAAAGTAAAAAAACATACAGACAAATCCATATAATATCGAGAAAATGCCAAAAAATAGATGCCATTTCCATTTTGAATAAATTCTTTACCTGTGGGATATTGCGATAACTGGCCACTAATACATTGATTAATACCAATAGGCCTGCAAAAACGTGCAGTAAGTGGATGCCGATAAATACATATATAAATGTGCGGGATGCGTTGGGGTTGATAAAGTATATCCCCATGCGGTAGGTTAAAATATAGCAGGCGTATATCTGCAACGCAAAAAAGCAGATACCCAAACCAAACGTGAGCCATAAAAATAGCCTTTGTTTGCCAAAT
The DNA here is from genome assembly GCA_035551775.1 of Mucilaginibacter sp. Taxonomy (GTDB): domain Bacteria; phylum Bacteroidota; class Bacteroidia; order Sphingobacteriales; family Sphingobacteriaceae; genus Mucilaginibacter. Next base: position 250 of record DASZMQ010000001.1, on the reverse strand, counting down.
TGCAGGCTTTTGGCCGCCCGCGACGCCATAAACAACGCAATGCTGCTTAATAGTATAACAATAGTGCTGTAAGTTAACGTCTGCGGCATTTCAACATTTAAGGCATGGCCCCTGCCTCCGCTGTAAACGATAAACGCACTGATAAATGCCATAAACAGCATAAACGAGGTGAATATAAATATCCACATATTAAATTTCCGGGCCCCCAGGTTAAGCCTGTCTTCCTGTTGTATCTGTGCCATCATTTCAC